>JAJCYY010000011.1 GCA_029262735.1 Chloroflexota bacterium | reverse complement strand
TACCTCGCTGTTCACGTGGACCAGTTCCCCTCTGGTTCATCATTACTAACCCCTCTGTCTGAGCCTGGAGTGCTGCTCGCAAGGCGCCCGATGCTTCTCGGGCTCCCCCCTTTGCGTGCTGTCGCACATGTAACCGGTCTTTCCTCGCAACAGGCTCACACTCATAGAGCAGTGAGGGCCTGCAACACCAACCGGCTACGGCTCACCCTCACTACCTTGGACACAGGTATCCAGTCATGAATCGGTGGCCCAACGGACAGGCATCGTCGAAATCCCCTAATTGCCTGCTCGCAGTTCCCACAGGAACAACACGCAGCTTCAGTTGAAAAACAGCGATTGCCGGTGACGGGGCAGTCGGGGCAGCGGAGCAGTTTGGTAACCGACCGGTAGACCAAAAAGAGAATGCGTCAGCAGGCCGACCGGTCAGGCAAAATCTGGTCGGATCCACCCGACGGACAGCCACTCCGGTTGGCATGAACGCGAGAGCATTGGTGACCAGGACTGCCAGCAGTGTCGGGAGAATCCGTTGCGATTATCTGTTCCGTGGAGCAGTAAAGCACTCACCGCGGCTCAGCTGTTCAGAGCCTCTCTGGCCGCTGTCAGCGTTGCTTCGATGTCCTCGTCTGAGTGCGCCGTCGAAACAAACCACGCCTCGAACTGCGACGGCGGCGGGTAGATACCGCGATCGGTCATCGCGTGAAAGAACTTCGCGAACTCCTGGCCGTCGCTGGCCGATGCCGACTTCATATCTGTGACAGGATTCGGGTTGAAGAAGACCGTGAACGCACCGCTGACACCGTTTATCTGCGCCGGAACCTCGGCCCTGGCGAATACATCCCGCAATCCGTTCACCAACCGCTCGGTCGTCGATGCAATCCCCTCGTAGACTCCCGGCTGCTTCAGAAGCTCCAGAGTCTTGATCCCTGCAGCCATTGCAACGGGATTCCCGGACAGCGTCCCGGCCTGGTACATCGGCCCCAGGGGCGCAACCGTTTGCATGATCTCCCGGCTCGCTCCGTATGCGCCAACCGGGAATCCGCCACCGACAATCTTGCCCAGGCACGTGATGTCCGGCGTAACGCCATAGACGGTCTGGGCACCGCCGTAAGCCGCTCGAAAGCCCGATATCACCTCATCGAAGATCAGAAGCGCTCCGTGCGAAGTCGCAAGCTCTCGTAGTCCCTCGAGAAATCCTGCTTGAGGCGGCACGACGCCCATATTCCCGGCAATCGGCTCGACGATGATCGCGGCGACTTCACCCTCGTGAGCTTGAAGCAGCCGCTCGACAGACTGGACATCGTTGTAGTCGGCGACCATCGTCGCCGCGGCGTAATCAGGGTGAACTCCGGCCGATGTTGCAATGCCCTGCGCTGCAACGCCTGATCCAGCCTCCACAAGCAGAGCGTCATCATGCCCGTGGTAACCGCCGTCGAACTTGATGATCCGGTTCCGACCGGTGAAAGCTCGAGCCAGCCGCAGAGCGGACATCGTTGCCTCGGTGCCTGAGTTCACGAACCGCACCATCTCGATCGACGGAACGGCTTCGACGACGAGCTCGGCCATCCGCACTTCGAGTTCAGTCGGCGCACCGAAGCTCGTGCCAAGCGAAGCAACTTCCTGCGCCGCGCCGATGATCTCAGGATGAGCGTGGCCGAGTATCAGCGGCCCCCATGAACAGACGTAGTCGATGTATCGATTGCCATCTTCGTCCCAGGCATGAGAGCCCTCACCCTTCGCAAAGAAGATCGGTGTGCCACCGACAGAGTTCCAGGCTCGTGCCGGGCTGTTCACGCCGCCTGGTATCAGGTCAACCGCCTTCTCAAACAGAGCGGAGGAACGTTTGCGGTCCACTGGTGATGCTCCAATACTGAACCCGCCGACACGTCACACTGGATGCGCGGGCACCCTGCGATCAAGAGCGGCGAACTGATTGAGGTCGGCTCGACTTGGCCCGACTCGAAACGAAAGTCTAGTCTGCCTCGTCGAATTCCAGGTCGAACACCTGAGCGACGTCCAGGGCGGCTGACTTGCTGACGCCCGACCGAAGATAGGTGATCGGGTCAGCAAGGATACGCTTGATCAGCGCTCGTGACATGGCATCCATAAGCTCAGAGTACCCATCGGGGAGATCAGGCATCTTCGCCAGCGCACGGGCCAGTTCAGTCTCGCGCATCGCATCGATACGTGAGCCGAGGGTGCGGATGACCGGCTCAGCTGCAAACCCGGATAGTTGCTCCTTGAACCGGTCTACCGACCGTTCGATAAGCGCATCAGCCTCAATTGCAGCATCGACGCGGCTGTTGCGGTGTTCGTCTGAGATCGACTGGAGTTGCTCGAGTGCGTACAGTTCCACGTTAGGAAGATCTGCAACTGTGCCCTCAACATCTCTCGGCATCCCGACATCGAGAATGGTCAGCCGCCGGTCCTGTCTTGCGTTCATGGCGGAACGCACGTGATCGAGCGCCACAACGGGCTCCGAAGCCGCGGTGCAGGCCACAACCACATCGGCCTGGGATATCGCCGCCGGCATCTCTTCAAACGGGACAGGTTCACCGTCCAGTTCATCGCAAACAAGCTTTGCTCGTTCAGCGCTGCGGCTGCTGACCAGGATTCGGCCAACGCCCACATGCTTCAGCGTCCGTGCCGTCAATCGCCCCGTCTCGCCCGCTCCAACAACAAGGACCGTCTTGTCAGACAGGTCTCCAGTGTGCCGCTGCACGAGTTGAAGTCCGATGGACGATATAGAAAGGCTGTCCCGCCCGAGACCGGTCTCTTTACGGACAACGCGGCTGTTTCGGAGCGCCGCATGGAACATTCGGGAGACAACGGGCTCAATCGAACCGCTTTCACCAGCGGCCTGTAGAGCTCGGGAGACCTGGCCCGCAACCTGTGCCTCGCCGATCGCCAGCGAATCCAGTCCAGCCGTCACCCTGAACAGATGATGAATCACGTCATCGCCTACAACATGGTAGACGTAGCTGTCCAGGTCACCTGCTGTATGGCCGCCGCGTTCAGCCAGGATGCCCATGAACTCGGAATACTGGCCCAGGCCAGTTTCGGGGTTGGTGGACGCTCCAACTATCTCAGTCCGGTTGCAGGTGGAAAGTATTACGCCGCCACCGGCATGGCGGGCAAGCTCTTCGAGCCTGAGCCTCAACTCATGCGGCTGAACAGAAACCTTCTCAAGCAGTTCGACCGGAGCTTGATCGATGCTGATGCCTGCGAGGATGTATTCCAATAGACCTTACGCCGTAAGAATTCCGTGCAAATTTCAATATAAGGGGCAGATTGGTAAGACACCTAAAGTTAACATACTGTGAACATTTTCACACGCAGTTTCCGGTACGCGCTGAGAGTGGGGTTGGCACAGTGATACCATCTCGGCTACTGTAGCCGCCACCTGTTCAATCCCACCATTCCAGAACTCCCCGATCTGTACCCATGACCCTGCCAGCGATCACCCCACCAGACCAACGCGGCTATGCGGACGCGTCCATCTTTGTGACCACAGAGTGGCTTGCGGAACACCTTGACGATTCGGCAGTCAGGATTGTCGACACGAACTATCCGCGGGAATACGAAAAGGCTCACATTCCGGGCGCCGTCGGAGTCGTCGACAACTACTACAAGACCTCTCTTGAAGACCGAACGCACATCCAGGGTCCCGATCAGTTTGCAGCGACAATGTCGTCTCTCGGAATCAGCAACGAGACCTCGGTCGTCGCTGTCGATTCACACGGCGGTCTCTACTCGCTGCGTCTGCTCTGGTCTCTTCACTATTACGGTCACATCAACCTGAAAATCCTGGACGGCGGAATGCCCAAGTGGACCGCAGAGAATCGGCCAGTTACGGCGGATCCTGTCTCTTACCCTCCCGGTGCCTTCACTCCACGTGAAAACCGAGAAATCATCGCTCTGAAGGAAGATGTACTGGCCGCCATCGACGACCGAGACACCGTTATTCTCGATGTTCGCTCGGACGGGGAACGAGACGGCTCCAACAAGCGTGGAGGGAAGCGCGGCGGCTTCATTCCAAACTCGGTCCACCTGGAATGGGTCAATTTCCATACCGATGGCGAAGTACCTACAATCAAGCACGCAGATGAGCTTCGAAACATGCTGGCAGAAGTCGGAGTGACGCCAGACAAGAACGTTATTACTTATTGACAGGGCGGCATCCGTGCGGCGCACGGATACTGGGTGCTGAAGCTGCTGGGGTTCAACTCTGTTCGCAACTTCGACGCTTCGTGGCGGTTGTGGGGAGACGACACGAGCTGTCCCATCACAATCGGCTCAAACGCCTGATCCGACACTCACCCGTAGAACCCGCAGCCAGGCCAATGCTGTAATAGTTCCTTCACATTCTCTGCACGTTTTTGTAGCACCGGCGGAGTAGCGTCAACGTATTACCGATCGAGCGATCGCAGACTTTTTTACACCGAGTTCGACGTTTAACAGCCGGGAAATCGGTTCCGGGGGATACAACGCTCGGATCGCTAACACCGTCTAACCTGAGCGAAATATGACGAACTGCTCTGAATGGTCACCTTGAACAACATACTCACACTGAACTCACTTACCACCCGCAGGTTCACCGCAAGCGCGGTGTCACTTGCTATCGTTTTCGCCGTTGCATGTGGCAGCTCAGACACCGTAACGGCCGCCACACCCGAGGAGTCCGGTGATCAGACGAGCGTTGCAGCCACCGGCGCAACAGCCACCACGGCTCCGTTCAATCGTTCCGGTCCGGCCCTTGACGTTGTGCGCATAGCCGACTGGATAAATTCGGAACCGCTTTCGATTCAGCAACAGCTGGATGAAAACAACGTCGTCCTCGTCGATTTCTGGACATACACCTGCGTGAACTGCATTCGTACTCTGCCGTTCCTGCAAGACTGGCATAAGAAGTACACCGACCGCGGACTGGTGATAATCGGCGTCCATTCACCGGAGTTCGAGTTTGAAAAGGTCCTGAGCAACGTGGAAAATGCGGTCGAGCAGGAGGGCGTCGTGTGGCCCGTAGCGCTCGATAGCGACATGGCGACGTGGAACGCATTCGGCAACCGGTTCTGGCCTGCCAAGTACCTGTTAACCCCCAGCGATGGCCTAGGGTATTCACATTTTGGGGAAGGCGGGTATGTCGAGACGGAAAACGAGATCAGGAAGGCTCTTGAAGAGGCCGGTTGGGATGTATCGGATATTTCCGTCGGTACCGTGAACAACTCAGAACGAGATCTCACAGCTACTCGGATCACCCGTGAGCTCTACGGCGGCTACGAGCGCAACTACCACGCGCAAGGACAGTATTCAGGCGACGAGGAGTACTACGTCGCTCCGGATTTGACTCAGCTGTACACAGACGACTTCAACTACCGGCCGCAACAGTTCTTCCTTCACGGCGAGTGGACAAACACGGCTGAGGCGATTGTCCACGCCCGCAACACGGAAGAAGCTATCGACTACATCGCCGTTCTGATGGAGGCCCGCAGCGCAAATGTGGTCGTGCAGCCACAACAGCCGGGGGAGTTCCGAGTCTACGCAACGCTCGACAACCTCCAGATGACACCCGAGGAAGCTGGCGACGACATCGAGTTCGACGAAGAGGGCAATTCGTACTTCCTCGTGGATGAAGCGCGCATGTATCGTGTTGTTGAGCAGCCACAGTTCAGCGAACGACTGCTGAAACTCAGTTCAACCACCGACTCATTCGCAGTCTTTGCATACACGTTCGGAATATACGACGGCGGGTTCTAGATGTTGGCATTGCCACAGGATCCGCTCCGTTTTTCAAGAAGATTCTTGCCAGTTGCGCTCGGTCTGATAGCGATGGTCGCAGTTGCCTGTGGCTCCTCCACAGAAGGCGCCGACCAGCCGACAAACGCCCCTGCAGCCAGCCCCACAGAAGACCCGCTAGCGCGTTTTAACGAGACTCAGCACGACTGGACTGTGATCAGCGACGACTTGGACGTGGTTCTGGCAACACCTGACCTCGGCGTTGGACCGCAACGGTTTGCACTTGTCCTGAGCGACTCGCAGGGGCTTATTAAGTTCCCTATCGTGCAGTTTGAGAGCTACAGGTACCCGAGCGGGTTTGATGGCACAAGAGAAGGCCCGTTCGAGGCCGTCTTTGCCCGGTTCGCGGAGTTCCCGTTTGGAACTCGTGGCATACATGTGACAGAGCTCGGATTCGATTCCCCCGGTACCTGGTCGGTTGAGACCAACATCCCCAGGAGCGACGGCTCGTCAGCAGTGGCGGAAGTCCGCTTCGAGGTGCTGGACCGGCCGCTATCGGTGAGTGTTGGCCAGGCTGCGCCTCGCAGTCAAAACCGCACTCTCACCGACGTTGCGAGTGTTGCCGATCTCACCACAGGGTCCTTTCACGACGAAGAGCTCTACCGCTACACAGTAGCGGAGGCTCTCGAACGTCAGAGACCCTTCGTCATCGTCTTTGCCAGCCCGGCGTTTTGCACGAACGCTGTGTGCGGCCCCCAGGTTGAAGTTGTGAGTGAACTCCGCGAGCAGTACGCTGAAGACGCTGACTTCATTCACGTCGATCTATTTGACAATCCACAGGAGATCCAGGGCGACCTTTCACGCGCCATCGAGACAACGCTTCTGGATGAATGGGGCCTGGTTTCGCAGGAATGGACGTACGTTGTAGGCGCAGACGGCATCGTGACCGCCAGGTTCGAGAACTTCGTGGGTGCCGGTGAACTGACTGAGGCTATAGAATCAGCGATCAAGGCCTCGGGCGAAACCGCTGGCAACGCCTGAATCAACCGGCGTATAACCGGTATTCTGAAGGTTCAGGAGACTGTGCTTACTATCATTGAGTATTCCAGACCCGTTACGGTGAGTCATCGACAGTTGTGCATGACTGTCCCGTCACAGAGCCGCTCTGTGCATCACGGATTGTCAGCACACATGGACTGATCAGAATTATTTGACTGTTCCAGACATATTGGTCCCCGGGCAGCTGCACACTGAAGAGTTGCCGATACAGGTACTGAGCCGAGCACACGAACTGTTGCTCGATCGCCTTCTGCTGCCTCTTGACGGTTCAGACGAGTCCGAGCAGACGCTCCCGTACGCGGCCCTCATATCGAGGCGGCTCGGTGGCGAGATCAACCTGTTCCACTGCCTCCAGCCAATGCATCCGGTGCGGCTCGGTAGAGCCGGTCACATACCGTACCCGGATGCCCAGCACGACCGCGGCTCCCATCTCGCAACCGCGTACCTGCAAGAAGTAAAGGCGCGGCTTAAACCGCACGGCCTGAACGCTCGCTGGAACGTCGCAACCGGCGACGCTGCGGACCTCATCGCCTATCGCGCCACCACAGGAAAGTTCGGACTTACGCTGGTTTCAGCAAGGACCCGGCCGCGAGTCGTAAGCGGTATTCAGACCAACGTGACGTCCGACCTCTGGAAGCTGACAGCGGGCCCTCTGTTCCTGATCAACCGGGCGCACATGAGGTTGAACGGCGAGAGGCCTCCATACCCAGAGACGATATTCGTTCCTCTAAACGAATCCGAAAATTTTGAGGCTGCGATGCCGATCGCAACGACGATGGCCAGGGCGCTCGATTCAAGGCTCGTGCTGTTACTGAACAGCCGGGACCAGAAATCCACTGACGACTCCGGCCCGAAGTCGGTTATCACTCCGGAGCGTCTGGCGGCTGAGGGACTGGCAGAACAATTGCGGAGCCAGGGCTGCCAGGCGCAGGTGGAAGACGTGACAGGTGGTGTGATCGGAATCGCCCGCAGGCAGCTTCAGGAACGCGGCTCATGGGTCGTTGCCGGCTCCCAGATGAGATCCGGGTTCAGCAGGCTGGTCAGGGGCAGTAAGGGCGACAACTTTCTCCGAGCCTGTCGCGGCCCATTGATCGTCGTACCACATCCGGCAGTTGCGAAATCCAGGGCGAGGCGCATCCGTAAAAAGGTGGCCTCCGCTGAAAAAGTGGTTTCAATCATCTGAACCCGCGGAAATGGCCTTCGCAACGTTCTTACGCTCTCTGTCCCTGAGAACAAAGCTGATCAGCGCACCCACAGTGACGCCAAACCACGTATAGGGCACCAGGGCGAACGCTGCGCCTACGACGAGTCCGGTTGGCACGGGGAACTTGACGTCCAACGCAAGTGCCAGGATAAGTAGCACCGCAGCCGGGATGAGCGCAAGTCCGCCAACAATCAGGCCAAAAATGACCACTCGGCCCTCGTCAGCCTTCGCCAATCCCCCTCCAACGAAACCTGCCACGAACGGGCCGATTGGGAAGGTGATGAAGTGGACTATTGGAACGGGCAGTGACGCCAGGATTATCAAGTACGCGGCAAGAACACCGTTCAGCATTATTCGTTCCTGAGTTTTTTCATCCTGACACCCTCATGGTGCAACCACAGTCACCGTCTCCCGAAATTTCGGAACGCCGGCTATCGTATTCCTGACCGGACATCTCGTTGCAATATCTGCCAGTCTCGTCCGTTGCTCCTCGTCGATATTGCCGACCAGGCGGATATCAATCGAAAATCGGTCGAGCCTACCACCGCTACTCTCCACACTCTCGGTGTCCTCAACGTACACCCGGTCGTGTGCAAGATCTACTTCGACACCCTCAAGCGGCCACTCCTTGCGGCGGGCGTACAGCAGTAGCGTCATAACAACGCAACTCCCGAGCGCAGACAGCAACAGATCGTACGGCGTCGGTCCTTTCCCATCACCAACGCCCGGCGGCTCGTCTGCGAGCAAGGTGTGATCTTCAAGCTCAACGTAGACCTGTAGATTCTCCAGGCTCCTGACCATCACTTCCGACATCCGTATCTCCCGTTTCTGGCCCGTTTCTGGCCCGATCCCGGATAAATTCCAGAATCCCTCTGTGACCGCCCTCCGCCCGGTGATATGTTAGCGGCCGCGATCAGGCGCAACCCGAGTCGGTTGTGTAGTAAGACGCTTGAACGCGCATGCCGGGTCACGACCTGACTACTGGAGGCGATCAGTTGGCAACCGGATCTGTCGATATTCTGATAGTCGGCACGGGCGCATCAGGAGCCGCCGCGGCGTGGCGTCTCTCCGAGGCCGGTTTCAAGGTGGTCTGCCTTGAGCAGGGCGACTGGCAACAGACCGACCAGTACCCGGCAGCCCACGCGGACTGGGAGTTCCGCGGCGCCACATCCTTCGCATTCGACCCGAACATTCGCAAACTCCCGGAAGACTATCCGGTCAACGACTCAGAGTCAGACATCGCACCGCTAATGTTTAACGCGGTGGGCGGCAGCACGATTCACTGGACGGCCCACACGCCTCGCTTTCACCCTTCCGACTTTCGCGTCAAGTCGCTTGACGGCGTAGCGGACGACTGGCCAATCTCCTACTTCGATCTCGAAAAGTATTTTGATCTCAACGACGAGTGGATGGGCTGTTCCGGCATATCGGGCGACCCAGCCAATCCGCCGAGATCGCCGCGGCCAATGCCGCCACTCCCTCTCGGACCGGACGGCGAGCGCATCGCCCGCGGCTTCGACAAGCTCGGCTGGCATTGGTGGCCGTCTGACTCCTACATCAACTCGCAGCCATATCGCGGTCGGAACGCATGCAACAACTGCGGGCCGAACGGGCTCGGCTGCTATCAGAAAGCCAAGGGCTCGACGGACGTCACCTACCTGCCGGAGGCGATAAAGAACGGAGTTGAAGTCCGAACCGGTGCGCGTGTGTTCGAGATCACAACAGACCCGGATGGCCGCGCCACCGGCGTCATGTACTACGACTCCGAGGGCATCGAGCACCACCAGACGGCGAAGGCGGTCATACTCGCGGCAAACGGAATCGGCACGCCACGCCTCATGCTGCTTTCGAAATCGAAGCACCACCCGGACGGAATAGCGAACTCCTCTGGCCTCGTCGGCAAGAACCTGATGTTTCACCCGTACGCAATGGTCACGGGCCTCTTTGCTGACGCCGAGCCGAACACTTTCCAGGGCGCGCTAGGCAACATCGTCGTCTCGCAGGAGTTCTACGAAACCCACTCAAGGCGAGACTTCGTCCGCGGCTACTCGTACCAGATGAACCGCAGTTCCGGTCCCGCCAAGACGGCGACCGGTTTGACAATCACGCCGGTCGGATGGGGTGAAGGACACCACGCGGAGTTCGCAGAGCGATTTGGGAAGTCGAGCCTGCTCGCGGTCATATCGGAAGACCTGCCGGAAGAGCACAACCGGGTTGAGCTCGATACGAAGCTCAAGGACTCGAACGGCATACCTTCGCCGAAGGTGTCCTACAGGGTCTCGAAGAACACTCGCAAGCTCCTCGACCACGGCATCCGCAACGCTGAAAAAGTGCTTGAGGCGGCTGGCGCTCACAAGACCGAGACAAACCCGATGCTGCGAGGCGGCGGCTGGCACCTGATGGGAACGGCACGCATGGGCGAAGACCCCACCGGGTCTGTTGTCGACGCACACTGCCAGTCGCACGATGTCGACAACCTTTTCATCATCGACGGCAGCGTGTTCGTCACGAGCGGAGCCGTCAACCCGACCCCAACGATCCAGGCGATCGCGCTCTGGGCAGCAGATCACATCATCAATGAGCGCCAGGACCTGAAGAGTTGAAGTAGTTGCCGGTCCAGTGCAACAGCACTGACGCCGGTGTTGATCATTCAACCAGGAGAGAAAAAATGCCGACCAGAGAGGGCACGCTGACCGATTCTGACAAGCGCAATATGCGCGTCGTCATGGACCGCATGATCCCGCCCGTGGATAACCTTCCGGGCGCAGGTTCGATGGGGCTGTTTGACGAGATCGAGCGGATGTCGGTTGAACACGCCCGGTACTACAGGTCCATCGTTCGATTTCTCGATGCCCTGACGCTGGATATGTCAGTGGAAGCGGAAGGTGGATTCCTGGCTCTCGATGGCGAGCGTCAGGACGAAGCGATCAAGGAGATTGAAAACTCTATAACCGGAGACTTTGCCAACGTGCTGGAGGTTGTCTACCTCGCCTACTACAGCCAGCCGCAGGTCCATGAGCGCATCGGCTGGCGCAGCGGTCCGCTACAGCCGCTCGGGTTCACTCTGCCGCCGTGGGATGAGTCAATCCTGGAGACTGTTCGAAAACGTGAACCGTTCTGGAGGCAGGCGCCGGACTAGAGTTCGACTTCAGTCGCCGCCCGCAAGCTCCGGCCAGACGCTCCGCATCTGCCACGCTTCCATTGATCGAAGTGTCGCTCTCCCGCCGCGGGCGAACACCGATACTCCAACGCTGTCAGATCGTTCTGGATAGACACGAAGCGTCAGGCACTGGCGGCCATTTGCGAACACCTCGACAACGCTTCGGTCGATGAAGATACGCAGCCGCACCGGCTCGCCGTCACCAATCTCCAGCGGTCCAATCTCCGGCGTGCGCGGAATGAGGTCCGTTCGCAGGGAAGACGCTGTGCCATCGATCTGCAACTGTGCCGTCCCGAATCGCGGATGACCCTTTGGAAAAAACGAGATACGCGTCTCCTCGCTGCCGTCCGGCGAGCGCAGGACCTTCAGTCCCGATTCGTGGGCATCACCGGGATCAAGCACAGCCTGGATCTCGATGGCATTGCCAGAAATCTCTGAAATCACCGTCTCGCCGTTCGCCTCCAACTCGATCTCACTCGCCACTGCGTGAGAATGACGCAGCAACTCAAGCTCCGCAACGGGATTGATCAACACGGAGCCATCGTCGGCAAGCGACAACACGCGTGGGACGGTCATGATGTCACTCCAGCCGTTCGGCACCTTGCTCTCCTTAATGTTGAAGACCGACAGGAACCTGCCAGATTCGTCTATCGTCGCCGACGGCGCGTGCAGGCTGCCGACAGCCAGCGGTCCGTAGTTCATCCGGCCGTGCCGTTCGGCGTGAAAGCGGTGAAGCGCCGTGTCATACTCTCCGACGAAGTACTGGCCGCCGCGCTTGTGGCTGAAGAACAACAGCATGTGCTTGCCGGTACCGATAGGCCAGAAGTTTGGAACGGCGTAGTCCTCGCCCGGCTCGGTGTCGTAAACGCCTTCGACAAGCGGTCCGAGGTGTTCCCACGTCTTCAGATCGGCTGACCTGAAGACGTGATCGACGCCGATGCCGTCGATGCTTCGAGTGCCGTCCTTGTAGACGCCGGACAGCGAGTAGTAGCCGCCTTCCTCTTTCCAGATACATGGATCGAACACCCGGTAAGGCGAGCCATCTTCATCTGTGGGAACGATGGGAATAACCGGGTTGCCCGGGTGCTTTTGCCAGTCGACAAGCAACGGATCTGACGCCGTTGCTATGGCATTGCCTGCCTGCGTACCGTGGTAGATCGCTATCACACGGTCGTCCTCAACCAGTGTCTGGCCGCTGAAGCAGTCCTGTTCCTGGTCCGGATAAAGCGCCATCGGCAGGTCCCGCCAGCTCACCAGGTCAGGGCTCACCGCATGGCCCCAGTGGACTCGCTCTTCACCGTCCGCTCTGAACTGGTAGAACAGGTGATAGAGGCCGTTCCACTGGCAAAGCCCGTTCGGGTCGTTCATAAAATTCTCTGGCGGCGAGAAATGAAACGTCGGCCGGTACGGGTCATTTGCCAGGCGTTGCCGAGATGCAGTGAAGCGCAACACCTGCTCATGCTGCTGCAACGGCACCATCAGACCGGTGAAGTCTGTTGTCAAGTCCATGGGGTCTCCAATGTCGGCGCTACTCGGTACTGAATCGAGAGCAGGCTCTCGCTATACCAGGTCGAACGGGATTTCGAATTCGGCGCAGATGCTGCGGAACCAGTCCACAACTTCGGGATGCAGTGGCACGCCCTGTTCGAGGCGCTTGATCCCCTCGAAGTGCTCCGGCAGCCCGGCATAGTAGACCTGGTCATGCCCCGGCATCGGCTTCGTCTCCCGCAGTGTGTTGAGCATACTGTCCATGTTGCTCTTGAAATCGGCGATATCCCCGAACGCGTCGACGCTGTAAGCAGCGACGAAGTGAGCGCGCCGGTTCTGTGCAAGGGTTGGAAAGCCCGGAGCGAACGAAAGATGACCGCAGAGTATGTCGACCATCACGCCAAGGCCGTAGCCTTTGTGCGAGCCCAGCTCCCGTGTTGATCCAAGAGGCAACTGAGTCCGCAACGAATTCGCGGCAAATTCCTTTACGGCCCCACCCTCCATGTTCGGCGTGCCATCGTCGTTAGCAACCCAACCGCCGCCAAGCGGTCTTCCTAGCCTGTTCGCCAGCCCGATCTTGTTCCCGGCGATAGACGTCATTGCGGCGTCGAAAAAGAACGGTGGCTCTTTGTCAGACGGAGCGGCGAACGCTATCGGGTTCGTGCCAAGCTGCGGCTCTGCGCCGAAGGTCGGAATCATCGACTTCCCACCAGCGGTCATGCACCAACCGATCATGTCGGCCTCTGCCGCAATCAGCGCGTGATACCCGGCCGCGCCCAGGTGTCCCGAGTTGCGAATGCTCACGATGCCGGAGCCAGATTCCCGAGCCTTCTCTATCGCGATCTGCATCGCCGTAGGCGCAGTCATCAGCCCCAGTCCACCACCACCGTCGATAAGAGCTGTGCTCGCCGACTCCTTGACGATTTCGATAGTCGGATCCGGGTTCAACCGATCTGAGCTGTACATGCCAACGTAGTTGCGGAGCATGTTCGATACGCCGTGCGTATCAATGCCGTGCTGGTCTGCAAACATCAGCACATCGGCTCCCTGCTTAGCCTCCCTGTCCGGCACACCGCACTTCCTGAAAACAGCTTCCGTTGCGGCACGCAACCTGTCTAACGGCACCTTGACCGCAATATCGGCCGGGACCTTGAAATGCTCAAGCACAGAATCTGTTCTCCTTGTTGACGACGACTGCCCGTGCGCGCACACCAGCACTGGACTGCGCTGGCGGATGATACGCCGACGCACGGTCTGCGTGTAGTTCGGCTCACCGATACTGCACGCGTGTGCCGCAGTCCCTACAGCCCCACCCGCAACGGTTCGGTCCAGAGCCGCGTTGGTTCGACCACCGTCACGATTTAGCTGCATCGATCACCCTCGCGCATCGAGACTGTGGCAGGCAGCCGACGAATCTCTCACTTGGTTGCTCGCTCGCGCCGCTGGTGACGCCAACCGAACGAATGCCCGTTTACACAGATGTCGCCGGGTTGCTAATCTGGAAGCAGTGTCGGCCGCGACAGTCGGCTTCCATCGGCACTCACCGCGCACTCATACACATGGGCGCAGGACTTAAATCGGGGCTGTAGCTCATTTGGGAGAGCGCTTCGTTCGCATCGAAGAGGTAGGGGGTTCGAATCCCCCCAGCTCCACCAGTCCCCACAAGTTTAGTTTCGCGGGTTGCGGCCCCGGTTCGTCTGTCCAAGGTTCTGGTTTTCTCACGGAACTTCTACTCGCCCCGTTTTCGAGGCCCTTGCCGGGTTGGCGTGCAGCGGATCCCGAAAAGATTGGCATTCCTTGCATCTATTGCATTGCCGCCACAGGGGCGTTTCTGGCGGGTGAACGTACTGGGCTTTTACCAAGCACCTAGTTCACTCGAAGCGTTTACTATCAACGCCCGAAGAGAAACGAATTGGATTGATCGCGGCATCAATCTCAGCCGTGCAATGGAGTCACAAAATGCCAGACCTGGAAGTTCGGCGATTGGGACGCACAGAGATGAAGCCAAAAGCGCTTGGACTGGGGGGCGGGCACCTGGGTTGGCCGGAGCAGTCCGACGATAACGCTGTAACGACTATTCGGGAGGCTATTGAGCGGGGGATCAACTTCGTCGACACGTCTCCTTTCTATGGCGCCAGCGAGCATCGCTTTGGCCTGGCTCTGGCCGGTGGATGGCGAGACAAGGTGTACCTCCAGACCAAGGTGGGCTCTCACCCGCGATTTCTCAGAGACTGGTCAAAAGAAGCGACAACATGGAGCCTGGAGAACAGCTTTAGAGAGCTTCAAACGGAGTACGTGGACTCAGTTTTGATTCACGGACCGCGGTACGACATCGAAGAACCGTTGGGGACCTGTCTGGACGTGATGCTCGATTGGAAGGCGAAAGGGCGCATCGGTCACGTTGGCGTTGGTGTCAGACAGCATGAATATCATCGGCGGGCGATAGAAGCGGGCGTAGACATTCTGTTGTCGTACTTGGACTACACGCTGCTTTCGCAATCACTCGCTGAAGACACAATTCCATTCGCTCTTGAGAATGACGTTGGAATCATCCTGGGCAGTCCATTGGGCGGCTCAATGCTGGCAGGCCCCGAACCGGAACTCCAGATCGGGACTGAGCATACACACGACCAGGACGGGAAACTCGTACCGGCGACCATAGGCAGCCTCGTAGACCCTGCCGCAGCTTCGCACGCACACCGGATGTGGCAATGGTGCAACGAACACGGTGTGAATATCCGAGATCTGGCGATGCAGTTCGCTCTCAATGCACCGGTCAATGGCAATGGCATTGTCCTGACCGGACCGGCGAACCAGAAGGAATTTGAAGAGGCGTATGCAAGTGCCACGACGATGGTGCCGGAATCTGTCTGGCAGGGCTTTCAGGCTGAGTTTGGCGTAAGGATCTAACCAGAGAATTCCAGGCAAGGCGATTCAACTTCCGGACACCGCGGAAGTCGGTAATTGGGTCGGAACCATGCTGGCGGACCGAGAGCTATGTGAATTTGTAGGCAGCGGTCTATCGACACTCAATTGTCGAATCCACCGTTTCTATTGAAGCGGAGCGAACTGTTACCAGCTCAAAAACCGTTCATCTAGCTTGTGCCCCGCTCGTGGGGCATCAGGGCGGCGGTGACGGCAAAGTTGGCGGGGGTTGGGATTCTGTGGATTTTACCGAGTTCAGCGACACGGCCGTTCAGAAGGCCGATTTCGATCGGGTTCCCTGCGACGATGTCATGGCCCATCGAGCCCAGAATGAACGGTTCGCGTGACTGGGTGGTTCTGAGGATGTTAGCGGCCGTGTCTGGCGGGAGGTCCACGCCTTCGGCACGGCCTACTTCCGCAACCTCTTCGAGGACCTGGCGGTACATCTCGGTCGTGGATTCCTGCGCGAATATGTCGCCGATCGGCTTGCGGGTGAGCGCAGTCATGCCGCTCAGGGCGCAGATGAAGATGAACTTCTCCCACAGGGCACGCATCACATTTTCGTGGGCCTCTGTTGGGAGACCGGCTTCGTTGAATAAGGCGGTCAGGCGGTTAACGCGGTCTGACAGGCCGCCGGCTATCTCTCCAATTACCACGGAGCCGGGTCCTCCGGCCTGTGTGACGACGCCAGGTGATTGAATTTTGGCCGAGACCGTCACGGTGCAGCCGAGGACGTTGCCGGAGCCGAATGCTTCTTGTAGCTGACGCTCGCTGTCAATACCGTTCTGGGTAGAAACGATCATGGTGTCGTTGCCAATCAACGGAGCCATATCTCCGATGGCGGCTTCGGTCCCCCAGCTCTTGACGGCGAGGATGGTGAGGTCGACCGGACCGACTTCAGATATGTCGTCGGTTGCTGCAATGTCGAGGTGAAAGTCGCCCAGCAAAACAGAGTTCACCTGGAGACCGTTCTGCTGAATGGCTGAGAGGTGGGGGCCACGCGCGATCAGCGTGACGTCGTGGCCTGCTCGGGCGAGTGCGCCTCCGTAGAATCCGCCGGTGCCACCGGCACCGATGACTGCGATGGTGAGTTTGTCGTTCACAGGTTGTGCCTTCGTATTGCTGCTATGTCCAGGTAGCGAATCATATAGGGGCGACAGCCGGGGGGCACCCTGGTCTCGATTCCTGGCTCTGACCACTACGTCAGATACACTGCCAGCCCCGGCCGATGAGCTACAACCCCAATCCCCGCGGCAGAGAGTTCAATGAGTGACTGGCGAGACCACATTCAATTTGACGCGGACGGCGCCGGAGATCCAATGGACTGGTTCTTCGCTGCAACGTTTCGGCAACTCGGTGACGGGGTCAAGATGTTTCGCACTGAAGCATTCGGTCACGTGGAAGAACCGTCGAAACTCCTTGCCGCTGCAGCTGTAATCGCAGAGCCAGTTGTGACGATGCTCGTGTCGCCGATTAGCAACGACTACTCGGAAAATGGCGAATCAATATTCGTCGCAGATGACGGAATCTTCACAATATCGAAGGGGTACGACGGCAGGTGGATCGCCAAGGCCTCAGGACTACGTGAGGAGTTCGTCAACTCGGTTTCAGAGCTGCTTTCAGAGTTCTTCTCCATGCGCGGGCCTACAGGGTCCGTAGCGATGGCCGTGGTGAGGCGAGGCGGTTTGCAACTCAGAGAATTAGGCACGGTTAACGAGCCACTCAAAGAAGGCAACTATGAGCCGGGAGTCGTTGTCGGCTTTCGCCAGATAGTCGCCGACCTCGAATCGAAGACCCCGGCAGGTAGGCTCAGCCTGCTTTCCGGACCACCGGGAACCGGTAAAAGCTTCTTTATGAGAGCGGTCATCTCTTCCGCCCCGGAGGATGTGAGATTTGTCGTGCTGCCGGCGTCTGCCGTGGGAAGCATCTCGGCGCCCTCGCTTTTAACTACGCTGATCGAAGAGGGGCATAGCAAATCTCACCCCACATGCTTGATTCTCGAGGACGCAGACCGGGGCCTGTCAAAACGAGGTCCGGATAACTTCGACGAAGTGACAGACCTGCTAAACATCGGGGACGGACTTCTCGGAGAACTGGCCGACCTGCGTGTCATCGCCACGACGAATGCGACGCGGCCGGAAATCGATCCTGCGATCCTCCGGCCCGGACGACTGGCGCGCCGCATCGAGTTCGGACCGCTTGAGGTCGAGCGTGCGAAGCTGATCGTCACACGCGAAGGCGGAGACCCGGTTAAGGTCACCGGTCCCCTGGTCCTTGGCGAGGCGTACGCCATCGCACGCGGAGAAGAGATAATGGCCCGCCCATCCGATGTCGGATTCTCCCGGCCCTAGGCCCTGGCACATGACCAGTGCTTCCGCTGACGACTCGATTTGGACGGATTGATCGAACTCCCCGTGGGCTGTGCACAGAACCAGATCTAACGATAAAGTCGCCGGAGCCATAGCGGACATGACTGTGGGCGCCGGTGTGAACGATGCCCAAACAATCCTGAGGGGAGCGTCGGCCAGATGGCCCAAAACTACGAAGTTGAGATGCAACTTGACCGCCAGGTTCCGATGAGAGACGGCGTCACACTCTCCACCGACGTCTACCTGCCTCGTGGCGAAGGCCCGTTTCCGGTCGTGTTGATGCGAACTCCCTACAGCAACAACATGGACCCGGCGGTGCAGAAAGCCCGCCATCTCGCCAACCGCGGGTACGCATGTGTCGCCCAGGACGTGCGAGGCAGATGGGATTCGAGAGGCGAGTACTACGCCTTCCACCAGGAGGTCGAGGACGGTTTCGACACCCAGGAATGGATCGGCAAACAGGACTGGTGCAACGGGAGCATCGGAATGGCAGGCAGCTCATACGGCGCATGTGTCCAGTGGCTGAGTGCGCCTCTGCGCAGCAAATATCTGAAGACCATCGTGCCGCGCGTGATGTGCACCGACTACTACAGCGGCCTGGTGCATCCTGGAGGCGCTTTTCAACTTAACGTAATGATGACATGGGGTATGCGAACGACTGGCCGGACCGCTCAAAGCATCGACTACCACAACTGGACCGAGGCGTTTCGGTGGCTGCCGTTGGCCGATCTTGCGGGTAACACCGGCAGAGACATGACCTTCTGGCAGGACTGGCTGTCACACCCTGAAGATGACGAGTACTGGAACGAGGTCAACACCGAACGACGTTTTGGCGAGATAGAGGTCCCTGCTCTGATCATGGGTGGCTGGTACGACCTCTATGCCACCGATGCGTTCGACAATTTCAATGGACTGCGGCAGAACGGTGCCACCGAACTGGCGCGCCAGCCGAAGCTAATCATGGGACCGTGGCCGCACGCGTTGAGCACATCGACGAAGACCGGTGATATCGACTTCGGTGCTGACTCAAAGCTGGACCTGGATGGCATCGAGTTGCACTGGTTCGACCGATGGCTGAAGGGGAGTGAAACCGAAGACGACCTCGCTCCGATCAGGTTGTTCGTGATGGGCATCAACCAGTGGAGGGACGAGAACGAGTGGCCGTTGGAGCGCACAGACTGGCAGTCGTGGAGCCTGCATTCGGATGGCAGCGCCAATTCGGCGATGGGTGACGGGAAGCTGACAGCAGATTCACACGGTGACGAGCCGCCCGACCGCTTTGTCTACGATCCTGAGTTCCCGGTACAGACGCTGGGAGGCAACAACTGTTGCTCTCCTGACATCGTGCCGTGGGGGCCATATGATCAGCGGCCGGCTGAAGCCAGGAACGATGTGCTCTGCTACACCTCGGAAGTGTTGGAGGAGGATCTGGAGGTCACAGGACCGGTGCGCCTGAGGCTATTTGCCGCCACAGATGGACTGGATAGCGATTGGACGGCCAAGCTGGTGGACGTTTCGCCGACCGGCTACGCCTTGAACCTCTGCGACGGAATCATCAGGGCACGTTATCGCGAGGGATTTGAGAAAGCGGTGATGCTGGAGCCCGGCAAAGTTTATGAATACGAACTTACGGTCGGCGTGACGAGTAATGTTTTCAAGAAGGGGCACCGTGTCCGGCTCGAAGTCTCTTCCTCTAACTTTCCTCGCTTCGACCGAAACCTGAACACCGGGGGCGATCTGTACAACGACACCGAGATGAGAACGGCCCAGCAGGCGGTTTTCCATTCGCCGGAACACCCTTCGCAGCTGATATTGCCTGTCATTTCGAGCAGCGGCTGAGGCAGCACGTACGCCGTACGCTGTATGAGCCAGCCTCAACGCGGCCGCACCAGGACTTACTCACAAAAACCCGGGGTCCATTTGCGAGTTGTCTCGGCCTCGCAAGCGTCTCGTATGTGTAAGACGAAGAACACGGCACAGCGAACGTGATGTCGTCGTGCATTTTCGAATCCCTGCGTTTTGAAAAAACCGTGTTCCCGGTTCATATCAGCCCCACGACAGGGCAAGGCTCAGCAGAACGACGGAACCTGTCGTTGCAATCGTCCGAACGTGGTTCCACCTCGTCCAGTCCCGCAGGTATTTCGACCAGTAGCTGGCGCCTTCTTCGCTTTCAGGATCGACCGCCGCGAGAGCATCGTTCCGGGGAATGTTGAACGCGATCGTGACCAGCAGTGAGCCGACAACGTGAAGGCTGCTGCCTGCCAGCAGATAGATGGACCCCGGCTCATCGAGGTTTATGAGCCCGTATACGAACAGGTACACGCTGGCGAGCGGAGTGCCCATGAACACCAGCATGAAGAGCGGATTGACGATCGTGACGTTTGTCCGCTGCATGGCATTGATTCCCGCCGGAGCAGGCATCTGTCCCAGCGAATTCATCACGGTGTTTGAGAAGACGAAGAACTGTCCTGCGACGAGCCCGGAACCGGCCACGGCGAATACGGTTATTGCAAGGGTGAAGTTTTCAAGCATCGTAGGTATCTCCAGTTGCCGAACCGTATCACCGGCTCCGGGGAAACTGCGGAACCAGCGAACGGTTCAGAGCGGCCGCATGCGGCCGCCCCTCGATCGCTGGACGCGAACAGGGGCCCGGCGCGGATACGACGCCAGACCCCTGATGCAACTGTTGGGCTTGTGATTTCTAGTAGTAGACGATCGCGGTGCTCGTCTCCGCGCCACTCTCGGTAGAAGGAGCTGGCTCACCGAACCTCGGGAACCCCCCGAAGTCGCGACCGAAGCCGCCGCGGTGACCTCTAAATCCGTGTCCGCCCCTGTGACCTCTTCCATGACCGAATTCGGACCGGAACTTCTCCAGCGTCTCGGTCGGGCGTGCGCCAATCCAGCTGGCAATCTCGTCCGACTCAGACTGCGTGATGATCTCCTCACCAACGAGGCCGGCCAGGAACTCGGAAAGCGTCTCGTCCTGGACCGCGCTGCGCAATCCGTGCCTCTCGCTGTGGCTCAGGTTGCTGAGCGACTCCGGCTTGCCGCCAATCCAGTCTCGAATGGCATCCGCCTCATCCTGCGTCAGAACTTCTTCCTCGACAGCCGCTGTCAGTCTCTCCTCGAGGCGAGCAGTCCTGGCCTCCGAGCGAGCTTCCGTGACCGCAGCAGAGAGTTCCTCCGGGCTTACCCCGAGGATCTCCGCAACCCGGTCCAGTCGCTCCGAAGAGCCGCCGAATCCGTGAGCGCTCGCAGCTGCCACGCCGACCAGCGAAAATACCGCCAGCCCGGTGACCACCGCAAGCAATTTCAGTTTTCTTCGCATCAATACCTTCAATTCCGTGCTGCTTGTGCGCATCGCGCAATGTTTCGCAGTCCTGCCATTAAAACTAGCCGACCAGTCTCAGCCAGCCATGAGTTCCTGCTTAGAGTCTTCTAATGGAAGCCGGTGATGAAAAACTACTCGTGGCGAAGTGCGTCGATAGGGTCGAGCGAAGCAGCGCGTGCAGCCGGGTAAAAACCCGCCACAAGGCCAATAGCTGCCGCTACACCCATCGAGAGCACGACGATGTCCACCGACATCTGAGCATCGAATGTTGTATTGAGGAACTGCACTCCGCTGAACTGCCGGGTGATGATCGCTCCGATCAAGACACCAAGCAGACCACCGCCAATGCTCAGGACCGTCGCCTCAGTCAGAAACTGTAGGAGGACAGCGCTCCGCCGCGCTCCTATCGCCCGCCTGATGCCGATCTCCCTCGTTCGCTCGGTCACAGACACAAGCATGATGTTCATGATCCCGATTCCGCCGACGAGCAGTGAGATTCCGCCAACAACTCCCAGGAAGATCACCAGGACATCGGTCGTCTCCTCCAGGGTCTCGGCGATGCCGGCGCTGTTGGAGATAGAGAAGTCCGGCGTGCCGGAAAATGCGAGTCCGTGCTGCAACCTGAGCACAATGTCGGTCTGCTCGGCAGCGCTCTCAACCGACTCGGCGTCGTTGGCCTTGACGATGATCTGGCTCACGTTGATCGTTTCACCGGGAGCAGCGTTGCCAAACAGCCTTGCCTCCGCCGTAGTCAGCGGAACAAAAACCTGGTCATCGACTCGTGTGAAGCCGCCTACCGAGTCCATAACGCCAGCCACCAGGTAGCGCCTTCCATTGATCGAGAACTCCTGCCCCGTCGCCTCCTGGCCCGGAAAGAGGCTCTGCGCCAGGTTCGAGCCGAGTACTGCAACATTGGTCCGCGCAAGGAGATCGGCAGGCGAGATAGAACGCCCGCTGGTGATCTCGTAGCCGTTTACCGTGAAGTACTCAGGCGTGACGCCGGTCGCAGTGGTGCTGAGCGCGGTGGCTCCGAGTGAAATATCGACGTTCCCGGCACTCAGCGTCGCCGCCACCATCTCTACATCGGCAGCATCGGGCGACTGCGCTATGGCGAGTGCATCGCTGAAGGTCAGATCCTGCGCGTCGGTCTCAGCGAAGTTGACGTTGACGAACAGCACCTCGGCGCCCTCTGCAGAAATTCGAGATGTGATCGAATCCTGCGCGCCTCGGCCGATGGCCATCAACGCAATAACCGACGTGACACCGATGACGACTCCGAGCAGCGTGAGAGAAGATCGCATCTTGCTTGCTGCGATTGACGTGATAGCGGTACCGAGAATCATCTGTGGGCTCATTGCACCACTCCGGTGGCTTCTCCATGCTGAGCAAAACCGGAGAAATGTCGTTGCTCTACCTGTTCATCAGACAGGACCCTGCCATCCCGCAACGTCACAACTCGCCGCGTCGCAGCGGCTACTTCGGGTTCGTGAGTGACCATCGCTACCGTCATTCCGTCTTCCCTGTTCAATTCCTGCAGAAGCGTGATGATCTCCTCCGTCGAGTTGCTATCCAGGTTTCCCGTTGGCTCATCCGCAAGCAATAGACTGGGCCGTCCGACAAGCGCTCGCGCAATGCCAACGCGCTGCTGCTGGCCCCCGGAAAGCTGGTTCGGCCGGTGGTTTGCCCGGTCTGCCAGGCCAACCCGGTCCAATGCTTCGACAACCGCCTGTTTTCGATCGAATCCGCGCGGGTTGTACCGCAGAGGAAGCTCGACGTTCTGCGCGGCTGTCAATTGCGGAAGCAAGTTGTAGCTCTGGAATATGAATCCTATGAACCTGCCGCGAGTATCCGAGCGTCTGTTGTCTGAGAACGATCCGACGTCGCTGCCGTTCAGTTGGTAGGCGCCCGACGTCGGCCTGTCGAGACATCCGACGACGTTCATAAGCGTCGACTTGCCGGAGCCGGAGGCCCCCATGATCGCCACCATCTCTCGCTCTTCGATCACCAGGTCGACTCCATCCAGGGCCGCTACGGTTTCGCCGCCGAGCTGGTAGATCTTCTTCACTTCCTGGAGTTCAACCACTGGAGTTGCCATCAGTTGCCTCCCCGTCCACCGGCGCCGCCGCCGAAACCGCCTCCGCCCTGTCCCGGGATCCGGCCGCCAAAGCCACCGCCGGGAACGAATGGCAGGTTGTCGTTCGTGGGCAGCCCAACCTGCCCGGCAATCGTGGCGACCACCGTGTCGCCCTCACTCACGCCGGACTGCACCTCCACGAACGTACCGTTGGATGATCCCAGTTGCACGAGAACTGTCTCTGAGCCCTGGTTCGTCGTGCGCTCAACTGACGGCTCGAAGATCGTGCCGCCAACCGCGGCGACCGGCACTATGAGAACATCGGCAACCTGGCTGTTGATCACCTCGGCCGACGCCGTTAGGCCTTCGACCAGTTCGAGGTCCGCCGTATCGTCCAGCGTCACCTCCACAGGGAAGCTGACGGCACCCTGCTGCGACTGTTCAGCCTGTCCGATCGCCGTGACCGTTCCACTGAATGTGCGCCCGGTGACCGCATCGAGGGAGATGATCACGGGCAGTCCCAGCTGTATGGAAAGGATGTCCTCTTCATCGACCGAGCTTTCGACAGCAATTATCGAGGTATCGGCAATCTCGGCCACGACGGTCGTGCGGGTCACGGAATCACCAGGCTCGATATTCACCGCCAGGACGGTCCCGGATATCGGTGAGATCAGCGTGGAGGATGCCAGCGCATCGCTTGCATCAGCCAGGTCTTGCAGCGCCAGTTCGAGTTTCGAATCGGCCTCATTCATGATGGCGTCTGCGTTATCCCGGGCCTGTTCCAGCGTGATTACCGCCTCATCAAGCTCTGCCGTCGTCCTGTCCAGCGCCGCCTGCCGGGAAGCCAGAAGCGCCGGTTCCAGTAACGCCGTTAGATCGGCCTGCGCTGATGCCAGGTCACCCTCCGCCTTCGAGACCGTCTTTTCGGCCGCCAGCGCGGCTGCAGTATCAGCCAGGCCTTGAGCTACATATTCGTCGCGGGCTTTCTCCAACGCAGACCAGGCCGACTCGACCTCTCCTCTCGGAGCCAGGATCAGCGCATGAGGGCTGCTGGCTGCTTCAGTATCGACGGCGTTCAGCGACATGCTGGTCCAGGTCCAGACTACGACCTCGTTCCAGGGCGTCTCATCGTCGTCCACCCACGGAGTCTCAGAGTCGAGATGTGTGACCGCGTACGTGGTGTAGATCTCGGTGAGTGTGACCTCCCATGCCTCGAGTATCTCGTCGAAAGTCATCGTTTCGTAGCCGTCCGGTACCGCGCCCAGCCATCGCATCAACACATCCCGGTAGTCGGCTTCTGCATCCTCGATCGCGGTATCGAGTTCGCTCAACGCCTCCGACGTCATCACGTCGTCAAGCGCCGCGGTCGCGGCTTCCACGTCGCGTGTTGCAAACGAAACCGCCTCACGAGCGGCCGTCACAACCTCGCCGTCCACTCCGACTGCCGCGGAAACATCGAACAGCGCATCTTGCGCAGCTGTCACTGCAAGTTCAGCCAGCGCTACAGACTCCTGCGCCGCCGCGACCTCAGCCCGTGTTGTAGCTCCGGAAGCCGCTATGTCGTACACCGCCTGAGCTTCACTCGCAGCGGCTTCTGCAGCAGTCTGAGTCACTTTCAGGGCGGCGACGGTTGCCGCATCGAAACTGGCAAGAACGTCTCCTTCGGACACCGTGTCACCGGCGGCGATCAGCACATCGTCGACCGTCCCGACTGCTTCAAACGAGACCTCCTCCTTCACCGGAAAGATGGAGGTTCCACCGATAGAGATAGATGTGGTGATTGAGCCTCTCTGCACCTGGAAATCGAACTGGTTGGCAGACTGTGCGGAGGCCTGTGAGTCGTCACGGAGCAAGAAGATCGCGCCGACGGCGATCGCAGCGGCAACGGCCGCTATGACTGTCAGAATCATTGCTGCTCGCTTCGGTTCACTTTTAGCGCGTCGGGAAATTGTGTTGAACATGCTCATAGTTGTAATCCTCAGTTAGTCGGAGCGCCCTGACCGCCGCCGAGTCTGCCGGTTCCGCCGTTCTGCCCTCTGCCAAACCCGCCGCCGCCCTGGCCTCCGAATGCCCCTGCACACTCACTGAACAACCGCTGAATCTCCTCCTGCGTGAGCTCGCTGACATCCTCGACACTACGTCCGAGTACATTCTGCGCACACTCGTTCTGGAGTAGCGCCTCAAGGCCTCCACCTCCAAAGCCGCCACCTCCAGGTGGCCTGTTGCCGTCACCCTGGCCGCCCTGGCCGATACTGGGCCTGCCACCACCTGCCAGGTCGCCTCCGCACGCAGCAAACACCTCTTGCCGCTGTTCGGGGGTAAGTTGCGTCAAATCGGTAGCCTCGGAGCCGAGGGTCTCTTCGACGCATGCCGGGTCGAACCCGGCCCCTCTTGCGCCGCCTGCTAAGCCGTCGTTGGGGCCGAAGCCTCCGCGGCCGTTTGAGCTGCACTCCTCGAATATGCGGGTGCGCTCTGCGTCAGTAATATCTGCGAAGCCTGTGACTGTGCGGCCGAGCACCAGCTCCACACATACAGGGTCCAGTCCGCCGTTCGCGGCCGTCTGGTCATCTGGAGCCCCGTTCTGTGCCGCTCCGTTGTTGTCGTCTGCTGCCAGTACAGGAGTTGTCGTACTTGTCGAGCTTGCGGCAGTCGCTTCGTTGCCAGAAGCGGGTGCGGCGTCACTGTCTCCGCCACACGCCACCGCAGCGAGACCGATAATCACCAGTACGGCGAAGAGCGTTGCATATCTTTTTCTGTTTAGCACGGGCTCAACCAATCCTTGGGGATTCAGGCGATTTGGCCTGTCCGTGTTCACCTCTTTTTGTGAACCTTGTTCTCCATCATCCACCTGCGTTATTCGGTTACCTTTGGAGCAGCATTGGAATCCTCTAATACTTTCTGGTCATACCGGCGCGAGAATCGAAGTGTCATGAGAGTGCTACTGGTAGAGGACGAGCCGGGAATCAGGCAGACGATGCACCGCGTCTTCGAGCGCGAGGGCTATCGTGTGGACGAGGCCGAAGACGGGCCGAGCGGCCTGTCTCAAGCCGTCACCGGAGAGCACGATGTTGTCGTGCTGGACGTCCTCCTGCCGGGACTAGACGGCATCCAGGTCTGCAAGGCGATCCGCGCCGCTGGTGTCAAAACCCCTGTCCTCATGCTCACCGCGCTCAGCGACATCGACGACCGCGTGACCGGCCTCGACTCCGGTGCAGACGACTATCTCGGCAAACCGTTCGCGTTCAAGGAACTACTCGCCAGGGTGAGAGCGCTGAGTCGACGCCCGGCCAGCGACTCCGCAGAGCCAAAACTCAATTACGACGATCTCGAGGTCGACCTTCTCAGGCATTCGGCCCGACGCGGCGACAGGCGTATTGAATTGACAACGACGGAGTTCAAGCTGCTCGAGTTCCTTGCCCGAAACGCCACACACGTCCTGAGCAGATCGCGAATCCTGGATGAAGTCTGGGGCTTCGACTACGATGGCGAGTCCAACGTTGTCGACACGTATGTCCACTACCTGCGCCGGAAAGTCGACGCAGGTGAGGAGCGCCAGCTGATCCGCACGGTACGCGGTTACGGCTACGCGCTCGGAGGCGGCTGACCATGCTAGGGCGAGTACAACTGACAATGACGGTGACGAACGTGCTCGTCGTGGCCGTCGTCATCGTAGCGCTGCTTCTTGCCGCGTTCCTCGTGGCCCAACGCGTCATCAACCAGAATGCAGATCGCGAACTCATCTCGATAGCTGAATCTGTCCAGCGCGGGGCCGGCCGCACCGGATTTGGAGCCATCGGAGGTCGTCCGTCGCCGTTCCGGCAGTTCCGGCCAGACGGCTCCGTCCCGATAGACCTGCGAGAGTTCGCCCGTCGCGATCCACCGCTTGAGTTCGCAATATTCAACACCAGTGGTGAATATGCCCTGCCATTCGAAGCCCCGCCGGACCCGCTGCCAATCACTCAAGACGTGCAACGCGCACTCGAAGGCAATCGGCAGGTATCCACCGTGAAAAGCGATGGCGGATCACTGCGAGTAGTGACGCAGCCAATTCTCGATTCCGAAGGCGCAGTGATAGCCGTCGTGCAGGTGGCCGAGTCCCGCCAGGCCCAGGACCAGATCGTCGACACGCTCAGGAACGTGCTGCTCGCCGTCGGCGGAGCGGGGCTCTTGTTCGCAGCAGGAGCCGGTTACCTGTTAACCGGTCGAACAATGCGACCGGTCAACGTGGCGATGGAGCGGCAGAAGGCATTTGTGGCAGACGCAGCGCACGAACTGCGGACTCCGCTTGCGATCATTAGCGCCAATGCCGAGGCGCTGGACATGCACGGCCCGGTCTTACCGGAAGCGGACAGCGAACTACTCGCGGGCATCAGGACAGAGAGCACATATCTCGCCGCGCTCATTTCAAAACTGCTCGAAATGGCGAGACTCGACTTCGAAGAGGGAGACTTCGGAGACGAGCCGGTGGACCTGGCGCAGGTCGTCAGGGACTCCTGTGAGGCCGTATCGGTGCTAGCCACCGCCCGCGGGATTAGCCTCGAGCCGCCGGTCACAGGCGACCCCGTCGTGATACGAGGCGACCAGGTGCTCGCCCGCCTGATCGTCCTGTCGCTGCTCGACAACGCGATCAAGTACAACCGTGAGAACGGCAAAGTGTCGGTCGCCATCGAGAGCACCGAAACGATGGCCGCTGTGCGCATCGGTGATGAAGGACCCGGCATCCCTCCAGAGCACCTGGAGCGAGTTTTCGACCGCTTTTACAGGGTGGACAAGGCTCGTAGCAGGAAAACCGGAGGCGCTGGTCTCGGCCTGGCGATTGCAAGCCGGGCGGCCGGGCTCATCAACGGTCAGCTTGACCTGACCGGCGACGCGGACACCGGCACAGTTGCCACGGTCAAGTTCCAGCGCGATTAGCACGCAGTGGTATTGAGGCCCACGAATACCGGTGAGTAGCCGGCGAGGTTACGAGGACGTCCAGACATGGCCAACCTGACGCCGTTTTCATCCATCTCAGGGAACCCAGCATTCGGTAGCCAGACACTCTAGCCAGCGCCCTCGCCACCGTCCGCAGGAATGATCGTCCCGCTGACGAAGTCCGCCAGGTCCGACGCCAGGAACAGTGCGACGTCCGCAACCTCGGTCGGCTCAGCAAACCTGCCCGCTGGAATTCGTGCAAGCTTCGCATCGGTTCGCGGCCCCGGCGTCCAGACCTGCTGCGCCATCGGAGTCATAGTCACCGTCGGTGCGATGCAGTTCACCTGCACATTGTGCGGCCCGAACTCAACCGCCATTGTCTTGGAAAGCTGATGCAACGCAGCCTTTGCAGAGCTGTACGAGCCAAGGCCCGGCTGCCCGATAAGCGCTGCTCGAGACGTGATGTTGATCACCTTGCCGGAACGGCGTTCGATCATTCCCGGAACGAACGCCTGCGTCAGCACCAGTGGCGCCAACACGTCCACGTCATACGTCGTCCTCCACTGCTCCTCGCCGATCTCCAGCAATGGCTGAGGGAACACCAGCCCGGCGTTGTTCACCAGGATGTCGACACGCCCGACCGCTTCCAGCGCATCCCTGCCAAGTTGCCGCACCTGCTCCGCATCGCCAAGCTCAGCGGTCCCGCTCCAGACGCTCACGCCAAATCCCTTTGCTATCTCCTCGGTTTCGGCCAGCCCCTCCCTGCTTCTGCCAGTTATCGCAAGGTCGGCTCCAGCCTCGGCGAAGTTTCTGGCGATCTCGACGCCGATGCCCTTCGAGGCTCCGCTGATGAATGCGATCTTTCCTTCGAGCGAGATCTGGTTTCTGGCTGGCATTGTTCTTCCCGTATGCAAGAGATTCGTAAATATGCAGCCGTGTCCCGACTGACCTTATTGATCGTCGGTCAACTGCAGGTGAATCCTACTTGAATCTCACGACTCCGGCTCATGCCCGCAGCCGGAGCATTCAGATGCGCTGTCTGGCGATAGACTGAGTACTCTGCCGATTACCAATCTGCCATCTCAGCCCCAGATGCCGCGAAACATCACTCACAGTCTGAACCACCGGATTTCAATCGTCCTCTTTACTCTGCTTTTCTCCGTAATAGCCGCATGCAGCAGCGGGAACGAAGAAAAAAGCGTGACTGGAGAGATCACAGCCGTAGAAGCACGTTCGATAGCGGAGTTCGAATCGCTGACTCTAGTTGATGAAGATGGAAGGGTATGGGAGTTCGTTGGTGGCGCGTTCGCAGGCTTCACACCGTCTCATCTTCGAGAGCACATGGCGCTCGGTGATCCGGTCAAGGTCTGGTATGTGGAAGTGGGTGATGAGATGCGGGTGACGCGAATCGAAGATGGATAGACGATGGCCGGGACCCTTCGAGTCTCTTGAGATCTCGGCAGCGGATCTGGCACTGATGGCCCGGCGGTTATTACGGCCACTGTTTCCTGGTGAACCGTCCTGTTGGATTAACCACAAATCAGGGCAGGTAATCGGGCTCTTCTCGTAGTTCAACTTCTTCAACCACGGGCGGCACTACGACGACCGGAGTTTGACTGTGCCTTATCACGAAATCGGCGACGCTCCCCATCACGTGCTCCTGCCTGTTCTGCGGACCGCGACTGCACATGACCACCACTGAATTCGGGTCAAGTGCAGCAAAATTCCTGATCTTTGTTGCGGGATCGCCGTCCTGTATCACGATATCGACCTGGACGTTCTTCTCTACTAGCACATCAAGCAGCTCGCCGGCAGCGCTCATGTCAGACTCTTCGCCAGCCCGCACATGGAGGATCGTCACACGGGCTTGCATCGAAACCGCCAGCAGAAAAGTCAACGCCTCAACCTCGTGAGTACGGTTCGAGCCATCCACGGGGACGATGAGGTGCTCCACGCGCCGTTCAATGGAGATGTTTTTCGCCCGGTTTTCCGTCCTCACCGCAAACACGGGAACCGGGCTGGTCAGCAGCACCCGCGCCACGACGCTGCCTAATTTGCGCCTCGTACGACCGGTTAACCCGCGAGTCGACATAACGATCAGGTCAGCTGCTTTTTCATCTGCGAGACCGACAATCTCGACCATCGGATCGCCAATTTGCACGACGCGGCTAACCCTGGAAACTGCCCGCGCCGCAACCTCGGCCCTGATCAAAGACTGCTCCATATCGATCTGCGGCCATTCGGTTTCCCGAGGGAGTACCACGACAAACATCAGTTCAGCGCCAGTGCCGATCGCAATGTTTATCGCATACGGAACAGCACCTTCCGCCCGAGCGGAGCCATCCAGTGGAACGAGTATGCGCGCCAGTTCTTGATCGCCCATGCGCCAACTCCGAGCTTGCTTCTGTCCTCAGAGTGTGAAGTCGAGCTCGGATCATGGAGTGATGGCGTCACGTCAAATCATTGAGCGAAAACTCGTAGATCCCGCGCCAGGAGCAACCGTGCAAACACGAGTGAACGCGGGTGGATGAAAATGTCTTTACTTGCACCACGACATGCCTATGAAGCAGCCTGACCCAAGTGCAAGATCGCGCCTATTCCCAGGGAACCTCGAGTAGTTCTTCTCCCCAGATAACGGGCCCATCGTAGATGCTTTTGACCTCGTAGATTGCCTGCGCCCGACGCACCGGCTCTTCCATCTTCGCCTGTTGGTGCACGAGTGCCAGCCGCTTCACACCGGCATCCAGCGCCGTTTGAGCCGCGCCAAAGGTTCCAGTTTCGGTGTCGTAGCTCGGTGAGCCAGGCACCATGTCTTCATCCACCTTGATGCATTCCATCATTAGAAGATCGGCGTCTTTTGCCAGGTCAGTGAGCGCCTTGCAGGGCCGCGTGTCGCCGGAAAACACGATCGACCCTTCGTCGGAATCGATCCGATACGCAAGAGAGTCGAGGTATGGCTGAACGTGGTCTACGCGGGCTGCGGTTATCTCCCAGTTCTTGCCGGTCGCAACGGTTCCGGGACCTATGTCTCGTGCGTGAATCTTCGGCGCGGGACGCGGTGGCACGCCGCCTCGTTCGACGTACGCGGCAACGCTGAGAGGATGCCGCGTACGTGCGACGATGTCGTGCCAGTACGCCCCGGTGCCCTCACCCATCAATCTCTCGGTCAGCTGCTCGGTCAACTCCGGGCCGTAGACCTGCAACTCGCTCTCTTTGCCGATCGACATATCGAACCGGGTGAGCAGGAACGACGGGTAGTCTGCGTCGTGGTCCGAGTGATGGTGCGTGAAGAAAAGCCTGTCGACCTGTGTCGATTGGAATCCGGCCTTATGCAACTTGTACGTGGCTGCGTGTCCACAGTCGAACATGAGCCACTCTCCGCCGATCCCGACCAGGAATGACGATCCCCAGTGAGCCATATCCGGCGCGGGCGTTCCGGTGCAAAGCATCACTACTCTTGGCGCCATCGAATCCTCCATTTTTTGCACGTCGCGCGATCTGCAGCAGTCGCGCGCCGAACTTCACTCGCCGTGAAAATCCGACTCACCTGACGGGAGCTTTCTCCCGAACCATTTGAGCGAATATCGGCTCCAACCTGCTCCTGGCTTCCGCCTGCTCAGCGTTATCGTTCGCAGCCGGAATTGCTTTCTCCTCGTCAGGATCAACCTTCAGATCGTACAGCCTGCCATCGTCGTACAGTTTCCAGCGAGGATCTCTGATGAACCTCGCATAGCTATCGACACGCGGGCTCATCGGATCAAAGTGGAAATAGACCCACTCCCTGGGAGTTCCCGGCTCGCCCTTCAGTTGAGGCAGGAACGATTTTCCGTCCATAACGAATCCGGGCGGCGGCTCTATGCCTGCGACGTCCATGATCGTCGGGAGAAAGTCCGACGAGTCGACCAGGCTATGCTCCACGCTGTCGGCGGGAATGGTTCCGGGCCACTCGCAGATCAGCGGCACGTGGGTACCCCGGTCGTTCGTGAGCCCTTTGCCACCACACACCTCTTCGTGCGTGTGCAGGATTGAGCAGACCTCCTGTGGCGACCCGTTGTCTCCGACATAGATCACGATGGTGTTCTCGCGCAGACCCAGCTCTTCCAGCTTCTTATTGACTCGGCCAATGACCTTGTCGTGATACTCAACCATGTCGCCATAGAACCGCTCATCGCTGCTATTGCCACCCTCGTCCCAGCCTGTGCCACCCCGCGCCTTATTTGACCAGGGCTCGAAATCGGCGAACTCCGGACTATCGGGCGTCGGCTCGAAAGGGCCATGTGTCAACGCCATCGGGAAGTAGACGAAAAACTCTTCGTCCTTGTTGCGCTCAACAAAATCCATGATGTAGTCGGCGAATACATCCTCGCCGTACTTGCCCTCGGTGTCTTTCAAGTACTCACCGTTCTGATAGATGATTGGGTCCTTATAGCGAGAACCCTTCTCTTCAGTGTGATGGGCATGCCAGACGCAGTACTCGTCGAAACCGGCATCCTCCATTCGCTGGCCCTTGTTGCGCATTTCCGGATGGTCGCCCGGAGGGTTGTACGAGTAGAGCTGCCATTTTCCTGAGATGCAGGTTTTGTAACCGGCGTCGGAAAAAAGATGACCGAACGTGACTTCATCCGGCGGAATCAATCCAAAGCCAATGTAGTTGCGGAAGTTGTACTTGCCGGTCATCAGTTGGACCCGCGTCGGTGTGCAAAGTGGCTGGACGTGGGCGTTCTGGAATCGCATGCCGTTAGAGGCCATGCCATCAAGAACCGGCGTCTTATATGAAGCGCCGCCGTCTGCACCTATGACCTCGTAGCCAAGGTCGTCGGACATGATCAGTATGATGTTTGGTCTTCGCTCGGCCATGTTTTGCCCTTTCAGATCGTGTTGTCTCAACTAGCTAGTTACCGGTTTTTGCCTACAGTTGGCGTAGGCGAGGATCGAAATAGTCGCGCAGCCAATCGCCCAGGAAGTTGAACGACATGACGACCAGGAATATCGCCACTCCCGGCATAAAACTCACCCACCAGGCAGTGTCCAGGTAAGCCCTGCCGTCTGCCACCATGATTCCCCAGGCCGGCGTTGACGGCGGAACTCCAACACCGAGGAACGACAGGGTCGACTCGGTCAGGATCAAACCGCCAACCCTCAGTGAACTGACGACGAGGATGATGCCCCAGAGGTTCGGGAGAATGTGGCGAAAAATAATCCGCACCAGCGATGCTCCCTGGATCTGGGCTATCTGCACGTATTCGGCATCGCGCAACGTCAACACCTCCGCCCTCACCTGGCGCGCGTAGCTGTCCCAGCCAAACAGGATCAACAAGACAATCATCAGAGTGAGGCTCTGCCCCAACACGATGACCACAACCAGGGCCACCAGGAGGAACGGCAGCGCCAGGGTGAAGTCGACCGTTCTCATTGCCAGTTCGTCGAGCCATCCGCCCCGGTAGCCTGCCACAATTCCGATCAGTGTGCCGCCCACTCCACCGGCCAGCACAACCGTCGTTGCGATGATCATGGAGATCCGGGCGCCAAATATCACGCGGCTCAGGATGTCCCGCCCCTGCAGGTCGGTGCCGAGCACATGATCCGATGAACCGCCATCCATGAAGATCGGCGGAATGTTCCGATCCCTGAGGTCGCCCTGTTTGGGATCGTGCGGGGCCAGTAGCGGTGCGAAGATGGCGAACACAATGAGGATTACTAGAACCGCCAACGGCAGAACCGGGTAGCGTCGAAACCCTCTCCAGGTAACGGACGAAAACCGCGCGAATCCGCGTGGCTCGTCCACGTGCGTCTGAACCTGTGCTTCTAGTGCCATGTTCAGGAGTACCTGATGCGCGGGTCGATAACCAGGTAAGTGAGGTCAACGACCAGGCTGATGCCGAGATACAACCCGGCAAAAAGCATTATCACCGCTGTCATGACGGGGAAGTCGTTGTTGAAGATAGCGCCCACTGCCAGGGCGCCAAGGCCGGGCCACGCGAAAACGGTTTCGATCACGACCGTTCCGGTCAGGAATCCCGCAAGAATCAAGCCTGCGGCGGTGATCGGCGGTATCAGAGCGTTCTTGAAGGCGTGCTTCCAGACCACTCGAGTCGACGATGATCCTTTCGCTCTTGCCAGCTTGATGTACTCGCTGTCCAGCACCTCAAGCATGGCCGATCGCGTGATTCTCAACAAAACTGCTGCCGGTCCCCAGCCGAGCGCGACGGTTGGCAACACGAAATGCTCCCAGCCATCGCGTCTGCTTGTTGGCAGCCACTGGAGTTGAACGGCAAAAACTAGAATCAGCATTATGCCGATCCAAAAAACCGGCAACGCCTGTCCGAGCAGCGCAAAACTGCGGCCGAAATAGTCCATTGCCGTGCCGCGTTTGACCGCGGACAGCACACCAAACGGAATCCCTATGATCAGCGAGACAGCAAACGCCACAGCCCCCAGTTGAAGGGTGGCCGGCACCCGTTCGATGACGATATCCATCGCATCGACCTTGTAGAAGAGCGATCTGCCGAAATCACCCTGCAAGGCGTCACCTGCCCAGATGAGGTACTGAACGACGAGCGGCTTGTCGAGACCGAAGTCTCTACCCCAGGCGTCATACTGTTCCTGCGTCACCTGGTCATCCAGGTACAGGTTCCTGGGATCTCCCGCCACTCTCGACATGGTGAATACGAATATGCTCACCAGCCATATGACTATGACTGAATAGAGAAGCCGAAGTGCTATGAATCTATTCAAAAGTCGAGGATCCGTGTTCGATCGACTACGGGTGGTTGGATTATCTGGCGGTCGCCGGAGCGCAGCTACTGCGCGCACCCCGGCGACCGCTGGAATCTACGGCTTGTGTCAGTTGGCCAGAACGACCGTCTCAAACCCGTTGATGAATCCGAAGGTCTCCATCGATGGGAACCACTCGAGCACGTTCGGTGAGACAGCGGCGTGGCCCACCTTGACAACCAGAGGCGCCGTAAGCCAGTTCTCTCGCAGGTAGTCCTCGAGAACGACGTTGTTGGCAATTCGTTTCTGTGCGTCTGGCTCTTCCAGGTTCGCCCAGTACGTCTGCTGCAGAATTTCCACAGGCAGTTCGGTGCCTCGGTTAGCACCTCCCAATCCCGCGCTCATCAGACGGCCCTTCGCCTCCGAGTGGTCACCAACTCCGCGGTGGTGCATCATCGGAATGTCCATCGTCCGCTCGATCATGGTCGGCCGTCGGGCAGCGTAAGTCGTCCTCTCCATTTCGGTAGAGAGACCGATGTTCTCCCACATCTGTGCAACAGCGTCACCGATTTCCGCATCGATGAGCGAGTGGGCGGATGCTGTCCACATGGGCACGTCGAACCCGTTCGGGTAGCCTGCTTCACCGAGCAGTTCCCTGGCCCTGTCCGGGTCGAACTCGATCATCCACTCATCTTTCCACTGTGAGTCAGACGGAGCGAACCCTGTGAAGTGGGTGAACGCGGGCGGTGAAAGACCTTCCTGGAGCACTTCCGACAGTGCTGTTCGGTCAATCGCTATCGTCATCGCCTCTCTCACCAGCCTGGACCGCCTCATCGTCTCCTCGTCCCTGGGATCGCCAATCCACGGGTGGTCGGCATCTGCCTTCAGCCCGTCGCGAGGGAAGATGACGACTCCGTCCGGGTCGGTTTCCTGCCAGAAGTTGCCACCAAAGAAGTAGTTGAGCTGCTGTCCGAGGCCGAGCCGGACGATCGTCCCGCCTCGGTCTTCGACCGCTTCCAACAGGAACTGGTTGCTAATGGCTGCAATGTCGACCTCGTCGGTCTTGTATGCGGCAACGCGTGTTGCAACTTCGGGGATGTGCAGTATCTCGAGCCGTTCCACGTGCGGAACTGCCCGGTAGTGTTCGGTCAAAGCAACCGCCTCGATCTTGTCCTCTGCACGCCATGTCGTCGCCTCGAAAGGCCCGGTACCGATAAAGGTTACGTTCGCCTCTTCCTCGCCAAGCTCGTCAAACGCCTTCTTGGAGGCAACCGTAAGAGTGTTTCTCCAGGTGTTCGACAACTCGATCAGCCAGCGGGGATTCAGCGGGGCTCCTTCTCTCACATTCATTTTCGCCGTGTGGGAATCGATGACTTCCCACGTTCCGTGATACTCACCGAGGAATCCGGACCTTGAGTTGAGGTTGCCTTCGAGAAGGGCGTTGTTGAAGCTCCAGACGAAGTCCTCCGCAGTGATCTCACCCCAGTCCTTGTGGAACTCCATACCTTCTCGGATCGTGAAGACGATAGATTGCGAGTCCGGCGCCACCGTCCAACCTGTGATCATGCTGCCGTTGGGATCATAGTCGCCCCGTTGCGGGATGGGCGCATGCTTCATGTGAACCGGCGAATCTTTGATGCCGAAATTGTCGCTTGTCGCACCAAGAAACGGTACGAACGTCGGTGGGTTGATCGCCGCCGCGGCGACGCGTAGCGTTCCGTTCTGATCCGTTGAAGCAACAGGAGCCTGTGTCGGTGCCGCTGTTGCCTGGGGCACGGCAGTCGCCGCAGGTGCCACCGTGGGAGGCTGGGAGGCCGGTCCCGTAGTCGCCGTTGGTGCCGCAGCAGTCGTGTTGGTTGCCTGTGGCGCGGTTGTGGACGTTGCCTGAGGCACCGCTGTGGCCGGATCGTCGCTGCTACAAGCAACGATGGCGAACAGCGCCACCGATGCGCCTATAGCGATCAAGCGTCCAAATTTCGGACTCATATATTTTCTCTCCAAATCTGAAGCGGTTCCATCAATTGACTGGAACAGCAATCGTTCGGTGCCAGTAACCGGGGCACTCTATCAAATTCTGCCGATTCTTTTAACCGCCAGCCGTGTCGCCAGCTAGTCGTCCGACGAGGCCGTTCCCATCACAGCGGGCCGTATAGAGTCGGACCGTTTTACCCCGGCATGATTCGATGCTTGTTGCGACCGATTACCAGACGCGCACAGTTCATACCGGGCCCATATCCTGACTAAACGCTGGACACCCGCTGGTCGGTTCTCTGCGAGAGCGCTTTCGATCCTGTAGCCACTACCGGGAATGTCACGCCAGAGATATCTCATCCGATGAGTGAATAGTCCGGCTACATCGTCCTATGTGGACAGCAGCGCGACCCCGCAGCCCTCTGCACCCTTCACACGTAGCAGATAGGAACCATCTCTTCGTGTTTCAGGCCGCTCATCCCAGGTCGCAGCGGTACTTTCTCACTGGGGTAAACGCTTCTGTCCTCGAAGATGAAAACCTGGTTCTCTGCGGGAAGATCCTCCGAAGTAATGATCTCAATGCTCGCAAATGCACCGCTATACCGGTCAAAGTAATCGAGACCGGGAGCTCGAACGTGAAAATGATCGCTCGGATTGGCTTCGGGATACTCGACAGTCTTTTCAGCGACGATCGGGACGGGGAGAACGGCGATACCGCCGGGTTTGAGAATCCGGCGGATTTCTGCGATCGCACTACTGTCATCGGGTACATGCTCAAGAACGTGTGATGCGAACACCACGTCGTATGAGCTATCGTCGAGCGGCATTGCCTGGATATCGATTGCAAAGTCCACGGCCCTTGCGTTGAGATCGGCAGTGTGCACCGTGCCGAAACGGTCCTGGAAGAACGGTTTGAAGAAGTCCTCCGGCGCGAAGTGCAGGATGCTCTGTTGCGAGCAATCCCTGTTCGAGAAAACGCTCTTCATCGCAAGGAACTGCACTCGGTGTCGCTCAAGAGATCCGCACTTCATGCACTCTGCTTGTTGTCGACCGTGAAACGAGTGGAAGGGTCCGTGATACTGGCAGATCGGACAGGTAAACTTTGGCGCCGAGCGGTGCATCAGACGATGATGTGGCAACCGACGGTAGCGTCGGAACAACGCCCGTATGATTCGTTTCACTGTGCTCCCCTGTGTTCTGAGTCAACACACGCAACCTTAACTTCGCCCCGGATTGTCTGCGTTATCGATCCATGCCCAGCCTCACCCACCTGATCGTCATCTCTACTCGTAGTGGCAGACGCCGCAAGTAGTCGCATCCCGGCCCACGAAGGTTGAACGCCATCGACGGTTGAGATTGAGTCACATCAACCCGAGTTGCCAGTTGGCGGACGGATAGCACGAGAGATATCCTTCGAGAGTCGACTTGTTGCAATGTTTTGTGATCACTTCGCCCGTTCCAGTGTTCACAAAGGTTCACACTTTGACAGAGAGAAGGTAGCTCCAACCAGCTAACCTGAACTCAGCAACTTGCCGTGCCCCTGTAGCTCAGCGGATAGAGCACCGGTTTCCTAAACCGGGTGTCGGGTGTTCGATTCACCCCAGGGGTACCATCTAAAACGAACCTGCTTTGTCAACGCTGAAGTAAGAGCAGCCCATTTTTCTAGCCTGAGATACCACTATGGCGATTCACGCCATCTTGAGATCCAGTATCTGGGCATACCGACACGACGACCTGATCCTTTGTGCCGACGCCGCATTACGATAGTTCATGTAAAGTGCAACTTACTCTCATGGACACGGTTGTTTAACAGGTTGTCAGATTTGGAAGGCGAGTAGTGAGCGAAGATCTGAAACAAGAATACGATTACTACTTAGAGAATCAGGAACGGCTATACGCTGACTACCCGGGCGAGGTGATCGTTATTAAGGATCGCCAAGTCATCGGGAGCTACGACTCAGAGCTTGAAGCAGTAGAACGTTCCGCCGAAAAGCATGCATTGGGCACGTTTCTGGTTCAAAGGTGCGAGCCTGTCGGCAACGGTCAGGCACAGACCTATCATTCACGCGTTGTATTCAGGTGAGACGTCCGGCAGGCCCATCGGCCAAGTCGTTCACAACACGCTACACCGGGCAATCGAACGTTCTCAGCAATAATGTTCGTGTCACCGCTGCGTACGACCCGAGCACGAGTTCCCCGATGCCTACTGCACAGGAATTTGTTGCTGTTTGGGACACTGGCGCTACCAACTCAGTAATCACTCGGAATGTCGTAGATCAGTGTCAACTCATTCCAACTGGAATGGCGAATGTCAATACCGCTCAAGGCAGTCATGCCACCGAAACCTACCTCGTCGGCCTTGGTCTACCGAACTATGTTCAAGTGCCACAGCTCAGGGTTTCACGGGGCAATCTGACCGGATGCGACGTCTTGATCGGAATGGACATCATAGGTGCTGGCGATTTTTCGGTAACAAGCTTCGGTGGTAAAACCACTTTCTCGTTCCGATATCCGGCAATGGGTGCTCCTGACTTCGTGAACGAGACTCCTGGCCGCACAGGTCCTGTTGTATCGTCGAAAGTTGGTCGAAACGACAAGTGCCCGTGCGGCAGCGGAAAAAAATACAAGCGCTGTCACGGCGATCGAACCGCCAAACGGTCAAACTAGATTGACACATGCTGTTCTATCGCAGACAGCCGAACCTGAGCGCGCCATGAACATGAGCCACAAAGTGGATCGCAAGAAGATTGCCTGTTTCCAATGCGGCGCGCTGGGCGGGCATGACGAGCAATTCTGCCCCGCCTGCGGATTCGACATCGCTTCCGAGATCTCTGATCGGCAGACCTCTTGCCTCTATCTCAGGCTAGCCGCGGGAGCCTTCGCCATCGGAACGCTTGCCCCCGTAGTAACACTGTTCGCCATCGGAGAGTTCAGCTCCCGTCTGCTGCCAGTCCTGGCTGTCGTCGCGATCCTGCTTGTGGTCGCCGGTTGCGCATGGCTCTGGGCTGATCACATTGAACCCAAATATGTGCTTGAGCCATCCTCCGAGGATCTGCGCTCCCGACACTAGAAAACCAGTCGCTACCCGGCGTCCCGCGGCCATTTGGCCACCTGACATGCAGGGCGTGGAATCACCGAATCGACCCGGTATCGTGATCGAACAGACCGGTCCGGTCGTGATCGCGCCCGTTGCATTCACCATCACGACAACCAGCATTCAATCTGCTCCGAACAGATGATCGGCTCATGCGGTCCGGCAACCGAATTCAGGCGCGATTCTCGGAAAATAAATCGCCGCCCAGGAACGATATATGACACTGACGACGCACACGATTGCCGAGTATGGATACGGTGGGAAGATCGTCGCTGTGTATGACGACGTGACCCTGGCGATCAGCGAGTTCAGGTATCGCTCCCCGAGCAAATCCTTGCGCCTGAGAATAAAAGACAACACAGAGGAAACACTCTCACCAAAACAGGATGAAACGTCCCTGAGAAAGACAGGGCATTTCATGACGAAGAGTGTCCTCACGGACGAGCGCGAGGGCCGGACCGTGACGGAGATCGGATTCGACGGCGAGATAAAAATGGGGTGGAACCGGTGACTATCGCACTCTCCGGAACCGTTCAGCTCACGAACGACACATCGAACACGACGGCAACGGCAATTACGTTCGACAGCACACCGGCTGACGGTGATCTGATCCTCCTCGCGAAATCCGGCGGCAGCACCTACACCTGGCCGGCCGGCTTCACGGAACTGAGCAACGTGAGCGGCGGGCAGGCTACCGCGTGGAAAATTGCATCGGGCGAAGCAAGCGCCACTTATACGGTCACTCACTCCAGCGACGAATTCGCAGTCGGCGGGTGGGTGTTCAGCAAGAACGCCGGAAATACGTGGTCGCACGTAGGCTCGCAAACGATGTCTACTACGACACCGGGGACTTCGCAGACAACAGCCACCGTCAATGCCGGGAGCGTTGCCGGTGAGTTCGTGGCGATAGGCGAATCTGGTGGGCGTGGCAACAGCGGTGCCTTCAACGCAGATGGAAGCTTCGGTGGCACGGCGACGGGCGGCTCTGACTCAAGGGACATCAACAGCAATCCAGGCGCATCGTCGATTGATCGGAACATGTCTGCCTATCACCGGATTTTCACCGCGTCAGGAACCGTCGACTTCACCAGCGATACCTCTACATCCAGCCAGCCGGACCCTTACGGCGGAATCCTGGAGGTGTTCGAGGAGGTGGCAGCCGGTGGCGGGCCCGCTGTTGTGCGACGCAACCTGATGACGATGGGTGTCGGGCGGTGATTCGCGCTCGGTCCTGAAATGAAATCACGTGGCCGCAGGTCGCAGCCGTTCGAATATCGGCTTCAGGCCCGTTCAATACTGCATCCCAACGAAAATGACCTGATCCGGTCACGGTAGTGCTCAGCCTGCTCCAGCGGACACACGATCACAACTCCCTGGCCCTTCTCATGCGTCTCAAGCATGACGTCAATCGCTTCAGGTTGAGTCAGGCCGGGCACGCTCTTCAGTAGCGAGTCGACAACGAAGTCCATCGAATGGACCTCATCGTTGTGCAAGATCACCGCGTAGTGCGGAATGTGCTCCAGCAGCGTGCGCTGCAACTCTTCGGTCTGTGGGCTGCTGACCATCTGCCAATTCTAGTACCACACCTTTCATCGACCAATGTCGTAAAGGCGAAATCCGGCTGTACATCTGTACAAACTGACGCGACTAAACGGCTACCGTACAATCCCGGCCACTCAGCGCGGCACGAACCAACCGGCAACCTGGTCAAACCGGAGAGACAGCATGCAGATCAAGGACGTTAAGACCTGGGCAGTGGCGAACCCGCCTCCTCATCACGGCGGACCGTTCTGGGTGTTCCTAAAGCTGACCACTGACAACGGAATATCCGGCTATGGCGAGGCGTACGGGGTGCCGTTTTCACCGGACAAGACCAGGTCCCTGATCGAAGACGTGGTTCAACGATTCGTTATCGGGCAGAGTCCGTTCCAGATCGAGAGCATCTGGCGAGTGCTCTACGCAAGCGGCTTCTCGCACCACCCGGAGTTCACGATGGGCGGCATCATGAGCGCCGTCGAGATCGCTCTCTGGGACATCGTCGGCAAGGCGCTGGACCAGCCTGTCTACAACCTGCTCGGCGGCAAGGTGAACGAAAAGCTGCGCTCGTACACCTATCTCTATCCCGAGTTCACCGGTTCAGGCGATATGGCGGAAAACCGGCCGACGAACATTCACGGCGACCCGGACATCGCGCCCAGGCGAGCAGAGCACTACATCAACCTCGGCTTCACAGCCGTCGGCTACGATCCCGTGATGCCAATGGGCTCTTTCGACCCGCGTCAGCTGTCGTTAGCCTCTCTGGACAACGCGGAGCTGGTCACGAAGAACCTGCGCGAGGTCGCAGGCAGCACGTGTGATCTGCTTGTGAAGACGCACGGTGAGATGACCACATCCTCAGCGATCAGGCTTGCGAAGCGGCTGGAGAAGTTCGACCCACTCTGGCTTGAGGAGCCGGTGCCGCCAGAAAACCGGCACGAGATGGGCCGCGTTGCGCATGCAACCACCATTCCCGTAGCAACCGGTGAACGACTTGTGAGCAAGTACGAATTTGCAGACCTGCTGCGACACGACGGGGCGGCAATTCTGCAACCCGCGCTGGCGCGAGTCGGTGGAATCCTCGAGGCCAAGAAAATCGCCGGAATGGCCGAGGCCAACTATGTGCAGATGGCGCCCCACCTGTACGCGGGTCCTATCGAAGCTGCTGCGAACATCCAGCTCGCCACTTGCAGCCCGAACTTCCTGATCCAGGAGAGCATAGAAACCTTCGGCGGCTTCTATGCTGACGTACTCAAAAAGCCGATCCAATGGCAGAACGGATACATCGTTCCGCCCACAGAGCCGGGTATCGGCTATGAGCTCGACGAAGATATCTGCGACGCAAATCCGTTCACAGAGCAGGCGACCTACCCGCCAATGGAACAGGAACCGGTGGTGGAGGAGCTGGATGGCAGGTAGGAGATCAGCTCCCTCTCCCTTGATGGGAGAGACAAAGGGAGTGGGTCCTGTTTTGTCATCCCGACCGCGGGGTACCCGCTTGCGGGTCGAAGGGATCTTACTGGCCGATATGACATCGCCCGAGAGATTCTGGATCAAGTTCAGAATGACAATTCGTCGGCCTCTGGCCGACACTCTCTTTCTGAATCGCGCTCGTAGACGGGCATCCCGCGACGGGAGAAAGAGCGGCCAACAGGACACCACATGACCACAAGCCAGATTGAGGAACTCCGCAGCCAGATCATTTCCACCGTTCGCGACTTCGTGAAGCGAGAGGTTGTGCCACAGGCTGCTGAGCACGATGAGCACGACACTTATCCCGCCGAGCTCGTCGATCAGATGGCCGAGATGGGCCTGTTCGGGATCACCGTTCCCGAAGAGTACGGCGGCCTCGGCCTCGACCACACAACGTACGCAATGGTGTTCGAGGAACTGGCAAAGGGCTGGCTGTCGATAACCGGTCCCATCGGCACTCACTCCATACTGACCTACGCAATCGGCAAGTATGGCTCAGAGGAGCAGAAGCGACGCTGGCTCCCCGACCTTGCCGCCGGTAAGAAGCGGGGAGGTCTGGCGCTGACTGAACCGGGCGGCGGTAGCGACGTAGCGGCGATGAAGACGACCGCTGTGAGAGACGGGAAAGAATACCTGGTGAACGGCAACAAGCTGTTCATTACGAACGGCGAGCACGGAGACGTGTTCTTCCTACTGGCGAAAACCGATCTTGATACCGATCCACAGCATCGCGGTATCACCGGATTTATTGCCGAAAAAGGCCCCGGCTTCACGGCGGGAAAGCACCTGAACAAGCTCGGCTACCGTGGCGTCGACACCACGGAACTGGTTCTCCAGGACTATCGCGTGCCTGCGGACGAACTTATCGGCGGCGCCGAAGGCCAGGGCTTTTACCAGGTTATGGATGCCCTTGAGACCGGTCGAATCAACGTTGCGGCACGCGCGGTCGGCGTGGCAAATGCGGCTTTCGAGGCGGCGATCAGGTATGCGCAGCAGCGTGAAACGTTCGGCAAGCCGATAGCGCAGCGGCAGTCGATTCAGAACATGCTGGCTGACATGGCGACGAAGATCCATGCCGCCCGGCTGATGACCTACGATGCGGCAAGACGAAAAGACCAGGGCGAGCGGATCGATCTCGAGGCCGGGATGGCAAAGCTGTATGCCAGCGAGATATGCGGCGAGGTGACAATGGATGCGATGCGCATTCACGGCGGGTACGGCTTCACGAAAGACCTACCGCTGGAGCGCTACTACCGCGATGCGCCGCTGATGATAATTGGCGAGGGAACGAATGAGATTCAGCGGCTGGTAATAGCCAGGAACCTGCTGAAGCGGTACGAAGTGTGAGAGAGTGTCGTAGCGCCGACGATTAACTAAAATCAAACTCGACTTCGGCAAAAAGCTCTGAATCCTCTTTGAACCATCCGTGTCCGGCGAAGAATAAAAAGAGAAGAAAAACAGTCGACTTCGGCTGATGGCTCTCATTCCATCAATCAAACACTCAAGTCCGGCGAAGAAAAAACATGAAGATCACTGATATCAAGAGCTTTCCCGTCTGGGTCGGCACCCGCAACCAGATGCTCGTAAAGGTCGAAACCGACGAAGGCATCTATGGCTGGGGGGAATCCGGCCTCTCAAGCCGCGAACTAGCCGTAGTGGGCGCAGTGCAGCACTACAGGGAATGGCTCGTAGGCCGCGATCCCATGCGGCGCGGCGCGCTGTGGCAGGAGATGTACCGCAGCCAGTACTTCGAAGGCGGCCGGGCGCTCACAGGCGCCATATCCGCCATCGACATCGCCCTGCACGACATAGTTGGCAAGAAGCTCGGCGTACCCGTGTACGAGTTGCTAGGCGGCAAGCAGCGTGACTACGTTCCGACCTTTGCCACCGGCGACGGCGATTCGCCTGAAGAGATGATTGAGATCGCGAAGGCCATCCTCGCAGACGGCTTCAACTGCATGCGCATGCATCACAGTTTTCCGCAGGAAAAGAATGACGCCGTATTCGAGCCGCGTGAGCACATGGCGATGGCTGCAGAAGGACTGACAAAGGTCCGTGAGTCGATCGGCATCGCGCCGGTGCTGGGAACGGACACGCACCACAGGTACTCGGTCGCAGAGACGGCTTCGTTCTGCCAGATGATGCCGCAACACACGCTGGACTTCATCGAGGAGCCGATTCGAGACGAGACTCCCGAGGCGTACGAAGAGCTTCGCAAGCTGACGAACGTGCCGTTTGCCATCGGCGAGGAGTTCGCCTCCAAGTGGCAGTTCTTGCCGTACATCGAGCGCGGAATCACAAACTACGCACGGATAGACGTCTGCAACGTCGGGGGGATTACCGAGGCGATGAAGGTAGCCGGGTGGGCAGAGGCGCACTACATAGACCTGATGCCGCACAACCCGTTAGGCCCGATATGTGTTGCTGCGACGGCGCACATGGCGACGGCCGTTCCGAACTTCTCGTGGCTAGAGATCAGGGAATCGCCGGGTGAGCACCTGAACTTCTACGACAAGGAGGTATTCCCGGTGCAACCTGAAGTCACCGGCGGCAAGGTGACGCTACTCGATCAACCGGGCCTCGGCGTTGAAGTCGACGAGGCGAGCCTGACGGAACCGTTCAGGCATTCGGAAATGACACATCTGCACAGGAGAGACGGCTCACACACGAACGCGTAGAGTCGGATACTGTTTCGTCATTCCCGTCTTCGGCGAAAAACACACAATCCATCATTCAACCTCTTAAGTCCGGCGAAGAAATATAAAAAAATGAAGATCACTGATGTAAAACCCTTTCCGGTCTGGGTCGGCCGTCGCAACCAACTGGTGGTGAAAGTCGAGACCGACGAAGGCATCTACGGCTGGGGAGAGTCCGGTTTCTCAGGCCGTGAACTGGCTGTAGCCGGAGTGATTGAGCACTACAGGGAATGGCTAATCGGCCGCGACCCGATGAAGCGCGGTGCGCTGTGGCAAGAGATGTACCGCGGCCAGTACTTCGAAGGCGGCCGCACGCTTACCGCAGCCATATCCGCCATCGACATCGCACTCTACGACATCGCTGGCAAGGCGCTTGGCGTTCCGGTTTATGAGCTGCTAGGTGGCAAGCACCGTGACTTCGTGCCAACGTTCGCCACAACTGCAGCGAGCCCCGGCCCTGAGATGGTCGAGCAGGCGCAGGCGATAGTCGAAGCCGGTTGGAACTGCATGCGGCTCAGCAACGATAAGCAGGGCATAGATACGACCAATGTCTACGAGCCACGAGAGTCGATCGGCAATACAGTCGAGTGGTGGGTAAAGACCCGCGAAGCGCTGGGCAACGCTCCTGTGCTCGGCACCGACTACCACCACAGGCTCTCAGTCGCAGAGACAGCCTCGCTGCTGCAGATGATTCCACCGCACACACTGGACTTCATCGAAGAGCCAATTCGGGACGAGACGCCTGAAGCCTACGAGGCTCTACGCAAGATGACGCCAGTGCCGTTTGCGATTGGCGAGGAGTTCGCATCGAAGTGGCAGTTCTTGCCGTACATCGAGCGCGGCATCACGAACTACGCCCGACTTGACCTGTGTAACGTCGGCGGATTCACGGAGGCCATGAAGGTTGCCGGATGGGCCGAGGCTCACTACATCGACATGATGCCGCACAATCCGCTTGGGCCAATCTGCACCATCGCAACCGTGCACTTCGCTGCCGCTATCGCAAACTTCACCTGGCTGGAGACGTGGCGCAATCCGTGGGCTGCGGACAGGCATGACGACGACCGTATATTCCAGAGCCAGCTCAAGTTCGAGCGGGCAAGATTTGAGGTTCCATCCGCACCCGGACTGGGTATCGAGGTAGACGAGTCCCAGTTGACAGAGCCGTTCCGGCCATGGGAGGCGCCGCACCTGAGCCGCAAGGACGGCTCGCACACGAACTGGTAGCCGCGTCTGACGGAGAGGCGCGACTATTGCGGCAGCCTATCCCCGTCCTTCGTCCGCGTAAACGAACCGATGCAAAACTCGTTGCCTTCGGGGTAGGCCATCGTCACTCCCCCACCCGGACGTGGCTCGCTGATCTGCCGTCCACCCAGCTCGACGATCTCGGATATCGCCGTGTCGACATCGTCCACCAGGTAATCGATGTGAATGCGGGCTTTAGTCTCCTTCGGCTCAGCGACCTTCTGCAGGACGAGTTGCACACCGTTCGGAAAAGCCCCGACCGTTAACCAGCCGCCGTTACTTTTTACCGGTCCCGGCCCTTCCCCGATCATCCTGCCCCAGAAAGCAGCCTCTTTCTCGAGGTCGTTTACGTCGATCACCGCGGTTGTGAATTGACGAATAATCGGACTGTCCGTCATGATTCTCCTCCGGGCCTTCACAATCAGGACTCCGCCTGAACAGCGCCGCTATGGTATACGCAGTACGCAGCGCCCTATCAGGCAACACAAAGCACCGTCCGAATCCCAGAGAAAAACATGCCAGTCTCAATTGACCTGACCGGAAAGAAAGGCGTCGTCTTCGGCGTCGCAAACCAGCGCAGCATCGCCTGGGCGATCTCAAAGCAGCTCGCAGAGGCAGGCGCTGAACTCGCCTTCACCTACCTCAACGATCGGCTCAAGGGACCGGTCGAGAAGGCGGTCTCCGAACTGGACAACCCGACGCTTCTCGAATGTGACGCCACGGACGAAGAGCAGGTGAAGGCCGTCTACGACAAGATAGCGAGCGAATGGGGCTCGCTCGACTTCATCGTCCATTCGGTTGCCTACGCTGAACGCGACGATCTCGGTGGTGACTTCTCGGCTGTCTCGTTACAGGGCTTCAGGACCGCACTCGAAGCCAGCGCCTATTCGCTGGTTCCAGTCGTCCGCTACGGCGCGCCGCTGATGGGAGAATCCGGCGGGGCGATCATCACCATGACCTTCGACGCATCGGTAAAGGTGTATCCCGGCTACAACATCATGGGAACGGCGAAGGCTGCGCTCGAAAACGAGATGCGACAGCTTGCCGCCGAGTTCGGGCCGGCCGGGGTTCGGGTCAACGCCATATCTGCCGGTCCACTGCCCACTCTTGCCGCCCGCTCCATCCCCGGCTTCAACGAGATGCGCCGCGCCCACCAGGAACGTTCGCCTCTCAAGCGGCCAATCACGCACGATGAAGTCGCTAACATGGCGCTGTTTCTGTTGAGCGACCTCGCAACCGGCACGACCGGTGCGGTGATTCCCGTGGATGCCGGATACGGCATCATGGCGCTCTAATCATGCCGAACGATGCGAGCAGCCTGCTCGAAGGCCTGGAGTTGCGTCGCGAATGGGTAGTGAGTGCCTCACATCAGTACAACCCGTCGGGCATCGCTGGCCACGAGGTGCTGTCGAGCCCTTCCATGATTATGGAGATGGAGACCACCTGCGCCGAACTTGCGAGGGCCGAGCTTCCCTCAGACTTCACAACAGTCGGGTTCCATGTCGACGTGAAGCACGTTGCACCGGCCAGACCGGGAGACCTCATCTCGACCACCGCGGTGCTCATTACGATTTCCGACAACCAACTGACCTTTTCTGTCGAGGCTCGCAGGGGTGAACGGCTCATTGGTACCGGGCGTCATCGGAGAGCGGTGTTAAGCGTCAACGATCTCGGTTAGCCGCTCGCAGGATTGGACTTGACAACACGAATGTGTGCCAATTCGTACCAACTCTGAACTGACACGGTGTGCTGTCTCAATTCGATAATCCACCGGACCAGATCAATTGGTCCCGATTATTAAATGCAGTGGTCAAGCGAATTCGTGCGCACTCCAGTTCATGTGCGCCAACGATCCGGCGAGGTGATGGCGGTCACCCACCCCAGTCAGACCTGAAATGACAGAATCTCACGGCGCCCGTTCAAAAGGCATCAATAACGATGCAACGATCGGTTTCGATGCAGACGGTCGCGTCCTGTCTGTTTCTGGCTCCGCCGCCGAAGCGCTGGGATACACACGCCCGGAAGATCTGACCGGCCTGTCACTCGCCGCTTTGGTCGGCGAAGAGGCTGCGATCTCACTGCTGGACAGAGTGGTCGCCGCCGAAGAGCGCGAATCAATGGCCGAAGCGACCGGCATCCATTTTGTACCGGAGATCGGTGAAAGCGACACCGTGACGTTCGTGCGGCAGGACAGTTCCCGAATCTCGCTCAACACCGTCATCACTCCGGAGACCTCAGGCGGATGGATCACATTCGTTGACGCCACGGCCGGTAGAGCGGAGAGTACTGGAACAGTACCGGTCCCACAGCCTGTAATTGATGTCGCATCCGTACTGCGTACGCTGGCACTACACAACACCGACAGTGTCGACGATCTGTGTACGCGGTTCGCCAGTGAAATGCGTGATGCAACGAGCACAGATTCCGTCGTCATCGCTCGCTCAACCGGCATCTCCGGGCTGTACGAAACACTGGCACACTCGACAGCTCACGGAACCGAAGCAGCATCAGGCGGTCTCGAGCTTCCGCCGTCCCTGGTCCCCCGTAACGGTTCGGCTTCCGTGAGAGTGGAGTCTTTGGATTCCCTGGCGCTATTCGAACCGGCGGTCATCGCAGGTGAGGAGATTTCCGGAGCCTTTATCGCCGCACGCGCAGAACTTGCTGCCGGCGCGCACCTGCTGATTGTCATCACCACAACCAACAACAGATCCTGGTCTCCCCAAACCGTCCTCCTGCTCGAAGCCGCTGTGCTCACCCTCTCCGGAACTCTTCGTGCCGCAGGACTGGACGAAATGCTGGCTTCGACATCCCGATCTCGGGAGACGGTGCGTCAGATCGGACTTCTCGCCTCAAGGGACCACAACGGGGAGTTCCTGGATGCGGCTCGAAAGGTCATCGCCCGCCGACTGCCCGTCTCCGCCATATCCATCCACGCCACTGATCCCGTAAGCTCCCGTTGCTACGTGGCTGCTGCCTCCAACAACGGAGAACAAGAGCACGGCCCGCTCGCTCCAGGATTCGAGTGGCAGCTTGCCGGATCAATCGAACAGCGCGTCCTGAAAACCGGCGCTCCCATATTCATTTCCGCATCCAGCTCAGACCGCATCGGCGTACCAACGGCGACGATAGCCCACTGGCGCTCCTCCGGTCTCCAGGCAGTAGCTGCCATTCCGCTCCGTGAAGCTGGTGAGGTGATGGGCGTCCTGCTCGCCGGTTTTTCATCCGCTGTCGGGGATTCTGGCGAAGTAATCAGCCTGCTGGAGAGCATTTCTCCTGCCGTGCACCTCGGCGTGGGTCTCTCTGGTGGCAGACCCGGTTCTGTGCCTGAACCAGACGATTCAACGGCTGACTCCGGCTTTGTATCACCAAAGCTCCTGCTCGCACTGACAATAGCGGCTGCAGAATCGCCAGACACGCCGACTCTCTTCGCTTCTGTCACGGAGTGGCTGCTCGAGATCATTCCGAGCGCGCGCATCACCTGGGGCACTACCGACGCGTCTGCAAATACCTACCGACATCGCCACAGTTACGACACAGCCTCCGATGCCATCACCGGTGAGGAGGCGGTTCAGCTTGAGCCTGACGAGTTCGAGGCGCTCGGAATTGCGGGCCTGGGCCTACCGGAACCCGGTCGCGATCTGGGTCATGTCTCTGGAGAGATCCGCTCAATGCGCGCAGCCGTCAAGGCGGACCAGCGCGTGCTCGGCGTCGTCACGGTGTGGGAGCGAGAAGACGAGCCGTTCACAACCGCCAATCTCGCACGGTTGGAGCGCGCTTGCCGGTTCCTGTCCGGACCACTTGAGCGGATCCTTGAGACGGAAGCCACCAGGGAGTCACAGCGACAGCTGGAGACGACCATTCAGATCGGCGCGCAGGCAGCAGAGTTCCACGAGCCGGTGCAGGCGTTGAGGTCTCTGGGGCCGATGATCGCAACGCTGCTTCCGCACGAGAGAGCGCTGTTCATAGAGATCGATCCGTTCACCAGCGTCGCACTGGTGCGATATGACTCCGCGGATTCGTCCAACGATCAGGACGCAGGCGCAATACTGCTCGCATCGCTGCCTTCTCCCGAGATCGCAAGGTCGCCAGAACCGCTCGCGCTTTCCCTGGCTTCATCCAAAGCTGAATGGGCACCTAAACAGCACAGCGTATTCGATAATTTCGCGTCACTCTTGAGCATCCCTGTGAACGCAGGCGAAGGTCCTGTCTGTGCTCTGCTGCTTTTGAGTGAACAGCCGTCTGTGGTGTCGTACAAGCAGATGAGGCTGGCCGCCGCACTCTCAGGTCAGCTGATAGGAGCCCAGACTGGATGGCAGGCGTATCGCTCGATCCGCGAGTCAGCAAGAGACCTGCGAGAAACGAGAAAACAGCTCAACCTCCTACTGGACAGTGCCCCTGTCGCGCTCATCAGTGCTGACACGAACGGAGTCTGCTCAAGGCTCGAAGGTCACGGGCTCGAAACACTCGGCATTCGACGTGAAGACATGCTCGGGAAGTCAATCTTCGAACTGACCGGAAAGCTGCCAAAACTCGAAGAGGCAATACGCCAGGCGCTGCGCGGCATTCCCGCAACCGTCACTACCTCGTTCGGATCGCACTCTGCCGAGGTGTGGGTGCAACCGGTCACCGAGATCGACGGCCTGGTAACTGGCGTGACGCTTATCGGCTACGACGTCTCCGAGCGTATCCGCGGCAGGCGTGCAGTATCAGAGAACCGTGAGTTGCAAGAGAAGCTTGTTGAGCGTTCCCGTACCGTCTCAACCGTCTCCCACGAAATGCGCAACCAACTCACAAGCATCATTGCGCTTGCAGATGTCCTCTCAGCCGGCGCAGAGAAGCAACTGAACGAAGGTCAATCGCATGCAGTTTCGGTAATCCAGAAAACCGCCGGAAAACTGGACAAGATGATCGGCGACCTACTGGGCCTCGACTACGAACTGGACCTCTCAGAAGTCGATGTCAGCAACCTCATGCGTGAGATCGTCGATGCTCAGCAGCCTGTCTTCAGTTTACTCGGGCAGACGCTTTCGTTGAACCTCCCACCTGCTCATTTCGCAATCAACGCCGACCACCTGCGTCTGACCCAGGTCGTGCTCAACCTTCTCTCCAACGCTTCAAAATACTCACCCCAGGACGCAACCGTATCTATCGACGTGAGTGTCCAGGAAGACGACCTCAAGATAAGCGTGATTGACACCGGGCCCGGAATACCGGTCGCCGAAATTGAGCGGGTCTGGGACTCTGGAATACGATTGAAAAATTCCCGAACTCGCACTGTCCAGGGTTCCGGTCTTGGCCTGTACATCGCCCGGAAAATCGTGGAACTGCATGGCGGAACTGCGACTATCGAGAGCAAAATCGGAGTCGGCACCACCGTAACCGTCACCCTGCCGGGTGTGAGACCCGCGGATCAACCGGCAGTTGCCGAAAAACCAAAGACACCGGCACGTCGGAGAGCCAGGGAACTGGCACCCGCTGCCTCGAAACTGGGCGGGGTGAAAACGAAGCCAAAAGCTGCTAGACCTGCGGCTGGCCTGCAGACGCGTCGTCACCGGCGTTCGTGAACTGGACGAGCGACTCCAGCTCTGCGTATCCGACTACGCCGACGACGTTGTCTCCGGAGAGCACGAGCGCGTAGCGAACATTCCTTGCCTGCAACAAATTGAGCACATCGACGGCATCGTCGGAGAGCTGAACAGCAAACGGCTGGTGCCTGCGGATCACTCCGCCAATAGAGAGGTTTACCCAGTCTGACGGCGGAAACCGACGGGCGTCTTCGGCCGTGAAGAAACCGATGGGAACGCCGTCTTCGACGACAGGTACAACCTGTTGAAGACCGCGGCCAATCACTGCGTTCATCACATCGTTCACTCGCTCCGTGGCATCGGCCATGTGCGGTGCTCGCTGCACGGCTGACATCAACGGCACCTTCGCCATCGCGTTGCGTGCGCTCTCGGCCTGCCTTTCGCCGCGTGAAGCCGCTTGAAGAAAGAGGCCGATGAACGCCATCCATATCCCGCCGACGATGTTGCCATCGATGAACTGGTAGATGCCGAGACCGATCAGGCCG
>JAJCYY010000010.1 GCA_029262735.1 Chloroflexota bacterium | reverse complement strand
GAGTCCTGTCACACCGAGTCCGCGGTTGACCATGAACCCGATACTCACGAGTCCGATAATTACGACGGTTCCGAGTCCGAGCACGGTCGGCAGCCACCACTTGGGCGTGTTCAGCTGACCGTTCAGCAGAATCCGGTTCGTCTCAACCTGGTCCAGGACGCGTCTTTGCTGCATCTCTCTTCTTTACCATCCCGGCGTGTCAGCTTTTCGGCTTCTCGCTCAGGCTTTCGGTCTAACTCGTCTTTCTATTTCACTTCAGTTTTGTCTGCTAATCAGGCTTCGCGACCAACACGCCGTGTCCGCGGATGTATCTCACAGGCTTGGTCAACAACTGGTATTCCTGCATCTGCCATATCGAAACGATCGGAACTACACGGAAGACGAGCAACATCACCAGCGCAGCAGCGCCAATCGCTCCGACGATGATCATGTAGTCGAACGTGTCCGGCCATATCGTTTCGGGAATGGTCTGGAGGAAACGGTCGTGGATCTGTTCTGGCGGAACAGACCACGCAGATACGTAGATTCGTATGCGGTCGAGCAGGAGTCCAAGCAGGACTATGATCGCTCCGATGGCCGGGCCGTTGACGCTTGTGCGAACCCGGTTCCAGATCAACCACCACCACGGAACAAGAAACGACATGAACATCCCGGGAATAAACGCCCAGATCATTGGACCTCTGATGAACATGTCCACCCACGCAATGTCTGCGAGGCTTCGGCCGTACCAGAACACGATGAACGCTGAGAAGAAGAAGTAGATCCAGAGCAGTGAAGTGGCAAACAGAAGTCTGCCAAGCGACCAGAACTGATCAAGTCTCAGGTAGTTCTGCAGGCCCAGGTATCGGCGCGCCGCCCAGGCCGTGAGTATTGATACTGCGATCCCTGCCTGGATGGAACTCATCGCGTGGTACATCGGGAAGATAGCATCACGCCATCCCGGCACAACTCCCATCGCAAAGTCACTTGTGAAGAGGAAGTGGACGTAAATCAGGACCAGGAAGTAGAACGTGCCGAACATGCCGATGCGCATCCGGAGCGTCCGCCACTGCACGGTCGAGCCAACCCAGCCGCGGGCTAGCGACTTACCAACGCTCTGCCGCCATCCTGTTGAGTGGTCACGCATCGCAGCGAAATCAGGCAAAGCCGAGGTATAGAAGAGCCCGAGTCCCGCCAGCAGAAGGGTTCCCATCGCCAGCATGATGAATGTGTGCGGTGTCAGGTCAGGGGACTCGAACCAGATCGAGCGCCGCCGGGCCCCTTCTGTGACGAGGGGAGGCAAGATCAGGATCAGCGGGATCATCACTAGCATCGTGACGACGCCCATCAACGAGAACGCGGCCGAAAGCCTGGTCAACGGGCGCACCCAGTTGGCCTTTGCGAGCACAGGTGCAACCGCAACCAGCGGTGCTCCGCCGCCGACGGTCAACAGGAATGCAGCGACGGCGGCCGTGTAGCCCCAATTCGTCTGATCGTCAGAATCCTGGATCAATCTGACCCCAACTCCGACTATCCCGATGATCGTGAGCAGGCCGAGAAAGATCGCCCATCGCTTAAATCCGCGGGCCCCAGCGGTAGTGCTGGCCACAAGCGTGTTCTTGATGTCAACAGCAGCAAGCACCACATGCCCGGCATCGTCATTGCCGTGGCTGATCTGGCCTTCCTGGGCAGTCGCCTGTCCTGCTATTGCGCTATTCGTGGCCATCGCTCTCCGCACCTGCGAGTTCGGCCTCGCGGTCTTCGTCTATCTTCGCCAGGTAGAAAACATTCGGGTTAGTCCCGAGCTGAGGCATCAGAGTGTAGTACCTGTCGTCCTCTTTCATCTTCGCCACTTTGCTGTTCGGATCTTTGATATCTCCGAACACCAGCGCATCCGTCGGGCAGGCTTCCTGGCAGGCCGTCCTGATTTCACCGTCATCGAGCGCCCGTCCCTCACGGGCCGCACTGCGAACACCACGGCGAATCCTGTGTACACAGAAGCTGCACTTCTCCATGATTCCCCGGCTGCGAATGGTGACATCCGGGTTCAAGTGGTTGCGCAGGGATTCTGGCCAGACAGGCTCCCAGTAATTGAAGAACCTGACGATATACGGGCAGCCGTTAGCGCAGTACCTGGTTCCAACACAGCGGTTGTAGACCTGGACATTCAGCCCTTCAGCGTTGTGGTAGGTGGCGAACACCGGGCAAACAGGCTCACACGGCGCATTCTCGCAATGCTGGCACATGATCGGGATGAACCGAGCCTTGATATTCGGGAACTCACCTTCCCAGTAACGCTCAACCCGGATCCATGACATAGACCGGTTTCGTTCGAAGCGGTCCTGCGTATTGAGCGGAATGTTGTTCTCAACCTGGCAGGCGAGAACACAGGCCTGACAGCCCGTGCACTTGTCCACGTCGACCGCCATGGCCCACTTGTGATTTCCGAACCCTGCTTGAGTCACCATAAAATTTGCTCGACCTTACTCGTGAGTCTCAGACTCGCTGAGCCGGTCTCCAATGTTGTCCCGTCCAATTTCGCTCCGTGATTCGTTGCTTTCGAACAGCTTCTGGTATCGGTGGTGATTCGCCTCTTCAGCCTCTTCCGCCGTCTCATCTGGCCTGACCACGAGCACCGGCACACCAGGCTCGATCGGGAACGCCTCGACCGTGCCTTCAAACTTGGGCAACTTGACCCTTCGTCCGGTCTTCTGAATCCGTACAGCGGTTGCGGCCCATGCAAGAGCGCCGGACTCATCATCTTTTTGGTCGGCGAGTATCTTCAGAACATTCTCGCCGCGGCCCTCGGCCCATCTGCCGCCTTCTTGTTTGCCGTATCCAATTGGCACACCGATCACACCGGGCGGCACGCCGGGGTGCGGGTAGGCGATCGCCTCGATTTCACCGACAATCGACTTGATGAAGATGATGTCGCCCTCACCAACCTCTATCTCTTTGGCGTCATTCTTGTTGATTTCAGCCCATGTGGACCAGACTGCGCTAGATATTGGGTCCGGCGTCTGCTGCGCCCACGGAGCCGCCGCCAGGCGTCCATCCAGCAGGTTGTTGGAGACGAACGGCACCAGTGCCATGTCAATTCCCTGGCCCAGGCCGTCTGTTCCGGAAAATTCTGCCTCCGTCTTTCCGCGGATGAAATTCGGGAAGCTATACGAGCTGCTCGGGACCGTAGCACGGGTATCCCACCAACCGCCACGCTGCAATGTTCCTGTGCGGAACAGGTTGTTATTGGGAGCCGTAACCGAGCCCGACGCGCGATTTTCGTTGAATAGTTCGTCGGTGGTGTCCTCTACCAACTGCTGCATGGAGGTAGCGACGATGCCGCCTCCAGAGAGTCGGATCAACTCATCGCCAAAACTGCGAGCATCGGCAATCAGGCTGGACTCGTCAATCGAGACGGTCGGTCCAACCACGGGCTGCTGGAACCCAACGGTTTGATACCCCGGCGCTGGCTCCGGAATGTCCGTGCCCCAGTCTTCAAGGTAGCTCTTCTCGGGCAGCACAAGTGTGGCCTCGGCCATCGTGTCATCCATCACGGTTCCGAACACGATCACATTCTGAACGGCCCTCAGAGATTCTTTGATGGCGACCGAGTCTGGCATGCCGTGCGCAAGGTCAACACCACGAATAATCACTGTGTCTACATTGCCCGCACGCCACTGAGCCAGCTCTTCTTCCCACTGGGCGAACGAAGCTCCCGTTGCCGTTCCGGAAAGACCGCTCACCGGCGACGCCGGATTGAGCGTTACGCCGCCCGTGCTACCGACTGCGCCAACAAGCGAATTGAGCGCGTATATGGCCGACAGTGCGAAGGTTCCGTGCACGTGAGCACCGGCACTTCCGCCTCCGAAAGCGACGCTCGGCCGCTGCGATCCGAACCGCCGGCCAGCTTTCACGATGGACTCGAGAGGCACGCCGGACCTTGCGGCAACATCTTCTGGTCTGAAGGCGTTGAGGATTCCGGCTGGAAGCGCCGATCTAAACGCGTTTATCTCGTTCGGAGATGCCAGGCCGTCATCGATCACGACGTTTGCTATCGCAAGTGCCACGTCGCCCTCTGTCCCGGGGCGAGTTGGCAACCATGTGTCAGCGGCCGCAGCGGTCATAGACATCCGAGACTCGCCGTGGATCATGTAGCCGCGCGGATCGGCGCTGCGGAACTTCCCATACTGCACGCTATAGCGAACAGGTGAGACCCAGCTACCAAGCCAGTCAGCCCCGAACGAGAGGACGGTGTGGGCGTTGGCAATATCGAAATCGGGAAGAACGTCAGCGTCGAAAATCTTCTTTACTGCACCGTGCAGCACACCTTGTTCAACAGGGTCAAATGTGAGATAACGGCCACCTTTGACCTCTGCAAATCGGTTTGCCACCCATCCGAGATGCCCGCGAAGCGGATTCGTCACGACGGTCACGCGAGATGTTGCCGTGGCTTCGGCGAGTCTGCTCTCAGCCTGTGTCCACGTGGTCTGAGTCAACTGGCCACCATGGGTCGGCCTGAAAAGAGGGCCGGCTACCCGATCAGGGTGATAGAGCATCTGGAGCGCAGTGTCTTCACGGAAACTGTGCTTACCCATGTTGACGGGGTGATCCATATTTCCGGCGATCTTTTTCGCCCGCCCCTGCATCACCCTGACGATCAAGCCATCACCGTTCTGTCCATCAGGATTGACCGTGGCAAACCAGGCATCCTCACCGCGCACCAGGTCTTCAGGCAGGTCGACCGGGCTCTGAATAATCAGCTCGCGTTCCGGTATTCCACACGCGGCAAATATCACCGCGCCGGCAGTGGCTTTGCCACTCAATGCCAGGAACTCTCTCCGGGTGAGCTTCATCTAACTTTCAGTATCCCTTCGCCGACGTTGTTTTCTACTGGTGGCAAGCTGCACAATCGGTCGGTGCACCGTTGTCCCGGTGGCAGTCCACGCATTGACCCATCTTCAGCGACTCAACCTGTTTGACCTGAGCCATTGCTGCGACGTCCCCATGACATGTCGAGCATGTGAGCGCAGGTTTCACAGCTTCACCCGTGTTGCCGATCACTTCGTCTGACGGGTTGCCAATTTTGGACGGATTCGCAGTCAAATATCGGATATGCGGTTCATGAACGAAACGCACATGGTCCGGCATGCGGTGAACTCGCCGCCAGTCGATCGGGGATGGGCTGCTGCCATCAATTCCGGCATTCGCCCTGAGTTGCTGTAAATCGGGGCTGCTGTCCAGCCCGATCGCCTGGTGACAGAAGGAGCATTGTGCAACCGGCGGGACACCCGCGTTCGCCTGAGTGGTCACGGTTCGGTGGCAGAACGTGCAGTCGAGACCCAGCGCGTTGAGCGGCTCGCCGTTCTGGTTCGTTCGAAGGCCACCGGACGCGTCCGTTAGCTGTCCGGTCCCGGCATGAACTGTGTGAGGAAAATTGATCGGCTGGGTGAAGGTTTGCTCGAAGCCCAGGACGGGCACAGGCTGACCCAGCCAGCCCGTAACAACGAAAGCCACAACAGCTGCGAGGACGGCGACCACACCCATTCCGCCGACTGCCAGTAGCGGGACGAGTATCTTCAACCAGGTTGGCGTCGTTTTGTTGCGCTCTCTGATGAATGAAATTAGCGACGCCAAGCCTGTACTGTCCTCGTTGCCTTCGCCGTGTACTGGTTAAGTGTTTGATTAACGTTTACTGCCAAAATCGCGGGTAGGTCTCACGAATCCAATCGGTCTCACTGGCCGCTAAGAACAGGAACAATCCGATTCCTACGAGGCCGGCAATGCCAAGCACATAGAACAGCGGTCTCGTCCTCAGCCACCTGTCAGAGATGGTGCTCGTTTCAACAGCTGACGGAATGACCGCATGAGCGGTGACGAGACCCAAACCCGCCACAAGAGAACTGCCAAACGCTCCCCACAGGTACTTGAGCGCAAGCCCAACCTGTGCCCACTGGTCGGTAGTTAGTGGTATCGGATCCATTTCTTGCAGTCTGTCCTTACCCAGTAACTCAGGCAAGCTAGGCGCGCGACAAATTCCGGCCTTTATGAACCGTCGATCTGGCGAGTGAAAAGTATCACGAACGAATTTTCAGTGTCAAGGTAAATTCATACTGGATTCAATCGTGCTTGATACGTCCTGATACGACGCTCGGGTGAGGCGTTGTCAAGCGTTCGGTCCTCGTAAAGGATGGATTCGGTCACTTCCCGCTTCAAGCAGACGAATGGCGTCATGTGTCGCTGGTTTCTGGAGTCGCCGTGATGACCAGCGACAACTATTCAATAAGTCGATAGCGGGCTTCGCTGTCCAGCAGAATGTAAGGCTCACCGCGTTCAGTCGGGGCATCGATCGACCACGATTCGGCCGCTGTTGCAGGGCGGACCCGGACACCGTAATCGCCACCCTTAATAAGCCGGGACTCCCCGGCGCCCGAGTCACCGATCGTCACAACGGTTATCTCGCACGGGGTGCCGCCGCCATCTGAGCACCAGCCAACGATTCGCTGCGGATCCGTAGCTCCGGGAAGCTCATCGACCTCGACCGCGGAACCGGTTTCGGGAATACCCCGCATCTCGAAGGTCTGTGTCGGGTAGTACCCGCAGTTCTCGTTGTCTTCGATGTCGATCCAGACCTGTGCCATAGTCGAATTCCTGTCGTCCGGTGCCGCGATGCGACTCAAATAAAGGTTCTGCTCGGCACAAGGCTCGCTCGGGATACAATCTTGCAATCCGGCTCTAGCTCTTCGTGCACATTGCTATTGCGCAGCTTCCACAACGCAACGACGCCAAGAGGCGATTCAAATGCCAACCGTTCTCGGGCACCGAATAATGCTCACCAGCCGCGAACTTCCGCGCCGGTGGCTGAACCCAATCGCAGACCTCCCTGTGAAGTTGCCTCCCATGATGTCGAAATCTGGCTACCCTGTCACACGGCGGGAGTTGGAGCCCATCTTTCCGGCACCGCTGATTCAACAGGAACTCGACTCCGGACGCCGGCACTTCGCCATTCCTGATCCGGTCAGGGACGCTTATCTCGACTGGCGGCCAACTCCGCTGATCCGCGCCCACCGGCTTGAGGAGACGCTTGAAACGCCAGCGCGTCTCTACTTCAAGTTTGAGGGCGGCAGTCCCTCGGGATCGTACGAGTCAAACACCGCCGTGCCACAGGCGCACTATGTTCAGCAGACAGGCTCGAAGACAATCGTGACAGGTGGCTCGGGCGGTCTGTGGGTGATGGCGATGGGCCACGCCGCCGCCCGGTTTGGCCTGACATCACGCATCTACTCGGTGCGACAACCGGGCACCGAGCATGCCTGGGGTGAAGCCTCTGCAAGAGTGTGGGGAGTTGACATTGAGGCGAGCCCAAGCGAGAAGACCCGCGTCGGAAAACATCGGATCACAACACATGGCGCTGACTCAGGCTCTATAGCGGTAGCTCTTGCGGAAGCATACGAGGAAGCCACGGTTCGCGAAGAAGTGAAGTTCGCGATGCCGACTCTGCTCAACTTCACTGCGCTCCACCAGAGCGTCATCGGCCAGGAAGCGGTCAAACAGCTGGCGGCCGTTGAAAAACAAGTGAACTATGTAGTCGGAGCAATCGGCGCGGGATCACACTTCGCCGGACTGATCGCCCCGTTTGTGAAACAGCGAATCGCCGGTGACGACATACAGCTGACCGCGGTCGAAGAAGCAAGCACACCAAGTCTCACACGCGGGGTGTACGCATATGATGCTGCGGATTCAGAAGGTCTGATGCCAACGGTGCAGATGTACACAGTGGGGCGTGACTACAACCCGCCGGGCGTTCTGACGGGAAGCATGCGGTACCACGGAGTCGCACCGGTCGTGTCGGCACTGTTCCGGGAGAGGCACGTCCAGGCGATCACCCACTCCCAGATCGAGGCATACAGCGCCGGGCTGATCTTTACGCGCGCGCAAGGGATCATTCTCTCTCCTTCGTCCATGTACACCGTGAAAGAGGTGATTGAACAGGCGATGCGATGCAAGGCAGAGAAGCGCGAGGCGGTGATTCTGTTCTCTATTACACCGTCCGTTGAGACGGAGCGTTCGGTCTACGATCCGCTACTCGAAGGCACCATGCAGGATCGGCGGTTGGAAGAGAGCCAGTTGAGCCGGTCGCTCTCACTCGTTCAGCAGCAGCTCAGAAAATAGCCGGATGGTGTCTCCGCTTATCCTTAGTACTCTCGACAGTGCTACGATTCCTCGCAATGCAGATCAGCTCGACAATACGAAACGGTTAAATTTCTAAAAACTGGCAAGACCGCGTTCACGGAGTAAAACATGGCTGATATTTCCCACGAGAAACTGACCTGGCTATATACGACGATGTATCGGATAAGGCGATTCGAAGAGACGATGCTGGAGCAGACATTCAAAGGGAACTCGATGGGCGTGACCCATCCTTCTGACGGCCAGGAAGCGGTGCCAACCGGCATCTGCGCACATCTCACTGACAAGGACTGGATTGGCTCGACTCACCGCGGCCACGGTCACTGCATCGCCAAAGGTCTCGAGACGCACAGGATGATGGCCGAGATCATGGGCCGGTCGACAGGGCAGTGCAAGGGCAAGGGTGGCTCGATGCACATCGCTGACTTCTCCAAGGGAATGCTCGGCGCCAATGCCATTGTCGGGGCTTCAGTCCCGTTGGCAGTCGGTGCTGCCCTAACCGCCAAGTACAGAGGAAAAGAGAGCGAGTCGATTGGCGTCTCCTTTTTCGGGGATGGCGCCACTTCACAGGGTGTCGTGCACGAATCGATGAACCTTGCAGCCATCTGGAAACTGCCGGTCATATTCGCATGTGAGAACAACGGGTACGCAGAGGCGACACCCGCGTGGTACGCAGTGTCGACAGATGACATCGCCGCACGGGCGGAAGGGTATGGAATCCCAGGAGTTTCTGTCGATGGAATGGATGTGTTCGCCGTGTACGACGCGGCAGAGCAAGCCGTTGCTCGTGCCCGCCGCGGCGAGGGTCCGACACTTCTTGAACTGAAGACCTACCGCTACCACGGCCACTTCCACGCAGACGACCCGAAGAAGTATCGAAAACCCGAAGAAGAAGAGGCTTACAAGGCCCGGGACTGCATCACCTCATTTGAAGAGCGCGTGACGGGTCAGAGCCTGATGACCGAGACAGAGCTTTCCAGCATTCGCGACTCCATTGAGCAAGAGATGCAGGAAGCCGTTCAGTTCGCGCTCGACAGCCCAATGCCGGATGCAGCCGAGCTCTACTCGGACGTCTATGTGAGCTACTCGAACCCGTTGACCGGCCTCCGATAGTGAGCAGCCCAGCAATATTCAGAAGTAACTAATAAACCCGGAGAGACGCAGATCATGACGACGACAGAGAACCCGCCTCAAAGCTCGGCTGACCCGCTTGGTCCAGGCTATGACGCGCCGGGACAGGAGATGCGGTACCGAGACGCGTTCAACAAGACGCTCCGGGACGAATTGAACCACGACGCTGACGTGTTCCTGATGGGTGAAGACATCTCCGGCGGCTTTGACAAAGAGACGAAAGAGCCTCTGGACGCATGGGGCGGACCGTTTGCCGCAACAAAAGGACTTGTCCAGGACTTTGGCCCTGAACGAATCCGTGACGCGCCAATCTCAGAAGCCGGATTTGTTGGAGCGGCCGTCGGAGCAGCATTAACAGGTCTGCGGCCGGTAGTCGATCTGATGTACTTCGACTTTGTCACCGTGGCGATCGATCAGTTGCTTTCTAACGCTGCAAAGTCCCGTTACATGTTCGGCGGCCAGACGAAAGTGCCATTGACGCTGTTTGCACGCTCTGGCGCGGGGACAGGCCATGCTGCACAGCATTCCGAAAGCTTTTACTCAATTCTCGCTCACATTCCCGGATTGAAGGTCGTTGTGCCGTCAGATCCGTACTCGTGCCGAGGCTTGCTGGCTGCGGCAATTCGGGATGACGATCCCGTTTTCCTGGTCAATGACAAGAAGCTAATCAACCTGACTGGCTTCGTTCCGGACGAGTCGTTTGTGATCGAGTTGGGCAAGGGACGTTATCTGCGGCGAGGCAGCGACGTGACACTGATCGGAATGTCGTACACATCGGTAGTGTGCAAAGAGGCTGCGGAGAAACTGGCGGAGCAGGGTATCGATGCCGAAGTTGTCGACATGATGTCTCTATCGCCGTTTGACGAAGACATCATCGTGGAGTCGGTCAAGAAGACGAATCGGGTGGTTGTTGTGGACGAGGACACGCCGCGCGCCAGCATGGCATCCGAGTTTGCGGCGGTCATTGCCGACAAAGCGTTCGACTATCTCGATGCTCCGGTCAAGCGCGTGACTGCTCCTCACACACCCGTCCCATACAACAAGGGCCTCGAAGACGCATTCATGCCAACTTCGGATGACATCGTTGCAACAGTGGTTGGGATGATGAGTCGGTAGACGAGTACCGGTTCTGAGCGCCATGCGATCGCCACATCGACGAAAAATCTAGCGGGAGTGTTCGCGAGAGGACAAACAAATGTGCCGGAGCATCAAGACGCTACGACCACCTTTTGAAGAATCGGTTACGGATGAAGACGTCCGTGCCGCGGCTCTGCAGTATGTGCGAAAGATCAGCGGCTTCCGGAAGCCGTCGCAACTAAACGAAAAAGCGTTCGATAAAGCGGTCAAACAGATCGCGGTGGCGTCGCAGAGGCTACTGGACGCACTCGTCGTTAATCCATCTCCTGCCCGAAGCTGATCCGGCAGATCGAGTTTCTCGGTTCAGATTAGGTGCTACTCTTTTGCGCTGAATCCGGGCAATCCCCGGCACAACAGTTGCTGTCCAACAGTGTCCGAGTCTATACAGGAGAGGCGAAGAACAGGAATGGCCAAAGTCACAGGTAGCGATCTACTGATCAGATCCCTGAAAGCGGAGGGAGTGGACACCGTATTCGGCATTGCAGGCGACCACATCCTGCACATGCTGGACAAGATGTACGACGAAGACCTGCGCATGATCGACTTCCGGCACGAGTCCGGCGCTGTTCACGCCGCCGATTCCTACTCCCGCATCCTTCGTCGTGGAGCAGTCACCCTCTCCACCACTCCCGGCCACGCCAACACAATTCCCGCCCTTGCGAACGCAATTCACTCAGAGGCTCCGGTAGTCAATATCTCCGGCTCAGCCGATTCCTCGAACCTGGGCCGAGGCGCGATGCAAGAGTTCGATCAGGTTGGAGTCGCGGCCCCGGTCACGAAAGGCGCATGGGAGGTTCCGTCACCAGAACGCATCCCCGAGTACGTCGCACTTGCATTTCGCACTGCGCTGTCGGGGAGGCAAGGACCTGTTCACCTGACCATCCCGCATGATTTCCAGTCTGCCGAAGTAGACGAGTCTGCCGCCGAACGCTACGCACCGAGAGAACACAGCCTGCCTCGCAAGGTTCTTGGCGACCCGGCACAGATCGCTCAGGCGGTTGAACTGCTGCGGAATGCGAGCCACCCGATCATCATCGCAGGCTCGTCAGCAGGAGCGACGGTGGACCCAGAGGGCGTACAGAGGTTCGTCGAGACGACACACATCCCGTTCGTGTCTGAGGACTCGGCCCGCGCCCTGATCCCCGATTCGCACGAATACAGTGTCGGGCTTGGCTATCAGCCGCTCAACCGCGCAGCGCAGAGAATCCGAGATGCTGATGTTGTTCTCATGCTCGGCAAACGGCTGGACTACACGCTGGGTTTCGGCGGGAGTCCTCCATTCGCCCAGGGTGTGAAGCACATCGTCGTCGACCCGTCACCCGCCGAGATCGGTCGGGCCAGGACGGTCGAAGTGGGAATTCTTGGCGACGTTGGTCCAATCGTTGAACAGCTTGCAGATGAGGCGGCCAAACATAACTGGTCTCGCCACGACGAATGGCTCAGTTCGCTGAGCAAGGATTATGACGGCTGGATTGAGGAACTGCACGAGCTGGCATCGGCTTCCGATCCGATTCACCCGATGTTCATCAGCGAGTCTCTGCAGAAGCACATCGACGACGATACCCACATCACATATGACGGCGGTGACTACTGTCACTTCCTGCGCGCGTCGATAAAACGCAACAAGCCGTTCAGATTCCACAACGTCTCAAGCTTCGGGATGATCGGCGTCGGCCTGCCTTACGCGCTCGGTGCACAGGTGGCTCTTCCCGGTGAACGTGTCGTGCTTGCGGTCGGTGACGGCTCATTCGGTTTCAACGGTATGGAGATCGACACCATGGTCAGGCACAACCTCCCGGTCAAAATGATCCTCGGGAACAACTCGATCTGGGGAATCGACTGGCAGATCCAGAAAGGGCTTTACGGCCGACCTGTCTGGACCGACCTCTTGCCGACCCGCTACGACAGGGTCGCGGCCGGTCTCGGTGCCCACGCCGAACATGTCACTAGCTATGAGCAGCTTGAACCGGCATTGACGAGAGCGTTCGACCATGATGGACCGGCGCTCGTGAACGTCGAGATAGCCCAGATCATCAGTCCGGTCGCTGAAGCGGCGATAAGTCGCAAGCTCGGCTCGCATGGCTAGTCTCGCCGTAGTAGCCGGGAACTGCGTGCTCGCAGCCCCTGTTTACTGTCCGTACCGACCACCGGGCTGGTAAAGTGCCGTCTGCAAAACATTGACCTCACAACACGTCCGCACAGGAGACTCGCACCAGTGCTTGAACAACGAATTCAATCAGCAACCGTCAGTGATCTCGATATCGAACGCCGAATCAGGCGCAACGAAATCGACGTGCCCGATTTCGACCGCACGCGATTTGGCGACGTCGGCTTTCTGACTGCTATGACGTTGACCCTGCTCGGGAACTACGCGCAGACAGGTCACTTCGGTGGTCCGCTGGCGTACACGCCGCTTGTCGTCACAAGCCACCTGCTGGGACCGAAGGCAGGCGGTCTGAACTACGACTACCGCCGACCGAAGCACCCGTACTCCGACAAGTTCATGCTCGCAGGAGGCCACAACGCCCCGGTCACCTACGCGCTATGGATGATCATGGGAGAGGCAATGGCCCGAAAGCATGGCAGCACGGGTGACGACAGATACGCCGTCGATCCGGCTACTGCGTTGCTTTCGATCGACGCTCTCGGCTTCCGCCGCGGTGCAGGCGCCTTGAAAAATCTTCTGGCTGACCGCGACCTTACAGATCACCCGCTTTTTGAGCAGGCGAAGCTGCGCGGTATTCGTGCGCTTTCAGGACATTCAGAAACCACAGACCTCACGAATGACGTAAACGGTGGACCCTCAGGCGTTGGCGTTGCTACCGCTGCAGGAAAAGCTGCGTTCTGGGACATGATGGGCGCGCCGATCGACTCGCCAAAGATCGTCGCCATCGAAGGCGAATTCGCCATGACCTCAGGCCATTCGCAAGAGATGAAGACGCAAGCGGTGGCCCAGCAGGTCGGCAAGCGATTGCGCGTCCTGCTCTCATACAACAACGCCGGGATCGATGATGAGCTCATCGGCAGTGTGATCCCACCGGAAATGGGTGGCTACGACATCCCGAGCCAGTGGGCATCGTACGGGTGGAACGTCTTCAGCATCGACAACGCCAACGACTATGACCAGGTTGCCGCCGCCTACAAGGCGATGGAAGACTGGGACCCGGCGGACCGGCGGCCAATGATCCTCATCGGGAAGACGGTCAAGGGCTGGTGGCCCGGCGCCATCGACGGTGAGATTCCCGGCTATGGCAAACAGATCGTTGACCATGCCTCACATCCGTACGGATTCCCGCAAAATGGCGACTACTTCCAGGCTCTTGCACGAACATTCGAAGAGCAGTACGGAGTTGAGTTCCAGGGCATTCATGACGGCCCGATCTCGGACGACCGTGAACGCCTGATCCAGTTTAAAACCAACATCGACATTGCCATGTCGATTCTTGAGAAGAACGGCCTCGGCGATTGGCTGGCTGACAGGCTGGTGGAGATTGGCGGCGGGGTGAAAGACGACCTGCCGCTGCGGGGGAACCGAGTAGGCGACCCTTTTAAGGACCCCCGGCTCAAGGTGAGCGAACTGCCTCTGGAGCCACAGACGGTATCGGCTACGAACCCGGTGGACGGCAGTTCTTCGGAGACCTCGATCAAGCTCTTTGAGGAGCCTGGCAACGTGCGCGGTACACGTCGCGCAATTTCTGAGATCTTCAAATGGGCGAATCACGTTACCGACAACCGGTTTGTTGCGATTGCTGCTGACCTTGCTGAATCGATCAATGTGCAGCACACAGCGCTCTTCGGCTACTTCGACCCGATAACCAATCCGTCTGGCACGACCATGAAGGCCGGAATCCAGGAAGCCGGAAACGCCTCGACCGCCATCGGGCTGATCGGCCAGAGCGCATCGCTCGACCCGAACGTGCATAACGGAGTCTGGGCGTTAAGTGGAACGTACGGTGCATTTACGCCGCTCATGTACCTTCCCGCCCGCGTATGGAGTCAGCAAAACCAGGACAGTCCGTTCCGGGTTGGTGTTCTCCATATTCTCGCAGGCCACTCGGGCCCCGAGACCGCTGCCGATGCCAGGACGCATTTCGGCATCTTTTCTCCGCAGGTGTGGAAGCTGTTCCCGCGTGGACAGGCGATCACCCTGAGCTTCTGGGATTACAACGACGTCGCACCGGGATACTTTGCCGCAGCCGAGATTGCCGCCAACGACCCGAAGGTCGGCGTCATCGTCCTTGAAGTGGCTCGCCCGGACTTCCCAGTAGCTGATCGATCTACTTTCGCTGACTCCGACATCAAGGCCGCAGCAAAGGGACTGTACGTAATCAAGGACTTCGATCCAGGCAAGCCAAAGCACGGTTACGTTTTGACACAGGGGTCCAGCTCAACAGTGAATCTGGTCAATTCGCTGCCGAAGCTTGCTGAAGCGGGGATCAACGTCAAGGTGATCGCCTGTATCAGCGAGGAGCTTTTTGACCGGCAGCCGAAATCGTACCGAGACTCTGTGCTACCTCCCGGCGCTAAGAGCGACATGATGGTCGTGAGCACCGGAACGCAGCGGGTGATGCCGCTGGCCAACGTGGGTCCGCTAACGGCGGAGTACTCCCTGTTTTCGGACTGGGATAACCAGTGGCTGAGTGGTGGAACTGAAGACGACGTGATAAGTGAGGCTCACCTGGACGCAGACTCGATCTATGAGGGTGTTTCCCGATTTGCGAGCGAACGGCAAGGTCGGATGAAAAAGCAACGAGACGAACTGGCGGACTAGAGCCGAACAGGACCGTGCAGAAACACGAAGAGGCGACGCTGCAAGCGTCGCCTCTTTGGCATCCGACGGCGCGCCAGAATCACCGAAAACGAGGAGATATCACCAGGGATGTACTTCTACGATGAGAACGAGGTGGAAAAGCAAGAGCTAGCCCCCGGGGTTCGTGCCCGGCTGATCTGGGGCGAGAAGATCATGATGGGGATCATTGACATCGAACCGAATGCCGTCGTCCCGGCTCACAGCCACCCTCACGAGCAATGCGGGCGCGTTCTACAGGGCGGAGCGTGGTTTACAGTCGGCGGCGAGAAAAAGCTGCTGAAAGCTGGCGACCACTACGTGATTCCTGGCGACATCGAACATCTTGTTGAGGCAACCGAAGATGGTTGCCAGGCCCTGGACATCTGGTCGCCTATCCGCGCGGAGTACATAGCAAAAGACGTGCAGTTCTTCTCAAAATAGTTACGGTTTCAGCGATAGACAGATCATGAACAAAAGGCCCGGACGCAAGTCCGGGCCTTTTCATTTCAACGTTGAAGTTGGTCTTTCGGGCTTATCGCTTCGACTCAGCGAACAGCTCGCCAATCTCTTCGAGAGCGGCCTTGAACTCCTGTGCCTTCGCCATGTCCACATGCTGCTTCACGTAGCTTCCTAGCTGGCAGGCCTTCCAAACCTTCTCATGCAGGTCCGGCCACTTCTCAACGTGCGGCGGCTTGAAGTAGTCGGTCCAGATCACCAGGATGTCGTTCTTCGCCTTCGTCGCATGCTCCTCTTTCACCAACACGTATCGAGCAAATGAGTTGTGCTCTTCGACGGTGGAAGGAGTGCCAACCTGTTCGATGAGCTCAGTCATCCGTATCACCGTCTGGGCAGCTTGAATCGCGTCCCGCGGGTCGTAAATACCACAGGGAATATCGCAGTGCGCCTCTGCGGTTCCAATCGGAAGAATTCGGTCGACGAGCCTCTTAATGTCCAGAATCATCCAGGACTCCTTTACGAGTGGGTGCTTGGTGTTGGCCTGCGTCTCTGAGATCATGAAGGCCCAGGCCGCAGTATTTTGGAGCCGGAAAGGTCTCCCTTGAGCCCGGTAAATCTATCACGAATGGACGACGCAATCAGGTCTCGAAAAACATGATCGACCGGATACTCGACCTGATCACCGCAAAGCTGGTGCGCGTAAATGGCGCAAGCATGGATCCCACGTTGCCGAACGGTTCGTGGGTGATTGTGAACAGGCGTGCCTACAGCTGGCCGAGAAAGCCTGCGCGTTTCGACATCGTCCGCTTCGAAGATCCGTCAACGCCGGGCAGATGGCTTGTGAAACGGGTTGTCGGGCTGCCGGACGAAGAGGTGAAGTTCGAAAACGGCCGGTTATTTGTCGATGGGAATGTGGTTTTCGAGCCGCACATCGATGGTAGTGGCATGGCCGAAATACCTTCGCTCCATGAGTGGTGGCCGTGTACAAACGAGTACGTGCTGCTCGGAGACAACCGGGACGCTTCAACCGACAGCCGTAAGTTTGGAACGGTGCCAATTGGAGCGCTGCGCGGCAGGGTGACCAGGCGATTGCGCTAGCGGGAACCTAGTCGCCGCGTTCCAACCACTCCGCCGCTTCCGGAGCGAAATAAGTAACTATGAGGTCGGCGCCCGCTCTCTTGATGCCTACCAGCACCTCCATCGCCGCTGTCTCCTCGTCAATCCAACCGTTGGCAGCCGCAGCCTTGATCGCCGAGTACTCGCCACTAACGTTGTAGGCGGCGAGTGGCGGCTCCTCGAATCTCTCCGATGCCCTGCGGATGACGTCCAGGTATGCCAGCGCCGGCTTGACCATGATGAAGTCCGCACCCTCCCGGATATCCGCTTCAATCTCGGCCATCGCCTCGTCCGATTGTGTTGACGACATCTGGTAACTGCGTCGGTCGCCGAACTGAGGTGCAGAGCCGGCTGCTTCGCGGAATGGACCGTAGAAACTGGACGCATACTTTGCCGAGTAGCCCATGATTCGCGTGTCCTTGAATCCGGCGTCATCCAGTCCCGCGCGAATAGCAGCGACCTGACCGTCCATCATCGCGGAAGGTGCGACGATATCGGCGCCAGCTTCGGCATGTGAGATCGCGGCGGCGGCGAGCAGCGGGAGCGTTGCGTCGTTGTCTACCTGTCCATCTGACGTAACGATGCCGCAATGTCCGTGGTCGGTGTACTCGCAGAGACAGACGTCGGTAATGACTGTTACATCGGGGAGAGTGGTTTTTATCTCTCGTACGGCACTCTGCACCGCTTCATCCGGATCTATTGATGTTCCACCGACCGCATCTTTACTCTGCGGGAGACCGAATAGCAGGATCTTGTCGATTCCCTTTTCGCTGACTAATCCCGCGTGCTCCAGTGCAACGTCAACAGACATCTGGAACTGACCGGGCATTGGTTCGATCGGGCGGCGGACTCCGGACCCGAGCGTAACGAACATCGGATATATCAGTTCAGACGCGCTCAGGCTCGTCTCGGCGTTGCGGCGTCTAACTGTCTCGGTCTCCCTGAGATTGCGCAACCGTGTGAATTCGAGTTCTCGACTCATACCAATCCACCAGCCTTTGCAGTCGTAAGAATCGCTTCCACGAGGCCGTCGATTGTCTGTGTTGTAGCCATGATATTGACATCGATGCCATGTGCCTTTGCCGCTTCAGCAGTAATCGGGCCTATGCAGGCGACAGATGATCTGTTTATCTCCGAAACATCGCCATCGAGCAGCTTCACAAGGTTTTCAACTGAAGAAGAACTTGTGAACGTAGTTATGTTGATGCCATCTGCGTAGGCGTTTGTTGCCTCAGTAGAAGAAGCGTCCGACATCTGCGTCCGGTACGCAACAACCGGATCGACGGTTACGCCGAGCTCCCGCAGGCCATCAACCAGCGATTCCCTGCCAATCTCGGACCGCGGGAATAGAACTCGCTTCGGGCGTTGTTCCAGCGAGGCAAATTTCTGCAACAGAGAATCAGCATTGAAGTTCTCCGGTACCAGATCTGGCGTGAGCCCAGCGGACTCCAGCGCTCTTGCCGTGGCCGTGCCGACCGCGGCAATCTCCAGGCCTCCAAATGCGCGAGCGTCAAGACCAGCTGCGATGATCCGCTCCCAGAAACCTCGCACTCCGTTCGCCGAAGTGAACACCAGCCAGTCGTAATCGGCCAGTGATTTGGCGGCCCGGTCGAGATCGGTACTGTCTATCACCGGAACTATTTCGATCGTCGGCACCTGGACGGTCATTGCTCCGTGCTCTTCGAGCTTTTCCGCAAGACGGCTCGCCTGCGAACGCGCCCTGGTGATCAGCACTTTGAGGCCGAACAGCGGACGAGTGTCGAACCATTTCAGCTGATCCCGGAGCGAAGAGACTTCACCAACAACCAGGATGACGGGCGCGCCAATCCCCGCCGACCTGCCGAGCTCGACGATCCGATCTAGCGGTCCGCTCACTGTTCTTTGCATTGGCGTTGTGCCCCACTGCACCAGTGCAGCCGGGGTGGTGGAGGACAGTCCGTTCGATATTAACGATTTCGTAATCTGCGGCATGCTCTTCCAACTCATCACGAAGGCCAGAGTTCCACCTACGCGGGCCAGCGCCTCCCATTCCAGCAGTGAGTCCGGCTTATCCGGGTCTTCGCTTCCTGTGACGACGGTGAACGACGCAGCCATGCCGCGCTGCGTGATCGGAATCCCGGCGTAGGCTGGCGCAGCGATTGGCGACGTGATTCCGGGAATGACCTCCCACGGCAGCCCTGCCTGCTCAAGAACGAGCGCCTCTTCCCCACCGCGACCAAAAACAAATGGGTCGCCGCCCTTTAAGCGGCACACCGACTTGCCCTGCCTGCTCAACCTGATGAGCTCCGAATTGATATCGTCCTGGCTCATCCTGTGATCGTCACGACGCTTACCCGCATCGATCATCTCAGCGTCTTCGCGCGCCTTTGCAAGCAACCTCGCCGATGCGAGACGATCGAAAACTACGGCGTCAGCGGACTGAAGTATCTCCAGCCCTCGAACTGTGATTAGTCCAGGATCACCCGGTCCCGCTCCCACCAGGTAAACGGTGCCCGGCTCAGTCACTCCGAGCCGCCTGTTGCGGGACTTACAAGGTCAGCAGCGCCGTTCGTAAGCAACTCGTCGGCGAGTTCCCGTGCAAGTTCGATGACAGCGTTCGCCGCACCCTCACGAGAGCCACGAACCAGACGTTTTCCGTCCGGATCGCCCGCGAATGCATCAAGAGATATCCGTCCGTCGCGTACCCTGCCGTGAGCTGAGACGGGCGCAGAGCATCCACCTTCCACAGCGGCCAGGAATGCACGTTCGGCGTCTACCGCAACGCGTGTATCGCGATGCTCAAGCGAACTGGACATTGCGATGGTCGGCTCGTCGTCGATTCGAGTTTCGACCGCCAGCGCGCCCTGTCCAACCGCGGCTACGAAGTCCCAGCACTTTAGGTACTCGCTGATTCTGTTCTCAAGCCCCAGCCGCTTGAGACCGGCAGCTGCAAGAACGATCGCATCTGGGCCACCCGCTGCAGTCAGCTTCTCCAAACGTGTTGGGACATTTCCGCGAATTGGAGTCACATTCAGGTCAGGTCGTTTGTCCAGCAACAGGGTCTTCCGGCGCGCACTGCCAGTTCCGACCGTTGCATCTTCAGGAAGGTCCATTAGGCCCGCTCCGCTTCGACTAACGATCACATCACGCGGGTCTTCGCGATACGGTACCGCGGCAATTCTGAAAGCAGGTCCCAGCTCTGCTGGCATGTCCTTAAGACTGTGAACCGCGATATCGATCGCTCCGCCAGTAAGCGCGCTCTCCAGTTCAGACACGAACACGCCGTAGCCGACTTTTGCGATTGGCTGAGACTGATCCCGATCGCCGGAAGTCTTTATGATCTCCCGCACGAACTCGTGCTCAGGGTTGGCTTGCCGGAGCGAATCGATCACGAGATTCGCCTGGGCGAGGGCAAGATCGCTGCCCCTGGTGCCGACCCTGATTATCTTGCTCATCTGTCTCCGCCCGGGCTAGTGCGGTGCCGGAGTCTCGATGCGCCGGCATGATCCGTACGGCGCGCAGGACTTGCATGCGACGCTCTCGAGTCCCGCGATAAGTTCGTCCTGTGCCTTCCTGGCATCACCACGATCAGCCTCATCGAGCCATGAAGGGGTCATAAACGTCTGCCACTTCTCAGGGCACATCACGAGCCCGCGTCCTCGCACATCTTTACGGGCGTCGGCCAAAATCGGACCGACGTTGGCCCAGCGCAGGCAGTTGCAGGTATCAGCCGTCATCTCCTCCCGGAGCCTGCGGGCAAGGGCAGGTGAGCTCCCGGCCGTACTAACGGCAATGGTCACATCGTTGCGCTGGATCAGTGCTGGAGCGATAAACGTGCAGAGTGGCGTGACGTCCATCACGTTGAGCAGGACGTTCCGCTCTTTCGCTTCCGCCGATATCGCCTCGTTGATCTCGCTGTTTGAAGTGTCCGCCACGATCACGATCCAGCCGCCCTCAAGGTCACCCGACTCGTACCTTCGCCTGACCCACTCGATCTCACCGTCTGCAGCGAGTTTCTGAAGCCCCGGAGAGGTTTCGTCCTTTGGGCTGAACAGGCGCACGTTCGAGCCGCACTCGAGCAGGTATCTGACCTTGCGCTGCCCTTCGTGGGCATCGCCGCCGAACACCATTCCCAACCGGTCCTGAACGTCAAGATAGATACCGTAATACCGTGGCAATCTGGATTCCTCGTTGTCGGTCCTGGCTCAAGGGAGGTTCGTCAATCGACCTCGAGCGGATGCAGTTCGTCGATCTTGAACTCGTCCTCTACAAAGTACCGAACCCTGGTCTTCTTGTACTCCCTGGTGCTGTACAGGAGCATGCGGTCGCTCAGGCCGGTCTTCTCTCCAATGTCGATAGCAATCGCCTCACACTCGTCCTTAGTCGTCGCATGAATCATCGTGAAGTGCGAATAGTGCCAGTCATCGTAGGTCGGGCGTTGATAGCAGTGCGTCACAGCAGGAGATGTTGCCATGATCTCACCGACCTCCTGGGCTCGCTCCTCGGGAACCTTCCATACGATCATAGCGTTCGCGTTGAACCCGGCTCGCCGGTGGTAAAGCACCGCGCTGTATCGACGCATCAACCTGCGTTCGACCATCGCATCGCCGTATGCAAACAACTGGTCTACGGTCATTCCCAGGCGTTCTGCCATCGGATCAAACGGCCTGCTCTCCAGGGGTAGGTCTTCCTGCAGTTCCTTGATGAAAACCGTGTCCAATTCGGACAACTGTTGTGCGGTGTTCCAGCCATCGCCGGGAGTCGATGATGCTCCGTTTCGGTCCTTGCCGGGTTCGTCCGGCACAAAATACTTGCGAGCATCGGAGACCTTCTTCTCCATGTCAAAATTGACGCCGATCTTGAAAAACCGGATTGTAGGAAGGAGTCTCGTCGCCTCTGAGCCTGTGATCCGTCCGAGCAGCTCAACCTCATCGGCAACAGATCGGCCGGGCGGCACGGCAAGAGTGAACCAGAGATTGAACTGGCCCTCACGTGCGTAGTTGTGGCTTATTCCAGGATGACCGTTCAAGAACTGGGCAGCGGCATCAAGCCGATCTTCAGGGAACCGCATTGCGACCAACGTGGAGCTGTAGCCAAGACGGCGAGTATCGAAGATCGCACCGACCTGTCGGACCACGTTCTTTTTCTTAAGCACTCCAACCCGATCAATCACCTCTCGCTCATCTATCCCGGCGCTTTCTCCAATTGATTTCCATGGCTCCCTCACCAGTGGGAACTCTGTCTGAAGCAGATTCAGGATCTTCCTGTCTATGGAGTCAAACTCAGACTGAGGCATAAGCGTTGCCGGGATTTCTCAAACTCCGGGCGGGCCGGAGGGTGTGAAGGTGGTGCGTGTCAACTTCCGAATTGTATACGGAGATCGTTCACGTGACTCCGCTTCAGCGAGGCAATATCTGATCTCGACCTGAGATTGGTTTGGTGCGGCTCTGAAAACCCGCACTACCTTCTCGAACTTGCCCACGATTCAAGCGCTTCCTGCGAACTATGGAGCGGCTTCCACTGCAACTCTGCTGCGATCTTCTCCGTCGATACTTGCCACGGGTACCGGATGAACGAGAGGCCTGCCGAGTTCGACCGCTGTTGGAGCTTGAGCTTCCAGGTGAGGTTAATCACCCCTTTCAAAATGGGGGCTGGAGAAGGTATCGGTGTTCCTCCGGTCATGCGCACCAGATCACGCCACCTGACCGAGCCGCTTCCGGCAATGTTGAAAATGCCGCGTGATCGTTGTTTGAGAAGGGCTTCTACAGCCGATGCGTAGTCGGCCACATGAAGGAACTGCATCTCCGGGTTCTCTCCTGCCGGCACGGGCAGGTATCGGAGCCCCAGGGAATCGGTAATGAAGTTGCTCGCGCCCGGCCCCATCACAACGCAGCCGCGAAGAATCGAGATTGCACATTCAGGGTTTGCTTCACCGTGCTCGAGGATGAGACGTTCAGCCTCGACTTTGTGTTCGGAGTACGTGAATCCCGAGACCGGATTCACCGGATCCTGCTCCGTAAACGGCTTATCGTTCCCCGGATGGGCGCCGTAAACCGTGGCGCTACTCAGGTAGACGAACTGTTTGACACCGGCGGCTGAACATGCGGCGAGTAGCTTTCTGGTGGCCTCGACATTTACGACTCGGGCTGCCGACGGGTCACGCTGAGGCTGGAGCACAAACGCAAGATGCACAACGGTATCGATCGAATAGTCGTCCAGCAGGTCGCCAATTGGCCGGGTAATGTCTCGAGTTACGGAAACGAACCGGCGGGTTTCCCCTTCCGGTCCGCTCGTTTGCCTTGTGTCGACGCATACCGCAAAAAGCGAATCGTCGTTACCGGTCAATCGGTCGAGAGTCGCTTCGCCCAGGAATCCGGCCGAACCTGTAATCAGGACGCGCCTGTTCGAATCAGGCACTCTTCACCTCGTCGGTAAAGTCGAAACCGATCCTTCCGAATCCTGGAACGATGAATCCCATCCACACCTTGTGCGCTCCGGTGGTGAGCTGCGGGCCATTGACCGATATCAGGATCGAACGGTTCATCTTGAGCCCGAACGTCGTTTTTTCGGTCACGCGATCGAATGTGATCTCTTCGCCGTCCTGTTCGAACGACGCGACCGTCAATGGTAATTCCTGATCGTCGATTTTCAGCGGCTGCATTCCTTTTGCGTATCCGGAACCGAGAGAATTCTTCAAAGTGAAGCTCCAGCCGGTCTGCGTGTTTTGCAAGCTGGTTTTCACGTACAACCTGCGAAGAATGAATGCGGGGACGCCGGGCATGTTTGCTCCTGTTGGTCGGATAGGTCCGCCGGTTACAGTCGATGAACCTGTATGTCGCCGGATGTTGAAGAAAGTTTATTCGCTTTCCAGCAGCCCTGACCGCATCAAGTAGACCTGCCGCTCAGTCTCGATTGCGTAATCAGGTAACTCCGTCGCCCCACCCACGGTTTCCGCATGGACATAGATCTGGGAGACACGCTCAACGAGTATCGCCACACGCATTGCTTCCTCAACCGTTGGTGCCGCCGCGCACATGCCATGATTACGCAGCAACACGGCCCGGCGGTCTCCAAGGGCCTCGACACCGGCATTCGCCAGTTCAGGTGTCCCGGGAAATCCGTAGTCCGCCACCTCTATTGCCCCTCCAATGTAGACAACCATCTCGTCCACCACAGGAGGCACATGAGTCGATGTCACGGCGGCCACACTTGCATAAAGTGAGTGGGTATGGACAACTGCGTTTACATCGGGTCGACCATGGTAAATTCCCAGGTGAAGCAGGGACTCAGTTGACGGCACCAGCTCGGCGCCAACCGGTTCGAGCTCACCGTCAACTATCACAAGCCCGGCTTCGTTCAGTTTGTCGTACGTCACGCCAGCCGGTGTGATCAAGTAGCGCTCTGCGCCGCCCTCCACGGGCAGCCTCATAGAAACGTTGCCGCTCGAACCCGAAACCAGTCCACGGCGATCGAGCTCGCGAACGGCCTCTATCACCTGCTCTCGTTCCGCCTGGTATGTGAGTGCTTGCATCAAGGCTTCAGGTCCGATCGATATCCAATGCCTGCGGCGTGAAACATTAGCACGAAGCGTCGGTCTGGAGTCGCATTGGCTTATAGCTCGATGTCAGTGAGCCTGCGTTCTCGAGCGCGCCAGGCGTGATAAAGATCGTCATACTCTGCCGTGTGAGATGCCTCTGCTGTGGCCACGCGCAGCTCATGCCTCCGTCGGTCCGCCATCGCAAAAATCTCTTCGTCTTCAACACCGGAAGCTGCGATCGAAAGTGCGCCGAGCGCCGTCGTCTCTCCAGATTGCGAGAAGCCGACGGCACCTCCCATGACCGCAGTGAGTATCCTGCGAAAGGTCCTGGATTTCGTGAGACCTCCGCCCACTGCAAACCATTTCGACGGCCCTCCAAACATCGCCAGCCGGTCTGCGTTGTACCTGATAGCAAACGCAAAATTCTCCAGGGCCGCCCGCGCCAGTGTTGCCCGATCAGGCGGCTCGAACGAAAGTGGCACCGGGAAAAGCATCCCTCCGGTGCGCAACGTCACGTCAGACATGTGGGTGAATGAAGGGCCGATATGGCTTGCTGCACCGCGGGAGCCGGGCTCGACTTTCGCAGCGTGCCGATCAAGACTCTCCATCGCCCTTTCCGCATCTTCTCCCCGGCTGATCATCGACACCAGCCAGTGATATGCGCCACCCATCTCCCCTGCGTTTCCCTCAACCGTCCATGTCTCGGGTAGCACATGCCGGCCGGTCCACATTGCGTGCGTGTCGTCGAACAGCGGCATGTTAGTAACTCGTAGGACGGCCGTGCTCCAACCCGCAATCACTCCAGACGTCCCCGGGTCGGAGACGCCCAATCCGATGAGGCCAACCTGCGAGTCTGGCCCGGCCGCGATGACTGGTGTTCCCTGCTGCAGTCCCAACTCCCTGGCAGCCGGTGTGACGAGCTTTCCTACCGTCGTTCCTGACGGACAAGTTTGCGGCAGGTCAATCTCATCCAGATCGGCATATGCTGCGAGGCCGGTTGCCGGTGCGCCGGTCGCAACCAGCCCGAGTCCCGCTTCGCATGCAAGCGCTGATTCCATGAGCAGCACCCCGGTCATGCGATAGGCCAGCCAGTCTGCCAGGCCTGATACGGTTCGCAACTGCTCGAAACTCTCCGGTCGTTCCTGCTTGAGCCATAGCATCCGTGCCCACGCGGTCAGCATGCCGGGACCGTGGCCTGTCATCTGCCAGAGCATGTTTCCAGCATCCGCGTCTATCTGACCGCCCTGGAATACAGCACGCATGTCGCGGTTCGGTCCGGCGTACAGCTCCTTCCCGTCGCGCCCGTACATGACCAGACCCAACCGTTGACTGGTGACGGCGACCGCCCTTATCTGGTTGGCCTTTACTCCAGACTCTCGGACTGCTCTCTTTGAGGCAGAACAGACGGTTTTCCAGGCCAGTCCAGCGTCAAATTCCAGCGCGGTATCGGGTCCACCGACTGGCTGATCGTACCGGACCGGCATCCGGACAATCGACATTGGTTTTCCGTACGCGTGACCGATTGCAACCCGGATATGACTGGTTCCGAAATCGATGGCCATGTAGAGCGGTCGTGGTTTACGTGATGCCACGGCGATGCTCCCAGACCTGTTCGTTAACGAAGTTGATCGGTTTTTCTCCGTTGGAGATCCTGATCAGATCAATCGTAACCGCTGCCGAATGCCGGGCGATAGTGTCGTCGGTGGCTCCGCCGATGTGTGGGGTCAGGACAACGTTGGGGAAATCGAGCAGTGGATGATTAGGCTCGACCGGATGGCCAGGGAAGATGTCGATTCCTGCTGCCGCCAGTCTGCCGCTTGTCAGAGCAGCAATCATCGCCTGTTCGTCGACCAACTCCGCGGATGCCGTGTTCACCAGGATTGCGCCCTGCTTCATCCGGGCAATACGCTCCGCCCTCAATAGCGCAGAACCGTCATCGGCCGCCGGAGCATGAAGAGTGACGAAGTCGGCGGCTTCAAGAAGGAAATCGAGTTCGGTCCAGGTCACATCGAACTCATTTGACTGTGCGGGCGTTACATACGGGTCGTGTCCCAAAACGTTCATGCCAAATGCATTGCACAGCTCAGACACCCTGCGCCCTATCGCGCCAAGACCGATCACACCGACGGTCCTTCCCCCGAGCTCCACTCCTCGTAGATCACGGTACGGTGCAGTCGGCGACTCCCAGCGCCGTGCCCTGATGTACCTGTCCGCTTCAGCGACTCTTCTGCCTGTCGCAAGCATTAACGCTACGGTCAATTCTGCAACGGCGGCCGCGTTTCGTCCCGGCGTGTTGATCACGACTACACCGCGGCCGGTCGCAGCGTCGACATCGATCTGGTTCGTCGCAGATCGGCAGATTCCTGCGAGCTTCAGCTTTGGAGCGGCATCGAACGTCTCTTCGAACACAAAGTCCGCCTCCACGATCAAGATATCGAATCCCTCTCGGTCGAGACGCATGCCAAGATCTAGCGGATCCTGAAGCTCTTCGGACTCCAGCCAGCTGTTGTGGACCGTGTCGATTCCGGCAGCTTTGAGATCGGAAATGGACTGCTCTGAAAAAGGAGCGAGGATTAGCGCACGCATATCAAGTGAGTATGAACCTGCACCGGCCTAAGTTGACAGGTACCTGGTAACCGCATCAGCAGCAAGGTTGCCACTGCGCACCGCACTCTCCATGGTTGAAGGCCAGCCGGTCCGGGTCCAATCGCCTGCCAGGAACAGCCCTCCGATCGGAGTCTCCTGCGGAAGCCGATTCTGTTCTGAGCCTGGTACTACCCGAAACGTGGCGTCGAGCATTTTGACGATGATGAATCGTGTGATCGCTGCGTCGTCGGCCTCAGGAAAAACCCGCGCCATCTCGGCCACAAACACCTCTCGCAGTTCCGCCTTGCCCAGGTCCTTCCACTGCCAGGCACCGCTCAGTGAGATCGCTATGTGTTGGCCGCTATCGTGCTCATCCGCCTCTCTTTCATGCATCCGCGTGATGTTGAACACCCACTGAAGCGGGCTGTCCAGCACTGCGACGAACCGGTCGTCAAGAACAGGTCTGTCGTACCAGATGTGCACGCCGACGATCGGGGCTGTTTCGATCTCGGACGCAGGTGAGAAAAATTCCTGTTCAATGAGATTCTCGGGCAGCAAATCTGCCATCGCAACAGCCGGGACCGCGGAAACATAAGCGTTCGCCTCAACCAGCTCGCCCGAAGTTAGCTCAATGCCCCTGACAGAGCCATTCTCAGTACGAAATCCCGCAACGTCTGCCGCCTTCCTTACCTCGCCGCCATTCTCGGTGATGAACCGTTCAGCAGCATCTCCGGACAGACGAGAGAGTCCCACAACCGGATAGCCAATTGCCGCCTTAGACGGTGCGCCAAGTAACGCTGTCTGAAACAACATCAGACCGGCGTCTGCGCTGACATCGGATATGTCGTCATTAAGAGCAGGAAGGACGATCAGGTTCCAGAAGCGTGAGAGCGTCTCATCAGTCTGGCCGTGCCTGCGCAACCAGCCCTCGAACGTCTCCTGCTCAAGCGGACTCCCGGGCTTCCGGCGGGCCAGTCGAATGCGCAACATGCCGTAAAGGAGTCGCAGCCTGCCGCGCAGTGAAATGTGTCCGTATCCGAGTAGCGCGGGGAGATTGGCGGCCGAGCCTGGAATCCATGACGAAGCGCGCAGCCACGCTGACTCCCCGTTGCGAATGACCCTTGCCTCCAGTCGCCCTGGCATTCTCACGTTTTGCCAGGCGCCAATCTTGTGCAGAAACTGCATATAGCTGGAGCAGGCGCCGACAAACACGTGTTGACCGTTGTCGACTTCGACGCCGGTTTCCGGGTCACTAAACGAATATGCTCGCCCGCCCAGAAAAGGCCTCTTCTCGAAAAGAGTGACTTGAAAACCCTGCTCTGAGAGCGCTACCCCGGCTGATAGGCCTGCGAGTCCGCCACCGACAATTGCGACGTGCCTCGCTGATTGAGTGCTCATGTTGAGCAAGATGCTAACTCAGGTCGATGCTGGAGCGAGCAGCTAGAACGGCAGGAACCGGAGGCGACTCCGCAACCAGAGGGTCGCAGCCAGCTTGAACTTTGTTCTTTTGCTGAGCCTGACCCGGTTGGAAATAACATCGAAGTTGGCATCCTCGATTTTGTCCAGGATGCGCATGTACACCTCTGCCATGGCCTGCGGACAGGCACGTGACCTGCGGTCGAGCAGTGGAAAGAGCTTGTTACCACTTTCGAAATACTCTCTCGCTCGGTCGACCTGAAACTTGATTAACGCCCTGAAGTTGTCGTTGACCTCGCTGTCGAGCAACTCCTGCTCCGAGTAGCCGAAGCGCGCTATCTCATCGAGCGGTAAGTAGATTCTTCCGTTAGCGGCATCCTCGGCAACGTCTCGCGTCACGTTTGTCAGCTGCATTGCGATACCAAGGTCGATCGCATGCTGAACGGCGTTCTGGTCCTCGTAACCGCACACTTCGATGCAAACGAGTCCGACTGCGCTGGCGACTTTCTTGCAGTACTCCACCAGCTGATCGAAGCTCGCGTACCGCGACATCGTCAGATCCATTTCACAGCCTTCGATCACCGCTGCGTAGTGCGCCCTGCCAATTCCAAACCGGCGCTGCGAATCGGCCAGCGCAGTCCAAATAGCTCCAGATTCACCGCCGTCGTAGGCTGCGCCCAGCCTTTTTCTGACATCGGCCAACTCGTCGGCGGGTACTCCTGCGCGGTCCGGCTCATCGACGATGTCGTCACAAAGGCGGCAGAACGCATAGGTGGCGTAGATCGCCCTTCGTTTTTCGAGCGGCAGGGTCAGGAAAGCGTAGTAGAAGTTGGTGGACGCATCCCGAGTAATCTGGGCGCAGGCTTCGTAGGCCTCGTCCAGGTCCCACCTGGTCTGCGGAGTGCTCGGATTCTCCACCGTTGAAGTCACTTGGCCCGTCCGTAACTACTGAATGTCGATCTCTTGAAGATCAGGATTTCGCCGACTTGAACAGCTTGCCGGGGAGCGGTTCCATACCCAGCCTGCTGCGAGTATACGCGGAGACTAGAAGTCGGATCTTGGTGAACCCTGAGACCTCTGGCCGTTTTGACAGAACATCATAGTCCAGCTTCTCTATAGCCCGCAGAATGCTCAGTCCGCCACCTGTGAACAGTGCAAGGTCTATCTTCGCCTGCCCGTTGACCCGGTGAACCAGCTCATATCCTTTGATGAACAACTCTCTTGTCCGGTCCACCTGGAAGCGCATCAGGTTTCGGAACTCAGGAGTCGTTTTGCGAGTCCGGATCATCTCTTTGGTGACACCGAACCGCTCCATCTCGTCAGCCGGCAGATAGATTCGGCCCATAGCAAAGTCCCGCTCGACATCCTGCCAGAAGTTAGCGAGTTGCAGAGCGGTGCAGGTATGGTCGGCAAGCGCATGCAGCTCCGGCTCACGGTGTCCAAATACGTACAGAACGAGATGCCCGACAGGATTGGCAGAATGATCGCAGTAGTCGATCAATTCCTGGAAATCGGGGTGCTTCAGCACTCGCTGGTCCCGCCGGTTAGCCTCTACGAGGCGACTGAACGGCTCGCGCGGAATATCAAAACTGCGAATCGTCGACTGCAGCGCAATAAAATAAGGATGTGTCGGCGTGCCTTCGTAGCAAAGGTCTAACTGCCTCTCCCATTCGTCCAACAACGCAAGACGGTCACCCGCGGCTTCGTCTCCGAGGTCGTCCACTCCTCGGCAGAAGGCATAGACAGAGTAGAAATGCTTACGCAGCTCACGCGGGATTAAGCGAGTGCCTACAGAGAAATTCTCGTAATGCGTCTTTGCCAGACGCTCACAGTGAGTAAACGCTTCTGCGACATATTCGCGGGTACCGGGTTGGGAGATCAGCTCAGGAGCAGGAATCGCTGAGCCGTTCGTAGCTGAGGTCTGCACGGATTCCAGCTCCTCAGTCGCCCTTCGGCTCAAACCGGTCTGTCCAACACGATCAGGCGAGACCGGACACCTGCACAGCGATGTTTCGAGGTTTAGGCTCGTCCAACTCGACGACGAATATGCGCTGGAACTCGCCGAGCAGAGCGCTTCCTGCTATCACAGGCACCGTCTCGCTCGAGCCGAGGATCATGTGCTGACAATGCGCATGGCCGTTCGGGCATTCATTCGGGCGAACGCTGACAGTGCGGATGGCAAAGTCATTGTGCCCGTAGTACATGTCTTTGGGCGCACTACGGTCCAGGAAGTGCTCCATATCTGTCAGGAGCAGCGGTTCGTTCTCGTTGATGATGATCGAGCAGGTGGTGTGGGTGCTATAGACAAGCACTTGTCCGTTGGAAACGCCAGATTCGGTAACGAGATCACGGACTGTATCCGTGATATCCACGAAATCTGGGGCGTCCCTAGTTTCGACCGAAAGGATCTTACTGAACACTCTCCACTCACTGCCGGTGGCCAGGCCCCCGGGAGTGGCTCCATTTAATACGCTGATTCGGCCGGCCTCTACTGCCGACATCGCCGCCGCGTTAGCGTTCTGCAAGCTCATTTACCCCCTGCAATCAACGTCCGAAGACCTCTCCGATCCGTCGCGTCGCCGATTCTGGCGCGGTATCGACCGAGCGCCAGTAGCGGCCAGTAAATGCGGTACATATGGTACTTGATCATGAATCCCGCTGGCAGTTCAACCGGCAAAAGGTCCTTTTCGGACGACTCCGTGCTCTTAAACCGCCTGTCTCCAACTCCATAACCTGGAAATCCTGTAGCAGTATACTGCGGCTCGTCCCAGGTTCCATCTGGACGCTGTGAGGTTAAAAGGTAACTTACGCCTCTCTCAGCCGACTCGCTCGCCGTCCTCCCCGCTGCAATCAGCGCAAGCAGAGCCCATCCCGTTTGCGATGCTGCACTATCTCCCCGCCCACGCAAACCGGGATTTGCGTACGAAGCGCACGTCTCTCCCCAGCCCCCATCTTGATTCTGGCGGGATTCTACCCAATCTGCGGCCATTTGAACACGGCTATCGGACATATCGAATCCTATTGCCTCTAGACCTGGCAAAACCGCCCCTGTTCCATAAATGTAGTTCACGCCCCATCTGCCAAACCAGGCACCATCTGGTTCCTGCTCGTCCCAGATGTACTTCAGCGCACGTCGAACACCCGGTGATTCAACCGGCCATGCCAGTTCACCAAGGGCTTCCAGTATGTGGGCTGTGACGTCAACGCTTGGCGGATCAATAACCTCACCGAAATCGAAAAATGGCAGTTTGGTCGTAATCCGGCTGGTGTTGTTCTTATCGAACGAACCCCAGCCGCCATTGTTACTCTGCATAGCCACCAGCCAACGCAGGCCTGTGTCCAGAGCGTTGGCACGGCTTTCTCGGTCGGTTACGTCGGCCCGACCGATAGCAAGTAGCACAGCGGCGGCATCGTCGGTGTCCGGATAGGCATTGTTGTCGAATTCGAACGCCCACCCCCCGGGTTTCGCCGACGGCACCTTCACCTGCCAATCACCGGGCTCCCGGATCTGCCTGGACACCAGCCAGTCGGCGGCACGCACGAGGGCCGGGTCGTCAGCGCCCATACCCGACTCGAGAAGTGCATTCACCGTCAGGGCAGTGTCCCAGACTGGAGAAATGCACGCCTGCACCCGCCATGTGTCCTCAGTGTCCTGAAGTGCGAATGCTTCCAGACCACTCAGGCCCTGTTTGATGACCGGGTGGTCTACGCCGTAACCCAGCTCGCGTAAGGCAATAAGTGAGTAGACCCAAGGCGGCTGGATTCCGCCCCATGATCCGTCTTTTTCCTGGTGTTCGACTATCCATTTTTCGACCCGGCGCTTTGCGAGATTACGAAGTGGCTTAAACGGTAGTTTTTCCCCGGAGTGCAACATGCGGTCTGCAACAAACACGAACCAGTCCGGGCTGAGTGCCGAAGGCTGTGGCAGCGAATAGTCAGTGTTCTCCCTGCCATCCGGGAACAGCTCGTCAATGCATTGTTCAGGCGGCAACGGATAGGTGGGATTCTCGGACAGGATGATCGTCATCGGAACAACCGTTGCGCGCGTCCAGCTGGCAAACGAGTAGATATTGAACGGCGCCCACCGCGGCATGAAAATAATCTCTGGCGGCAGGTACGGTGTACCGCTCCAATCCCACTGGCCAATCATCGCAAGCCAGATCTTGGTAAACACGCGAGCCTTCGGCACGCCCCCGCGCGAAAGTATGAATTCCCGCGCCCTGGTCATTACCCTCGACTCGCTCTCGCGGCCGGCAATCTTCATGGCTGCGTAGGACTCAACCGTAGTGCTGAGATCGGAGCCCCCACCGTAGTAGAGACTCCATCCGCCGTCCTCACCCTGTCTGCGCTCGATGTAGTTCGCGATCTTCCGGTTTCTCTCGGGATCCGTGATACCCAGGATGTGGGTTAGGAAAACGTACTCGGCTTCCATGGTCGGGTTCGTCTCCAGTTCACCCCACCACCAACCTTCCGAATCCTGGATGCTTCTCAGCATTGCGTGAGTTCGGTTGATCGCGGCGTCAAGCGACACGGGTTGGGAACCGCTCGCCACGCCAGAGAAGCGATCACCTCGCACCTGCGGTAACTTGACCGACGATCCGGTTATTCCGCTGGTCTCAATCATGAGCTGACGCTTGCCTCATCTTCATTTTCGCGAGGATTCGTACTGAACACTTGAGTATTGGTGTATCCGTGTCGCACAAACCAGTCAACAGACCGTTTCAGAGCAGCTGCGGCCTGCCTTCTAGGCAAACCAAGTTCTACCACAGCTTTTGTGCAATCGACGAGCATCGGGTGTTTTGCAACTCGCAGTCCTTCGAGCGGGATGAACGGCTCTCGGCGAAGCATCTTACTCTCAACCAACGTGTCCAGCATTCCTGCAGCAAATGCCAGTGCAAATGGAACCCGTACCGGTCGCCGTCTGAGTCCGGTGATTTCGGCGAGCCGGTCATAGATGTCACGTAACGTAAGGTTCTCGGACCCCAGGATGTATCGTTCGCCCGCCCGACCTCTGGAAAAAGCCTGCAGATGGCCCTCAGCGACATCGTCCACATCACAGGCGTTCAGCGCAGTGTCCACATAGCCGGGGAAGCGACGGTTGAGGAACTCCAGGACGATCCGCCCGGTCGGGGTTGGTCGTGCATCGCCGGGTCCGAACGGCGCAGTTGGATTGGTCACGACGACTTCGAATCCATGTCCGTTGAGCGCGAGAGCTGCTTGCTCGGCCATGAGCTTCGATCGCTTGTAGTGCCCCGGCAGATCCTCAAGTGAGGCGACCGCGGACTCGTCAGCCAATATGTTCTTACCGGGCCATTTTAGGGTCGCGACCGTGCTCGTAAGGACGACTCTTGGCACTCCCGCAGCCTTCGCCTCCTTGAATACCAGTTCGGTCCCGTCTACGTTCGTGCGATACGTTTCCGACGCGTCACGACTCCAGTACGAGTAGATGGCAGCTGCGTGGAACACTCCGTCAACCCCGGCTACAGCGTGCCTGACAGACGCCCGGTCCGTCACATCACCGGCAACCGTGTCGACCGCAAGACCGGTTTCGGCCCTTGCACGGCTCTGCGGCCTGACCAGCGTTCTCACTGAGTGACCGCTGCTGAGCAGCTTCCGGGCGATGGCGCCACCGACGAATCCTGTTGCCCCGGTGACTAGGAACTTCATGATGCGCCCTCGGTAGCGTACTCGGGAAGCGGTAGCCCGTGGGTAGCACCCGCCTCACCGGCGAGTTCGAGATACAGTCCGGTCAGCGATCTGCGTGCGCGGGCGGCGGCACGTCCCAGTCTCACGAGAGTTGCAATTTCAAAAGGGTTGCGGGCAAGGTGCTTCATTGCAGGCACGACGCGCCCCCCTGAAGGCTCTTGTCCGATCTGTCCCACCAGATCAGGCAGATCCGTCTCAACTGGGTCGATAATTGCACGGAGGGCCATGAACGGAACGCCTTCATCGGCTGCAACTTCGCAGACAACGAAGCTCTCCATATCGACACACGCACCGTGAAGTTCCTGACCGATCCAGCGCTTCATGCCGGCCGTCTTTGCAATTGAAGGCAGGTTGATAATTGGCCCGAGCTCGAAGTCAATTCCCGCAACTTCGACTGCATTCCGCGCTGCACCCAGTAAAGTCCTGTCAGGTATGAGCGGATCGCCAAGCTGATCGGAGTCCCAGTAGAAAGGCGAGCCGTCTAGGCGGAAAAGGCGCGTGCCGAGAACCAGGTCTCCAGGTTGGAGCGTGTCGAGAGTTCCACCGCCGAACCCGATCGACATCATTGCGGATGGTGTGAACTCATCGAATGCCCAGCGTGTGGCGCTTGTGGCTCTGTCTCTTCCGGTGCCAGTCAACACGATTCCGGTATCCAGGGTTCTCGTTCCCTGGTCGGATTTTGAACGGTAGGCAATGATGCCGTCCGGGCTCGGCACAGACTCGAAGTCTGCAGCGCGTAGAATCCCGCTGACCTCTTCGGATAGTGCGGCAATCAGAAGTAGCATTGCAGTTACCAGTAACGAGGCAGGAGCTATTCCGGCGAGCCTTCGATCTTATCCAGCCGTGATGCCGCCCTTGGCGACGGCTCCTGATCGAACCAGTTTGGCTGCGGCACGGGGGCTGGACATCGCCTCGAAGATTGTCGTCGATTCGAAACCGCAGTGCATCATGCAGTTCGCACAGCGTGGATCTTTTTCAGGGCTGCCGTACTTGTCCCAAACCTCATCGGTCATCAGATCGCCCAGTTCCTGCGTGTGTCCATCGGCGAGCGGATAACACGGATTGCGCCATCCCATTATCGTGTAAGTGGGATTGGTCCACGCCGTGCACGATTTGTACGTGCGTTCACCGCGGAGGAACTGTAGATACAAAGGGTTGTTGTACAGGCGGATCTTCTTCGTCTTCTCAGGGTCGAGAACCTCTTTGAAGATATTGATCGCCTGTTGCTTCTTCAAGAACAGCTGCTGATTGGGAACGGTTTCGTAGTCATATCCCGCGGTGACCATTGCTCCCTCGAACCCCATCTCAGTGGTCTTCTCCCAGAGCTCATGCAGGTCTTTAGCGTCCGAACCTGAGAACAGGGTCGTGTTGCTACATACTCGGTAGCCCTTTTCGAGCGCCTTCTCAGACATCTTCATAGCTATCTGATAGACGCCCTTGCGAGAAACCGCAACATCGTGGCGGTCTCCGGTGCCGTCGAGGTGCACTACCCACGCGAAGTACTTCGACGCCGGGATCTCCCGCATCATCTTGCCCATCGTCAGCCCGTTTGTGCAGACGTAGACAAACTTCTTGCGTGCAACAAGCTTCTCTACGAGTTCGGGAAGGTGAGGCCAGATGGTCGGCTCGCCACCGGCAATGGAAACAACAGGCGTGTTCGCCTCATCCACCGCTTTCATGCACTCTTCGACCGTCAACTGGCGATGAATCACAGATTCATACTCGCGAATTCTGCCGCAGCCTTCGCACGCCAGGTTGCATGCCTCAAGCGGCTCGAGCATCGTCACAAGAGGGAACCGCTTCCGGCGCCGGATGAACTTGTTGTAAAAGAGATACCAGCCGACTTTGACCGCAAGTTCCTTTGGTCTGGCCATCTCGCAACTCTCCTAAAGGTGTCCCCACAAGTTTGCCGTAACAGGGATCGACAGGTCTGGCTCGTTCTCATGACGGCCAATGACGACAGTCCGTGATCAACTGGTCCTGATCAACAGGAACTCTCCCAGATCCTCAAGATCCCTGGCGGTATCGCCCGCAAGTTCAAGAGACTGTATCACGCTGTGAGCGCGCCGCCACCGATCGTCAGCGAGCGATTGGCAGTATTCCTGAGTTCGGAGGTCGTCCATCACCTCTAGCGCATCTTCCACATCGGAGCCGCTCAACTCGTCTTTGGCAAAGATCTCCCTGATTCGTTTCCTCGCAGGTCCAGTTGCCATGTTCAGGGCGTGCACGGCAGGAAGCGCCTTTTTCTTACGTTCGATATCTGCACCGACAGGCTTTCCGGTCTCCTGTCCACCCCAGACGCCGAGAATATCGTCCCTGATCTGAAATATGCGTCCGAGCTCGTAACCAACGGAGCGCAATCCAGTGGAAAAATCACGGTCTGGACCCCCTGGGCGCCCTACGAGTGAGCCGAGGAAGACCGCGGTCTCGATCAGCGCCCCGGTCTTACGTTCGATCATGTCCAAGTACTGCTCGACGGTCACGGTGTCGAGCGATTCGAACTGAATATCGAGATACTGACCTTCCATCATCCGCAGGTAATTTGCGGTGAGTGAGCTTTGCGCCTCCAAGGCGACTGAGGGAGTGATGCCGTGTTCGCTCAGTCGCTCCATAGCCCGGTCAGCGAGCTTCAGCATCGCGTTGCCTGAAACGATGGCCGTCGACTCGCCCCATACGGCCCAGATGGTTGGCCTGTGATGCCTGATCCGGTCCTGGTCCTCGAGGTCGTCGTGAATCAGCGAGAAGTTGTGCACGTACTCAAGGGCAATCGCAACAGGCATCGCCCGCTCTGGCTCGCCCCCGGCTGCATCGGCTGCCAGGAGCGCCAGGGTCGGCCTGAGCCGCTTGCCACCGGAGTTTGTGGACTCGGATCCGTCTATATCGGTCCAGCCCATGTAGTAGCTGTGGGTTTCGTAGAGAGGGAGCGTCAGACCATCCAGTTCAGCGCGCAGCGCGGCGTCTATCGGCTCCTGGTAGCGCGCAAAGAACGCCGGGAGCCCGGTTGGACGAACCTGTTTTTCAGTGGTGCTCAAATAGGACTCGTTTGTGGTCCGATATTCCTCGATCGATCGCAGACGAAAAGCATACGACAGCTTTTGGTTCAGGTGAAACGGTCACCTTTCCGGGATTCTCTTGCCGGGCGCAAGGAAAAACAGTCACCTGCTTGATCCGTCAACCAAGCAAACCGGCCGGGACATCTGTCCCGGCCGGTTTTATTCAACTCAGAAACCGCTGATCGTGATCGTTAGGTCGAGGAAATTGCCAGTTTGCGGGCCTTCTTCTCCTCAAGCTTCGGTAGTGTGATCGTCAGCACTCCGTCGCTGTAGGTCGATGCTGCCTTCTCAGAATCCACGGTCTCCGGCAGTCTGACCGCCCTGTAGAACGACCCCACCCTTCGCTCCTTCAGAAGGTAGCCTGTGTCCTCGCGCTCGCCCTCCTCTGAAAGCTCAGCTCGAATGGTCAGGACGCCGTCCTCAATCGTCACATCCACCTTGTCCTTCTGGACACCTGGTAAAGACGCCTTCACCAGGACATCATCGCCGGTCCGTCTCACGTCCAGCGGAATGCTCCAGGCCTCCGAGGTCTCCTGAAGGCCGTTGGCGCCTCGCCAGAACCTGTTGAAAACATCGTCGAGCCGTCTTACATCGGCAAACGGACTCCATCGCTGAGTAGCCATCTTCTATTCTCCTGTTTCTCTTACTCTGGTACTTGCACCGGTTGCCCGGCGCTCTCGACATGGGTATAGTATAGAAATCTACTAACATACTTGTCAAATGATCTTTTAGCATCAGATGTAGTAAAATTGCATCAAATGAGTTGTTGAACAGTTATTCAGGCATCAGATTTGAGGAAAGACAAGGCAGTTGGCTCAGGACTACTACAACGTTCTCGGCGTCTCACGAAGCGCCACAGACAAAGAGATCAAGACCGAGTACCGCAAGCTTGCCCGAAAGCTTCACCCGGATGTGAACTCCGGAGACTCGGCCGCATCTGAGCGGTTTAAACGTGTCAACGAGGCCTACGAAGTTCTTAGCGACTCAAAGAAGCGCAAAGACTACGACGAGTTCGGCGAAAACTGGAAGCACGCGGAAGAGCTGCGAAAAGCAGGCGCCCCTGGATTTGGAGGCGGTGGCAACCCGTTTGGTGGCGGAGGCGGATCGATATTCGATCTGTTCGAGCGCGGCCAGGGTAGCCACGACTCGCCATTTAACATTCATGGCGCCCAGATGCGGTCGACGGTCGAGGGCGTGCTAGAGATAACACTTGAAGAGGCATATCACGGTGCAACAAGGCGAGTTAGTCTCAACGGGGCAGCGGGCTCACGGACTCTTGAGGTGACGGTCCCGGCGGGCATACGTGACGGGGGCAAGATAAGGCTGAACCCGGACGCACAGACAGAAGTGATGTTGCGCGTGAAGGTGCTTCCATCCCGCAGGTTCAGTCGCAAAGGAGACGATCTCGTGGCCGAGGTCCCGCTGAGCTATATCGATGCCGTACTAGGCGGCGAGGTCGAGGTGCCGACTATTGACAGCCGGATCGCGCTGACCATTCCCGCAGGCACCCAGAATGGCCGGTCATTCCGCATTCCGGGTAAAGGCATGCCGAAACGTGGCAGCGGCGAATTCGGTGATCTGATCGCCAGGGTCAAGGTTCGCCTTCCTGATCAGGTGACGGACGATCATCGCCGTCTATTCGAGCAACTGCGGGAGATTGAACAGTCGACGGCGGCAGAGAAGTCGGCTGGGAGGTAGACGATGTCATTTGGACGAGATGAGCCAATCTTCGCAATCGGCATCGTGGCCAGACGAGTCGGTGTGCACCAACAGACGCTCCGAAACTACGAGCGCTGGGGACTTGTGCTGCCAACAAGGTCCGGCGGCGGCACCCGCTACTACTCAATCCGAGATATCGAGAAGATCGAAAAGATAAGAGAGTGGATCGATGTGCTGGGCATTAATCGAGCCGGAGTCGAGGTGATGACACGGCTACTCCGGCGTATTTCAGATCTTGAGCACGAAGTTCGCGATCTGAGGCAGCAGATAGTCAAATCGACGCTGGGTCCAGAGCAGCTTCCCGAAGTTGCAGGAGACCCGGTGGGCGAATAGGTCGGAAACTAAAAATCCAGGAACACTCAGTTCGTCGAGACGACTGATTGGAGCGAAAATGGTACTGAAACAGGAAGACTTCACCGAGCAGGCAAGAGAGGCGCTGGGAGCTTCGCAGCAGATGGTGCTGCAGATGCGGCACAGCCAGTGGGACGCAGAGCATCTCCTGCTTGGTCTGATTCAAGTCGAAAACAGCCTGCCGGCCCAGATGCTTGGCGCGCTCGATATCGACCCGTCGGAGATGGTCCGCGAAGTCACCGCAATCCTCGATGAGACGCCAAAGGTCTCGGGGCAGGGGCAGGCGACACAGATCTTCGCCACACCGCGCGTGGTCGCCGCAATCGAAAAGGCGCGCGAAGAGGCAAACAGGCTTAAAGACGAGTTCATCGGAACAGATCACCTGATTGTCAGCCTGGCGTCTGACGATAGTGGCAAGCTGGGCGCACTTTTCAAGAAGTTCGGAATAACCCAGGAACGCATCTACCAGGCGCTCCAGCAGGTGCGCGGCTCAGCACGAGTCACAGATGCACGCGCAGAGAGCAAGTACCAGGCCCTGTCTAAGTACAGCGTCGATCTCACCGATCTGGCCCGGGATGGCCGGCTTGACCCGGTTGTCGGGCGTGATCTTGAAGTCCGGAGAGTGATGCAAACGCTCACTCGCCGTACAAAAAACAACCCTGTGCTGATAGGTGATGCCGGAGTCGGAAAGACAGCGGTCGTGGAAGGCCTCGCCCAGCGAATCGTATCCGGCGACGTGCCGGAAAGTTTGCGCGGGCGTCGGGTTATCGCGCTTGAGATGGGCTCACTTCTGGCCGGCGCCAAGTTCAGGGGTGAGTTTGAAGAGCGCCTGAAAGCCGTCATGGACGAGATTCGCCAGGCAGCCGGAGAGATTGTCCTTTTCATCGACGAGATTCACACCGTGGTTGGCGCCGGGGCCGGAGACGGCGCGCTTGACGCCAGCAACATGATGAAACCCGCACTTGCGCGTGGGGAGATGCAGACCATCGGTGCAACGACTCCCGGCGAGTACCGCAAGTACATCGAAAAGGATTCTGCGCTGGAGCGAAGGTTCTCGCCCGTATGGGTTGAGGAACCTGACGCTGAGATCGCCGTCGAAATGCTGAAGACGTTGCGTCCAAGGTACGAGAGTCACCACGGAATCAAGATCGAAGAGGATGCGATCGAGGCCGCTGTCCGCCTGAGCGCTCGATACATCTCAGACAGATTCCTGCCGGACAAGGCTGTTGACCTTATCGACGAAGCGGCGGCAAAAGTTCGTATCCAGAACGACGCGATGCCATCGGAGCTGACGGAGCTTGAAGTCCGCATCCAGACGCTGGACGAAGAGGAAGACGCTGCCGCGGAACTGGGCAACTACGAACTGGCCGCTGAGAAGAAATCGGAACAGCTACGTCTGTCCCAGGAGTACGACCAGCAAAAAGCCGAATGGGAGAAGACCCATGACAGGTACGACTGCGTGACCACTGAGGACATCGCGGGCCTGATCGCCGAGCGAACCGGAATTCCGGTGGCCCGGCTGGTCGAGGGCGAGGCGGAGCGGTTGCTGCACCTGGAGGAGCGTCTGCACCAGAGAGTGATTGGGCAGAACTCTGCCGTTTCCGTGCTGGCGGATGCAGTTCGCAGAGCGCGTGCCGGTCTGAAAGATCCTAGGCGTCCCATTGGCTCGTTCATCTTCCTTGGTCCAACCGGGGTAGGGAAGACCGAGTTAACGAGGGCGTTGGCTGAGTACATGTTCGATGACGAAGAGAACATGGTCCGGGTCGACATGTCCGAGTACCAGGAGCGGCACACGGTCTCCCGCCTGATCGGAGCGCCTCCAGGCTACGTCGGCTATGACGATGCAGGGCAGCTGACTGAGGCGGTGCGGCGCAGGCCCTTCAGCGTCGTGCTGTTCGATGAGATCGAAAAGGCGCATCCCGAGGTGTTCAACACGCTGCTCCAGGTGCTGGACGATGGTCGGCTGACGGACGGACAGGGACGCACCGTGGACTTCAGGAACACAGTCATCATCATGACCAGCAACCTGGGAACCTCTGCAGTCTCGCAGGAGGCGATCGGCTTCAAAACGTCCGATAGCGATTCGGTTGAGACGGCAAAAAAGCGAACCGAGCTTGAAGACGCCCTGAAGCGTGCATTCAGACCAGAGTTCCTGAACAGGATTGACGACGTCATCATCTTCGACCCGCTAACACCGGACGACACACTGATGATCGTAGGCAAACTCATGGGCGAGGTGCAGGCACGGGTCAGTGAACTCGGTGTCACCATCGAGATCACGGACTCTGCGAAGGAGTGGTTGGCAAAGGAAGGGTTCGACCGCATGTATGGCGCTCGTCCGCTGAGGCGTGCAATACAGCGATACGTCGAGAACGAGCTTTCAAAGCGAATTCTTGGCGGGCAGCTTGAGCGTGGAAGTACCGTCACCATTGGCGGCGGCGAAGCTGGCCTCACGTTTGATCAGGCAGTTGACCCAGTCGTCGAAACGGAGCCTGAGCTGCAGCGTTCAGAGACGACGGCTAACTGAACGAACGTCAACGTTTGTGAAGTGATAGAAATGGGCCGCTGGAGGGGAAACTCTCCGGCGGCCCTTTCGCGTTCCCGCGTCTTTACGTAAACCGGGAAAAGGATTCGGTTTGCATCCAGCTTGAAGTAGGCGGTTGTGTCACGTCACCGCTACAAACGTCGGCCCCGGTGCCATAAGATGCAATGGTGCTTGAAGATCAGACTGAACCAACTCTCCTTCCGTCTGTTGCTGGATCCGAGTCCGGCTCGGATGGCGTCGTCATTCCCACATTCCAGTCTTCGAGCGCCGCAGTTGATTGGCTCAACAACCACCCGAGACTCATTCAGGCCACAATCTGGTCTATCGTCGCCGGGTCGATAGCCACAGGGGTCGTTCTATTCGTCGGAGGCCGACTCGACTCCGAAGGCGTCGGCTACAGCGGCGCATTTGTTATCAATCTCATCGGATCGGCATCGGTCGTTCTCCCGGTGCCCGGTTTGGCCGCAGTCTGTGCCGCCGCCACACCCGAAGTCGGCCTCAACATAGTGGGCCTGGGTCTGGTTGGAGGAATTGGCGCCACAATCGGAGAACTGACTGGATACCTGGCCGGATACGGAGGCCAGTCGTTTGTGCAGAAGTCGCGCTACTACACCCGCGTGCAGAATCTGGTCATACGGCGCGGTGCACTGGCTCTCTTCACTCTCGCGGCTCTGCCCACGCCACTGTTCGATATTGCAGGAATTGCCTCCGGGTCGCTGGGATACCCGATCAGGCGCTTTATCTTCTGGGTGTTTCTCGGCAAGATAGTTAAGTTCATCGGCGTCGCTTTCGCCTGTCGACAGGGCATAGACTGGTTCACGAACCTGTTGAGCCTGTAGGCTGTTGTCCGCCAGTCCATGACTGTTACGGAAACTCCGATGGACCGTTCTGATGACATTCCCGTAGTTGAAGCCGGGCGGCAATTAAGTCCGCTTCAACGCTGGGTGATCGACCGTCAGGCCCTGCTGACTCGAGCCGCTCCTCTGATTGTGGTCGCCGTATTTATTGCAGTTGGTGCTTACCTCTGGGCAATCGGAAGATTTGATGTTGAAAGCATCGGCCTGCCCGGTGTGTGGTTCTTCGCATTTATTGGCGCCGCGTCAATCTTCGTGCCTATTCCGGGACTTGCGGCAGTCTGCATAGCTGCATCGCCTTCAGTCGGGCTCAATCCGATTGCAGTTGGAGTTGTGGCGGGGTCTGCCGAGGCCCTGGGAGAGCTGACCGGTTATCTGGCGGGCATGGGTGGGCGGAACCTGTTCGAGCGAAACAGGTTCTATCCCCGGTTCAGGGAACTGCTCATCGATCGTGGTGGCGTGATCCTGTTCTTTGGCAGCGTCATTCCGAACCCGCTGTTTGACCTGATGGGCATCGCCGCAGGCAGCATCCTCTATCCTGTCCGGAAATTCCTTTTGTATGTCTTCCTGGCCAAGACCATTAAGTCGACCGGTATTGCCTATGCGTGCTTCTGGGGTGTCACCTGGATCCAGGACCTGGCCAATTGAGTAATGACTCGGCGACAGTTGCGGCGGTGCTGCTCGCAGCCGGTTCCAGCTCGAGGATGGAAGGTCAGGACAAGCAGGTCATACCGCTACGTGGCTGGCCGGTCTTCATCCATTCTCTCCGCGTTTTTGAAGAGTGCGAACTGATCGATACGATCTGCGTGGTGTTCTCTGCCGAAAACCTTGACGAAGGAAAAAAGTCGATCGCGGAAGTGGGTTTCCGTAAAGTGGTCGCAACCGTCACCGGTGGAGCGCGTCGCCAGGACTCGGTGCGTATCGGCATCGAAGGGATTCGAGCGAGCAGTGATGACCCGGGTCGGCCGAATTGGTCGGAATGGCTGGTCATCCACGACGCCGCGCGGCCGTTCGTCGATGAGCCAATGATTGAGCGTGGCTTGAAAGCGGCTCAGGAAACCGGAGCTTCGGTCGCCGCTGTACCACTGAAAGACACGGTCAAGCAGGTCGCTGGCCAGATCGTTGTCGCAACCCCGGACCGCAGTGAGCTCAGAATCGTACAGACGCCGCAGGTATTTCGATCCGCAACGCTGATCGAAGCACATTCGGTGATTGCATCGGACGTTACCGACGACGCTTCGATGGTTGAGCAAAACGGCAGCACCGTCACCGTTTTCGATGGAGCCTACGACAACATCAAGATCACCACTCCGGGTGATATGGCGCTTGCTGAAACCATCTTCGACCGCAAAAACCGGCAGCCGCGTGACGAACTCACCCGTCGCTGGGGAATCGGCTTCGACGGACACGCACTGGTCGAAGGAGGACCGTTGCGGCTTGGAGGAGTGGAGATTGAGTTCGATAGGAGGCTCGAAGGCCACTCAGATGGCGACGTGCTACTTCACGCCGTCACCTCCGCCATGCTTGGCGCAGCAGGACTCGGAGACATGGGGTCTAACTTTCCATCATCCGACGCCTCGTTGGCCGGTATCGACAGTATTGAGCTGCTCACGCGGGCGGTGCGGAAAATTCACAAACACGGTTGGGAACCTGAGCATCTCGATGCTACTATCATCGCCCAGCAACCACGGCTCTCCGGTCATGTAGCGGCAATCATCGACAGGATTGCCGACGCATCCGACCTCAACGCAGAATCGGTCAACGTTAAGGTGACATCGACCGACCATGTCGGGGCAATCGGTGAAGGTCAGGGTATCGCTGCACAGGCCATAGCAACCCTTCGCTCAAGTTAATTCGGGCTTTACGCGCCCAGACCAGATCAGAATGCGCCTTTACAACTCGATGACCCGCACCCGAGAGGACTTCAAGCCGCTCGGCGATGAAGTCCTGATGTATGTCTGCGGAGTCACGGTCTATGACCGGCCTCACATGGGCCACGCACTCAGTAGCATCGTGTTCGACGTGCTGCACCGCTACCTCGAATACCGTGGCATGAAGGTCCGCAGGGTGCAGAACTTCACAGATGTCGATGACAAGATCATCAATCGGGCGAACCGGGACGGTATCTCCACCGAGGAGGTGGCAGAGAAGAATGTGCAGGCGTTCTTCGACGCTATGGACGCATTAAACGTCCCTCGCGCAACGGTTCATCCGCGAGCTACGGAAGACATGCCGGAGATTATCGACATGATCTCTACTCTCCTTGACATGGGCGCAGCGTACGAGGCCGATGGCTCCGTGTACTTTCGCGTCAGATCAGACGCCGACTACGGCAAGCTGAGTAGACGGAGTATCGACGAGATGCTGGAAGGGTCTCGATTCGATATGGATGAAAGTAAAGAAGACCCTGCCGACTTCGCACTCTGGAAGATGTCGAAAGAAGGCGAACCGGCATGGCCTAGCCCGTGGGGAAAAGGCCGCCCGGGATGGCACATCGAATGCTCAGCAATGGCGCTCAAGCACCTGGACCGTCAAATAGATATTCACGGTGGTGGGCTGGACCTGATCTTTCCACACCACGAGAACGAGTTGGCCCAATCTGAGACAGCGCTTGGTGTCGACCCATTCGTGCAGTTCTGGATGCACAACGGAATGCTCAGGCGGGCCGGCGATGCGGAGATGAGCAAGTCGCTGGGCAACGTCGTCAACGTGGAGGATGCCCTGGAGAATAATTCACCAGATGCCATCCGCCTTTGGGTGCTGCAAAGCCACTATCGAAGCCCGTCAGCGCTGAATGAAAACAGCATCGACCAGGCCGAAGCTGCCTTAAGAACGCTGCGCAACGCCTCGCAGGTTGAACCGGACGGTGATGGCGAGATGCTCGAGCCCGCGGCGTTCAGAGAGAGTTTTATCGAGGCTATGGACGACGACCTGAACACTCCCAGGGCGTTGGCTGCGATATTTGATCTCGCCCACGCGATCAACCGAGGGAAGGCTGTTGGCGAGGACACTTCAGGCGGCCACGCACTCTTAGACGAGCTAACGAATGTTCTCGGCCTCACGCTCGAAGAGCCTGAGCGCAGCGCTTCGCCAGGCGGTATCGATGAAGCAGAGATCGAACGTTTGTTAGCGGAGCGCGCTGCTGCAAGGGTAGAGAAGCGCTGGGCCGATGCTGATGCCGTGCGAGATCAGCTGCAGCAGGCCGGGATAGCGATCACAGACGGTCCGAACGGCACAACATGGACGCAGCTATGAGCTGGACGCGGCTCAGTTAGACACTCGCACGTTGATTATCGCAACAGCGATGAAGATCACAGCGATCACTATCGTCGCACGAAATAGCAATCGCTCAACCCCGCGACGTGACCGGAAAGTACTCTCGGCCTGACCGAAGATCTGACCTGCATTACCGCGAACCTGCAACAGCAGCACACCGATCAGGGAGAGGCTGAGTATCAGCAGAACTACTGTAAATGCGGTATCGCTCATATCGTCTCCGGCACGTGAAATTGTGTTGTATCGCGAAATAGCTCCGGCATCGGGCTACCTACTTTAACGTTGCCAGAGGTCAAATGGACTGAAAACCTGATCCGGATGCCACACCATTTTGCTGCCAGCGACCGGAATCAGTCGGCTGACGCGCCCGCCTTCATCGCTGCCAGTTTCTCGCCAAGCATCTCAAGAACCATCGGCGGGTCGGCCTGCCCTTTGGTCTCCTTCATCACCTGGCCCATGAGAAATCTAACAGCAGTCTCTTTGCCACCCATATAGTCGTCGACAGCGTTCGGATTCGCACCGATCACGCGTTCAACGACCGGTTCCAGGGACGAAGAGTCGCTTACCATCCCCAGCCCACGCTCCTCGATGATGCTCGCCGGGTCCTCACCCGTCCGCCACATCTCCTCGAACACCTGCTTTGCGGTGTTGCTATTGATCTCTCGCTTGTTGAAGCGGTCGATCAGCGTAGCCAAAGCTGCTGGCTCAACCTGGGTCTTTGACACATCATCGACAGATTCAGCGTTCATCAGCCGGGCCATCTCGCCGTTGAGCCAGTTCGCAGCCTCTTTCGCAAGTAGCTGCCGGTTTTCTGCACCTGTTACGTTGCTCGCCGCGACAACAGCCTCGAAGTACTCAGCCGTTGAACGAGCAACCGTCAGCAGTCTGGCGTCGTATTCGGAAAGGCCAAAATCCTCAATGAACCGGTGTTTTCGCTCTACCGGGAGTTCAGGTAACGTGCTGCGAACTTCGTCCACCCAATCCCGGCTGATCTCGAGCGGTGGAATGTCAGGCTCGGGGAAGTACCGATAGTCGTTCGCCTCTTCCTTGCTGCGCTGAACAACCGTCCTGTCTGAGCCATCGTTCCAGCCGCGCGTTTCCTGTACGATTCTCTCGCCTGTCCGCATGGCTTCGATCTGGCGCCCAATTTCATAGTTCACGGCCCGCGCTACTGCGGACACACGGTTCATGTTCTTGACTTCGACCTTCGTGCCGAGAGTCTCTGTGCCGCGGGGCCGAATGCTGATGTTGGCGTCGCAGCGGAACGAGCCCTCTTCCATGTTTGCCGTACCCACACCCAGGTATCGAATGATCGATTGCAGCGTCTCGATGTATTCGACCACTTCCTCAGAAGAGCGGAGGTCCGGTTCCGTGACGATCTCCATCAGCGGAACACCGGCGCGGTTGACGTCCATCAACGCATACCCCAACTGGCCGTTTAATCCTTCGACGTGGACCAGCTTTGCAACGTCTTCTTCCATGTGGACGCGGTTGATTCGGACCGTTCGCTCGCTCTCTCCTGAGAGTTCCACCTTGCCCTCGAAACAGATCGGCTCGTCGAATTGCGAGATCTGATATCCCTTGAGCAGATCCGGGTAGTTGTACTGTTTCCGGTCGAACTTCGTGACCTCTGCGACGCTGCAACCCAGCGAAAGCCCGATCTTGATGGCGCTTTCAACCGCTTTTCGGTTGACGACAGGGAGCGTTCCGGGCAACGCCAGACTTACAGGATCAACGATAGTGTTCGGCTCGGCCGACTGGTACTCAGCGCTCGAATTACTGAACATCTTGCTCTTGGTGTTCAGTTGAACATGGGTCTCGAGCCCGATAACCGCTTCATATTCGGTCATGATCTATCCGTGGTGATTTGTACCCTGTCAGGCCGGGTCCAGATTTCGGCCCAGTGTCCGGCCCAGAGTCTGGCGGGGAATTCGGCCCGGCTAGCGTGGTGAGTGCAGATGTCCTCGTTAATTCTGCCACGCTTGAGCGGACAGTGGGGTGAGGCTTCGTACAAACGCTGCGCCGATCACATGTGCGCCGTTTGAGAACAGGCTAGGCTTTCCAGGCTCCTTCGCCAATCAATGGGACGAATCGCACCCAGTCAACTACCTTTTCTTTGATGCCGGATTCGGTCCGTTCCACAATTGCGAGCTGCTGTTCTTCCCTGCTCCCGACTGGAACAACGAGTCTTCCACCAACCGCGAGTTGGGCGACCAGCACTTCCGGGACATCTGGGGAAGCGGCTCCCACGATAATTCCGTCGAAAGGCGCCAACTCCGGCCGGCCAAGCTCATTCCCTGCATCGAAGACCTGCACGTTTCGGTATCCCAGCCCACTCAGACGATCAGCGGCTTGCTGGCATAGCGATGGAATCCGTTCCACGCTCACAACAGTCCTCACCAGCAGTGACAGGATGGCAGCCTGATAGCCGGAGCCGGTTCCGATGTCCAGCACGGTGTGTTCAGACCGGGTCTCCAGCAGATCGATCATGCGCCCAACGAGGGAAGGCTGCGAGATGGTCTGGCCATTGCCGATGGGCAGGGACTCGTCGATCCACGCGCGACGTTTCATCCCGATTGGAACGAACAGGTCTCTCGGAACCTCCATCATCGCGCTACGCACTCGCTCAGAAACACCTGCATCCCGCAATCGGCCCAGCAGCCTGAGTTGCGATTCGTCATATTCGGCCTGTTGGGGTAGATGCATCAGTTCGTGCGATGCCTTTGTTGAGCGTCAAACCCAGAGAATTCCCGGACCGACCCGGTATATGAAGTCTACTCAAAGACTCGTTATTTAAGCTCCAGGCAGCCTGTCCATTCCGTGAGAGAAACCCGCGTGCGTAATCGCGCCCGGCAAGAGCGGACTCCGCAACTTGCCTCAGCGCCTATTCAAACACCTGCCAATGTGCCGACATCAGCTTGTCTTCGTAGTTACGAATTTCGTTGACGCTCACTCTTACTGGCTCTAGAATTGAATACCTGACCAATTTAGTCAGGAATACAATCCTGACAGCCTGACAATCACTTTCTGCTTCTAACAGGTTTATTGCATGACAACATCTTCAACTCCGCCCCAGAAGATCTCAAGAGAAACTGACCTCTCCGAACTGGAATACAAGTGGGGCTTCGTGACCGATGTCGATGCAGATGTCGCCCCGAAGGGTCTCAGTGAGGACACAGTCAGGTTCATCTCAGCGAAGAAGAACGAACCCGAGTGGCTACTGGAATGGCGGCTCAAGGCCTATCGTCACTGGCTAACCCTGCAGGACGCGGACGCTGAGCCGAAGTGGGCGAAGGTCAAGTATCCGCCAATCGACTACCAGGACATGTTCTACTACTCGGCTCCAAAGAGGCCCGAGGACGGACCACAGAGCATGGACGAGGTCGACCCGGAACTCCTTGAGGCGTTCGACAAACTTGGCGTGCCACTCCATGAGCGGCAGAAGCTAGCTGGAGTTGCGGTAGACGCCGTGTTCGACAGCGTTTCTGTAGCAACAACATTTGCAGACCAACTTGAAAAGCTCGGCATCATCTTCTGCTCGTTCAATGAAGCGGTGCACAACCACCCTGAACTGGTCAAGAAGTACCTCGGGAGCGTCGTCCCATACACCGATAACTACTTCGCCACTCTCAACTCAGCAGTGTTCAGCGACGGCTCATTTGCATACGTGCCACCGGGCGTGAAGTGTCCGATTGAGTTGATGACCTACTTCCGAATCAACACGGAGGGTTCCGGACAGTTCGAGAGAACACTGATCATTGCCGACAAAGGAGCCTTCGTCAGCTATCTCGAAGGCTGCACAGCGCCTATCAGGCGCACGAGCCAGCTACATGCGGCCGTGGTCGAACTGGTTGCACTGGACGATTCGGAGATCAAGTACTCGACGGTCCAGAACTGGTTCCCTGGCACAAAGGAAGGCGTTGGCGGCGTCTACAACTTCGTGACCAAGCGGGGCAGGGCGGACCGCAACTCGAAGATCTCATGGACACAGGTCGAAACGGGCTCGGCGATCACCTGGAAGTACCCGAGCGTGATCCTGCGCGGCGATAACTCTGTTGGTGAGTTCTTTTCCGTGGCGCTGACGAACAACTACCAGCAGGCAGACACCGGCACGAAGATGATTCACATTGGCAAAAACACGAAGAGCACGATTGTGGCCAAAGGCATCTCCGCTGGTCACGGCCAGAACACTTATCGTGGCCAGGTCAAGATCATGCCAGGCGCCGAAAACGCAACGAACCATACACAGTGTGACTCACTGCTGATCGGTGACGAGTGCGGCGCGCACACGGTTCCCTACATCGAAGTGCAGAACCCGACCGCCCGGTTGGAGCATGAAGCTTCGACATCTAAGGTCAGCGACGACCAGCTGTTTTACTTGATGCAGCGAGGGATTTCTGAGGAAGAGGCCCACCACATGATCATCACCGGGTGGAGTCGTGATGTGATCAGAGAGCTGCCATTTGAGTTTGCGATGGAGGCTAGCCAGCTGTTGAAAGTCTCCCTCGAGGGCGCTGTCGGCTAGCGATCGCCTGACGAATGTGCGGTAAGCAAATTGAGGAAACCGAAAAAGAATGCTTGAAGTAACGAATTTGCACGCCCGGGTGCGGGATGTGGACGACGGCGAGATCCTGAATGGGTTGGGACTCTCTGTGAAGCCGGGTGAGGTCCACGCCATCATGGGCCCGAACGGAAGTGGCAAGAGCACGTTTGCGAATGTGCTGGCCGGCCGTCCTGACTATGAAGTGACCGAAGGCGACGTCAGGTTCGATGGCGAGAGCGTCCTTGAGTTGCGGGCTGATGAACGCGCCCACAAGGGCATCTTCCTGGCTTTTCAGTACCCAGTTGAGATCCCTGGCGTCCGCCCTTGGCAATTCATGAAGGCGGCTCATGACGCAATGAACGAAGCACACGGCGAAAAGAAGCTGAGTGTGCGAGAGTTCTCAAAACTGTTCGACTCGAAGGTGGCCGAGGTCAAGATCAATCCAGACCTGATGAAACGGTCTCTGAACGAGGGTTTTTCAGGCGGTGAGAAGAAGCGGCACGAGATGCTGCAGCTTGCAATCCTGGAGCCAAGGCTTGCGGTGCTGGACGAAACAGACTCCGGACTGGATGTCGACGCCATGCGCATCGTGGCAGACGCAGTCAATGCCCTGCGCTCCCCGGACCGTTCTTTCATCCTTGTCACGCACTACAACCGCCTGCTGAACCACATCACACCGGACGTCGTCCATGTCCTGGCGAACGGCCGGCTTGTCGAAACGGCCGGCCCGGAACTTGCCGAAGAGGTCGAGCGGGAAGGCTACAAGCGATTTCTCGAAGTGCACGCACCGGCGAATGCCTGAATCCGCCGAGAACCTCCGGTACATAGCAATTCACTGACCAGTAGATCTCAATGACAACAGCAGCACCAGCATCAAGTATCGCCAGTTACGCTCGTGATTTCGAGGCGTTGATGGCGCGCGAAGGCGCTTCGGGATGGCTAACCGAACTTCGGCAAGCTGCCTGGGCTGAGTTCGAAAAGCTGGGGTTCCCGACAACCCGGCGCGGGAATGAGCTGTGGAAATACACCGACCTGCGCAGGCTGGAAAAAGATGCGTTCGCTCAACCTGGCGTCGCGCGGGCCGGTTCGTTGACGAGCGAAGCAGTCCGTGAGATCGCACCGTGGAGTGACGACTGGCACAACGTGGTTACGGTCGATGGCCGGTTTTCAGGCGAGCTGAGCCGAAATCTCTCTGGCTCGGGCCTTTCGATCTCCAACCTCGCTGAATCCGCCACCACCGAACAGTCGAAACTCGAACCGGTCCTCGCCCAGCTGGCAAAGATCGATGGTAACGCTTTCGCCGCGCTTAACACCGCGTTGTTCGAATCCGGGGCTCTCATACAGGTTGAGCAGAATACAGAACTCGAACAGCCTGTTCACATCCTGCATGTCATCACGAGCGGCGCCAGCAACCGGGCCTTCTTCCCACGGGCTCTCGTGCTCACCGGCCCAAACTCCAGGGCCACTGTCATCGAGAGCTATGTAAACCTGAGCGAACAGCCGCAGCTCACCGTGCCCGTGCTTGAGATTGCGCCTGGAGAAGGCGCAACCGTCCGTCATTTCCGAGTTCAGTTGGAGAACGAGCAATCGATCCACATCGGCACGACCCGGACCGAGCAACCGGCAAATGCGGTGTTCATCTCGACCTCTTTTGCAACCGGTCCCGCAATTGGTCGCAACGACGTACACACCAACCTGGCTGCCGAAGGCGCTGAGACCACTCTGCATGGCCTGTACATCACGAACGGCTCATCTCACCAGGACAACGAGATCAGCACTACCCACGAGAAGCCGCATGGCACAAGCCACCAGTACTACAAGGGCATTCTCGCCGGTAAGTCTCGTGCGGTGTTCAGCGGCAAAGTTCTCGTGCAGCCGGGCGCGATGAAGACCCTGGCAGAGCAAAAGGATCTGAACCTGCTTCTCTCACGCGGCGCAGAGATCGACACGAAGCCAAGTCTTGAGATCTACGCTGACGACGTGAAGTGCGCCCACGGAGCCACAGCCGGTCATGTGGACGAAGGCATGCTGTTCTACCTGATGTCCAGAGGAATCGGGAGAGAGGCGGCGGCCATCATGCTCGTCTCCGGGTTCGCCTCTGAAATTGTTGAGGAGTTCGAGCCGCGGCCTTTAAAGGAATTTCTCTATCGGAAGTTGGAACAGATCGTCCCGAAACTGGACTCAGAAGGGATTTTGTAGACATGGCAGATTTGCAGTACTTCCCGGTAGCCACTCGAGCCGATATTGAACCGGGGGAGGTTTTCGTGGCAGAAGTTGAGGGGAGGCGCGTGGCCGTCTGCAACGTGGGCGGCGAGTTTTACGCCATCGAGGACTCGTGCACACACGATGGTTCGTCGTTCGACCAGACGGACCTCGAAGGACCGGAGATCTTCTGTCCGCGTCACGGCGCCGTATTCAATGTGACCTCAGGGGCAGTCCTGGGTGCACCCGCAACGGTGCCGGTACCAACGTTCCCGGTCCGGGTAAGCGGCGAAACCGTTGAGGTTGGGCTGGAGCAATAGGCTGCTGCCGTTTCCCTGATGGTCCTGGGACGGCTCTGGCCATCGCTTATTTGGCGATGCTGGTCCGTGACGGTCGCTCTGCTCGGACGAACCCGTAAACGGCTTACATAGCCTGTGAAGAAACCCGAATGACCCTCGACGTTGAAAAAATACGCTCCGACTTCCCAATCTTGAATCGCAAGATTGGCGAGGCACCGCTCGTCTATCTCGACAATGCAGCCACCTCCCAGAAGCCGTGCCAGGTCATTGAAGCGCTGACCGACTACTACTCTCGCTACAACGCCAACGTTCACCGCGGCGTCCACACGATGTCGGTCGAGGCGACCGAAGCATTTGAAGCGGCCCGCACTAAAGTTGCGAAATTCATCGGTGCGCCGAATCCTGAATCTGTCATCTGGACCCGCAACATCTCCGAGGCCATAAACCTCGTCGCCTACTCCTGGGGCGACGCGAACTTAAGCGCCGGGGACGAGATCGTCGCAACTGTGATGGAGCACCACTCGGACATCGTTCCGTGGCAGCAACTGGCGTTGCGTACCGGCGCTGAACTCAAGCTCATCCCCCGAACCGAGGGTGGCAGGCTCGACATGGAAGCCGCCAGCAGTATGATCTCGCCCCGCACAAAGATCGTAGCCGCAGTCCATATGTCGTCTGTCCTTGGAACGATCAATGACGTTAAAGCTCTCGGCAAACTGGCGCATGATAACGGTGCGTTGATTCTTGTCGATGCGGCACAGAGCGCTCCACATATGCCTGTGAACGTCGAAGACCTGGACTGCGACTTCCTTGGCTTCTCGGCCCACAAAATGCTCGGGCCGACCGGCATTGGCGTCCTGTACGGCAAGCGGGAGCTACTTGAGGCAATGCCGCCGTGGATGTTCGGCGGTGACATGATCTTGACGGTCAGTTACGAGGACGCCTCGTGGAACGACCTGCCGTACAAGTTCGAGGCCGGAACCCCCAACATCGCGGACGCAATAGCGACGGGCGCAGCAGTCGACTACCTGTCTGAACTGGGCATGGAGAACGTGCGTGCCCACGAGGTTGATCTGACCGCCTATGCGCTCGAGTGCTTTGCGGAGCTTGAGCAAGTGAAGATCATGGGGCCGCTGGACAACGCCGATCGCGGCGGGATCATTTCGTTCACACATGACACGCTTCACCCGCATGACCTGGGTACTGCGCTTGACCGAATGGGCATCGCGATCAGGACCGGACACCATTGCGCCATGCCGCTTGTACGCAGCTACGATGTTGTTGCTGCCGCCAGAGCGAGCTTCTACATATACAACACTCCTTCTGAAGTTGACGCACTGATCGCCGGCATCAAAGAGACCGAAAGGTATTTCCTCAAATGATGGGTGGGACATCAGGGCTGGAACAACTGGATGAACTCTACGAGAGCATCATCCTCGATCACTATCGCAATCCGCGGCACACGGAACTGCTCGAAAATCCTGACATCGATGTCGAGGCGAACAATCCGTTCTGCGGTGACGAAGTCCACATTCAGCTCGCGCTGGACGGATCCAATGTCAAAAACGTGAGCGTCTCAGGGCAGGGCTGCGCCATCAGCCAGTCTTCAGCCTCATTGCTGGCCGAGATGCTGGAGGATAAGCGCGCCGATGAAGCGCTGGAGCTCGTGACACTCGTGCGCAGGATGATGCGGGGGGAAGAGCTAAGCGAGGCCGAAATGGACACACTTGGCGACATCGTGGCTCTAGAGGGTGTGAAACGGTTTCCAGTCCGCATTAAGTGCGCGTTGCTCTCATGGACAGCACTGGAAGATGCTTTGAGCGAGGAAAAGGCCGACTGAGTCGAGCCGTCATGACCCGATTCTGCTATCGCCGAAGCCACACTCGAGTAAGAAAGTCTCCGCTGGCTCCGGAAGTGTCCGGGAAGATGTCCTGTACGGCGGGCTGCCATATCCAGTGAGAAGCACCCGTTCCAGCGTAAAATCTTTGAGTCCCCCCCATTATCTCGTCCTGGATCTGTAGCAACTGCCTGCCGCGTTCCTGCCAGTCAAACTCAGTCGCCTGTCGCTGGATCAGTTCGTCGAGCACAGGGTTCGAAAAGCCACTCGTGTTCCACGGACCATCTGAGTGATAGATACCGAAGAGCTGACCGCTCAGGCTCGATATCGGAGGCGGCGCGCCAACGAAAATGTCGTACTCACCGCGTAGCCAGACATTGTCTGCGAACAGCCTCGTAGGAACCGGGTTCACAGTCGTTGCAAGGCCGAGATCGTTCAGAGACTCAGCGAGCGACTCCGCCGTCAGAATGTACCGGTCGGTCTCACGAGTTTCGCCAAACTCGCCGACCATGATGGTCAATCGGTCCTGAGGGGTGAGTCCTGCACTGTTTAGCAAGGCATTGGCAGCACTTTCGTCTCCAAAAAGAGCTCCATACTCGGCACCAAAATCGGCCCCCCACGAAGGGTCCGGGAGGTTCAATCCGACAGACGGTGCAAGTTCACCGCCCCAGATACCGGACATCGCCTCATCCAGGTCCCATGCAAGGAAAATCGCTTTACGGATCTCTGCTGAATCCAGCGGGCTGCGGGATGCATTCAGAGCGATCTCAACACCGGTCCCGGGATTGATCGACGAAACGGTTTGGAGTTCGGGGAAGCTATTTACTGCCGACCGAACTTCAGTCAATGTCGTTTCGACGAAGTCAAGGATTTTTGCTCTGACCCCGGCAGCGCGGGTTGATTCCGAACCTATGAACTGCACGTCGAAACCGTCGAGATACGGTCCAGAGTCGCCGTAATACTCTCGATTTGCCTCGTAAGTCGCGCCTGCCACCGACACCTCTTCCAAAAACCAGGGTCCGCTACCGAGTGTTGGACCCCCGAACAGGTCGCCGTTCACCTGCACAGCTTCGCTCGCCAAGACAACTGATCTGCCGTTTGCGACCTTCTCGAAGAACTCTGCATCCGGTGCGTGAAGACGAATGCGCAGCCGGTCAGCATCAAACGCCGCCACCTCCTCGATGTTCGACATAAGGTCCGCGTTTGGCCACCCGGGAGTCATCTGCCTCTGATAGCTGAAGACAATGTCCTGTGCAGTCACTCTCCGACCATTCACTGGAGGCAGATTGGGGAAGAAGGCGTCCTCCCGAATCTGGAACTCGAACTCAAGCGGTCCGGTTTGCCTCCACGACGTACAGAGGTCGCATTCAGGGATCCGCGACGGCATCGGCACGCCGCGTCCCCTCTGAAAGCTGAAGAGACGACTGTAGGAGATTCCGGCCCCCCAGGTTGCAAGCACGCCAGAAACCGACTGATGGACATCCTGGTGCGGAGGGGCTTCCTCTATGGCAAATCTAAGTACGCCGCCTCGTGTCAGATTCGCCGGTGGTTCAACTGTGGCTGTTTGCGTTGGCTGAGGTGTCGTAGTAGCCGTCATTGGACCTGGTGTTGAGGTTTCGACAGGGATCACTGTCGGATCACCCTGGCTACTACACGCCACCAGGGTGAACTGGACTGCAAACGCAGATAGAAGTGCCAGGTGTATGCGAATTCGGGCCAGGTGAGTCAAATGCGAACAGCCTGAGGAAAAAGTCGCCAACTTGCGAACGATGTGCCCATCACAACTCTACGTTCAAACACAGGACGGCAGACCCGTCTAACTGTGGTTTCCCATGTCGTATCCAGTATGAATCGGTAGATACACGCAAGCCAGTCGAAAGACTCGGCTGTATGTTATTTGTACCCGCCGCTTGAAGAGCACCCCGCAATGCAAATCTCTCTCAGGAGGGACCGTGACTTGGCATTGCGGCAATCTGGCGCGCTAGTCAAACCTGCCGCTGAGGTACAGGATACTGTCTGGTGGCGCTGGCCTTCGCGTAACAGAGTAGTGCGATCGGCGATTCTTGTCGCCGGATATTCGGCTGCGTTTTTTCCCTTATCGGAACTACCGGGCGCTACCGCTCAATTCGTTTCCATCGTTCCAATAGCCGTGATCGCTTCCTGGTTAGGCATGCGAGGCGGTCTGGTCGTCGCATTCGGATTCATTCCCCTGCTTGCGGCACTCTCTGTAGTTGGCCAGGAGCATGGGTGGGACTACTTGGCCTTCGAGGGCCGGCCCGCAGCACTGGTTTCACTCATCGCCATGGCTGCCGTGGCTGGACGTGCCAGCGATCTCGGCAGGCGATTGCGCATGCAGAGCGATGTAGTTGGCGCATACGTGGGAAAGCTACAGACCGCGGCGGGTGACGGATCCCGTCTCGCCTCCCTTGCAATTGAACTGGCGAACGCCTACACAAAATCAGCCGTTTACACAGCCACAGTTTCAGTTTTCAAGCAGTGGATCGCTGCCGATCGTATCGCGTTCGTGGAGATCGACGAAGATTTACAGATCCTGACAATCGAGTATGTAACGGGAGTTTCGGTTCCCGGCTTCGAAACAGGCCGTAGTTTCAAACTCGACCACGAGTGGCAAGCACACATTGATGCCGATCGAACGGATCAACGGCGTCCAAACTACACCTTGCCGTCCGACAAATCGGAGAGTTGGAAAGCCGCCGGCTTCGGTTCGGTGCTGCGAGTTCCGTTGAAGACGAGCGACAGGTTCACCGGCTACCTTGCACTCTCAAGCCATCGGCAGGATGCCTTTACAGAAGCCGACACCAATCTGATCACGACCGCGGCTCAATACATCACCCCTCACATTCGAGCCGCATCGTTGTTCGATGTCAGTGTTCGAGAATCTGGCTCAAGAAAGGCGCAGGTAGAAGTAGCACGAGCTATGTCGGCGAACGCCGGGCTGGAGACGCTCTGCCAGGTTGCCAGCATCCAAATGGGAGCCCTGCTTCAGTTTGATCTGGGTTTCGTTGCCGAAACCGAGCAAGGTATGAATACGCTTGTCGTTCGGCACGCCTTCGGCGAGCGAGCCTCACTTATAGAGAATGCCGTTTCTTTCGCTTGGGACTCCGATTTCACCCACCTGGACGATGAGGTTCGCTACTGGGATCTGCAAACTCTGGAGATAGGCGAGGACGCATATCCGTTTTCTCTCTTCGCCTCAGAGGGCTTCAACTCAGTCGCGATGATCACGTTAATGGCGGAGGGTGAGCCGCTTGGTTGGCTGGTGCTCGCAAGCCGCGAAGGCACGCTTGAATCTGAGTACACGTCTCAGCTCATGCAAGGTATCGGCTCACACCTGGCCAACGCCATTGTTAGGGAGCGCGGCGGTACGGAACAGAAACACCTTTTGCGAAGGCTGGCAGCACAGAACTCAGAACTGCGTGCAGCACGTTCCGGTCTCCAGGAATCACAGGACGAGATAGAAAAGCAGAACGCAGAGCTGCAACGTGCCAACGAGGCCAAGAACACATTCCTCTCAGCCGTGAGCCACGAACTTAAGACTCCCCTGGCGATCATGGTCGGATTCGCCGAGCTACTGGGTATGAACAATGAGGGCAACCTCACTGACCAACAGCTAGAGCAGTTACGCATGGTCGAACGGAACGGCCGCCACCTCGATCTGCTCGTCAGTGATCTCGTCGACGTTAGCCGGATCGAATCAGGGCGGCTGGCGGTCAACCTCGAACCGACTCAGCCCGAGGAGCTACTGGCCGAGATTCTGACAGGACTCGATTCGATTGCGGTTGATAAGCAACAGACAATCGTCAGGGACTTCAATCTGGCCGGAGCGTGGGTCAGAGCCGATCGAGCCCGCCTTGGCCAGGTGGTTACGAATCTAATCACCAACGCTTGTAAATATTCACCGGAATCATCTGCGATCACCATCTCGGCATGCATTGTTGACCACGAGCTTGTGGTGAGCGTCGCTGACCAGGGGATCGGGATCGCTGTGGAGGATCAGAAGAAACTGTTCACACCGTTCTTCAGGTCCACGAATGAAGAGGCGCACAGGGAGAAGGGGACGGGGCTGGGCCTGGTCATCACACGATCGATCGTGGAGATGCACGGCGGGACTCTCGATCTCGAATCCGAACTTGGGAAGGGAACCGTCATTACCGTCAGAATGCCAGGTGTAATGGATTCGGAAACTGCCGAGTCGCCTGGAGACATGAAGCCCGGGTCGGATACAGAAAAATCGCGAAGCGAAACTACTGAGGCTGCCTAGGGCGCCCTAGTATTTTGGAGATGTGACGAATGGCGACTGTGCTGATGGCGGACGACAACCCGGAGATGCGCCTGTTGCTGACAAACATACTTCAGCAGCAGGGGCACCTTGTGATCGAAGCCGGTGACGGCGATGATCTGCTTTTCTGGATCAAGGAAGAAAGACCGGATGTGATACTGCTTGACTTGCACATGCCGAAAATGGACGGATTCAAGGTTCTGGAAACTTTGAAAAACATGGAAGGCTATAACGATATTCCTGTGATAGTGATCACAGCGAGTCAGAACAAAAGCGACATGGCGATGGCGCACGAACTCGGAGCGCATAGCTTTATCCCAAAGCCGTGGTCAGCGCACGATCTGGCGACGCGTATCGACTGGGCGCTGGCGACCAAATGGGGCTCATGAATAATGTGGCGTGGAATGTGGACTGAGGGCGGTTAACAATGGGTGAAACGGTGCTGGTGGTTGACGATACAGCTGAGATCAGAATGTTGCTTGTTGCTACTCTTCAGCAGGCAGGCTACGAAGTGGTCGAGGCAAGCGACGGCTCGGGCGTTATGAAATGGGTTGAGGATGCGAACCCTGACGCAATAATTCTTGACCTGATGATGCCGGGGATCGACGGCTGGGAGACTCTCGAGCTATTGAAGGCCACGGAAGACACCAAACACATCCCGGTAATAATTTCATCTGCGTTGCGCGGTGATGAGGACCTGGCAAGAGCGCGCAAAATGGGAGCGCATGATTACGTGACGAAACCGTGGTCTGCCGCGACCTTGCTTGAGAGGTTGAGATGGGCGCTGTCTTCGGAAAAGGCCGCGTGAGCCAGCCGTGGTTCAGCCGGCCATGTTCATTCCGCCTGCTCACGAAACCACGAAACCGTTGCGGCCAACCCGTCCACTAGCTTCGTCTGCGGCTTCCAGCCCCACTCACGGTGAATCAGCGAACTATCAAGGCTTATCTTTCCAATATCCCCGGCTCGGGGCGGCCCATATGCAGCAGGCTGGTTGTATCCGCTGAGTTCAGCCAGCACTCCAAACAGGTCGTTCACGTTCGTGCCGATCCCCGTGCCAACATTGAAAGGCCCCTCACCCTCTGATTCGGCGGCCAGCGTCAGCGCCTCCACCACGTCTCCCACGTACACGTAGTCTCTCTCATCTTCGCCATCGCCAAAGATCGTAACCGGTCTATCAGCCAGCATCGCCCGGGTGAAGATGGCAACCACACCGGCCTCGCCGTGTGGGTCCTGGCGGGGGCCGAAGACGTTGGCAAGCCGGAGCGTCGAGTGCCTCATCCCGAAAAGCCGCTTGTAGACGGGTAGGTAAACCTCAATGGAGTGCTTGGAAGCTCCGTACGGCGATCCTGGCGTTGCGGGCAGGGATTCTGGAGCGGGGAGAGTCTCCGGCTCACCGTACATAGCGCCGCCGGTCGACACGAATATGAACTTCGCCGTTTCGCCCGAGACGCTTCGTATCGCATCCAGCACGTTTAACGTTCCGAGAATGTTGGTCTTCGCGTCGGTGGCAGGCTCTCTTGCTGAGAGGGAAACGCTTATCTGCGCCGCAGCGTGAAATACACGGTCCGGGGAGAAGGTTGAGACGACCTGACCGATGCGCTCATCGCAGATATCCGCCTGCTCAAGCCGCGCGGCAGAACTCAGGTTGGCTTCTTTTCCGGACGAGAGATCGTCGATCGCCAGCACCTCGTCTCCGGCGTCGACGAGTCGGTCGACAAGATGCGAGCCGATGAAGCCGGCGCCGCCAGTCACGATAGATTTCATAGTTCCTCTCCAAAGATCCCCAACCGCGACCGCGATGCCGTCAATTGCCGCCGTTCCGGTACCAGAAACTCCGGTCTGAACAATTCAACGGTTGCTGCAGCACCGGGCACCGTCCTGTATCCGCAACGGAAAGCAAAGCCGCGAACCGCGATAGTTCTGAAGCGAAGCTCTGACATAAATATGCTCGAAACACGAGTCATGAGTGGCTCTGTGAGAATATCAGCGGGGACCTGGCATACAGAAGGGTGAAAAGTTCGGCCTTGCCCGCATTTAACGCACCGGTACGCGAACCGGCCACCGTCATGTGTCGGTGGCCGATTCAAACTTTTACTGACTTCAGGGCTACTATCTACTCAGCAGCAGAGTTGTCCAGGACAATCGTCCTGCCGTTGATCGGCTGCGTGTAGCGAGCGTTGAAGAAGTACAGGTTCTTGTATGCGTCGATGTCAGACTGCGCAACGTGGACCGGTTCCGACATGAGGAGCCACTGAACACCCTCCGAACAAGGAGGCGTCGTCAGCGAGCCAGGGTATCGGTACGTCGTCCGCGAGTCCGGCAGCATCGCCTCCACGTCGAAGAGCGATCCCATCTCAATCACTTCACCTTCAGCGCCAGGCATTGAGCCCCAGATGGCGTCAAAGGCGGGATTCGGGTCGCCCGGGTCGATCAGGATCCCGACGACCGCGCGGCTTCCGTCCTCAGCCTGATGCACCAGGTGAGCTTCCATTCCATACTGGTAGCCGTTGACCGTGTGTTCGCTTGGCCTATGGAAGTGGAACTGCAGCAACGTGTATTCCTTGCCTGCGTGAACCATCGTGCCAGGAGAACCGCCGATGAAATTGGCCTGAATCGTGTGGCCGTTGTTCACCAGGCCCGCTCTGGCCGGGGAGTACTGGAACTCCAGGTTCAACAGGTCTTTCTCCACCGCCTGGCGGACATCGATAGGTGACTGTGCACCACCGTCAACACACGCCGTGAACAGGTCATGCAGACCGCCCCATTTGTCAATGCCGACCGGTCCGATGTACTCACAGTGCGGAGCGCCACCGTGACCATCGTCCTCGTGAGCATCTGCGTCGTGACCATCGTCCTCATGACCCCCTGCGTCGCCCTCGGCTGCGTGACCGTCATCGGACTCAGCATGGCCGTCGTCGTGAGAGTCTGCTGTCACTTCATGTGAATCATCTGCATGGGAAGTAGAGTCGTCCGCGCTGGCATGCGTGTCCGAGTTCGCCGCAGCCGATGACTGACTCGAGTTCGATGTCAGATTCACCTGGCTGGTTCGAGGAGGAACCGTTGGCCGCGGAGTGGATGTTGGCCGTACACGAGTGGTGGTCGTGGGCTCTGAAGAGCCGCAAGCAATACTGAACGCAGTTACTGCAAGTGCTGCCACCAGGAGAAGGACTCGATATTTAGATCCTAGATAAGACATAGTCCATGCCAATCTAAGGGGCGCTCCGAGCACATGTTCCTGTGCTCGATCCAGCACTGAACCTGTCACCAGATCGCGACCATTGCGATTTCTGCAGTAACAGTGGGGCATATCCGTAGGCAAATTTGGTAACAGCCTCCTGACAAATACCTGGACCGCATGGCCGCGCTAATCGGTCCTTCGACAACCGAACCGCGTTCGATCTCAACGAGTGCCAGCGACGCCACGGCCGCGCTGTACAATCCGGTCCAGAGTCAATGGACACGATCAACTACCCAAGCCGGAGCCCTGATTTGGACACGATCAACCTCATCGCATCTCGCCACTCGGCCTTCTACAGCCCGCTCATATCCTGCATTGCCGGAGGATTTCTCGAAAAAGAGGGTCTTGATGGCACGTACAGGCCAGCCAAACCGGGCGAGACCACTGGAACTGAGGTCGCAACCGGTCGGATGGACGTTGGGCAGGCGGCTGTCTCAGCCAGCTGGGCGTCTCTGGAAAAGGGCGAGAAGCCAATAGTCGCCCAGTTTGCCCAGATCAACCGCTATGACGGCTTCATCATCGCCGCCAGAGAGCCGGATCCGGCTTTCCAATGGTCAAAACTTCGTGACAAGAAATTTCTTCACGTTCACGGTGGGCAGCCAGAGGCGATGCTCCGTTACGGGCTTCACAAGGAAGGCATCGACTTGAGCGACCTCGATGACATCGAGTCGCCGGGGGGCGATGAGATGATGCGCCAGTGGCGGGACGGGCAGGGCGACTATTTTCATGAGCAGGGCGCGTTTCCACAGCAGTTAGAGCACCTTGGCGAAGGCCACATCGTCGCATCGGTGGGTGAAGCCGTCGGTCCTACTGCCTTTAGCAGCCTGATATGCCGCTGGGACTGGCTTGATACGGACATGGCGAAGCGTTTTGCCGCCGCCTACCGGGCATCACGGAATTGGGTACACACCGCTGACCCGATGGAGGTGGCGAAGGCCGAGGAGAGCTTCTTCCCTGATATTGCGGTTAAGGCCACCGCGGCAGCCGTTAGCTACTACCAGAAGCTTGGCACGTGGAGTGGGAACATCACCGTAGAGCCGGATCTCTACGAGAGCGCGCTTGATGTGTTCGCACACTCCAACCTGATCACGAAACGCCACTCATACGACGACGTGGTAGTAGCGCCGCCGGGCGGCTAGAGCGATTTCAAGGACCATTTGAGAGTGGTCCAGGGTAGTATCTCGGCGGCTCATCTCCAAATGCGCTCACCCTTAAAGGCCATCAGGTCGATAGCCTGCTTATGTGGATCCAGACGCTGGAGGAGATCGCGTCACTGATGGACTGCGCGGGGCCGACCTTTGAGGCGAACGAGAGACCACCCGAATTCGGGCTGCGAACTCATACTGTCAAAGAGCGGGTAGGCTGTCAGAGTTGGCGAGGCTCATTCACGAACTGGTAGTTCGCGGGGTCGCGTCCCAGCTGCTTGAACACAGCTTTCCAGCGCTCCTGCATGTCAGGCGCATAAAGCAACGGCTTCCAACCAAGCGTCAAGTACACGTGAATAGCGGGCAGCCGCCAGTCGTCCGTACTCAAATACGCCCGGATGTATCCAGCCAGGGCCAGCCGCCCCGTTGCAGCGGCCACGACAGCCTTCCCAAGTCCCTTGCCAACGTGCAACGGGTCGGTCATCACCCATTGCAGGCTTCCCCGCTCGGTATGTCCCACCTTCTCGTATTCGGCGGCCACAGCGGAAGCCACAACGTCGCCGTTTCTTTCGTGCTCAATCACGAAAAATCCGCCCGGCAACGCAGCGGTGCGCAGATTGTCCAGGCGACTGTGGGTTCTGAAAACCTGGGCAAACAGGTGCCAGTAAGACGCCCTGTCAGCCTCCCTGAACTGGCGGAACAGATATCCGTCCAGTACGGCAGGCACCGCTGGCGGATTGCTCCCAGATCGGACCATCTCCAGTTGCTGTATTGGCTGCTCCATCTTCCCCTGTTCAGATCGTTATCGGCGCTGTTTCCGTGTTCAGGCTTCCGTGCAAAATCAGCCCTTGCATCTCTTCAAGACTTAGTGCATCATATCTCCGTACAGCAAAAAGGCCGGTTGGCCGGTTTTATTAATCCAGGAGTCGATTCGGACATGCCAAAAGTCAGCGAAGAGCATCTCGAAGCCAGGCGGCAACAGATAGTTGACGCCGCGGTACAGTGCTTCGCCCGCTCTGGAATCCACGGAACCTCCCTCGACGACATTCGGCTGGCCGCCGATCTGTCCCGCGGCGCCGTATATCACTACTTCAAGAGCAAAGAGGACATCATCGATGCTCTCAGAGAGCGTTCGGTCGAAGAGGATCAGCAGCTCTTTGAAGACCTGGAGAATCGGAAGCAAGAACTGCCACTCTGGCTGCGAACGCTCGAGATGGGAATGACCCGGAACCTCGAAACACCGGGGAACGTCGACACAAGGGTGGCGATGTTCCTGTGGGCTGAGGCGCTACTTAATGAGCGAGTGCTGAACAGCCAAATGGAGCTGTTCAAGCCCTGGATGGAGTTGATGCCGAAGATGGTTCGCCAGAGCCAGGAAGCCGGTGATGTCAACCCGGACCTTGATCCGCATGCAGTCATTTTCGTGATGGGCGCAATCATGATCGGATCGACCGCACAGATTGCGTGGGACCCCGATGGGCAAGATGTCGGTGCTGCAATCAAAGTGGCCGAGGCGCTATTCACCGGAAAATTCTGGACTGGCGACGGCTCAAATAGCAGCTCGGCAGAGTGACCGGTCAAAACGAAAGATTCTTGAAATACGGGTGCAGTAACGGCCAATCGAGGCGATCGCGATGACACCGATCAATCGGTAAGAATCAGCAAGCAGTCGGTAAACAGGAGGAGCTAGAGAACGTCAGGCGATTTAAAAAGGGCGGCTGGCCGGTTTAAATAAGGTCAGCTCTAATTCAGGGGCGCAGCGATCGCTGTGCCAACGGGCATGGATAGAGAAAATGAGTACGACAACGATAGAAACAAAAGACGTGGGCTCATCCGGCAAGCCGGGGTTACTGGTTAGAAAGAACCTTGTGCTGGCAGTGATGTCGCTCTCGACATTCATGATCTTTCTGGACGGTACCGTGGTTAACACCGCTCTGCCAGCCATAGCGCGGGACTTTGAGGCGACAAATTCAGTACTGCAATGGGTGGTCAACTCATACTCATTGCTTCTGGCTGGACTGTTGCTACTTGGCGGGACCATAGGTGACCGGTTCGGCAGGAAACGAGCACTGGCAGCCGGAATGGCAGTCTTTGGGATCGGCTCGGTCGGAGCAGCACTTTCTGCTAACTCGGAGACGCTGATCGCCATGCGGGGCGTACAGGGCATCGGCGCAGCATTTGTGCTGCCTGCCACCCTTTCGATCATCACAGACGTGTTCCCGAGGGCCGAAAGAGCAAGGGCCATCGCCATCTGGACAGCGGTCGGTTCGCTTGGAATCGTCGTCGGACCTGCGATGGGCGGCTTCCTTGTCGACCAGATCGACTGGTCAGCGGTCTTCTGGCTGCACATTCCGGTTGTGATACTGGCGATTGCCGGACTGCAGTTCGTGCCAGAGTCGCGCGACAGCCGTGAACAGCCTCTCGACATCCCGGGTGGACTGTTGGTGACGGCGGGTCTACTCGGAGTCGTCTACGGCATCATCCAGGGCGGAGAAGACGGTTGGACATCGGTACCGATCATCGGCTCGTTCGTCGCGGGTGGAATCCTGCTGGCTGCGTTCACGATTGTCCAGCTGCGAAGCTCCCACCCGATGCTTCCGCTTCAGTACTTCAAGCGGCGTGACTTCACGGGGTCATTCCTGGTCATCATGCTGCTAATGCTGGCAATGATCGGCGTCTTCTTCTTCCTGACCCAGTACTTCCAGCTGGTGCAGGGCAAAAGCGCTCTGTACGCAGGACTCGCCATCATGCCGATAGCTGGAACGATGATGATAGGAGCAGGCTTCGCCAGCAAGACCGAATCAAAGCTGGGACCACGGACGATCTCGATCGTCGCCTCGGTCATCATCCTGGGCGGCATGGGCGTATTCACACAGCTTGAAGTGGACAGCGGCTACTTCATCCCTGCCATCGGACTTGCTCTGTTCGGCCTTGGTGCAGGAATGATCATGACCGCTCTTACCGATTCGATCATGGCTTCGGTGCCTGTCGACGACGCAGGTGTCGGCTCTGCGATGAATGACACCTCTCGTGAATTGGGCTTTGCACTTGGTGTCGCAATAGTCGGCAGCATCGTCACAGGCGTCTATCGCTCAAGGGTGACGGACGCTGTGCGTGACGTTGTGCCAGACGGTCTGGCTGAAATCGTCGGCGACAGCATCGGAGCTGTGGGCGCGGTTACCCGGGACCTCCCTGTCGAGGTCGCAGCGACCGTTGTCGACGCCGCAAACCGTTCATTTGTGGACGCAATGAGCGTCGGCTACCTCGCCTCGGCAGCGTTCATCGGTCTTGCGCTGGTGATTGCCATAACGGTCCTGCCAAACCGTATCCGAGAGCAGCAGGCGGAGGAGTTCGAGATCTCTGGTCCCGACTCCGACTCCAGCCCGGAAACGGTTGCAACTCCGGGTATTGGTGAGGCTATTCCAACCGTTGCGTCTGTAACCGCGGACTGAGGATCTCCTGGCCGCAGTCTAATCTGCGGCCAGGGCATTCAGTTCTTACACGCTTAGTTGGTAGACGGGAATTCATTGACAAAGGGCGGTTCGCCGGATTGTTCGTTGACGGCTTTTTCGGACGACCTGGCAGCCCAACAGAAATCGAATAACAGAAAAAAACGGAGGGTCGAAGAACATGAGTGAATCTGTAACAAACGATCAGAAGGTTGTTCTCATAACGGGATCGAGCACAGGATTTGGCAGGCTTACCGCCAAGACCCTTGCACGGCGTGGTTACTGCGTTTTTGCTTCGATGCGAGGCGTTGACGGGAAGAACAGCGGTGCTGCAGCCGAGCTGCTGGAGCTGGCGAAAGCAGAAAAACTCGATCTGCACGTAGTGGAGCTTGATGTCACAGACGACGATTCGGTCAGCGCCGCTGTTCACGCGGTCGTATCTGAGGCGGGACGTATTGACGTGGCGGTCAACAACGCCGGCGGTGGGGGCATGGGGCCGGCCGAGAGCTTCACGGTGGAGCAGGTGATTCAACAGTTCGACCAGAACTACTTTGGGCCTCACCGGGTGAGTCGTGCCGTCCTGCCGCACATGCGTCGGCAGAAGAGTGGTCTCATCGTCAACGTGTCATCGACTGCAGGCAAGATCTCCGTGCCGTTCATGGGCCACTACGCTGCGTCTAAGCATGCTCTTGAGGCGTTGTCTGAGGCATACAGCTTTGAGCTGTCGGATCAGAACATCGATGTTGTAATCGTCGAGCCGGGTGCATTCCCGACCGGGATCATCAACAAGGTGGTTGAACCCGCAGATACGGAGATCATGGCTGGCTACGCACCGAGCCTGGACATACTCCAGAAGTTCGGCGAAAGCATGGGTGAAATGCTAAGTGGTCCAGACGCTGACGACCCTCAAATCGTGGCTGACGCCATCACGGCACTGGTTGAGATACCGGCAGGCGAGAGACCTCTGCGAACGGTGGCAGGCAACGTCTTCACCGCTCCTGTTGTACGTGAGGACGAAGACCCTTACGCAGTGCGGCAGCGCGAGTTGCTGATCGGCGTCGGAGCTGCCCGAATGCTGAAGTCACCGGTGAAAACTAGTTAAAGAACCGTCACGGCTCGTTGGTTAGGGAAGCGCTCGGCATCTGCCGGGCGCTTTCTGCTATCTGATTGTGTGATGATTAGCTTGAACAGTTGCAAACGAATCGGCAGGGAGCCCACACAATGACCGAGTTTTCACTATCGACCACGATTGACGCGCCGAAGGAACGAGTGTGGGAAGTGCTCAAGGAGTTTGGCGAGATCTCCAAATGGAATCCTGGTGTCGTCGAGTCTCATTCAACCACCGATGCGACGGGCGGGATCGGCGCAGAGCGTAGATGCGATCTTGGCAAAGGTCAGTGGGTCGAAGAACGGATCGTAGGTTGGGAGGAAGGAAAATCTCTCGATATCAACATCTTTGACTCGAACGTTCCACTGTCAGATGCCACCGTGACGCTGTCTGTTGAAAGTCTGGACGAAGGTGAGTCCCGGGTCGATCTAAACATCAACTACAAACTCAAGTACGGGCCGCTAGGAATGTTGATGGACCTTATGATGGGCAAGCGTTCGTATCGGCGTGCCATGAACGGCCTGCTTGCCGGATTGAAGCACCATTCGGAGACCGGAAAAGACGTCGAAACCGACGTTCCTGCCGCCGCAAGCGCGTAGACGAACGATGAATAAATCGCCCGGCACCTGCCGGGCGATTTTTGCTTTCAGCCCGTGAACTCTAAGTAGCAGACCGATCCATGTAGATAGTCTTGGTCTGCGTGAAGAATTCGATCGCTGCTTTACCCTGCTCCCTGTTGCCTGTTGAAGACGACTTCATACCACCGAACGGAACCTGCGGCTCCACGCCTGCCGTTTCGCCATTGATTTTGACAATACCGGCCTCGATCCTGTTCGCGAAGTCCATGGCAGAGTTCAGGCTGCGGGTGAACACACCGGCGCTCAAGCCGTACTCAACACTATTGGCAATCTGTACTGCCTCATCGTAGCCCTGGGCCGGGATGATCGAAAGCACCGGACCAAAGATCTCCTCGCAGGCCACGAAAGCGTCCGGTGCGACCTTAGTTATCACCGTGGGCTCAACGAATGTGCCGTTGTCAAAACCGTCGCCGGAAGGAACACCGCCACCGCTGAGCACGTTTCCTCCGTCCTTCACACCCCGCGCGATAGCCGACTTGATGTTCTCTCTCGAAGCCTCATCAATTACGGGAACGATCACCGAGCCTTCGTCAACACCGGGGCCGATTTTCAGTGCCCTGGTCTTTTCGACAACCAGGCTCGTGAACTCCTCTGTGACCCCGCCCACCACTATCGCCCTTGATGTTGCCGTACATTTCTGGCCGGAGTACTTCATGGCACCGGCGACGGTGATCTCGGCCGCCTGTTCAAGGTCGGCGTCAGGAAGCACGATCACCGGGTTCTTGCCGCCCATCTCAAGCTGATATCGGTTGCCGTTCTTGGCGGAGTCAACAGCGATGCCGTACCCGACTTTGGTAGAACCGGTGAACGAAACGGCGTCCACCGCAGGATTCGTCACCAGCTCACCGCCAATCGCACCACCTGAGCCAGTGACCAGGTTGAAGACGCCGTCAGGCAAACCAACCTCGGCCCACATCCGGGCTATCAGGGTGGAGACCAGTGGCGCTGCGGATGCCGGCTTCAGCACGATCGTGTTGCCGTAGACCAGCGCGGGGGCCATTTTCCAGATGGGAATCGCCAGCGGGAAGTTCCATGGGGTGATCAGGCTCACAACGCCTAGCGAGACTCGATTGGTATAGAGCAGGATGTTCGGGTTCACAGACGGAACGACTGTGCCGACCGGGTTAGAGCCGTCGACTCCAAAGTACTGCAACAGAGCAATCGCTCGCCCTACCTCGCCGCGCGACTCAAGAATTGCCTTCCCGGCCTCACGCGTGATCGCCTGCGCGAACTCCTCCACATGAGATTCCAGGTACGACGCCGCTTTTAGCAAGTACTGGCCTCTTGCAAGCCCCGAAGCGGACCCCCAGGCTGCCTTTGCGGTATGGGCTGCCGTTATTGCTGCGCCGGCATCCTCGGCAGTCGACTTCTGGAACTCGCCGACGATGTCGCCAAGGTCGGCCGGATTCGTACTTGGTGAAGTCTCCCCGGTCTGGCCGTTTACCCACTTACCGCTTATGAAGTTCTGGTACGTAGTTACCATGCTGCCGCTCCCTTGAGGGCGGCGCCGTTGCGATGCCGCCAGGTCTTGTGATCGGAATGGTAGGCGGCTATCAAAGCGCGCCGGTGATTGCACTGCCGAAACAAAGTCGGTCAATGCTGGCACCGGCGGCGAGGAGTGTCAATGAGATCGGTTCAGCTGGGGAGTAACGAGACGAAGAGACCGCCGTGAACAGAGGTTTGTGTAGAGACTGGTTAAGTTGGAGGCCTGACCGCAGTTTGAGCTACTGACGTGGCCAGTTGGAGCGCGGCCGGTACAGGAAACTAGCTTGCCAGCGAGTCGTTTTCGCCTACCGCATCTTCTTCGGCAGCGGCAAGACGTTCCAATTCGTTGATTTCCTGTGTGCCCTGAGTCTGCTCGAACTCGGCCTTACGTCGCTCCAGGGCAGCGCGCTGCTGCTCCAGTGCGGTAATGGCCCACTGAACCCGCAACTCCACCTCGCCGTTGCCCCACGGCTTGTTGATGTAGTCGAGGGCTCCCAGGTTCCGAGCTGTATCGAGATCGTCAGGGTGTCCCTTCGCCGTGATCATGATCACGGGAATCGACTTCGTCCGCGGGTCGTTTTTCAGCTGACCCAGCGCTCCGAAACCGTCCAGGGTAGGCATCGAAACGTCCAGCAATATCAGATCCGGGTCATATGCGTGGACGGCAGACATCACCTCACTGCCGTCTGTGGCCTGGAACACCTCGAATCCTGCGGCCTTTAGCGACCGGCTAAGCAGGAGTCGAATATCGGCGCTGTCGTCAACGATCAGGATCTTTCCCATCTCGATCTCTCCTCGTAAGGGGGACTGTTCCTAGTCCCGGGCAAAAGGCAGTTAGTCAGCTCCCAGTCCAATTTCTTCTGGCGGACCGTCGGGCCAGAGCCTGGAGCCCGTGAATTCTTGCTGCTGAGGCAACGCAGCCTCTGCAGCCTCTTTTGTCATGAGGCGCGGTATCCAGAACTCGATTGTTGTGCCTTCACCCGGCCGGCTTTCGAGCCGAATATCGCCTTCGTGCAGTTCGGTGATGGACTTGGCAATCACAAGGCCCAGTCCAGTTCCCGAGACCTTTCGGGTCGTCTCGTTGTCAACTCTGAAGAACGCTGTGAAGAGGCCCTGTTGCTCCTCTTCGGACATTCCCACTCCCTGATCTGTTACCGAGACATGCAGCCGGCCGTTGTCCGCATGAGACCTCAACGTAATCTCTGTTCCTTCGGGAGAGTACTTTGAGGCGTTGCTGAGCAGATTTGTAATGATCTGAGCAATTCGTACACGGTCCGCATCGATCCATAGTTCATCATTACCGATCTCAACCCGTAGTGTTTGGGCCTTTGTCCGCAGTAGTGACTGGAAGCTGGCCTCAAGATCGACCAGTAGGCCGGGCACAGAAAACGGAAGGGGATTGATCTTGAAAGTGCCTGCATCCAGTTTTGAGATATCCAGGATGTCGTTGATAAGCACATCAAGCTGGTCGGCGTTTCCACGGATGATGCTGAGAGCTTCTCGCTGCTCTTCGGCGTCGTCGGAACCATTGGGTGAGGCGAGCAGGTCGACGAAGCCTGAGATGATTGTCAGGGGTGTCTTGAGCTCATGTGAGACTGTTGAAAGGAAGTTCTTTCTGGCGTTGTTGGCTTCGAAAAGCTCCTGGTTCTGCCTGTCCAGCGTTTCGCGTAGTTCGCGTTCGGCCGCGATCATCCTGGCGTTTCGAATAGCAGGTGTGATCTGGATCGCAACACGCTCGAGAAACTCAGACACCTGCGCGTCATATGCGTTTTCGTTCACGCTGTTTAAGTGCAGCAGCCCGAGTATGTTTGGCTCCGCGCCGATTCGTACCGAAACGCGACTTCGTAGTCCGACCGAATCTTTAAGGGTTTTCATCATCGGGGAATTCGCTGATCGATTCATGTTCCCGTCGATCAGGTGACGTGCGCTTTCACTTTCTGCAGAAATTAAATCGCCAACTCCTAAACCCTCAATCTCGATTCCCCTCACAAACGCGATCTCTTGACGACCTTCGTCGGGATCGAGGTAAGTGATCGCAAGTCTGTCGAACTGAAGGACCTTCGCCAGCTCCTGCGCGACGCTGTTATAAATCGCCTCCAGCATTAGCTCGTGATTGGCGGCCAGGCCAATGGCGGCTATCGTCCGACGTTCGTCTACCTGCCGTTTAAGCGATGCAGCCAGGTTCGCATTTTGAATCGCAGGAGCAATTTGCAGCGAGATGTTCAGAAGAAGCGCCGAATCATCGGCGCCGATGGCATCTGGATTTTCAGAGCTCAGGACCAGAATTCCCATCAATTGCTCCTGGACGACCAGTGGCGCCTGCAGCCATTTCCTGGCCCCTGTACCCGTGGCCTCCTCTACGGCCACTGTGCCTGCAGAGGTGATCCGAAGACCGCTTACAACATCGTGCTTGCTGACTGATTCTGTGTCGAACGGCACCCTGCTGCCGGTCTGCCACCCGTTCAGTCCCTCGTTCGACCAGTAGACCACCCTGCCTGCGTCTTGAGCGTCCTCGCTGTTATCGACGAAGATGACCCCGAGGTGGTCGTATCTGATCAGTGTGGCCAATGCGGAATCGACCGCTTCGATGATCGCTCGAGTATCAAGCGCAGAAGTCGCCGCACGTCCGATGTCCGCGAGCACCGTTCTTTCCCTCACCTGTTGCTTAGACGCCTGGAACAGAATGGCGTTGGCGATGCCGGGTGAGATCTGTGCAACAGTCTGCCTGAGCAGATCGAGGTCTACAGATGTGTAACATCCTTCGTGGTGAGAGCGAATCGTTAGAGTGCCGTTACAAGCCGGTATGGCCGCTGTGAGGCGCGATCTGTAGTTTGAACGGAACTCTGGATGCAGCCCGTCTGGCTCACCTGGAGATTCTGCCAGGATTGCACCTGCTGGTAGGCCTTCATGAGCATCGCCGCTCACGAACTCAATCCTCATTCTTCCGCTGGGCAGAGCATTGGTGACCGTGAATCTATCGAAATCGAAGATCGTTCGCATATCCTGCGATATGCGCTGATAGAGCCTGTCCAGGTCCAGATCCCAGCTTGCTGCGACACCGATAGCGGAAATCGCCCGTCGAGTCTCTTCAGCTGCTCGGGCTTCACTAAGCCGCTCGCGTGCCGCTCGCATCTCTGCGTGACTGAATATTACTAAGCCTGCGCCAGCCAGCACGGCCCAGATCGCAACCTCCAGAGGTGTCCAGAACAGGAAAGCATTCGCTCCCGGATTAACAGGGGCAAAATCTGTGTATGCCGTCACAACAAACGCTATTGCCGCAGGAATCAGTGCGATGGCACGCCTGTAGGACGATCCGAAGCCAATGGACTGACACTTGTGAATGGTGTTTCGAAGCATCGAAGGACGAAGAACAGACGCTGTCCGCACCGCGGTTACAGGGTCGGGAATTCGTGTAGATACCGGTCTGGATGATCTCAAGATCAGAATTCGGCTTGAGCGTGCTCTGCCGCCTCGTTTGGATATGCCTTTTTCCAGTATTGGTGCTGCTGCCCGCAATATGACTGTCGGCAACCACGAAGCACAGTAGGGAAATCGTCCTATCCGCAGGCACCGCTTCGTTGCAGCCGGTGCGCTTTCCTCGTTGCGGGAGAAAAAGTAACGAGTGACATGCACACGCAGGTACACTTATCGTCCGTAACCCCATATTCAAGCTACGCAACGCAAACGAATCCCTGTGACTGACTCAATTCCCACAAGAAAACTCGGCACCGCGGGATCAGAACTCCCGGTTATCTGTTTTGGCGCCTGGCCTCTGGGCGGCGGCATGGGCAAGGTGGAAGAACAGGCCGCTATCCAGACCGTGCACGCGGCCATCGACGCTGGAGTCACGTTCATCGACACGGCCGAGATGTACATGTCGAGTGAATCGACTCTTGGAAAGGCTCTCAAAGGGAAACGGGACAGCGTCTTCCTGGCCTCGAAGCTGTCAGGCGATCACTCCCGAGAACACATTCGAGAAGCGATAGAGAACAGCCTGAGTCAACTCGCAACAGATCACCTGGACCTGTACCAGATCCACAGCCCGAAGCCGCAGTGGCCGATTGCCGAAACGATGGCCGAGCTGGTCAAGCTACAAGATGAAGGCAAGATTCGATACCTGGGCGTTTCCAACTTCAAGTCAGACGCGACCGCGGAGGCGATGCAGTTCGGACACATCCAGTCGTCTCAGCCACACTTTTCGATGCTTTTCAGGGCTGCGGAAACTGACCCACTGCCGTTCTGTTTGGAAAACGGCATCGGCGTGATGGTCTACTCGCCAATCGGTCGCGGCCTGCTGACTGGCAAGTACGGGTCTGAGCACAGGTTTAGCAGCGATGACTCGCGGTCCACTCACCCATCGCTGACCGAGGAAGTCAGAAACTCAGCAGCTGAGATAAGCCGTCGTTTGACTCCGTTTGCCCGTGACAACGGCTACACAATGGCCCAGTTGGCCATAGCCTGGACCCTCGCCAATCCAGCAGTCACATCCGCCATCTGTGGCGCGAAAACACCCGATCAGGCGATCGAAAACGCCAGGGCTGGGCAGTGGCAGCTTAGCGATTCTGAGCTGGCCGAGATCGAAGAGCAGATCAAAGGCCTTTCTCCAGGTGTCTAGAGTCAGAGCAAGAAAGGTCCACGCTCAAACGGTCGAGGGTCGCAGGGCAGTGCTTGAGGCGCTTCGGGCCGGGCGAGAGATCACGACCGTCCTGATGGCTGAAGGGATAGAGTTTGGCCCTCAGCTGAGCGAAGTTGTCGTTCTTGCGGACAAGCAGGATATTTCGGTCGAAGCCGTCTCGAAAAACGAGCTGGACCGCGTATCGCACACTGCCAAGCACCAGGGTGTGATCGCTGTCGTGGCCGATCCACGTTACTCAAGTATCGAGGAGATGCTGCATCTCGCGGATGAGAGGGGGGAGTCACCGTTCATCATCGTACTTGACGGCATTCAAGACCCGCACAACCTGGGCGCCGTTGCACGCACCGTCAACGCAGCCGGCGTTCACGGTGTGATCATTCCAGAAAGGCGGTCAGCGAGCGTCACTCCGGGTGCCATTCGCGCTTCTGCCGGTGCGTTGGAGCACATCCTTGTTGCGCGGGAGCCCAACCTCGGGCGCACGGCGAGATACCTCAAGCAGCTTGGTCTTACGCTGATCGGACTCGACGCCGAAGGCTCCACCCCCCACACGAGCGCCGATCTCACGGTCGCCACAGCGGTTGTTGTTGGGTCGGAGGGGAAAGGCATCTCTCCCCAGGTCCTCAGCGAGTGCGACACGCTGATCTCCATCCCGATGTTCGGAGAAATCGCCTCACTCAACGCCTCAGTCAGCGCCGCGATTGTTTTGTATGAAGCTGTCCGGCAGCGCGCAATTGCTACCGCACCGGCTTAGTCCCGCGAAAGCTCCTTGACGACGTTGAGCAGCGGCTCGCCCCGGTTCATCCTGTCTATGTTCTCTGCCACCACCAACGCCCGGCGAGCCCTGGTCCCCTCGGTAGCGCCCGAGTGATGCGGAGTCATGATCACGTTGTCCAACTCCCAGAACGGGTAGCTCGACGGTCTCCGCTCATCGTCGCCGGAAACAGGGTATTCGTACCATGTATCGATAGCAGCGCCTGCGATCTGTGACTCTTTCAACGCCGAATAGAGCGCCTCTTCGTCAATGATTGGACCGCGAGCCGGATTGATGATGTAGGAAGTCGGTTTCATCAGCGACAGCTCGCGTGCGCCAATGAGACCGATCGTCTCCGGATTTAGAGGAGTGGAGACCAGCACGAAGTCCGATTCTGCCAGCACGCGTTCCATGCCCTTCCGGCCAGCCTCGTATTCAATTCCGACCGCCGCAGCTTCGACTTTTTGCTCCGGTCGGCGTCCGGAAGCGATGACATTCATGTCGTATGCAGAAGCCAGCCTCGCAACGCGTTTGCCGATGGCTCCGAGACCGATAATTCCAAACGTGCGTCCCATCAGTTCCCGATATGAGCCGTGGCGCCCGGGCCACATCTCCCACGACCCGCTCCTGAACGTGCGCTCCGATCTGAATAGCTCGTGGTCCAGTGCAACAGCGCACGCCATCACCCACTCGGAGATCGGCGCCTCATGGGCATAGGCGTTGGTTACGATGCATCCGGCTGGAACTGCATCGGGCTCAATCCGGTCCACGCCAGCAGCCGGAACACAGATCGCTCGCAGTGAATCGGCAGCGCTTCCCATTTCCGGTGTGAAATCCGTGCCGACCAGAATGTCGATCCCCGCCAACGATTCGAGAGATGGCTTGTTGTCCTGGAAGCTCTCCACCACCCACTCAACCTCAGTCGTGACAGGAAACCATTCATCAGGAGTAAAGCCCTCGGCCGGGGTATTGATCAGTACTCGCAAAGCCAATGTCTCTCTCCAGAAGGTGCTCTTGCCGGAATTTCCTATCGTTTCAGTTCGACGCATCCTCACGAACTCGGATCGAATTCGCACTGCGGGCTTGAGCGCGCAACTATAATCCCTTGCCTGTCATCACACGAGTCATCTCTTACAACCGGTGAAAGCCATCGCTTGACTTCTTCGGCGAAAATCTACTCCGAATCTCAAACGGATGCTTACAAATGGAAAGCATTCTGGACGGTGGCGCTTGCTCTGTTCGTGATGGTGATGGATTTTTCTATCACCTTCCTGGCGCTGTCGACAATCGCAGATGAATTCAACGTAACGCTGCGGGCAGTGACATGGGTCGCTATCGCCAGTTCGCTGACCATAAGCGCCGTGCTTCTGCCCCTCGGCCGTGTCGCCGACCTCACCGGACGAAAGCGGTTTCACATAACCGGAATGTCGCTGTTCGTGGTCGGTGCGTTGCTGGCAGCAAGCGCTCCCTCCCTTGGAGTCCTGATTGGTGCACGAGTTGTGATGGCAATTGGCGGCGCTATGGGGCAAGCGGTGGTGACAGCAATCATCACATCTGTGTTCCCGAATAACGAGCGCGGCAAGGGTCTTGGGATGCTGACCATGGCGGTCGCAATTGGCGCAACGGCAGGACCGATAGTTGCCGGACCCATGCTCCACTTCTTTGGATGGCGCTCACTGTTCGTATTTCTCGCGGTTCCGACTACCCTTGCCATCTTCTTCGCCATCCGGGTTCTCGACGATCAGCGCATCGGTTCCACGAAACCTGTGTCCGGTCGCCGTTACGACTGGCCCGGGGCATTTATCTCTGCCGGTGCGCTGGCCCTGTTGATCGTGACGATCAGCAATCCATTCGCCTTTGACTGGGGTTCGATCCCGATCATCGGCGGTGCAGTCCTGACAGCAGTGATGTTCGCTACGCTGATCTGGTGGGAGTTGCGGTTCAGCAGCCCGATAATGAACCTGCGCTTCTTTAAAAACTCGACATTCGCCTTCTCGACGCTTACACGGCTATTCGGATTCGTCGGTTCATCGGCAACCTTCTTCCTGATGCCGATATTCGTCCAGAGCTTCCTGGGCTTCAGCCAGCTCTCAGCAGGCCTGATCATGTTCGTCGGAGCCCTCGGAATGGGGTTGTCAGGCTTTTTGAGCGGCAGGCTTTCTGACCGCTACGGCTTTCGAATCTTCACGTTTTTCGGCATCGGAACCATGTTCTTGACCGGGTTGGGCCTCGCCTTCTTCACCATGAACACGCCCGTATGGGTGATCATGCCGCTCCTCTTTGTGAATGGACTTGGAATGGGGATGTGGATGGCGCCAAACATGAACGCTACTCTCAGCGTCATCGAGCGCAAGGACTATGGCTCAGTGAGCGCCTTCCTGAACCTCGTAAGAAACGTCGGCAGTGTGACAGGCCAGGCGATAACAACCGCGATCATCGCCGGGGTCATGGCTGCACGAGGAGTAGAGATAGAGCTGAGCAAACTGGCGGAAAATGCGGATGGAGCGGCGGGCGAGGCATTTCTAGACGGATGGCGCATAGCATTTTTCGTGCTCGTCGGCTTCGTTGTCGCAGCGTTTACGGCAGCGCTGTTCACCCATCCTGGAACGGTCTCCGCATCACCTGAGACTCGCATCGACTCGCCAGCGAAAACGCCAGTTCCGGCCAGTTCAGCCAGTTCGGCTGGCGCGGACTAGGGCACGGAACTGTCGATCCCGCCGTATCCAGTTCGACATTCACGTAACGCTTCAGAAAGACCCCCGTTGGTACGTTGCAAGTACTGGCAGGATTAGTCTTCACCGGAGTGGATAGTTGCGCCCAGCGTTTGCCGTATTGCTGGCCCTGGTTTTCTCAGTACTTTTTGTTGTGGCGCTGCTGGTCAGCCGCGTTGTGAATACAGCAGGAGAACCTTCTGAGATTGCCGGTATTCTCGACGACGCCGATCTCTACGATTTCGCCTATGACCGTGTGCTGGACGCAGCACTGATCGACCTGATCGACCGGGGATTCACAGTCGATACCGGATTAAATGGCCCGGAGACCCTGGAGTTTGAAGACCCTGCCCAGGCAAGAGCGGCAATCAAGGGGTTCATCGAAACGGTTCTCCCCCGAGAGTATGTGAAGCAGAAGGTCGAAGCTGCCCTGGACGGCGTCATTCCCTACGCATCGGGGCGACAGGATAGCTTCGAAATCGACTTCGAGACTTCGGAGCGCATCAGGTCTGTTTCAGAGGCAGTACGAGTTGCCTCAGATCGCATCGGAATGGGCGAGCTTGTTGTCTCCGAACTGCTCGTGCCGACCGTTCGTGAGCTAAGTGACTCAATTACAAGTGAGGGCTTGGGAATTGAGCTGACTCCAGACGAGGCCGAAGATGCCGCCAGGCGAATTCTACCCCCCGAATATATTGAACAGCAGATATTCTCGTTCTTCGACCAGACCGCTCCCTATTTTGCTGGAGCGGAGGATGAACTGAATGTCGTCATTAACTTCAGAGACCGAGTGCCTATTGCCGGCCAGGTCCTCAAAGACAAACTGAACGACGAAGACACGCTTCTACAGCTGGTGTTCGAACGTGTGGTGGACCCGCTGGTAGCCAGCCAGGTGGCCGATAGCACCGTACTTGTGTTTGGTATCGAGATCACCGAACCGGACATCCAGGAGGCAGTAGAGATCGTCGCCCCTGCGGACTGGGTACGGTCGCAAGGCGACGGCGTCATTGACGCGGTTGTTGCCTGGCTTGTCGGTGCAACCGACGAGCTTCAGTACACCATCGATCTTGAAGATCGCAAGGCTGAAGCTGCGGTGGAGCTGGAAAAACTAGCGCTCCGAAAGTTGGACGAGCAGGTTGCAGCAACTCCCGTGTGCCAGAACTCTGCTCAATCCGGCCAGGCTCTGAATGATGCACTTTCCGGAGTGTTCCCGGCTTGCCTGCCATCGAACGCCTCGGAAGTCGTCGATGTGATGCGTCCGCTGATCTCAAATGAGATCAGGAATGTGATTCTGACGAACATACCGGACCAGGTCGCCTACTCCGACGCCGACCTCAGGGCGCAGTTGGGTGCCGATTCGGTGGACACGCTGGACAACCTCCGCGATCTTGTCATTGATGGCGTCGAGTTCACCGAGCAAGACATCATCGACCAGTTGGCACCCGACGGAGACACCCAGTCTGTTGCCGATGCCCGCGAAACTCTGGATATCGTTCGAGCAGGTTTTGTATTCGACCAGCTAGATATCACGGAGCGAATGGGTGCCAGCCAGTTGACACAGTTCAATGAGGCTCGAAACTGGATCAATATGGGCTGGACGTTCCGCTGGTTGATATTCCTGCCTGCAATCCTATTGCTCGCTGCCGTTGCGTTCATGGGCGGGCGGGGCTGGCTGGGTAGGGCCAAGTGGGCAGGTGCCCCCGTCGCTGTGGTAGCGATAATCTTCTTTGCAGCAATTCAGGTCGGCTGGGCGTCCACGGTATCAATTCGAGACACGGCGATACCCGACGATATATTGAGCGCCGAAAACCGAGCAGACTACCCGACTCTTGCAGCGCTGGTCGACAATGGCGAGTTTCAGAACATGGCGGAGCGGGTAGGCAGCGCGTGGATCTCAGGGCTGGCGATGTCAGCTGTGCCATGGGCGGTGGGCGGACTGTTGCTTTTCGCTATTGGCATTCTGTACCCGAGGTATCGCGACAGGCTGCCACAGTCACTTGGTGGTCCCGGTGGCGATCCGGGTCCGGAGCAGAACGATTTTTCCAACAGCGCCGGAAGCTACCAGCCCAAAGATCCGTTTGAATCCCCAGCTGAAGAATCCGCTGAACCAGGCCAAAACGACGGCAACAGGTCTGAAGAGGTTGCCTAACGCAGCTTCACACGCGGCTTTCGTCTTGGCTCTTCAGTGACAGCGTGTTGGGCCGCGAGAACTGTAACCGTTCTCGCCACCTGGCTGATGAATCCATAGTCCAGGGTATCGGGCGTATCTGTCGGTTCGTGGTAGTTGGGATTTCTAAAATTTGCCGTGTCGCCGATCATGACCGCAGGGATTCCTGCGCCCCAGAACGGAGCATGATCTGATCGTCGAAGGTTGAGCGGAACCGGCATCCAGCGCGGCAACTCCATCGGCAGGATCGCAACACCACCCTGTAGTGAATTCGCTGTTCTCTCCAGCGTCCTGCTCGCATTCCGGCTGCGCCAGTTGGAGATCGCAACAACCGAGTTGCCTGCAAACTTCTCATTCACGAGCCTGTCGAACGCGCGAGGGAAAGCCAGTTGCATTCCCGCAGGTATCCTCTGCTCTCCCGCAGGTGCTGTGAAGCCCACCATTTCCAGTATGTAGGCTGCCGCGATCTTCGACCGGTCATCGCTGTCTCCGAGACTCTGCACATACGCGGTAGAACCGTGAAGACCTACCTCGGGCTGGCGCTCTTCGGCGTCGAACGCCACGAACACCACAGGACGTCTGCGGTCCAGCTTGCCGAGCACCCTGGCGCACTCCATCAATACCGCTACGCCGCTCGCATTGTCATCCGCGCCGGGAGAACCGGCTACCGTGTCGTAGTGTGCGCCGATCAACAGGGCCCGAGAGCCTGCGCCGCCAGCGGTCTTCGGCTGCTTGCTTGCATTGAGCGTCCCGATGACGTTCAGTCCCGGTCTCGGAGTGGGCTCGGCTGGGATCGTGAACTCCTGCCGCTCCACGTTGCATCCAGCCTGAAGCAGCGAGTCGGCGATGAACTCGGCGGCTTTACGGTGGGAGTTCACGCCATCACCGGAGTGCCGAGGCGAAATGCACAACCGTTCGACGGCAGCCTTGATCCGTCCAACCTGGACCGATTTTGCAGCCGCAGCTATCGCCGCAAATTCGTCCGTCGGCTTTCGCATTTCCATACACGTTTACCTTGTCTCAGGAATCATGCCGATCGTCGCACGCCTGTATACTGCCGCCCGCCAGTACCTTCCGTTTAGAACAACCAGATCCGGATAATCCGGACCCCCTTCAGCAATTGGAGATTGCCAATGTACATCCTGATGGTGCGCATCAAGGTGAAACAGGACAGGATTGATGACTTCATCAAAGCTTCGATAGGAGACGCAGAAGGCTCAGTACGCAACGAACCGGGATGCCGCAGGTTCGACATCATCCAGGACGCTGACGATCCGACGCTCATAGGCTTCACCGAGGTCTATAACGATGAGGCGGCCTTCGAGGCTCATAAGACCTATCCCCACTTCAAGGAGTGGGATGCCCAGGTCAAAGACATGCTCGACGGCGATGTCGAGGTCTCGTTCTGCAGGCCGGTGTATCCCCGGGGAGACGGCAACTGGGATGCGATGCGTGCTGAAGGCGCTGTTGACCACGCCTACTTCGCAGGAAGCTCGATGCATGTGATCCACGCTCCACAGTACGTTCAGAAGGAGCAGGTGAACCGGTTCATCGAAGCGGTGGCACTCGATGGAATCGGCTCAACACACGAAGAGCCGGGATGTCTTCGGTTCGACGTTTACCAGAATGTGAACGACCCGACCGAGCTTTATCTGTACGAAGTCTACGTAAACCCGGCAGCGTTCGACTATCATCGGGATACGCCGCACATTCAAAAGTGGCAGGCAACGGTCAAGGACTGGTATGACGGGCCTCGGCGAGACGCCAGCACCGGACGGCGGGTCGGTAAGAACATCTGGCCGCCTGACAACTGGGGTTGGAGCTCTGGAAGGCCCGCCTGGTAGATCAGGGCCGGCAAATCGAGATAAAAAAGGGTCGGGCAGAAGATTCTGCCCGGCCCTTTTTTTATTTGTACCTGTTAGCTACGCTGCAGCCTCTGCATTTGCCTCCATGGTAATGTCTGCAACGTGTCCAGCCTCATCTGCGGAGATCACCTTCGCAATGTCGAGGAGGATGATCAGCTTCTGGTCCGTCTTCACGATACCCGTCAGATAGTCGGAATCATCCGTCGTGATCACCGTCGACGGCGGCTCAATCGAAGCCTGTGAGACCCTGCTTACCTCGGTGACAGCGTCCACCACCATGCCGATGTCCTGTCCCACAACGTCCACCACCACAATCCGGTGCTCGTCGGTGCGGTCACCTGCTGGCATCGAGAACCTGGTTCGGAGGTCTACAACCGGAATCACCTTGCCACGGAGATTGATAACACCTTCGATGAACTGAGGAGCGCGTGGCACACGGGTGATTTCCTGCATGCGGATGATCTCCCGGACTGCGCCGATGTCGACGCCGTAGGCTTCCTCGTTGAGATCAAATACCACGAGTTGCCGCTCGGTAATCGCCGCCTGATTGTCAGCCATGGTCTAAAAACTCCCTACGCACGCCAGTAAGAGCCAAACTGCTGCTCTGGCAGGTCATTCGCTCCCCCAGTGAACTAGCTTGCACCGCAGATGTACCGTGACGCACCGGGAACACAACAGTTGCAGATAGGTAGCATCCACAGTGAGAAGGGACAGTGGACAGTGAATCGATAGTTAGAACCGCTAGCTTCAGCAGAACGATCAGGGGATGTCCATCGTGCGGAGACGACGAATAGCGAGGGCGGTGAAGATAGTAATAATCGCCAGAAGTACGATGATCGAGACAGGGAAGCTGATGATCTGATCGGCGTCATCGGTGAATCGATTGTCGTCCACTCCCCTGATCACCCCGATCATGTAGGCGCGGATGCTCAGAAACCGGACACCTGAGACAAAGCCCGTGAACAGGAACTCCCACAGGAACACGTACATCAGGCCATAACCGAGCGCACGACCGGTTGAGAGGCCAAGCCAGAGGAATACTGCCGAATATGCGAGTATCGCCAGCCCCATCCCGATGATCACACTGGCAATGACCTGCGAATCGCCGTCATAGGCCAACGCGACGGTAATGACAGCACTGATCAAGATCGGTGGGGCGGCGACCGTTACGGCGGCAGCCAGCTTCGGCAGGATGATTTCCCACCTCGCAACCGGAGTCAGAGTCAGGTTACTCAGTGTGCGGTCCTCGAGATCGTTGCCAAGTGCTGCCGTCGATACCGTGAGGGCGATGATCGGCAAGACCGCAGCCCCGAATAACAAAGCGAGCATAAGCTCGTCCAGTTCTTCCAGATCCGGTCCGCCATCACCAAGGCTGACAACCACGCCAAGCAGCACGGGCACAGCTGCCAACAAACCAATGATTATGAGCCGGGATCTGCCGGTCAGTTGTCGTAGGGATATCAGGTACAAGGAGTTCAAATCTGCTAGCCAACCAGGTAGCTGAAAACGCTCTCAAGCGAATCGTCCAGTGGCTCAACCCGCAGGAGCCGTATATTCGACTCAAGTGCCAACTTGGGCAGCGCCATCTGAAGCGAGATCACGTTCCTGCTCTGGGCGATAAGTGCCCCGTCCGGGTCAATGTTCACTGCCTCAACCTCATCAAGCTTCACCAATCCTGACGCCAGTATTCGAGGATCGCTGCAAACGATCTTTACGTGATATGGCCGCTCGTTCAGTGCAGCACGAATTGACCTGTAATCGCCCGAAGCGGCGAGCTTGCCGTTGACGATCAGCAGCACTCTCTCGGCAAGCGCCTCAACCTCTTCCAGGATGTGGGAGGAGACAAATATGGTCCGGCCCTTTTTTGCCAGGTCTCTGAGCAGGTTTTGGAAGTGCACGCGCTGACGAGGATCCGCGCCGTTTAGCGGTTCGTCCAGGATCAACACGTCAGGGTCGTGGACGATTGTTGCAGCCAGCCGCATTCGCTGTTTCATGCCCCTTGAGTAGCCACTCATCTTGCGATCTGCCGCGAAAGAGAGACCAACCTCTTCAATCGCAGCAGCCGCCGAATTTTTTGCATCGGGAACGCCACGCATGTTTGCCGCAAACTCAACGAACTTCCGTCCGGTCAGGAAGTTGTACACAGCCTCGTGCTCCGACATCACGCCAATCCGGCTGTAGAGCTCGGGGTTGTTGCGGACAGGCTGGCCAAACACCGATACCTGCCCCTCCGATGGAGCAGCCAGCCCGGTGATCATTCTGAGCAGCGTCGTTTTGCCAGCGCCGTTAGGGCCTAACAGGCCTGTTATTCCTGGATAGACCTCGAATGAGACGTCACTCACCGAGACAACGCTGCCGAACCAGCGGGAGACGCCTTCGACCCTGATCACCGGCTGAACTGCGGCGGGCGTTGGAGCTTCTGCTGTCGTCATACAGTTAGTCTCCGATATCGACTTAACAGTATGCCAATTGGCACCAATGTGAAAACGAAGTATGCTCCGATGCGAACACCTGTAGAAAGCTCACGAGCAGCACGGCCGCTCTGGAGGCTGTCATCGGTGTCGAACACGAGCTCATTTATATGCATCGGAACGTCGGAGAGGCTTATTAGCGCTAGCCAGTGCCCTGCCGTGCCGGTGATGGTCTCTCCGAGAACGAGAGCGGCTATCTGCGACATGATTAAGAGCCCGATGAGGCCAACTGACGCGTAACCGCGTCGTGTAGTGAATCCGGCAACCGCGAGGCCCACGCCTGTCGTGTATACAGCAAGAGCGGCTCCTGCAGCCAAAAACTTCGGGATTTCCTCCCAATGCTTGGTGAAGTAGTCACCCGGTTGGTTGTCACTGACAACGAGTCCGGTGAACAAAACGACCTGGGGGAGCCAAACCACAAGAAGCATGACGGACAGGAATGCAAGAAAGCGCGCCGCGACGTAGTCAAGTGATGTGATCGGTCTGACCAGGTAGAGGTTAATCACTCCGCTGTGCCGGTCCGGGCATAGTAGTTCTGGACCTACGACCGCTGCAAAAAGAAAAATGATTAGTGAAGTGATGCGATAGAAATCCGAAAGCGTTGGGAGGTCGGCCGCCTCCGCGACTCCCTCGCCAATTTCCCGATTGACAACCCCAACGACGAGGGACATTACCAGTCCGATGGCCACAACCACCGCAATAAACAGCCAGGGCAGTATCTTCGCCCGGCCTCCTCGGCCAAGTCCAAGAGCGATTCTCAGCCCATCGACATACACCGCTCTCCTGGCCCTGTTTCGGCCCTCGCGCGGCCCGTCGTACCTGCGGTATCCCAGGTCAAAAACACGGCCTTCGCGACCCTCAGAAGAATCTGTGTTCGTGACCGAGGTCATTCGCCGGCCTCCGGTCCGTTTGCAGCAACAGAGGCGACGTCGCGCTCAACCTGCGATGCAGCGATGGCTGCATCGTCGAAAATCTCGGATAGAGCGTGCCTTCTTGGGCCCAATCGGCGAAGCGGAGCCTGTGCTTCGACAAGAGCACGAGAGATCGATTCATACGTCTGTTCGTTGGCCCCGGAGATGACAACTGACGAGTCCTGCTCCACAGCATTCACCCCGTAATTCTGGAGCGCAGCCAGGAACTCCTGCCGTCGGTCCTCCACCTCCACGAATATCGTCTCAAGCTCCTCCGTGAAACCGGTCACTTCACCCTGCTGGACCACGCGGCCGTCTTCGAGCACTATGATCCGGTCGCACGTACGCTCTACGTCTCCCATCAGGTGGGACGACAGCATCAGGCTGATTCCAAACTCAGAATGAGTTTTCCTGACGAGGTCCAGCATCTCTTCACGACCGCCGGGGTCGAGGCCCGCCGTTGGCTCGTCCAGCAGTATCAGCGCGGGGTCGTGCACAAGCGCCTGTGCCAGCTTAACGCGCTGCTTCATGCCGGTAGAGTAGCCGCCAATCGGCCGGTATCGTTCCTCGAATAGACCAACATGGCGAAGAGTGTCGGCCGCCCTGGAACGAGCCTGCGAAGGAGGAAGGCCGCTGACCTGCGCCATATGCGTCAGGAACTCGGCGGCCGAGACGTTGCCTGGCAGGCAGTCATGCTCCGGCATGTAGCCGAGCCTTGCCCTGACTCCGATGTCCTCCGTGCTCTCTACGCCCAGCACCTGCATCGATCCTGAGGTGGGCTTGATCAGGCCGAGGAACAGCTTGATTGCAGTGCTCTTACCTGCGCCGTTGGAACCCAGGAGACCAGTGACGCCGTCCGTCACCTCGAATTCTGCAGATTCGAGTGCCACGACCGGTCCGTAGTGCTTGGTGAGCCTGTTGGCGCTCAGAAGCGCTTCCATGCTGATGCGTCCCCTCTGTGTCCCTGTCCGATTCGCCAGTCTACGCTGTTGCCCCGAAGCCAGTCGTCAAGGAATGTTGCAGGTGGCGGGGAAAGCACGCGTGCTGACGGTGGGCCTATCCTGCGCCAAGAAGCAATCCGGCCGCCTTCGTAAGTTCATCGAAGGTCGTGAACTGCTCGAAGCGCGCGGTGATCACGCCGTCTGAGTCAACGAAGAATGTCCACGGTTCAGTTATCAGCCCCCAGTCATTGACAGGCTCAGCCACCTCACCGATCGAACTGTTCCCGGTATCCAGCATCTCGCGGATGTTGTCGAAAATCTCCACGTGGATGAAGTCGATGCTGTCACCGTGTTGTTGCTTCAGCTCTCCCAGGGTGTCGAGTTGAGGCCCGCACGTTTGCGTGGCGCAGAATGCAGGGGTTGAGAACAGGATCACCGTAGGTTTTCCATTCACCAGGGCTTCATCAAGGCTGATGCTATAGAACCCGGGATCCGGATTGAGCGCACTGGAGATCTGGCGAACTTCGTCGACGGTGCTCGCAGTTTTTGTCACCGTCAACGGCGCCTTCTTCCCAACTCCCGGCGCTGCTGAATTTTGCTGAACGTCGAGAAATGAACTGCCGATGCGATCGTCACCCTCGAAGTCGAAAGACACCTGAACCTCCCAGATGCCGGTCCGGTCGAACTCCGGGGCACCGGTGTATGCGCCTCCCCTGACCGGCCATGCCCGCCACGCCACTCCGGGCAGCTGTGCGAACTGTTCATCGTTCGTGTGACGGTAGGAGAAAGAGAGGTCATCAAGCCTGTCATCAAGCCTGGTCGCGTCTTCATCTGCGAGCAGTACGACTATCGGAAGCCTGGCCTCGCCAATCTCCACGTCGCGCGCCATAAGCAAAACCGAAAGGCTGTTGTCAGGATTTCGGACGGCTGTTGCGAGCACGTCCGATTCGTTTGGCGCATCCGTCGACGAACCTCCACATGCGAAAACAAGCAACAGCGGAACAGCGATCAATGTCAGGTATAGCGAACGGATAGAGCGGTGCCGCAGATATTTCAAACTTTCGATTTCCTGATGCCTGGATTCGGTGCCATCATCGAGTTACGTCAGGATGCGCGGCTAGGTTTTTGCGATTTGGGTGGTTACCCGAGTCGCATGTCTCCACTCAGTTGAACGTCAGCATGCGGGTCGGGTTGTCTACGAGCATCATGCGGACATCCTCTTCGTGCATCCCGCGTGCGCGCATTCGAGGAACGATCCTGGCTGGAATGTGGTCGAAACCGTGGCCGCCATACCGCTTCAGTCTGTGCTTGGAGCAGACATCGTGTGCCAGCAACACCTGGCTGTTTCGGCCATCGCTGACCAGGCGTTCGATCTGCTCCATACGCTCATGGTCCGCAGGCATGAACGTGTCCATCGCAAGCGGATAGTTCGACTCGTCATGTCCGAACAGGTCAAAATTCAAATAGGCGCCGGTCGCCGCAGTCTCATCCAGGATACCCCGGTCGTAAATCGTCCTCTCGATATGCCCCATCACGGTGCGACGCAGATCACCACCCCATCCTTCGACGGCGTTGAGAAGCTCAAGGGGCGCTCGCTCATTTCGACCGGGGTGAATCAACAGTGGCGCTCCGGTCTCTCGTTGGGCAATCACCGCCCCCTCGAGAACCTTGCGTTCGCTATCAGTCCATGGCCACGAGCAGCCGATCTCGCCGATGATTCCTGCTCGGATTCCAGTCCCGTTTACGCCATCGTCAACGTCAGCGATGATTGACCGGGCTATCTCATCGACTGCTGCTTTTCGTAGCCATTCGGAATGCGTCATATCGACGTAGTAGCCCGAACCCATCACGACATTCAGACCAGTGGCTCGCGAAATCCGCACCAGCGCCTGCGGGTCCCTGCCTATCCCGATAGATGTGACATCGACAAGCGTTGAGCCGCCGGAGCGAAAATATTCTGCCGTTTCGTCAATTGCAGTCTGTTCATCGAGCAGTTTCAAGTTGTCGATACTGCTGGTCCAGTTGTGCCGGACCCACCAGAGGTTCTCTAGTGAGACCGGCTGATGCATCAGCGCCTGTTGCGAAGCCTCTTCCGGCCTTTGCAGGACCGTCGTGAAGTCTATGAGCAGGTGCTCGTGCGTCAGGGTCATGCCAACCCGGGCAGACTCAATTGGGCCCTGGACCGTGAGGACTTTTCTCGATGCTCGCTGCTTTGGGACGGGATGTGATGGAGAGGTCATGAGTTTTTAGTGGAATGAGTCCGTTTGACGTCATGAAACGTGAACGGCTATTTGTTGTGCAGCCCTAATGTGAAGCGCTGGGCAGTCTATACGAAGATAGCGAGTATGGCCGCGGTGTTCCTGATGGCAAACCAGCCAGCCGGTGACAGGCCTGACCGGCGAAAGGCGAGCGACCACGCCCAATTCGCTAGTTTCGCACCGACTTCAAGACTCGCTTCAGCAGCCCCGGACGCCTGGGCACAAGGTTCGCCGAGACAAAGTTGGCGGTTTCAGGAGTCGCGGACAGAACTGTGCCCTTCCACGCCCGCATTCGCTTCGATGATTCGACGTCTTCGGTGAATAGCCCGCCCCACCCGGACATCTCACGCCAGCCGGTGACGTCGGGAGTGAGCGAGATCCCGCCGGCCTCCCTGATGATGATCAGCCCGGCCGCATAGTCCCAGACGCTCGAGTAGCCGTTGAGCGCGTACTGCAATGAGCCTGTCGCCACCATCATCAACTCGTAGCAGGTGCTACCGGTCATCCTCATTTCACCGAGATTGCCCTGGAGCGGTTTTTTCACGTCAAATCCACTGCGGAGTCCTCCCGGAACTGCAGCAAGTCTTCCTGCTTCCGGCACACCGCTGTTCTTTCCCTTGCCAAGTGCAATTCGCTCTCCGTCCATCCACGTCCCATTTCCCGCCCTCGCATGCACCAGCGCGAAACCCTTCTCTCCGGGCCATGGAATCCAGATCGCCCCGGCAATCGGAACGCCGCGGTGGAGCAGTCCCACCGAAACCGCATGAATCGTCGACCCATTCACAAAGTTCTTCGTGCCATCAATCGGGTCAATCGCCCACATGAACTCCTTCGCAGGCGGCTCCTCGTCCGGCGGGTCCTCCTCACCAAGTATCTGATGGTCAGGAAACCGTTCTTCGATCATGCCGATGATCAGCTTTTGAGAAGCCTTGTCGACATCGGTGACGATATCGACGCCTTCGCGCTCCGCTTTCTGCATCACTTCCATCGGACCGCCGAAGCGTTCCTTCACGAACTGGCCGGCCTCCAATGTTGCGCGAATGGCCAGTTCCTCCGCTGCCTGGAGTGTGACATCGTCCGGCAGGCTGGAGTTCGCTAACTTTCCCCGGGCAGTCAAGATCTCAATCCTCGGTGTGATGCGCTGCGTATGACAGGTTGCAGGCGTGACAGGTGCAATCAAGTGATGGACGAATTGTGCCCGCCAAGCTGTGCCGATAGAATTCTAATACCTGAGAGGCTATCGACCGTTGGTGTCTGTAAGTCGGCTTTAACCCGGCTTCGGCATATCACGATGGCTTCTTACCACCTTCGGAGGAAACAATGACAAGTCTAGGGATGCGCAAATTTAAGCGCGACCCGGGCCTGGTATCCCGCATGTACTTCACCATGTTCATGCTGGGAGTTCTGTATGCCATCTTTGCCATCGTGCTCTGGGGCCTCTCTTTCCCTATCGTGTTCGTTGGCCTGATTGTCGGCGGATTCGCAGTATTCCAGTACGTCATGTCCGACCGGATGATCCTCTGGGCGTCAGGAGCGAAGCTAGTCACCGCCGAGCAGGAGCCGGAGCTGCATCGGTCGATCAAACGGCTGGCGGATCGAGCCGAGATGCCGATGCCGAAGGTCGCGGTGATCAACTCAAATGCTCCCAACGCATTCGCAACAGGACGCAACCCTTCGAACGCACTTGTAGCGGTCACAACCGGAATCCGGGAACGCTTATCTGAACGCGAACTGGACGCCGTGCTCAGCCACGAGCTCGCTCACGTGCGGAATCGTGATATGAGAGTCCTGGCTATCGGCAACTTCCTCGTCACCCTCACCAGCTTCCTCATGACAATGCTGTTCTGGAGCATGCTATTTGGGGGTATGGGCGGACGCGGGCGTGACAACAACGGCGGCACAATGGTGATGGTCTACCTGGTGACGATACTGGTCTACTTCATCGGGCAAATGCTCGTCCTCGCACTAACCAGGTACCGGGAGTTTGGTGCCGACCACAGCGGGGCCGAGATCTCTGGAGATCCAGGCGCGCTTGCCTCTGCTCTTGAGAAAATAAGCGGCGAAATGGCCAAAATCCCGGATAAAGACCTTCGCAAACTTCAGACCGCCAGTGCATTCTTGTTCATCCCGGTTGCGCTGCGCTCTGGTGGGGGAGCCAGCCTGTTCTCGACACACCCGCCAGTAGCAGAACGAATACGCAGGCTCAGAGAGCTTGAGCGTCGCATGTCCTTCGGCATGAGATAGAGAGGCAGTAGATCAGTGGTATTGGACCGATTTTTCGGAAAGCGGCAGCCGGCGAAAACTGACTGGTCCGTAATGTCCAGCATCATTCGAGCCGAGCAGAGGCTCATGGCGCGCGGTGAGATCAGCCCTTCCCGTAGAGGCGGGCTGATATTCAGAAATGACGAATCGAACGCATTCCTCCAGGATCTCAAGACGGAGCTTGATCCTGTCCTCTATTCAGGACCGGGCGCCACGAAGACGGCATTCGAGATCGAGGATGACGAACACGGCATGCGCTGGGTCGTAATGGAGGACGGCAGGTTCGAGGATCTGGTTTCGTCGATCTACACAGTTGGTAACGCGCTGGGCGCAAACGGCGCTGCGGACAACCTCCTGGCAGCGGTATTCGAGCTGTACTTCACCGGTACGGTTGACGATAACTCGTACCGGTCGGGTCTCAGGACATACTGGATCTATCGCTACGACCGCAAGTCCTTCTACCCATTTGTGCCAACTGGCGAGACAACCGGTGAGAGAGACAAGCCGACAGAGGTCTCCCTGGCATCGAGGGCCAGGCGCCAGGGGATGATGATCGAACGGAATATGGAAGAGTGGATGGGGCTGTGGGGCATACCGTTCTGATTTCATTCACTACGATCGCACGGATGTGACCGGCCCAACCGCTGAGCACGCCGGGAGCGCCGAACAGGGCGAGGCCGGTCGGGTTGCGGTGTTGACCCCGCATGGTGAAGATCCGGCTGACTACTTTCACGTCATCACTCATGGTTCCGGCACGCCACAAACCATTGAGCCAGATGGTGAGATCCCGGAGAATGCCGGTGCTCTTCTTGCTATAGGCACATCCCCGTTTCAAGGACCTGTCCCGAACGCTCTGGCAACGGCACTGGAGCAAAAAATGGCGATCCTTGGCGTTGGCTGGGGGATGCACGCTATCAACGTGGCGTTGGGTGGCCGGGAGCCGGTCGCGGTGCCAGGCGCATCGGTTGAGCCGGTGAAAATGCCGGTCTTCATCTCACCCGGCGGAAAGCTCTCGTACACCATCGCAGGGTCCGGTTGGGTCAGCGTGCCGTTCAGCAACACCGAGGGAGTTCGAGCGGCCGATCTGGCGCCGGGTCTCTTTGCGTCCTGCTATCGCGAAGACGGGTTCATGGCCGCCATCGAGATGCCTGGCCGAAACTGGGTCATCGGCGTTCAGTGGAACGCTCATGAGGTCGAATCGATGCCATCGGGATTCGACAGTCTCCTGCTGGCGCTTGTCGAGCGCGCTGCGGGTGTTCAGTAGACGATCGGCACAGAAACTCCGCGCTGTGTATGCCCATTCCAGGACCTGCGGCCTGCTTGTTTCCGCCTGGCCAATCGCCGGAGCCCTCGCGTGCGCGCCACGCGGGTGTACGCGCGAGCGGGAAAAGCGTAAGATTGAACTGAATTTGTTCTCAGCTTTTGCATCCCAAATCACTACCATTGTGTAAGCGCGCCAGAAAGCAAATCGGAACTGGCGCGTCTGACCGTCGATTCGTCATGTCTGGCGATCATGGCAAGCTGCGAAAGCCATAGTTGACCGGTAATTCCGGGAGTTAAGAATGGTTACTGAAGGCATAGGTGAAGTCCGTCCAATTGGCATCGAAGAGGAGATGCGTAATTCGTACCTGGATTACGCCATGTCCGTCATCGTCATGCGGGCGCTTCCAGACGTCAGAGACGGCCTGAAGCCGGTACAGCGGCGAATCCTCTATGCCATGCATGACCAGGGCATGCGCCCGACATCTTCGTACAAGAAAAGTGCGCGCCTGGTCGGTGAGGTGCTTGGTAAGTACCACCCGCACGGCGACAGCCCGGTCTACGAAGCACAGGTCCGCATGGCGCAGAACTTCAGCATGCGCTATCCACTTGTCGATGGACAGGGCAACTACGGCTCTGTGGACGGTGATCCGCCCGCTGCAATGCGATATACGGAATGCCGCCTCTCCTCGGTCACCGAGTTTGTCCTGGGGGACATCGACCGCGAAACGGTCGACTGGTCTGACAACTTCGACCAGTCGCTGAAAGAGCCGACGGTTCTGCCGTCGCGGCTCCCGAACCTCCTCCTCAACGGTGCCGCCGGTATTGCCGTCGGAATGGCGACCAACATCCCGCCACACAACCTCACCGAGCTATGTGACGCAATCATCCATCTCGTCGCCCACCCGAACGCAACCGTTGATGACCTGATGCAGTTCGTGAAGGGCCCGGACTTTCCGACCGGCGCCGAGATCAGGGGACAGGACGGCATTCGTGACGCGTATGCCACGGGCCGTGGACGGGTGATGATGCAGGCGAAACACGAAATGGAGGAGGTGCCCCGAGCTGAACGTCAGCGAATGGTATTTACCGAGATCCCTTTCCAGGTGAACAAGTCGAATCTCGTCGCCCGAATCGCAGAGCTCATCAAGCAGCGCAAGTTGGAAGGTGTTTCGGAAGTTCGTGACGAGTCAGACCGCACCGGCATGCGAGTCGTGCTGGAACTGCGGCGCGGAGCCGCTCAGCCCGTGATCTTGAACAATCTTTATAAGCACACCCCGCTGCGCTCGTCCTTCTCCGTGAACATGATCGGCCTCGTCTCAGGCACTCCACGGGTGCTGACGCTCAAGGCCGCCCTTCGCCACTACATCGATTTCCGTGAAGAGGTCATTCGCAGGCGCGCCGAGTTCGATCTGCGTAAAGCCCAGGCACGCGTCCATGTTCTCGAAGGTCTCCGGACCGCTATCGAAAACCTGGACCGCGTAATTGAGATCATTCGCGGATCATCCGACGTCGAAAACGCCCGCGGCAACCTGATGGCCGAGTTCGATCTCTCGGAGATCCAGGCACAGGCGATCCTGGACTTGCAGCTCCGTCGCCTGGCTGCACTGGAACGCGAGAAGATCGAGAATGAGTACAACGAGCTACAGAAGGCGATCGAGGAGCTGGAAGAGCTTCTTGGCAGTCCTGAAATGGTCCGTAACGTCGTTCGTAAAGAAACTCGTGAGATGAAACGCAAGTACGCTCAGCCCCGTCGTACGGAGGTCTACGAACAGGAGCTTGGCGAGTGGCGACGTGAGGACATGGAGCCGCACAGGGACGTGGTCATCACTCTCTCCAACAGCGGCTACATCAAGCGCGTCAACCTGGACACCTACCGCGCCCAGCATCGTGGCGGGAAAGGCGTCAAAGGCCAGCGTATGTCGAAGGAAGAGGACGTCACACCGCACATGCAGGTGGCCGATACTCACGACACCCTTCTTCTCTTCACGACGCGCGGCCGCGTCTTTTCTTCGAGAGTGTTTGAGCTACCGGCAGACCAGTCACGGACCAGCCGTGGCGCACCGGTGCAAAACATGGGGTTCAACATCGAGCCAAGGGAAAGCGTGCAGGCGATGATCTGCATCTCAAGCCTGCTCGAAGATACCTACCTCGTGATGGCGACGAAGAAGGGCCAGATCAAGCGGATGCATATGCCGCTTTTGAGAAACATCAACCGGTCCGGACTGAATGCGTTCAAGCTGAAGCCGAACGACGAACTAATCGGCGCCTGCCTGGCAACGGCCGAGAGAGATCTCGTGATGGTCACACGTGAGGGCCTGTCTATCAGGTTCCCTTCTATGAATGTGCCGCCACGACTGCGAAACGCCGGTGGGGTAAAGGGCATGGCGCTCGAAGGCCGAGATGAGATCGTAGCGCTCGATTTTGTCGATGACGAAGGCTACTTGCTGATCGTTGGTCGCAAGGGCTACGGCAAACTCTCACTTCTTCGCAACTACAGGCCGCAGAACCGGGGCGGCAAGGGCCTGATCACGTTGAAAGTCACGCCAAAAACAGGCAAGGTCGCCGCGGCCGTAGTGGTTAGCGAGGAGATCAGAACCGATTCCGAAGGCAAGCTGTTCCTGCTCACTGAAAAGGCACAGGTTCTGCGCACGAACATAGGCGAGATCAGGCTGACGGGACGTAACGCCCAGGGCGTGAAGATAGTGCTGCCGGAATCAGGCGACAACATCAGCGCGATTCGAGTCCTCGAGCAGCGTCGGGAGACTGCCGCGAAGATTGACCTGGCAATGCTTGCGAACGGTGGCAACGGGAACAACGGAGATGACACGGAAACCGAAGCGTCGGTCGATGCGGAGCTAGAAGAGTCAACGGAGACTGAAGACACCGGCGACGACGACGAATAGGCGCCGCAGCTCAACTCGGCACCGCGCTGGCAAGAAGACGACTGCTCTGGTTAAAACCCTTCCCTTGATCGGGTGCCTTCTGGGCGCGGGTTAAAGGGAGAAGGTGACTATTGGGCCATCCTAAAGGTAGCGTCGCACTTACTCCGATGGAAATATGTTTCGCGCCTCTCTAATTCGACGCCAGCAGAATCTGCGTCGGCTCTAGTTGTCAGAGTGCAGGCGTCCTGAAGTTCGTCGGCCATTCACGCCGGATAAGCCCAGGAAATAACCTTGCAACTGGCGCGAAATAGGGTAAGGGGCAACCTGAGCTTAACCCGCAGGATAGCCGGATGAAATATGGGCTACTCATCTCTGGGCCAGGTCGAAGAAGTCCACTGCATCAACAGTTCACCTTGCTCTACACACTCGTCTCCGAAGGGCCCGTGAGCTCTCTTCCATGGCTCACCAGCCTTGTGCGCTTCATGGGCTTCTTCGTCGGTAAATGCTTCATAGATATAAATGCAGTCCTCGTTGCTTGGGTCCAAGAAGACATCAAACCGGATCGTCCCAGGCTCCGACTCGCGTATCACCTGACCTTCCCACTCAAGAAACTCAACGAATTTCCGTCGTTTGCCGGGTTTGGTTTTGAGCTTGAGGAAAGCTGCTAACATTTGGTTTCCCCTGTCTTGGGTAGTCAGTCAAGCCCACATCTTAGCCTGTTCCGGACCGTCGACCTGATCTGGCCTTCCCGCTCAATGGAGGTTTTCGATGTCAGAGAAGAACAAGGCCATTGTCCGGCGATTCTTCGAAGAGATCTATTCAAATGGCAGAGTGGAACTCATCGACGAGTTGATGTCGCCTGACTACCTGGCGCATGGGCCTGGCTCGCAAACCAGAACTGGCCAAGCTGCCTCCGTACGGGCGGAAGGTCTGGACGCAGTAAAAAAATCCATAGAAGCCCATCCGTCGGACATGAAGGTGACGATTGAAGAACAGGTCGCTGAGGGCGACACGGTCGTTTCGAGACTGGCGATGTCGGCCGGTGGCATCCAATGGGCCGTCGTGGCTATCCAGAAAGTCGTTGATGGCAAGCTGGTCGAGACGTGGAGAATTGCCAATCAGGGTTAAGATCGCTTGGGTCCCAAGAAAAATCAGATTGCTGGGCCCGGAGGGATTCGAACCCTCGACCTGCGGATTAAAAGTCCGTTGCTCTACGAGGGGAACGGCGTCCCTTCTCCATCATGAACACTCGCCGCGAGACTGGTGTCGGCCGTCAAGCCGAAGTGTCAGAATGACACAAAAAGCTTCTACCTGCGCGCGGGCGTATGCTGTCGGTGTGCCCGGTTTCCGTTCGACTCCCCTCATCCTCTGATCGATTTGCCGGGGCAACCAACACCAAACGATGCTGCAACTTCTCGGCCGCCAGCTGTACCGGCGGAGATATGCTGTGCTGGTCGCATGGGTTGTTGTCGTTCTCGTCGCGCTCCCGTTCGCTCCCCAGGCTCCGAACAACCTGAGGCCGGGCGGCTTCACGACGGACGACCTGCCGTCGGTTGTTGCAAGGTCCGTGCTCCGTGACAGGTTGGACATCTCAACCATCACGATTGAAATGCTGTTCGAGCACCCGCAGTTCAACGCATTCGATCCGGAGTTCATCGCTGCCGTAGACCGGTCACTGTCGGAGTTGCGCCAGATGCCGGAGGTCCTGAGCGTCAGGACACACGTCGATGAGCCGGGACGCGTTTCAGCCAGCGGAAACGTTGCTCATGTGACCGTTGGCCTCGACCTGCCGCTCGAAGACGCTGTCGACTTCGTGGACGACGTACTGGCTACGGTCGATCCATCGCCACTGACTCTTCTCACAACAGGCGGCCCGTCTCTCTATCGAGACATAAGTCTTGCCAGCGAGAACGACCTCAGGCGAGGCGAAGCCGTCGCATTCCCACTGGCAACGTTGACCCTGCTGATCGTGTTCGGGACATTGGTAGCTGCCATCACGCCAGCCGCTGTGAGCGGCGCCGGTGTCGCCATTGCTCTCGCCGTCGTGTTCTTCATCTCGCGCGAAGTCGACGTCTCTGTGTTCGCACTCAACATCGTGACATTACTCGGCATCGGAATTGGCATCGACTACTCGCTCTTTTATACAAGCCGGTTCAGAGAAGAGTTGGCTCAAGGCAAGACGGTAGAGGAGGCACTCGCAGCGTCTCAGACGCTGGCAGGGCGCGCCATTTTCTTCTCGGCCATAACGAGCCTGATCGGACTGATGAGTCTACTCATGTTCGACACCATGGTCCTGCGTTCCGTTGGCATGGGCGCAGTGGTCGTCATCATTGCAGCGCTGGCCGCCGCTCTGACACTTTTGCCGGCACTGCTCGGTGTGATGGGTCACAACGTCAACAGGTTTCGCGTGGTGCCACGATGGAGACGCGCCGCTTCCGGCGGGTCGTTCTGGGGCCCCGTCTCTCGTATGGTGATGCGACGACCTCTGCTCGTCCTGATCCCCACAAGCGCCCTGCTCATAGCGCTTGTGCTGCCTGCCAAAGACCTTCGGCTTGGAACGGTGGATGCCACGATTCTTCCCGACACCCTGGAGTCCCGGCAGGGATTCGACATCCTGCGTGACGAGTTCGATTTCGCACTCAACACATTCGTCCCGGTCGTACTCACATTTGACGGTGATCCTTTCGAAGATGAGAACCTGGCGTCGCTGTACGCCTTCGGGCGAGCACTGGAAACCGTTGCCAATGCCGATCACGTCATCAGCATCGTGAACCTCGGACCTGACTGGGATGTAGAGCGGTATCGCGCACTCTACGAAAAGCCTGAGTCGATCACGGACGCCACCGTCTCAGGACTTGTGCGTGACACCGTGCGGCCCGGTGCAGCGCTCTTCGTGATTGAAAGCAACCTGCATCCGTTCTCACCTGAGGCGACCGGCATCGTCAACGACGTTCGTGCATTCGACCCCGGGCCCGGGCGTGAGATTCACGTCGATGGTGGAACGGCCGACCTCAAGGACATAGTCGACTCTCTGTATTCCCGTTTTCCGTTGGTAATCGCCACCGTCCTGATCGTCACATACCTCTCGTTGATGTTGCTGTTCAGATCGTTGCTGCTGCCTCTGAAAGCGGTCGTACTGAACGTCCTGAGCATTTTCGCCGCGTACGGTGCTCTCGTCTTCGTCTTCCAGGATGGCAACTTCGCCGGACTGCTGAACTTTGAGCCACTCGGTGTAATCGAGGCGACGACACCAATTCTGCTCTTCGCCATCATCTTCGGGCTGAGCATGGACTACGAAATCTTCTTGCTTTCTCGAGTCTCCGAGGCTTACAGGCGGACGGGGGACAATGCCGCAGCCGTTGTTGAAGGCCTGGAGAAAAGCGGGCTGATCATCACCGGTGCAGCCGCCATTCTGATAGTTGTCGCAGCCAGCTTCGTGCTGGCGGATGTCGTGGTCGTGAAGGCGATCGGTCTCGGTCTGGCTATCGCGATCTTCATAGACGTCACCCTTGTTCGGGCGCTCGTCGCTCCGGCTTTAATGCGGCTTTTTGGTGATTGGAACTGGTATCTGCCGCGCTGGCTTGACCGACTGCTGCCGGAGGTGCGCCATGAGGGCTAGTCTTCGGTTCATGCCGTTTCGGCGAGTTGCAACGGCCGTCGCTGCGGGACTCGTCGCAGCCGTCGCAATTGCCTGCTCAAACGGTGAAACGTTGCTCCCGATTCCGACTCCCGGTCCGGCACAGCCGACTCCTGCTCCGCGTCCGGTGTCGGTTCCCGTCGATGAGAGAAGCCATGAGGACCGGCTGGAGTGGTGGTACTACAACGGGCACCTGGCTGCTGAAAGCGCCGAAGAGTTCGGGTTCCACTTCGTGATCTTCCAGACTCTGAATGACGATGGCGAAGCGGCATACGCTGCCCAGTTCGCGCTGACCGATGTGTCTGCCGGAGAGCACAAGTTGGACTCTCGACTATTCGCGGGTGACGCAGAAGTGGCGGGTGCCGAAATATTCGGACTGCAGATCAGCGACTGGTCACTGGACATCGGCCAAGATTCTCATTCGATTCACGCTGTGATGGACGAAGGCGATTCACTTGCACTTGAATTTGAGCTGAGCCCCGGCCAGAGCCCTGTGCTCCATGCCGGTATCGGCTGGTTTGCCGCACCGACAGGTTGGAGTTACTACTATTCGTGGCCGAACATGCCGGCCATCGGTCTCATGACCATTGATGGGGTCGAGTACCGGGTGTCCGGTACAGGATGGTTCGACCACCAGTGGGGTGACTTCTTTGCGCTGGGCGCTCCCGGGGGATGGCAATGGATGGGCCTGCAACTGGGCGAAGGCGAGACGCTCATGGTCACAGAGACCCGGAATCCGGACGGATCGACAGACGCCGTGTTCGGCACATGGAGCGATGGCTCAGGAAGAACCCGCGCGCTCACGGACGTAGACGGCATCCGCATCGACGTTCTCGATACGTGGACCAGTCCCGGCACTGGCGCCGACTATCCGTCTCGATGGCGGCTCAGAGTCGATGCACTGGAGCTGGATGTCGAGATCGAGCCTGTTGTTGCGGATCAGGAAGTTGATGAAGGAGTGCCGGCAGCCGCTATCTACTGGGAAGGCAAGGTAAAGCAGTCCGGCACGTACCGAGGTGAACAGATCCGGCAACCCGGTTATGTCGAATTGACCGGCTACGTCCAGCCTGAAGCAATTCCGTGGCGGGACAAATGACAGCCAAAAACCAAACCTCCTTCAAGCATCGGCGCTTTCCGAATCCGTTGCGAATCGCATTCGTTCGTGTAACCTCTCGAACCAGATCGGTTCAAGGTAATCAGCAGCCAGAGGAGCCCGGTTTGACCGCAGTACCGGTCACCAATCAAAACTTCCGGATGGCCTGGTCTCAGTTCGGCACAGGTGTCACCGTAATCACGACGCTTGAACCCGGCGGAAAGGTTCACGGGATGACGGCCAACGGCGTTGTGTCTGTGTCACTCGATCCGCCACTCGCTCTTGCTTGCATTGGCCACAACCGCAACTCATACCCTCTTATCAAGATGAACCAGCGCTTCGCCATAAGTATCCTCAACACAGAACAGCGCAACGTTGCCATTCACTACACAAACCCTCCGGTGCAGCGCGGTCCCGACGACGCCATACCCTTCGTCAAACTCGGTGAATCGATGGCCATTGGTGGTTCCCTCGCCGCAATGGACTGCCGTGTGATTTCAGAGCACGAAGAGGGAGACCACACTCTGTTCGTGGCGGAGGTCGAACAGCTGGTACTGGGCGAGGGCGAGCCGATGCTGTGGATGCAGGGTAAGTTCGGCAGATTCACTGCCGATTAAGGCACAGCAATCATGCGGATACTTGCTGTCTCTGTCGCCCCGCTGTTTCCGGACCGGATCATGGGCGGCTCCCAGCGGATTCTGCTGGAGGTTGTGGACGCGCTTGTGCTAGCCGGGCATGAAGTCCGCGTGCTTAGTTCCCGGACCTCAAGCCACAGCCAGGGTTTCCGCATCGCGAGCGGTGCATTGGTGGAGCCTGCACTTGATCTGCGCGGATCGTTCCCTGCTCCGTATCAGACTGCTCCTCACAGCCTGACATCTGCCTGGCAGGTGCTGCAGGAAAACGCAGCCTGGGCTGACCGCGCGTACCTTCACGCCGACGCCGTCTACTTCCGGTCCGCCCTCGGAGATATGCCCGTCATCAGGTCGCTCCACGACTACGTCTACGAAGAGGCATTGCTCTCAGCGTTCACGTTGCCAGCGGCCAGGACGATCGTCCCCTCACAGTATGTAAAAGACTGCATCGAATCATCTGCGGGACTGGTGTCGGACACCGGCGAGTTGATCGTCGTGCCAAACGGCGTAGCGACCTCCGGTTGGCCAGTCGAATCGATGCTTCCAGACGGGATCAAATCTCGACAGGAAGCGGACATGATTCTGTTGCATCCTCATCGACTCCAACCAGAGAAAGGCATTCGGGATTCGTTGCGAATAGCGGTCGAGATGAAAAGGCGCATGCCACGGCGTCGAATTCGACTCCTCGTTCCAGCACTACAGCCCGAAGGATCGGCTGATGATGCAGAGCTTGGCGATACCTCAGTCCTGGAGCTTGCATCGTCGTTGGGAGCTGAAGACCTGCTGGAGCTCCACGCCTGGCTTCCGTCCGAGCTCATGCCCGGCTACTTTGCTGCGGGTGATGTCACCCTGTGTCCGGGAAGTTTTGTCGAGGCGTTCGGCCTTGTGTCTTTGGAATCGGTTGTCGCCGGAACGCCGGCTGTCTGCGCAAGAGTCGGCGCACTCCGGGAGCAGCAAGGAATCCCGGGAGTAACTCACTTCGACTATGGCGACGTGCAAGAGGCCGCAGAAGCGGTACTGTCAGCAATGAACAGTGGGATTGACGCACAAGCTGCAGCGCACGCCGTCACCGAGCGCTATGACATCACGAGGATGCGGGAATCGTACGTCGAGGCGATTACAGGAGCGCTGCCTGCGCTAGGACCTGCACGCCGTCGGCGCGGGCTGACGGACCCGAACGCATGGAAGCTCGCCCCCTGGTGCTATTTGGACGGAGATCGCATCTACCACGACTACCTTGCACGCTTCGAGCAATTTCCGGCTATCGCACCCCTGCTAAAGCGTCACGCCCCGTTTGGAATTCCGGCAGAACTGTTCACCAGCGGGCGACCGGCTTCCGAACTGGAGTCCGGCAAGAAACAGGGCTTCGTCGTTCCTGCTTGATCCGCTGAAACGACCGATCGCTGCCCTCTACTTCAGGAATCCTCGCATCTCCGTTGCCTCCGTCAGCCGCTTGACTGCGATGTTGTACGCCGCTGCCCGCATGGTCACACCGTGAGACTGCATATGCTCCCGAGTCGCCCGGTAGGCGGCGGTCATGATCGACTCCAACTCGTCGTTTACACGGTCCAACTTCCACTTGAACTGCTGGATGTTCTGCGCCCACTCGAAGTATGAAACCACCACACCACCGGCATTCGCCAGGACATCCGGCACGACCGTGACACCACGATCCGCCAGCATCCTGTCCGCGGCGATAGTTGTCGGCTGGTTCGCACCTTCGACAATGAGTTGCGCCTTGATGCTGTCGGCGTTTTCGCTGGTGATCACACCCTCGATCGCTGCCGGGACCAACACGTCTGTGTCCAATTCCATCAGTTCTGCGTTCGATATTTGGTCGCCGCCACGGGAATCGGCAATTGATCCGCCCTCTTCCAGGAACCGGTCGATCGCGTGGATGTCCAGCCCGTTCGAGTTGTAGAGCCCGCCCGCGATATCGCTGATCGCAACGACCCTCGCGCCATCTTCAACGAACTTCCGCGCCGCGGATGACCCAACCTGTCCGTATCCCTGGACAACGACCCGTGGGCTATCGCCGCCAATCTCAAGGTCCTGTGCCGCCAGCCTTCCGACAATCGCCGCACCTCTTCCGGGTGACTCGCTGCGGCCTTCTGATCCGCCAAGCTCGATGGGCTTGCCGGTGACTATGCCGGGGGTATAGCCGTGAATGGCGCTGTATTCGTCCATGATCCAGGCCATCGTCTGCGCGTTAGTGCCAAGATCAGGCGCTGGAATGTCACGGCTAACCCCTAGAATTAGATGGATGCTCCGCGTGTACCGCCTTGTCAGCGCAATGAGTTCCCTTTCGGAAAGCTCTCTTGGATTTACCTGGATGCCGCCCTTGGCTCCGCCGAACGGAATGTTCACCAGTGCTGATTTGAACGTCATCAGCATACCCAGCGCCCGGGTGTGAGCCAGATCGGCGGCAGGATGAAAGCGAATTCCGCCCTTGAACGGACCGCGTGTTGCGTTGTGCTGGGACCGATGGCCGTGGAAGACCTTTACCGTCCCGTCGTCCATCCGCACCGGCAGTGCCGCTGAAAGCTCTCGCCACGGCTCGATGATCACAGCGCGCATATCGTCACGGATGCCAAGCTCAGCCACCGCGCCGTTCACACTCGCAATGGTCCCATCGAGCATCTGCAGATCTTCTTCATCCATCACACCACCTCGGTTCAGTGTTCACAATCGGCCTCATTCTTGAGATGTCCGCCAGCCGGTGTTCGTGGCACCAGAATACGAACCTGTCTCACGAATCAGGCGAATCAGGGCAATAATCTAAGCCTGTCACACCGGCAATCTCCAGTATTGCGGGCGCACACTACCGATATTCGCGTTGACCGGCCTGCACTGCCATCTCTACAATAAGAAGGTTGGCATCCGAAAGAGAAAGCATATGACTGACGACTACGCAATAATTAATACCGGTGGCAAACAGTACAGAGTGCGCGAAGGCGACACCTTGCAAGTTGAGAAACTTCTTGGGGAGCCAGGCGACTCCGTAACGTTCGACCGAGTACTGCTGACGAATCTCGACGGCAAGGTCGAGGTGGGCAAACCTGCCGTTGCCGGAGCGGAAGTGCTGGGCGAGATCGCGTCGCAGGACAAGGCGAAGAAAGTGATCAGCTTCCGGTACAAAAACAAGACGCGGCACCATGTCAAGACTGGTCACCGCCAGAAGCTGACATCGGTCGTGATCACCGGTATCAAGGCCGACTAGCCTCGCGGGATATATCCACTTGGCAGTTGACGTTGCAAATGCGTCCGATGAGAGGCAGAGATGGCACACAAAAAAGGTAGCGGCACTTCGAGAAATGGCCGCGACAGCGCTGGAAAGCGGCTGGGCGTAAAAAAATTCGGCGGTGAGGCCGTGCCAGCTGGCTCAATAATCGTGCGCCAGCGAGGAACGCTGTTCAAGCCGGGTGAGAACGTCGGCGTTGGCCGTGACCACACTCTTTACGCCCTCATTGAGGGTAAAGTACGGTTTGACTATGCCCAGAACGCCAGGCGCCGTGTAAACGTTGACGCCAACGCCTGATCGAATAGCCCCAGTTTAGAGAAGAGACAGTGCAGACAGATATCCACCCGACTTACTACCCGAACGCCCATGTGCGCTGCGCCTGCGGCCACGAATGGGAGACCGGCTCGACCAAGGAGAGCCTGGTGGTTGAGGTATGCAGCCAGTGCCATCCGTTCTGGACAGGTGAGCAGCGCATCGTGGACACAGAAGGTCGCGTGGAACGCCTGCGCCGCAGGTTCAACCTGGCTCAGGAACCGCAGGGCAGCTAGTTCGCGGACTGACAGTTGCGAATGCGATTTTCAGCATTGCCCGGCTTCGGCCGGGCTTGTTTTTTAGCCGACCGGTAGAGACAGTCGCTGGAGCCCGCTACATCTTGAATAAAATCTGACGGCATCCCGCGCCGCCTTATGCCAGAATTACGCGTATGACCACATCTAAACAGCAGTCACGTTCTGATCGTCCGGTTCTGTACGGCGGTCAGGCCGTGGTTGAAGGCGTCATGATCCGCGGGCGCGATCACGCTGCAATCGCAATTCGGCGAGAGGATAAATCGATTGCTCGTAGAGATCTGGACCTGACCGGCTGGAGCAAGGTCAGGGCACGCCGAATTCCCTGGATTCGTGGCGTGGTCGTCCTGGCCGAAACACTGACCGTCGGGATGAAAGCCCTTTCCATCTCAGCCGCTGAGGCAGCTCCTCCAGACGAGAAGACCGGAGAGCCGGAGGAGTTCGGCAAGGGCAGTATGGCCTTGATGCTGTTCATATCACTGGTCGCAGGCATTGGCATTTTTTTCCTTGCTCCACTTGGTCTTTCGAGACTGGTCGAGAACGCCGGTGCGAACGAGTTCACCGCCAATGTTGTCGAAGGCGCCGTCAGGCTCGGCATTTTCGTCGGCTACATTTGGCTGATCGGCCGCATGGAAGACATCCGGCGCGTCTTCGGTTATCACGGTGCCGAACACATGGCGGTGGCCGCCCACGAAGCCGGCGAGCCAATGACGGTGGAGTCCGTGCGGCGCTTTCCGGAGGCTCATCCCCGCTGTGGCACCTCGTTTCTCATGACGGTTGTCGTCGTGTCAATCCTGCTCTTCATCCTCATACCACGTGACCCGCTCTGGCTGCTCATCGGATCGAGAATTGTCCTGATACCGGTGATAGGCGCAATCAGTTACGAGATGATCAGGTACGCGGGCACTCACCCCGGCCAGCTCATAGTGCGAATGCTGGGTGCTCCAAACCTCTGGCTGCAGGACTTGACCACGCGGCCGCCAGACGACTCAATGATCGAAGTGGCGATCGAGGCGATGAGCTATGCGTTGGAATTGGATGGGGTGGAGTACCGACCAGAAGACCGCCAGGACAGCACAATAGGAGAAGACGAAGTCCGGTCTGAACCCACCACAGGAGACTGATCAACCCGCAGGTCCCGCTACTTCCTACGCTTCTCGAGCTCCGCCCACACCTCTGCTGGATCGATATCCGTGGCAGCAAGTAGCACAAGCGTGTGGTACAGCAGGTCGGCAACCTCTTCACTCGTCGAGCCGCCGTTCTCAGCCACCGCCGCAATGGCGACCTCTCCTGCCTCTTCCACAACCTTCTGTGCGATCCGCGGAGTGCCGTCGTCGAATAGCTTCGTCGTGTACGAGCCTTCCGGCCGATCCCGTTTTCGCTGCGAAATCACGCTATAGAGCTCGTCCAGCACGTTCGCTGCTGCCTTTAATTCGCCGGAGCCGGCCAGCGAGTCACGGAAGAAGCACGTCCGGTTACCTGTGTGACAGGCTGGTCCAACCGGATTGGCCAGCACCAGCAAAGTGTCGCCGTCGCAGTCCGGACGTACCTCAACCACCTTCAGGAAATTTCCGGATGTTGCGCCCTTGTGCCACAGCTCGTTTCGGCTGCGGCTGAAGAACCACACGTCGGGACCGGAGACTGTCTTCTCCAGCGCCTCGGAGTTCATATAAGCGACCATCAGTACTTCCCGCGTTCGAGCGTCCTGAAGGACCGCAGGAATCAGGCCTTTTTCATCGAATTTGAGGTTGGAAAGATCGGCCATCGTGCCTGTCTCAGCTATCCGGGTCGCCGTTGGAACTTTGGAGCGAGCTACTTGCCAAGCGATTGGATGATCTGTGGAAGTTCCCTGAGATCGGTTATCTCAATCGAGGGCGTCGCGTCGTCCGGGCCAATTGTGGCTCCGGTCCTGTTGATCCACACCGTCGTGAGCCCGATGTCGTTTCCACCCTGTACGTCATCGTACAGGTGATCGCCCACATACCAGGTGCGTTCAGGCTCAGTGCCCAGCTGCCGCAGGATCTGTTCAAACGCCGCCCGTGCCGGCTTGTACGCCTGCGTTGACTCAGAGCTTGCGATCGCATCGAACCGGATACCGGTCGACTTGAGCAAGGGACGGAGCGAGTCATCGTCAGCATTCGAGAATACGCCGACCTTGAACTTGCCAATCAGCGCCTGCACCGCTGGAATCGTGTCCTGGAAGACCGGTCTTCGAGCAAGATGCTCTACGCACCGCAGACCCGCGGCCGCTGCATCGCCATTCACTCCCTCATCCTCGAATACCTGTGCGAAACACTCGCTCCAGGCCAGCTCATAGCTCTTGAAAGGTGGACTCTGAGACTGGTCTTCAAGCACGGTCCGGCTGGCCCTGAACTGTAGTTCGTACTTGCGCCACTTATCCCAGAGATCGTTCTGTGCGAACGGCAGTCCCTGTTCCTTGATGATCTTACCGAACATCACGCGCCAGTCATCGTGGTCGTTGGTGACCAGCGTCCTGTAGCAGTCGAAAGCCACCGCCTTCGGGGCAAGCTCCGGCACCGAGTTCATTTTCGCCAATCTATGCCCCTCTCATTGGAACCTGGCGTTCAGCCAGATACGACTTAACCTCTGCCACCCGCATCTCTCCGAAGTGAAACAGGCTGGCCGCCAGGACGGCATCTGCCTTCCCGGTTTCGAGTGCATCGTAAAAATGCTCCATCTCTCCGGCGCCGCCGCTGGCAATCACCGGTATTCCGACGTTCTCGGACACAGCGGCGGTCAATTCCAGGTCATATCCGGTCTTCTGGCCGTCGGCATCCATACTCGTCAGCAGAATCTCTCCAGCTCCCAAGTCTTCGGCCAGCTTGGCCCACTTCACGGGGTCGACTGCGGTCGGTCTTCGGCCGCCGTGCGTGAACACCTGCCACGGCGCCTCAGCAAGGCGCGGCTCTTCGCCTGGGATTCGCAACAGAGCAGGATTAACGACCCTTTTGGCATCGATAGCCAGTACCACGCACTGTGCGCCGAACTCTTTCGAACAGCGGCTAATCAACTCCGGGTCCCGAATTGCTGCTGAGTTAACGCCAACCTTGTCAGCCCCGGCCTCCAGCATCCGCCGCATGTCATCGACCGTCCGAATCCCGCCGCCAACGGTGAGAGGAATGAATACTTCTGAAGAAACCCGCCTTACGACGTCAACCATGGTGTCGCGATCGTCCGAACTGGCCGTGATGTCGAGGAAAACCAGTTCGTCAGCGCCTTCGGAATCGTAAAGCGCAGCCAACTCAGCCGGATCCCCGGCGTCACGAAGGTTCACGAAACTGACACCTTTGACCACCCGGCCAGCGTCTACGTCAAGGCACGGGATCACCCGGCGAGTAAGCATGGAAGTCCGTCTACTTCTTGAACACAACCACGAAGTGCGCGGGACCGATCTGGCGACTTCGAGACCTCGTCAGGCCGAGCTCCGCACCCATCTCCACTACAGCTTCCATCGAGAGCCGCTGCTTTGCAGGAGGCCCGAAGTCTTGCTCATTAGAAGAAGGTAGCCATTCGACAACAGCCATCCAACCAGCCTTTCTGAGCAACCGGGCGCACTCCTTGAATAGCGATTTGGCACGAGTCGCCTCGTTGAGAGTCCCGGACAACACGAGGCCATCGAGAATCTCGTCATCCAACGGTATCGAACTCTCTTTGGAGAGCACGGTCTCGATGTTGTACATCCGGAAGCTTGCCGCTCGTTCAGCGACCATCTCCAGCATGCGTTCCTGTATGTCGACCGCGTACAGCTTTCCGCCATACAGGTACTTCCCGAGCGGAATGGAGAGCCAGCCCGGTCCGGAACCGACATCTGCGACGGTTTGATCGGTGTGGATGGGCACCAGTGCAATCAGCGACTGCGGGTCGTAGGATTGTTCAAGTCTGGGTTTTATCAGCTGGTCGGCTTTTGCGACCGGGGTCTTCGTGGGCATCTGGGTATGTTCGTCCTGTAATTTCGGGCTGTTGCTCTTGCCGGGAATAAATGACGGTCGGATCAGTCAGTTCTCGCTGACAACAAACTCAGTTCGCGAATAGCGCGCTCAAGATCGAGCGCACCAGAGTAGATCGCCAACCCTGTTACTGCTGCCTCGGCTCCTAGATCGGCGAGTTGCAGCAGGTCATCGATCGATGCAACGCCACCCGCTGCAACTATAGGGTAACTCACACTGTGCACGATGCTGCTGATGGATTCGAAATTCGGGTGGGAAAGCGTTCCGTCTTTTGAAGTGTCGGTGTACATGAAACGACGAACACCAAGCTCTCCCATCTGATTGATCAGGTCGATTGCATTTAGATCAGAGGTTTCCGTCCAGCCGCTCGTCTGTATCTTGCCGTCCCTGGCGTCCACTCCAACAATCACGTGCTCTGCGCCGAGGATTTCCACGGCACGTGCAACCTCTTCCGGGGCCGTCACCGCAGCAGTGCCGAAGATCACCCTGTCGACACCAATCTCGCGTAACTGCAAAGCGTTTTCGGCGGTCCGGATGCCGCCTCCAAGCTGAACGGGAACCTGCGTCGACCCGACAATCGCCTTAACAGCGTCTGCGTTAGCCCGAACTCCATCACGGGCACCGTCGAGGTCGACTATGTGGAGTCTTTTTGCTCCAGCGGCTGTCCAACGCTCCGCAACACCGACAGGGTCATCGTCAAACACGCGCTGCTGTTCGTAGTCGCCCTGTACAAGGCGAACACACTTACCGTTTAGCAGGTCTATTGCCGGGATAACTTCCATAGTTAGATGCGTGGCTCAGCCCACTCTGCGGGCAAAGTTTTGATAGATCTCCAGGCCAAGGTCGCCGCTCTTCTCCGGGTGGAACTGCGTTCCGGCGACTTCACCCCTCAACACTGCAGCACACACCTGCTCGCCGTACTGCGTCGAGCCAGCCATGACGGAAGAATCTTCCGGGATACAACGATACGAGTGAACGAAGTAGAAGTACGATTCCTGCGGGATGCCAGCGAAAACAGAGTCTGAAGCAGCTTCGGGACTGAAATGAACGGAGTTCCACCCCATGTGCGGCACCTTCAGACGGCTACCGTTCTCCTTAAGGTCAGATGGGAACCGCTCAACGCGCCCTTCCAACAGGCCGAGCCCGGGAATCTCGCCCTCATCCGACCCTTCAAACAACACCTGCATCCCAACGCATATGCACAGCAGAGGTCTGCCAGAGGCCGCATATTTCTTTACCGGTTCGGTAAAACCCTGGCTGTTGATCGCCCGCATCACAGCGTCGCTGGCTCCAACTCCCGGCAATATCACTCCCGCGGCATTTTCAAGGTCTGCAGGGTCAGATGTGACCTCAGCCGACGCTCCAACCTTCTCCAGTGCCTTCGAGACGCTGTGGAGGTTCGCCGCGCGCGTATTCACCACAGCTATACGTGCCGCCATCTAAGTCTCACCTCCGTCAGAGTCGCGGCTGCTGTACGGCTCGACGGGCAGATCGCGATCTTCGTAGCGAGCAAGCATGAAAAGCGTGTCGGAAAGCCGGTTCAGGTAACGTGGCACCTCGGAATTGGCCAGCTCGCCGGAATCGTGAAGCGCCACAGCGGCGCGCTCTGTCCGCCTGACGATCGTCCGGGCCACGTCAATCGCAGCGGACCCGGCCGAGCCTCCAGGAATGATGAACGACTTCGGCAGAGTGACCTTGCTCTCAAGCTCGGCGAGAAGCGAGTCGAGTTCAGTTGTGTTGTCCTGAGTGATCGTTGGGAAATGCTTCTCCAGCAGGTGTCTTGAGTCACCGGCTGTCGCAAGTTCGGCGTTGACCGTGAACATAGCCTTCTGCAGATCGTAGATGTGCGACTTCACATCGGCATCGACACATAACGCTCTGGCCATGCCGAGCGCAGAGACGGCCTCGTCACCGGCTCCGTACGCCTCGACCCGCGCATCGGTCTTTCGCACGCGGCCCCCGTACAGTAGTCCGGTCTCGCCGGTGTCACCTGTACGAGTTGCGATGGATCCGCTCAGCATCTGTCTCTCCAGTTGTTTGCTCAAACCTCAATTGTAGTTGCGGATCACGCTGAAAACGGCGTTTTCGTGACAGATTGGCCGAATAGGCTCAAATAGCCGGTCAGCCCGTAATAGAATTCCTGACCTTTAGAGGTATCATTAGGCAGGCAGAGTTAGTTTCACCAGAAGAGTGGATTCGTGAGCAATGACAACAGCACACGCCAAACCTAAAGTCCCGATTAACAGCATCCACGTTACCGAAAAGGCTGCGGCCAAGGTGCGCGAGTTCGCTGCTCGTGACGGCAAAGACCCGTTTGGACTGAAGGTCGCCGTCAAGGGCGGTGGCTGCTCGGGTCTTACCTACGTTCTGGATATCGTCGACGGACCCGCCGACGACGACAAGATGATCGAACAGAACGGCATCGAGGTCTATGTGCCGAAGAAGGCGTTCGTGTTCCTGGCCGGAACCGTCCTTGACTTCTCCGACGGGCTGAACGGCAAAGGCTTCGAGTTCACGAACCCGAACGCCAAGACCAGTTGCGGCTGCGGAACATCGTTCTCCGTCTAGCGGATTCGTGGTTCTGGCATTCCGCTTTACCATCGTTCGAAACCTGCTCGAACGGCGCCACCCTGATTTGAATCGATGACCACTCCTGCAACAGCACAGCCACTCTCCGGATTACTTGCTTCACGCGGTGCAGTCCTCGACGAAGCTGGAATGTCAGTGCTGCACTACGGTGATCCTGAACGAGAGTTTTCCGCATTCTCGGACTCGTGTGCCCTCGTGGCATTGGACACAGCCAACAGCCTCGTTCATGTAGGCGCGGATGCACTGGAACTTCTACACCGACTATCCACGAACGACCTGCTCCAGCTTATGCCCGGGCGTTCGGCCTACACAGTTCTCACTTCGGAGCGCGGCCGAATTATCGATGTGCTCAACATCAGCCTTGTCGAAAATGAAAAGCTCTTGCTGCTTTCAGAGTCGCCAGATGCGCAATCTGCTGTCGACTGGATAGAAAAGTTCACGATAATCGAAGACTCCACAATCCGAGACGCTACTGCCGAGTTTACGCGAATTGCCGCAATCGGCCCGACTGCTCTTGAAATCGTTAGCACCGGATTCGAGGCAGAACTCAACTCCGGTGAAGCGTTGGCAATGTCCGGACCATCGAAAGGCACGGTTCTGGTCGCCTCCAGATGGGCGGGATTCGACCGGGTCGATGTGGTCACTCCTCAGGCCCACGCTGAAGCGATCTGGGACCGGATCACCCGGGCTGGAGCCGTTCCGGCGGGAGCGATCAGTCTCAATGCAGCGCAGGTCGCATACGGCGTGCCGAGTCCGGGGGCTGAGCTGACTGTGGATGCGAATCCACTAGAAGTCAGGCTCAAAGACCTGGTCAGCTTCACCAAGGGCTGTTATGTCGGCCAGGAGGTTGTGGCCCGCCTCGACACTTACGACAAACTTCAGAAGAGACTGGTGGCGATCGAGAGTGATTCTGCGCTAACGACAGGTACGCAGCTGACCTCAGATGGCAAGCGGGCGGGCAAAGTTACGTCAGTGTCGCCAATACCGCGATCTGGAACGTATGTCGCTCTCGGCCTCGTCCGTCGCGGCTACTGGGTCGACGGGACGCAACTCGATTGCAAAGGCGCCATCGTCACGGTCAAGGAACTGCCGGACACCGCTCCGCTCGGATAAACCCGTTGCCTAACGGTGAAATACGGTCTCACCGCCATCCACCGTCACAATCTGACCGCGAATCATCTCGGCGTCCGTCCCGCAAAGCATCGCCACGACGTTGGCAACATCCTGAGGCTGCACCGGCCGTCCAGCTGGAGTCGGGCGCTCGGCCAGTTCCTTTACCCCGAGTTCATCTGGAAAAGCGTCGAGGGCGTCCGTTTGCACGTAACCGGCTGAGACGCCGTTGACAGCGATCCCTTCGGCCGCAAGCTCGACGGCCATGTACCTGGTCACAGCCTCAAGCGCCGCCTTCGAAACACCAACCGCGAAGTAAGAGGGCAACACCATCTTCGCACCGGGGCTGGAAATGTTTACGACCCGCCCTCCGGGCTTCATAAACTTCGCCGCCTGCCGCGCAACCAGCCACGGGCCGCGAGCATTGATGTCCATCGTCCAGTCCCAGTGTTTCGGGGAAAGCTCCGTCGATGAGCGCATGACACCAGAAGCGGCGTTGTTGACGACGATATCCAACCGACCGAAGCGCTCATCAACCTTGCTGATCAGGTCTTCAACAGCCCCTTCGTCACCGACGTGTGCGCGCACACGCAGGCATTCAGCGCCTGTAGCGGTAATCTCATCTTCGGCTTGTTTTGCGGCCGCATGGTTCTTGAGGTAGTTGAAAGCAACGCTCGCACCGCGTCGCGCTAGCTCAACGCAGATGGCTCTGCCGATTCCGCGCGAGCCGCCAGTTACCAGCGCAACCTGACCCTTAAATTGCCCGGCAAACTGCCCTGACTGCGTCTGTTCTGCCATTTGAAAATAGCTGCTCTCGAAATTCCCGGCGAACGAAGCGGCCAGATTGCTATATCGCCATGCCGCCGTCCACCCGAACAACGTCACCGGTGATGTACCTGGCGTCCTCGGAGCAGAGGAAAACGATCAGTGGCGCCACCTCTTCAGGCTCCCCGAAACGTCCCATCGGAATCCATGACCGCACAGTATCTTTCAGCTTCTCGCTAAGCACGTTGGTCGTTGCGGTGCGGATGTAGCCAGGGGCAACGGCATTGACGGTGACGTTTCTGCCCGACACCTCTTTGGCCAGCGATTTGGTAAAGCCGTGGACCGCTGCCTTCGATGCTGAGTAGTTGGTCTGCCCGGCATTGCCGCGGATTCCGACTACTGAAGAGACGTTTACGATCCTGCCCCAGCGCCGTTTGATCATTCCGGGCACCGTTATCCGGCTGCAGAAGTACGTTCCCTTCAGGTTCGTGTCCATGACGCGGTCAAAGTCTTCGTCTTTCATCCGCATCAAGAGAGAGTCGGAGATGATTCCGGCGTTGTTGATCAGAATCTCGATCGGGCCAAGCGCCTCTTCGGTCTCGGCGATCATCTTCTCAACATCGTCCCGGACGGCGACGTTACCACCCACCGATACCGCTTCCCCACCGGCGTCCCGGATGATTTTCACCACCTCGTCAGCGTCTTCCGGATGGGTGTTGTAGTTGATTGCAACCCGATGCCCCAATGCCGCAAGCCTGACCGCGCATTCGCGGCCAATTCCACGGGAGGCGCCGGTGACTAGAGCCGTGCGTTCTTGGTCAGACAATTACAAATTCCAGTTGAGTTAAGAGACATGGGGCCAAGCCGATTGAGTGTACTACCAGCACCGATGGTCTGCGCACAGTCTGGCCGCAACCGGTCCCGTAATTCTTTACGAGATCAGCAGCTCACGTAACTGCGATTTCGGACCTGATGCGTTCAAGCTCGGCGTCCTGCGAATTGATGTAGTCGTTTTCGACGACGATCAGCGCGGTAGCGATCGCACCCGCTATCGCGTCAACACCGGACGAGCCGTGTCCCACGATCGCGGCGCCCTTGAGACCGAGCAATGGGCCTCCGCCAAACACTGCCAGCATGTTCGTGCGAGAAAATACTTCTTCTGCAAGCGCATCCACTTCGGGTGATGGCGGCAGGGCGGAGCGGATGTTCTTTACGATGGCGCGGCCAAGTCCCTCGGTCAACTTCAGCACGATATTGCCAACAAAACCATCACATACAACAACCTCAGCCTTTCCCCCTCCGTCCGTCAGGTCTTGCGGTTCGACGTTGCCGATAAAATTCAGGCTGCTGTTTCGGAGCAGCTCGGTCGTTGCCTTGACCTGTGCGTTTCCCTTACCTTCTTCAGATCCTACGGAAAGCAACGCAACTCGCGGGTTGGTCTTGCCGTAAATGAGCCGCGACATGAGGCTGCCAAGCGCGGCGAAATCCACTAGCTGCACCGGCCGAGTATCGACATTCGTTCCCAGGTCGATGATCACAGTGTCAGGCGCGTAACCAATGATCGGTCCGCCGAGAGCGCCGCGTTCGACCCCATCGACGGTTCCCAGCAACACAGTGCCAGCGGCGATAGAAGCGCCCGTGGAACCCATACTCACGAAAGCCTCGACCTTCCCTGCCTTTACCGCTCCGGCGGCAACCAGGACCGAAGCTCTCGGGTGCGCACGGAGCGCCATGGCAGGGTTGGCCCCTTCTGGAATCACACCTTCAGCAGGGACAATCTGCACAAGTTTCTTGGCCGGAGTGTCGTACTTTACGAGTTCAGCCTCAATTGCGGTCGGATCACCAACAAGAGCGACAGCAACGCCGCCGTTGCCGATCGCCTTCAGGGCAGCCGGTACAGTCACAGGAGGCCCATGGTCTCCGCCCATCGCATCGAGCGCGATTGGGATGATGCCTTCGGGCAACTGGTCGCTCATGTTCGGTCGTACCCTCGAACTCTCAACCGGCATTCATGCCGGAATGTCGTCATGCAAGCGGGACAGTGATGGTCCCGCTCAGTGCCTCAGTTCCGTCCGGTTTCAGACATGCTACCGAGCACTGCGCTACCGGTTTTCCGTCTACCTCTCGAATCGCCTGAACTTCGCCATTGACCGTAATCGTCTCGCCGGGAAAGACAGGAGCTTTGAATCGCAGCTTCATCTTACCGCCTGCGTGCCACGTGGCCGGAAAATTCATGGCCATCAACTCGCACACGAACGCCATACTCAGCATACCGTGTGCAATCACTCCGCCGAACTGCGTCGTCTTTGCGTACTCTTCGTCCAGGTGCAGTGGGTTGTGATCACCCGAGGCGTCCGCATACTCGGCAATGCGCTCGAGAGTGACTTCCCGGTTGAACCCGTTCAGCCTGTCTCCTTGCCCGATCGCATTCACGTCGAGTGCATCGCTCATTCCGGCACCATGATTGTGCTTGATGCCGTTGCAACTAACTCGTTGGACTCGTTTCTGAATTCGGTGAATACGGAAACGAAGCGAGCGCCGCGGCGCAACGTGTTTCCTGCCAGTCTCGCAGTCGCCTCGATAGTCTCGCCCGGCATAACCGGAGCAAAAAACTCCGCTTCCTGCGACGTGTGAACTACTCCGCCCGCACTCAGGATCCTCTCGCCGAAGAGATCGAGCTCAGATATCAGGCGGGCTAGACCCTCGGCAACCACCGCTGAAGGTGGCAACGCTCCGTTGTAATCAGGCGACTTTTCATCGCCGGTCGCAGCTTTAAAAGCAGCAGCCCGCGCAGCGTCAAATGAGAACACATACGGCCCAAGCGTTGTCCCTGTTGCCGCGAGAGTGATGTCGATCAGGGTGATTCCGCCAGTTCAGATCTGTCGTTTGGACCAGCGGACCACAGGTCTGCCGGAAAAGACAGAATTGTATTGACACAGATGGAATCGGGCAACGAGAGGAGTTGCTGGCTAGAAATCAGGCTCCATGCTCACGTGCAATCTGCCGATGGGGCCGCGATCGTCTGCGTACCAGAGGAGGTTGTCCCGAATCGTCATGCCGTGGACCTGCACCGGATCGGGAACGCGGAACGAGTCATAGCAACGGCCATCCTCGATACGAAGCCGGGTGACGATTCCCATGGAGGTATCCGCCAGCCACATCATCCCTTCTTCTTCCGCCCACGCGATTCCGTGTGCACGGTATCCGGGAGCCTTGAACCGGTGAACCTCTTTCCAGGTGGCGACCTCGATCACATGGACGAACTGTGATGGCGGTGACGCCACGTAGAGGTGACCGTCCTTCCACTCCAGGCCGTGATCTCCGGTCGGCTCAGACCTGCGACCGGCCGTCGCATCGAGGTGCTCACGGGTTGCATTGATCCCCGCGCCGGGCGAGCTGTACCGTTCGATAGTCTTGCCGGTCTCGATGTCGCAGCAAAAGATCTCGCAACTGTATGTTGATGCAATCCAGAGTTTGCCGTCGCCGATTGTTATCCCGCTGGAATGGAGAGTCTCGGTCGGCAGCTCGACCAGGGTCGCACCGGTGTCCCAATCCAGCTTGTAGACGTTGTTGTTGCCCTGGTCGATGTACCAGAGACCGTCGTCTGCAGCCTGCAGACCGTTTGGCTTCGGGCCAGGTGAGACAAACATCTGAACGGGGGTTGCGATTTTATGCGGCATGGCGGTTGTTCCTGGTGAAGATGGGTGCGATTGGGCGGTAGTTTACCGCGGCGCACAAGTAACGCCACTCCACCTACATCACCGGCATAGACTCCATCGCCTTCGCCACAGCTTCCTCCGGATATGCGTAATCGATCATCTCGCCAGAGAAGTACTGCTCGTACGCGCTCATGTCGAAATTGCCATGGCCGCACAGGTGGAACAGGATCGTCTTCGCTTCGCCCGACTCCTTGCACGCCAGCGCCTCGTCGATAGCCGCTCGAATAGCGTGCGAAGGCTCCGGCGCAGGGATGATGCCCTCGGTCCTTGCGAACTGCACCGCCGCATCGAACACCGTCTTCTGGTGGTAAGCCCGCGGCTCAATCATGCCATTTGCAACCAGCAGGCTCACAAGCGGCGCCATCCCGTGATAACGCAGTCCCCCGGCGTGAATCGGGTTCGGCACGAACGTGTGCCCCAGCGTGTGCATCTTCATGAGCGGCGTCATGCCCGCCGTGTCGCCAAAATCGTAAGCAAATTTGCCGCGGGTGAGCGAAGGCGAAGCCTCCGGTTCAACGGCGATGAAGCGGATATTCTTACCGGCAATCTTGTCTGGAACGAACGGGAAAGTGATCCCCGCCAAGTTTGAGCCGCCACCGGCACAGCCGATCACCATATCCGGATAGGCGTCGGCCATCTCCATCTGCTTGATCGCCTCCTGCCCGATGACCGTCTGGTGCATCAACACGTGGTTCAGCACGCTGCCGAGCGAGTACTTGGTGTCGTCCCGCATCACGGCGTCTTCGACGGCCTCGGAGATGGCGATTCCGAGGCTCCCCGGCGATTCAGGGTCCTGCGCCAAGATGTCGCGGCCAGCCTTCGTGTCTGGCGAAGGGCTGGGCACAACCTCTGCTCCCCATGTCTCGATCATCGACTTCCGATACGGCTTCTGCTTGTAGCTGGCAGAGACCATGTAGACCTTCGCCTCGATGCCCATCTGGTTGGCAGCGAAGGCAAGTGCCGATCCCCACTGGCCTGCGCCGGTCTCGGTGGTGATGCGCTTCGTGCCCTCTTCACGGTTGTAGTAGACCTGCGGCACCGCCGTGTTCGGCTTGTGGCTACCGGCCGGGCTGCCACCTTCGTACTTGTAGAAGATTCGGGCAGGCGTGCCGAGTGCCGCTTCGAGGCGATGCGCGCGAAAGAGAGGAGTCGGCCGCCAGAGTCTGTAGATGTCCCTGACCTCGTCTGGAATTTCTATCCAGCGGTCCTGGCTCACTTCCTGGCCGATCAGGGCCATTGGAAACAGCGGCGCGAAGTCGTCCGGGCCTGCCGGTTGGTGCGTTCCGGGATGCAACGCCGGGTCGAGAGGCCACTGGAGGTCAGCCTGCACGTTGTACCAGTGCGTCGGAATCTCAGACTCAGGCAGGGTGAACTTCGTAGTGGCGTCGGTCATGTCGTCCTCCGTGTTCGGCGCAGTTCCAGATGGGAAGTCTGGCGGCATGTTACCGCGGGTGCCGCAAAGCATGCGGCCTGTGCATGAAGAGTGAGTGAGGAGTAGCTGTCGCGAGCGAGCAGGCGGCCGGTGGACGTGAATCCGTTATTTATTTACGAAAGGAACCGCGAGATTGTTGGAATCCCGATTCAGAACCACCAGTTTTACAGATTATCCGGTTCGGCCGTCGGAACCGCACCGAACTCTAGTCGAACGATTCGAGTTCCGGTCAACTCGTCAACCATCCGCCGTCCATTCTTTCGCAGAAGCATGGTTACGATCTCTAGAAAAATCACCGGTATGCAGGAGAGTAATAAGTAGTTGAGAATAGCCCTCACAACCAGCCTTCTCATGCTGGCGCGATCGCCACCTGTGCCGGTGACTTCAAGATTCAGGGCAATCTTGCCCAACGTCTGGCCAGTTCGGTACTCGAACACGATGAAGTAGAACGACTTTGCCACAGTTCCAATTGTTCCAAAAATCAGGACGACCAGAAGATAACCGCCTGGGCCCAGGTCGATCCAGTGGGATGGTGCGACGAAAATGAAGATAATGGGCAGGAGACAACCGACAGCAATCAGGCTTGAAACGATCTCATCGAATAGCCTGGCTAATATCCGGGCAGGAACTGCCCGCCGTGATGTCAGGACCTGATCGGAACTGGCGTCTGAACGACGTCCTTGCCCAGGTCGACTACTAGACGGCGTTGGCAGAGATGGCTTGAGCGGGTCATACATTTTCAACAAGGTAGGTTGACTTCGCTTAATCGACAGATCGCACTAAACCTCGCTCAGCCTGTGCGTCGTAGCTTCACTCTTCTCGAACGACTCCAACAACTCCATGCCAATCCCCGCGTCTTCCGACGGATACGCGTATCCGCCCTCGATGCGAGGCTGCTTGTCTACGATGTCCCTGTACCACGTGGCGTTGTAGGCTCTGACTGTCTCCTGTATCAGCGCGTTCGGAGCGTTCAGGGCGAGCTGGACCGAAAAGGCGAGCGTCACAGGCCCGACGCAATCATGTGGTGCGATGGGCATCCGGTATGCCTCGGCCATCGTCGCAATCCGCTTCGCCTCCGAGATACCGCCGACCCACGAGATGTCAAACATGCAGATCGTCATCGCCTGCTTCTCCATCATCTCCCGGAAGGCCCATCGAGTCGCCACCGTCTCCGAGGCCGTCGTTGCAATATGAGTCGAATGGCGGAACTCGGCCAGCGCGTCGATGTTGTCCATCGGTACGGGGTCCTCGAACCAGAACGGCTCGGTCGGCTCGACAGACTTCGCAACCCGGACCGCAGATGGCAGGTTCCACAACGAGTGCATCTCGACCATCACATCGATGCGGTTGCCAACCTTCTCTCTGATTTTTCGAAACGGCTCGGTGCCTTCCTCGAGATCGGTCTTCGATATGAACTGGCCGGAGGTCTTGTCAACGAACTGATCGAAGGGCCAGATCTTCATTGCGGTGAAACCCTCCGACAACAGATCGTCTGCAAGCGCGCCGGCGTCTGTCAGGAAGGCATGCTGGTCTTCGTACGGCTGCTCGGGGCGGTAGTCCACATCACCGGTCTTCAACCTTCCGGGCCGGTTAACGCCATACGAGTAGCCGGCGCAGGTGTTGTAGACCTTGATCCGGTCTCGAAAGAGTCCGCCCAGCACCGTGTGCAGCGGTACACCGTGGCGCTTGGCGTAGAGGTCCCACAGCGCCATGTCCACCGCCGAAAGGCCGCTCATGTCTGAAGAGCGGGCGCGATGGCGTGCGCCGTGGCTGTTCAGCTTCTCCCAGTGCAGGTCGAGTTGCGTCGCGTCCCTGCCAAGCAGATAGTTCGCCGCGTTCTCGTGAATCCACGTCTCGATAGTCGCAGGCTCAAACGATGTTTCGCCGAGCCCGAACAGCCCGTCGCTGGTCCCAATCCTCACCCAGACGATGCGCGGATACTCCGAGTTCCTGAGAGTCTCGATACTGGTGACGGTCGGGTTGTTCCTTGCCATTCGACTTCCGATCACAGTTCTAGTGCCAATGGGTGATTTCGACCGCAGCCGACGAACTCGCGAGTTGCATTCAGACACGACCGCGGCATTGTATTCGCAAATATTGGGGGTTGTACCGCATCCCATGCTCGGTGGAACAGAAGCACAATATGAGGCTGCGCTGGCAGCGGCTCCTTTCTTACCTCTACCAGACGGAACGCTGTCAACATCGACATTGGCAACGCTCCAAATAGAGAACCGGCGCTGCTTTTTTTCGACATTCAGTTGAGGCAACAGACAGACAATGTCCCTGGAACAGGCAATCGTCCTTGCGATAGTGCAGGGCCTCACCGAGTTCCTTCCTGTCAGCAGTTCAGGGCACCTGGTTCTTAGTTCATGGATATTCAACTGGCCTGACCAGGGGCTGGTTTTCGACGCGGCTGTTCACCTTGGCACGCTGCTTGCAGTTTTAATCTACTTCCGCAGAACCTGGATAACGCTTGCCCGCGGCTGCTACAACGGGGGCGCTGTTTTCCTGATGGAGGTCGGTGACACGAGCCCGACCATACCCGCTCGAAGGCTCCTAATGCTCATTGTGATCGCAAGCATCCCGATCGCGATTGTCGGCCTGCTGCTTCGCGATTCGCTGGAGACAACGCTTCGTAAACCCGAGGCTGTTGCAGTTTCCCTACTCGGAACCGCCGTGCTTCTGACGCTGGCCGAAGTGGTTGGTGCCCGAACGAAACGCCTCGCCGCAGCATCTGCTCGGGACACGACGATTGCCGGACTGTTCCAGGCGGCAGCAGTTCTGCCTGGCGTATCCCGCGCTGGCTCGACAATGGCCGGTGGAATGCTGGGGAACCTGAACCGTGACGCAGCGGCCAGGCTCTCGTTTCTGCTCGCCGTTCCCGCGATCGGCGGCGCCAGCCTGTTCCTGCTCGTCGACGTGATCTCAGCTGAAGGCCTGTCGGATCGACCGTGGGGTCTGATCATCCTGGGCGCATTTGTCTCATTCGTGACCGGGTACGCGGCGATCAGCTGGCTGATGCGGGTCTTGCGGACCCGGTCCTTCAGGCCGTTCATTGCGTACGTGGCAATCCTGGGCATCGCCGTGCTAATTGCTCGGGCATTTGGTGTATAGAGCGCGGCGCTTGCGCCAACCGCGGAGACCATCTGACGTTGCGCCGCGCCTAGATACAATCCCCGCTGCCTGAAAGCCCCGGTCGGAGTAAGCTGTGGCATCAATTAGCGATTGAGCAGTCTCAGGAGCCGATCAATGCCGAAAATCACAGGTGAAATCAGGGACGCGCATACCGGCGAATTGGTCCAGGCGAGAGTCCAGGTAATCGGACCCGGCGGAGAGCCTGTTGCGCCGCCAGACGCCATGTGGAAGCGCGGCCCGGGTGAGCCGTTCTTCTATTCAGATGGCCAGTTCTCTGTCGACGCAGCGCGCGGCTACTCGCAGGTGCTCGTCGAGCGTGGCACCGAGTTCACACCGTGGCGAACGGTGGTCGAAGTCGGCTCCGGCGGCACCGCGGGCACTCTGCAAGAAGGCGATATCGCGCTCGATATCCAACTCCAGCGCTGGGGCGATCTGCCAGAACGCGGCTGGCATCCCGGCAACACTCACATCCACTATGACGAGAAGGAGACCGACCCTGACCGGCGGTTGGCCTACGACTCAAGAGTAGAAAACCTGCGGATGACGGCTGTCTCGGTCCTTAAACGCTGGGACCTGGACTACGCGACGAACAAGTATCCGCCGGGCGTCCTAACGCAGTTCACCGACACGCACCACCACGTGCAGTCCGGTGAGGAGTCTCGCCACAACCACGATCCCGACCGACCGTTCGTCATCGGCTACGGCCACGTAATGCTGCTGAATCTCCGCAACATCGTCGAACCGGTGTCACGCGGCCTGCTCATCGACCCCTTCACTCCCGACTATCCACCGCTCTCGTACGTGTGCGATGACGCCAACGCGCAGGGAGGCCTGGTGATCTGGTGCCACAACGGACAGGGAATGGAAGCCCCCGTCGCCGCCGCTCTCGGCAAAGTCCACGCCATAAACCTGTTCGATCCCCACTGGGTCGATGTCGAGTACGACCTCTGGTACCAGATGCTGAACTGCGGCATCAAGCTACCCGCGTCAACTGGCTCGGACTGGTTCGTTTCGTCAGCGAACCGTGTCTACGCGCAGGGAGGTAGCGGGTTCGATCACGAAAAATGGACGGAGTCGATCAAGAAAGGAAACAGCTTCATCACCAACGGACCGGCGTTGTATCTGAATGTGAACGGTGCCGTTCCGGGCGACAGGATTGAAGCGAATTCGAGCGGCAGCGTCCATGCCAGGGTTGAATGGCAATCACACTACGACGTGCAGCGAGTCGAGATAGTGGCAAACGGCAGTGTAGTGGCGCGACAGGATGTGAACTCAACCAGCGGCGTGTTCGAGGCCGATGTGCCTGCTGATAGTGACGGGTGGATCGCGGCACGGGTTGGCAGCGGTGTCCGAGACTCATTCCACCAGCCGATCTGGGCGCACTCCTCGCCGATCTACCTGCAGGGAGCCGGCAAACCGCCGTCGTCCCAGGCGCAAGCTGCAAAGTTCTTCGTTGACCGAATCGACGAGGCGACGGAATGGATCAGCAAAAAGGGCAAGTTCTACACAGACACGCAGCGGAACGAAGTCCTTGAGCTGCACAAGGCGGGCCAGGATTTCTACAGGAACCTGCTGAAATGAGGCGCGTATGGCACATGAGCTGAAAACGAAGAAGAACGCGGCGAGCGTCGATGAGTTCATCGCCGCGATTGAGCCAGAGCAAAAGCGGGACGATTGTCTTGCTCTGTACAAGATGATGCGTGAAGTGACGGGTCACGAAGGCTCTATGTGGGGCGGAAGCATCATCGGGTTCGGCAAATACAGCTACAAGTACGCCTCTGGTCACGGCGGTGAGTTTTTCCTGACCGGTTTCTCGCCGCGCAAGCAAAACATTTCCATCTACAACATGGCCGGGTTTGACCGCTTCGAGGACCTGATGGCAAAACTTGGCAAGCACAAGACCGGCAAGTCTTGTCTCTACGTTAAGCGGCTGGCGGATGTCGATGAAGAACTGCTGCGACAACTGGTCAGCGAATCGGTTACCGTGATACGGGAAGGCAATCCCGAGTGACAGGGTTGGACCGCGGGCGCGGCAGGTGAACTCGCACGAGTGTGCCTTCGCTCGAGTGCGACTTCAGGTAACCTCAGGCGGCTCTGTTGCGACCCTCCGGGTCTGCGTCACGCCGTAACGGTTGCGATTCACGCCCGGTGTTCCTGTCCAGGATCAGCCTGTCGATCTCCTTTACCAGCACCGCAACTTGCCTGTCGCGGCTTCCGTCCAGGTGGATTACCCACAGCGTCAGCACACCAAGCCAGCCGGCGGCGACCCCGATGGCAAGATAGAGCCATGCCGGCAGTCCTGACCCGCTCGAATCGGCGCCGCTCGACGGCTCCTCGTCTGAATCCCCACCCAGACTGGGATCACCCTGCCGGGCGTCCTTTGACCCATCTTGTGGGCCTCCCACCGCACTGCCTGAAGTCTTCGTGGCCGTTGGCTGTGCAGAAACCGGACCTTCGGGGTTGATCTCACCGTCGGCAACGGTTCCGGTTCGACCCTCGACAGAGACCTGCTGTGGTCCGCCGTCGGTTCCCGGTGCTTCCGTCGACGATGGCAGACCGGTGGTGACCGAAAAACTGCCGTCACTACCTGCGATTCCACTCGCGACGATCTCGCCCGACATTCGCACTGTCACCGGCTCGCCCGGCTCGAAATTTTCGGCGCTGATAGTGATCGAGTCGCCGGGCGCGGGATCCTCCGGGTCGATGACCATGCTGGGAGCGCTGTCGGATGCCGATACAGAGATCGCAATGGAGCCTGTCCCTGAAGTTGCTCCTTCGTAAGCCAGTTCCATCGAACCGGCTGCAAGCCCCTCAGGGACGGTGACCTCAATCTCAATGCGCCCATCTGCACCTGCAATAGACGACGCGACAACCGAACTCGTGCCAAGAGTGAGTTCAAAACTTTCGCCCGGACTTGCACCGGATACCTGGACGGTCACCGTGTCGCCCGGCATGACCTCCCGTTCTGACAGGCTGACAACCGGTATTGGTGCGTCACCCGTTTCAGGCAACGGTGTATCACCTGGACTCGTTGTGCTGCGGGGAGCGGTCGACGTGCTGGTCGGTGAGGCAAAAGCAGTTGGATCAAGAGCTGCTCCGCCTGCCCGCGCCGTGGCGGTAAATCCGGCCACTATCCCGAGACCGTCTGGAAATAGCTCAGTCTGATTGTGCTCAGGTGGAGAATCCTCACCCCTGGTCAGAATGAACAGCAGTGCCGCCCCAGCCAGCGCGGCTGCGAAAACTGATACCACTGTCAGGCGATATCGCATGAAGTACAGGTACGAGCAGGCAAATCGATCGCCGTTGCAGTCTGCGAGATTGCTCGATGCATCTAGAGTGCGACTACGGCACCACATTTACCTGCCTGACAGCACCAATAAGAGGCCTGTGGAGCAGCGCTCTGCCATAGGTCTCGGGAGACGAGACCGAACGGCTCTTACTATGTCTGCGGTCCCGCAGGGAAGCTAAGTAGCAACAGAGCAATCAGCTAATCGCCGATTGCTCTGGAATTCCGCCATGCGTTGCACGTGAGGCGTGCCTGTATTAGCCGGTGACTTTGCCCGCAGATCCGGGCATGCGGCCCCTCGCCGGAATGCTTGCTGCAACCTCCGGGTTCTGGCCTGAACTCGGCCATTGGCCCCGCAGCACAGCAGCGACCTGTTGCGACGCCCTTTGCCGGCTTAGCCACGCTGAACGTACAGAGGAGCCGCCCAGGTGAGGCGCTGTGATCACGTTGTGCATCTTGAAAAGCGGATTATTCGGGTCCGCCGGTTCCTGTTCGAACACGTCGAGACCCGCGCCACGCATTTTCCCCTGTTGTAAGGCGTCGATCAGCTCCGGCTCGTTGACGACCGAACCGCGGCAGACATTCACAAAGAACGCCGACGGCTTCATTACGTCAAATTGCTCCTTGCCGATCATGTGATAGGTCTCTTTGTTGAGAGGGACCTGCACCGCAATGTAGTCGGCACGTTCGAACAACTCGTTCAGTTCGAATACCTGCTCAACCCCGTACTCCTTGATCAGCCACGGCGGGATATAAGGGTCGTACACCAGCGTCTCCATGCGCCATCCGAGACCGAGCTTGCGAGCCACCTGGCGTCCGATGTTGCCGAATCCAACGATGCCGAGGGTCTCCTCGTCGATGGCCCCGATCGGCCTCGCTCGTGAACTGTCCCAGATACCGTTCCGCAGGTCGATGGTCGTCTGGACGATCTGACGATTTAGCGCCAGGACCATCGTCACCGCCTGGTTTGATACCTCTTCGGCACACATGCCGCCGCCGTTCGTGAGGATGATGCCCTCTTCGGTGCATGCTTCGACATCGATGTGGTTGAACCCGTGAGAGTAGACCGCCAGAACCTGGCAGTGGTCCGTTGCCTTGATCACCTGCTCGGTGCCCCAGTTGCCACGCATCATGATGGCGTCGGCCTCTTTCACCGCCTCCATCGCCTCGCCCTCACTGTCCGGATTCACCTGGATGAACTCAACGTCGAGGTCAACCATCTCTGCGCGCTCGTGCTCAAGCGGGTCGTCAACGTCGCCGCCAAGTACAACTACTCTCTGTGGTGCCATGTGGCTAAATCTCCTTCTGGGCCGTTGCTGTCTTGATGACGGCAAATCGACGGTTGATGTGATGTGTGGTCGCGCACGTACGCAGTGTCGGCACTGAAATGCACGCAGTGCGCTCCATCACCTGAGCGATAACTTAACTCTGGTGGACGCTACTGTCATTACCCGGCGATTCCAACACCGGCTTCAGTCAGCTGTCTGACACCGTGCGAGATGGGCGATTTCGTCTGCCGCTCCCGAGAACAGCTTCGTACATACTTCCCTCACCTTGAGCCACCACTGGTCGTAGTAGATCGTGACATCCCGGATCAACCGCCAGCGGATAAAGATTGGCAGAACTTGCCACTCATACTCGGTAAGAGGCGACGAACTGTTGTATGCGTGCAGGAACCGGCTACCGGCAATCACATCTGCCTGTGGATCGGCTCCAAGCGGCGAAAACCGGGTGACTGCACATCCCAGGTCCAGCAGGCGTGTCGAGATGATCGACGTGTCAAGGTCAAGTACTGCGGAAACTCTATTTCCGGAAAACCTCAAGTTCCTCAGGCGATAGTCAGCGTGACAGCAGATGCGTGCAAGCGCGGATAAATCTACCGATTCAATTTCAGTGGCGGCTTGCAGGGCCATCTCGCGCAGGTCTCGCCCTTCCGGGCCAAGCAGATCTGCAAGGTCGAGAGATCGCTTCGCCCACCGGTAATTCCAGTCCTCGGCCAGGGCAAAAATCGGAATGTCACCTCGCTTCGCATATGGCGCGAAGTCGACGGTGGCGAAATGAAAGGCGGCCAGGGTTCGGGCAGCGTCTTCAATTCGATCATCGGTGACGCGTGACTCCACTCCAGGCTCCCCACCAGAGATCCATCGGAACAAAGTCCAGCCGGTTTCGGCAGTCCAGACATTCGACTCACCGGCGACCGTATTAACCAACTCTGGGGCAAGGTTGAAGTTGTTGGCGCGCAGATGTGCCAGCAACTCGGCCTCATAGAGAAGGTTGCTTCGGTCCACAGGCCGGTTGCTGCGCCGAAGATCGAATGTGCCCTGGTCAGACTCCACCTTGAAGTGGATGTTGAACGAGCCGGTTTTGAGGCGGGAGACATCAGCACCCGCCAGACCGTAGGCATCAAGCACCTCAGCTGGCACATGGTCGGCATCAGGCCGGAGCCGGATGTCGATTCGGTCAGGATCGATCGGGTCCGGGAATCGCGAGAGCATGGCGCAATTTAATCACGCAGGAACCGAAATACTGCGGGAAACGGCACTATCAAACTTGTCCTATCCCTTGCCCATTTCGGCCAGGATCACCTTCCACTCCTTCGGCCACCCCCGCGGCGGTACGGTCGAGCGAACGTCGGGATTGATCAGTGACATCGGCCACTGGCCAACCGCGATCCGTACCGATTCCTCGCCGAGTTGCGTGTTGCCGCGCTCCCACGCCACCTCGCTGTATGACGCGTAGTGATTGGTTACCGCAACGTTGTCCATCTTCAACAGCGGGTTGTCCGGGCTGACCGGCTCCTTCTCGAAAACGTCCAGACCGGCACCGGCAATCCGGCCCTCCTGCAACGCCTTGATCAGCTCTGTTTCATCAATAACCGGACCGCGGGAGCAGTTGAGGATGTACGCCGTAGGCTTCATTGCAGCAATGAACTCCTTGCCAACCATGTGACGCGTCTCGGTAGTCAGGTAGGTGTGCGGAGACAGATAGTCAGAGCGCTGCGCGAGTTCGAGCGGGGTTGCGACGGACTCCACTCCGTACTCCTTGGCGTCCCAGGAGGAAACAAACGGGTCGTAGCCGATCACATTCAGCCCGAACATCCTCGCCTTCCGCGCCACAGCCCGTCCAATGTTCCCGAGGCCGATGATCCCGAGCGTCTGGTCAGATAGATGGCCCATCGGCGGCAGGTGCTCGCGCGTCCAGGCCCCGCTCTTCACCAACTTGTCGTGCAGAACCAACTTGCGAGAGCACGCCAGCAGCAACATGATGGTGTGGTTCGAGACCTCTTCCGTTCCGAAAGACGCCGTGTTCGCCAGGATCACGCCGTTGTCGACCGCCGCCTGCAGATCCATCGCATCGTAGCCGTGGCCGAACGAGACGAGACCCTTGCAGCGCCCGTTGTTGCCCATGTGCTGGAAGAGTTCCGGGTTGAAGCCGTGGCCCTGCGCGATGGCAACGTCCGCGTCCTTGAGAGCCTCGATCAGCTCGCCATCGGAATCACTCTCGTAACGAATGAACTCACCACCGACTGCAGTGACCGCACGTGACTGCTGTTCAGTGTTTTCGGCGCTGTGGGTGATTGAATTTCTGGGTCCGAGAAAGAGGACTCTCATCTTGCTGTCTGCCATATCGTTCCTTTCAAAGTGGTCTAGACATCGATAGTTTCATTTGTTTGGTGCAGAACAGGAGTTCAAACGCCAACCAGGCTTTCAGGCTTGCCGCCGTCCCAGACGCGCTGCATGTTCTCAAATGCGAAGCTCACTCGCCGCGGGAAGCTCTCCTGGCTCTTGCCTGCAATATGCGGGCCCACAACCACGTTCTCCATCTTCAGGAGAGGATTCGCCGGGTCCACCGGCTCCTGCTCAAACACGTCTAGCCCTGCTCCCCAGATCTGCCCGTCTCGTAACGCCTCAATCAACTCCGTCTCATTCACGACCGGTCCGCGGCAAGTGTTCACGAGAATACCCGACCGCTTCATAAGGCCGAGTTCCCTGCGGCCGATCAGACCTTGTGTTATTGAATCCAGCGGAGTGTGTAGCGTGACGATGTCAGATTCGCTCAGCAGCTCGTCCAACTCCACACGCCTCGCTCCGTAGCCTTCCGCCTTTTCGCTTTTGACGGGATCTGTGTAAAGAGTGTTCGTTTCGAAGCCGCGTAGCAGTCGAGCCACCGTCGTACCGATCCTGCCTGCTCCAACAATGCCAACGGTCTTGCCAAAGAGCTCCCGGGTGTCTCTGCCGTCAAGGCCGTCGCGCATCCAGTTACCTGCGCGGGTGTCTCGGTCGGCAATCACGGAATGTCGCAGCGTGTCGAGCATCAGCGTCACGGCCCACTCGGCAACCGGAATTGCGTTCGCCCCACCGTTGTTCGCAATCGGAATTCCGAGCTCGCCCGCAAGCACCGTGTTCACGCCATCGAATCCTGCAGAGCATAGCTGCACCAACTTCACGTTCTTGCCAGCGCGTAGCACATCGTCAGAGACTGCATGTCCACCGACCAGTACGAAGTCGGCATCGGACGCCACGGTTTCGATCTCATCTGTCGAGGTCGCCCCTGCCACCACCTTCAAGTCCCATCCATAAGGCTTCATCTCCTCGGCCATTTCCAGCCGGGGCAGTGCAGACCCCGAAATCACGAGCACGTTTGGCATTTTCTGTTCCTCGGTGAAGAGATTGACCGCTTCCAGTTCGACGAGTCGCCGGTCGGTCACACCAGCCTGGGGCACAGCGGCATTCTAAACAACAGAACCCTATCCACGCATACCAACACCCCGGCGTACACTTGGCCCGGTGACTGGAGAACCGCCTGCATACCGAATGTACGACGAGTTCGCCCACCTGTGGGCGCAGATAAGCGCGCCCGAGGACTACGCCGAGGAGGTTGCGGAGCTGCGAGAGGTCATGTTCGACCTGTTGCAGGGTGGCCCGGGACCATACAGGCCAACCGTTCTCGAAATGGGCGTCGGTGGAGGCAACAGCCTTTCGCACATGACCGGCTTCGTGGACGCGGTCGCAACTGACATCTCGCCGGAAATGCTCGAAATATCGAAGCGCTTGAACCCGTCTGCCGAGCACGTTGTCGGCGACATGCGGTCGATGCGTCTCAATCGGACCTTCGACGCTGTGATCGTGCTCGACGCCATCTCATACATGCTCACCGAGAACGATCTGCGCCAGACCTTTGAAACGGCGAGGGCACACCTGGAGCCTGGTGGAATCTTCATTGCCGGTCCTGACTGGATGAAAGGGATTACAGCCGTGCCAAATCTGTCGTGCAAACTGGGCAAGGCAGGAGAACTCTCCTACACGGAGTTCGTACACGACCCTGTTCCTGGCGACACGGAGGTTGAGTTGATCTTCAACTTCTATCTGACACAGCAGGACGGCACTGTGAGGGTCGAGGAAGACAGGCATAAGCACGGCTTCTTCCCGCTTGAAACCTGGCTGCTCACAATGCGTGAGGCCGGATTTGAGTCGGGGACGCGGCGTTATTCTTCTGACACGACGGGCGGGTCTGGCTACTACATCACCGGCATCGCAATATGACCAACTCCGATCTACTCATATGAACCAATCCGAACTCAGAGAGGTCGCCCTCACAACACTAAGTCAGCTTGGAAGGCTGCCCGCAACCTCGTATCACGAGCATGCCGCAGCCGCCTACCTCTCGGCCCGCTGCGAAGCGATGGGTCTGGATGTGCAGTCAGACATCTGGGGCAACGTGCTGGTCTCACGCCCCGGCTCCGAATCCGGAGCGAGAGGGCTGGCATTCGTTGCGCACATGGACCATCCCGGCTTTGAAGCCATCGCACAGGAAGGCGATCATGTGATCGCTCGAGTGCTGGGAGGAGTGCCGCCGTGGGCAGAGGAGTCCGGTGCACCTGTCATCGCTGTTGTACGAGACAAAGACGAGGCGGAACTCGGGCGTGCGCGGGACGAGCGAATTCCAGGCAGAATCGTCGGCAAAGCTGCCGGCTCCGCCAGCTCCTTGACCAAAACGGACGAACGATCGGTGGTCATGCAGTTCGACGATCAGATTTCGTACTTACCGGCAGCTGTCGTCTTCGATCTGCCTGACTTCGATCTGGGTGATGGCTTGATCCAGATGCGTGCAGCGGACGATCTGGCGGGCTGCGCTACGATCACTGCTGTCATGGCCGCGGCTGCAAAGTTCGAGTCACCGGGCGCTGTCTATGGACTTTTCACCCGCGCAGAAGAGGTTGGTCTGATCGGCGCACTGCTTGCCGCCGAGGAGTCTCTGCTACCGCGTGACACAGTCGTGGTCTCTGTGGAGACGAGCCTCGCACTTCCCGGTGCAGAGCAGGGGCGCGGCCCGGTCATCCGAACGGGCGACAGCGCCACGACATTCAACAACTCCGCCGAATCCTATCTTGTGCAGGCAAGGGCGAACCTGCTGGCTGAAGATCCAGGGTTCATGTGCCAACGACAGTTGATGGGTGCGGGCGGCTGCGAAGCCAGTGCATTCGCCGCGCACGGTTACTCGGTCACAGGGATGGCATTCCCGCTCGGCGCGTGGCACAACGCAGGACCGAAGAACACGATCGTTGCTGAATACATTTCGCTCGACGACTTCGCGGGTGGAGTGCTGCTGGCGGTTGAAGCAGCGAAGCTTGCCGGAACCGATCCTGCAAGCCCTTCGACCAAACGTCTCAGGCAACCCGTTGGTGGCAAAGAGCGTCAGTCGCTAACAGACCACAACTAGCCTGATCGGCCATTCACAGGATTTTAGTGCTCGCCCGCGCTCGGATATCAAGGCATAATCTTGCATCGGTATCAACCACCTCCGAAAAGCCAACCGCCTCAGAAACAACGGAACCGCACATGCCAAAAGTAGCTGGAAGTTACCTCGTCGCCCGCACCCTCAAGGAAGAAGGAGTGGACCACCTCTTCTACCTCATGGGCGGACCTAACTACGAGATCGTCAATAACTCGGAAGACATGGGCATCAAGCCGGTTGACTTCCGTCATGAGCAGGCGGCCGCCATGGCTGCACATGCATACGCACGAGTTACCGGCAAGCCTGGTGTGACGACCGCTGCTTCCGGGCCCGGCACGCTCAACCTGCTCACCGGCCAGTACAACGCGTTCGTCGACTGCGCGCCGATGATCACACTTGGCGGCGCCGGTCCCATCTCTGACTTCGGACGTGACGGCTTCCAGGAAGTCGACCAGGTTGGGATTTTTGAGCCGATCAGTAAAGCCGTCATGAGGCCAACGGACCCGGCGCGCTACCCAGAACACGTCTCATCCGCGTTCCGAATCGCAACATCCGGCCGCCCTGGGCCTGTCTACATCGACTGCAACGAAGACGTGCTGTATGCCGAGGTTGATGAAGCGGATGCCCCTCCGCCATCTCGTGCCGAAACCCGATCTCGCCCTGCCGGTGACCAGGATCAGGTGCGTGAGGTCGTGAAGATGCTGCGCGAGTCAACCCGGCCAATGCTCCTTGCGGGCGGCGGAGTCTGGTGGTCGCAGGCGTGGGAAGAGATGCGAGAGTTCGTCGATCGCACAGGTATGCCGTTCTACACAGCGCCAATATCGCGCGGGCTGATCCCAGAAGATCATCCACTATCGTTCCCTGCGGCGCGCTCAACGGCGCTCAGGGAAGCGGATCTGATCATCGTCGTCGGGACCCGCTTCAACTGGATAATGACCTTCGGGCAGCGACTGGGAGCGCAGGCGAAGCTCGTGCAGATAGACATCCATGAGCAGGAACTCGGACACAATCGCAGCATCGACTTAGGCATAGTCGGCGACGCGAGAGCCGTTCTGTCGCAACTGAATGCTGAGGTCTCTCGCACTCGTTTCAAGACTCGAGCAGACAGCGATTGGGTAACTCATCTGCGCGATTCCGACGCCGAACGCAGGCAACGTGTTGCACCGCTTGAAAACTCGGACCAGGTCCCTATTCACCCGCTCAGGCTCTGCAAAGAGCTGCGTGAAGTGATGGACCGCGATGCGATTCTTGCAGTCGATGGAAACGAGATCCTGCACTACGGGCGACAGTCGATTCCAACGTATGAGCCGGGCCACCGTCTTAACTCAGGCCCAACGGGCTGCATGGGCGTTGGGCTCCCGTACGCCATTGGGGCAAAGTTAGCCAAGCCAGACAAGCAGGTGGTTGCTCTGCATGGCGACGGTTCGCTCGGCATGAACATCCAGGACTTCGACACCGCAGTGCGCCACAACCTGCCAATCGTCGTTGTCGTGTCCAACAACGAAGGTTGGACCGCACGCGTTGAAGGTATCCGAAAGCCGGGCAGAGAGCTCGGGTGGACGAGGTTCGATGAGATTGCAACGGCAATGGGTGGTCACGGTGAGTCGGTCGACAACCCGAAAGACATTCGACCTGCCCTCGAACGCGCATTCGCATCCGGCAAACCGAGTATCGTGAATGTTCGAACCGACCCAACCGCCCGGGCGATCTCAAGATTCGTCGGTTCTAAGATGGAGTAGGCGGACTAGCCCGAAAAATTCACTGCGTGAAAGATAGATTGTGCCGGAGATTGGATATCATCTGCTGAAATCGGGTGATCATCCGAAACCCTGTCCGGTGACGACCTGGAGCTGTCGATGACTATGGAACCGCCCCGAAGACCGTCCAATCCCTGGGCGCAGTTTGAAGAAGGCATCGAGTCGGCCATCGACACGCAGGCGATGCCCGCCGGTATCGAGGAAGATGCCGACGACGAGATGCCCGTCTACATGATGTTGTCCCGCTTGACTGAACGCGGCAGGGACAGGGTCAAGGACCACCCGGAGCGAATTCTCGAGGTGAACCATGAGGTTGAGCAGCGTGGCTGTTCGGTGGTCGCGCAGTACGCGTTGATGGGCCTCTATGACTTCGTGACGATCATCAAGGCGCCCAACAACGAGGCAATGCACCGCCTTGCAATTGAGCTTGGCGCGCGCGGGACGATCGAGACTCAAACGTACCCGGCCATCCCGACAGAAGACTTCATTAACGCAATGAAACAGCCAGGAGACTGACCGCAGGCACAGTCACAGCCAAGGTATCCTGAATCCAATCCTTTTCGTGAGCGTATCTCTGAAACAGGGCGATGGCGCGGAATTCGCACGGAGTTGCGGTTCATGTGTTAAATCGCATCGAACATTAATTCTCCCCGATTGCTGAAACTTTTTACAACACACCGAAAGCGGCTTTTCACAGCCGGTCTGCTTGTAATTGTTGCGCTCATCACAGCCTGTGCAGATGGCATCGAGCCAACGCCGACGCTGCAGCCCGCACCGACCGTGTTCGCAACTACGACTCCTATTCCGGCGGAGGTTGCCAAGGCGCGTGTCACTGAACTGTTCCAGGGCCAGGTGGCCGCCATTCAGCGAGGCGACTGGGCAACGGTGTATGAAGCGTGCAGCCCGGCGTTCAGGGCAGCGCGGAGTCTCCAACGCTACGTACGAGACGCATCGGCGCAGTTTGAACGGGACGGCTACACCACCCAGGGATTTGCGGCACGCAACATTGAGCCGTTCGTCAGGGCTTCAGACCGGGTGCGCGTGCGTTGGGATGCATACCAGGACGGCAGCTATGTCCGCACTGATGAGGTCGGTCAGACCTACATATTCACCCAGGGCGCATGGTTTGACGAAGGCGCCTGGTGCAGGTGACAACTAGCCCGCCGAGTTCTTGCGGATCACGTCCCAGTACTCGGGCTTGAGCGAGTTGTAGACGAAGTAGCAGTAACGCGTTGCGCCTGTTTTTCGCATTTCACCGAGCAGGCGGTCAAGCTCAGAAGGCGTCAGCCAGTTGCTGCCAAAATGCTCCAACCCTACCCACGGCACAAATCGTTCAGGATCCTCGCAGTCCCTGAGCATCTTCATTGTCTGGTCATGGACCGATGTGGTGAACCACTCGTCTGTCGCCTCATCGCTGTAACTTGAAACCGGGTAGTCGGCAGGCATCGGATAGTCGAACATTGCGCTGAATAGCTGGGACGCGAGGTCCTCGTCGAGGCCGGGGTTCCACTCAACCAGTGTGTTCACCCAGTTCACCACGGTGCCGCGGAACCCTGCAACACCCTCCGACCACCAGTACTCCTTAGGCATCTGGAAGTCTGTGTAACGTTGCTTCCTGGCGGTGTTGTGACCGGTCAGAGTAGTGGCAAACGGCAGCCGCGATGAGTTGCCGACGGCCAGGTCAGGCAGGTGGGACTTCACGCCGCTGTAAGAAGAGCTGACGCTCCATTCAACCGCTTTCTGCTTGAAGTTATACCAGGGAGAAAATTCCGGATGGAGCGACCACCATGCATGATCAGCCAGCGCGCCATGCTGCTCTTCGATAAACCGTTTGGCCGCGTCGGGAGTGAACGACTTCAGGTAGTCCTGGAACTTAGAACGGCCATCGAGGACGTCGTCAAAGTTGATCTCGTTCGCAGCCGCGAAAGCCCGGTTCGCAGGTGTGTCGATCGGCTCGACCCACATGTCATCGCGATGCCCCGGCTTTATCTCCCACTTGAAATCAGGCCCGTCCAGGAGTAATCCGGTTATCTCGGGGAAGTTCGCAATGGTGTCCCTGGCCCGCGCCACAGTCATCGCCGGTCCGTCGCTGTCCGTCACGCTTGGCACGAGCCGAGACCTCTCCTCGTTAAGCCGCCCGGTGCCGAAGCTGCCAAATAGGAAATACCCTTTGTCATCGGTTGTGTACAGGCGAAAGCCCTTACTGACGCCCAGTCTCAGCGATTCGCGCAACTCCTCCTGCTGCGACTGCATGTGCGCAGGCATGCCAGGAGGCTCCCAGTTCAATCCTTCGTACAGCTCAGGATTCGGACTGTACGCCGCAACCGGAGTCCGCTTGATCGGTGACCCGCCAACCGCGGCCAAACCCCTGGGATGAGTGTCTTCCGGCTGAGGGTAGATGTTGCCATCCTCCGGACCCTGGTCGTCCAGCAGGCAGAGCCACTGGAGAGCGACCTCACGGATGCCAGCAGCGGCCAGTTCGTCCCAGAATGACTCCTCACGCATGATGGCGTTCGGAGGGCGGACAAGCATTATCGGACGGAGTGGTTGAGTCATGGAGGCAGATTATTACCGACTACGTCGGCTGGCAAATGCTGTTCGTCCAGATACTCAGGTCACGCCGCCCAGTGACGGCACTGCGATGAACTGCTCCTCGTACAGACGCCTGTAGAGGTCCGAAGATTGGAGAAGATCATCGTGCGATCCGCGTTCCAGTATCTTTCCGTGCCGCATCACGAGAATCTGCTGAGCAGCGATGACGGTTGAGAGACGATGTGCGATAGCGACCGTCGTCCTACCTTCCATCAGCTTCGATAGCGCCTGCTGAATCAGCCGCTCCGACAGCGTATCGAGCGAGCTGGTCGCCTCGTCCAGCAACAGGATCCGCGGGTCCTTGAGCATGACGCGGGCGATCGCAATCCGCTGGCGCTCTCCTCCGGAAAGTCGGTATCCACGTTCGCCGACAACCGTTGCGTAGCCATTTGGCATCGTCGTTATCGTCTCGTGGATCTGCGCGGCAGTTGCGGCCGATATCAGCTCATCGTCCGTTGCGTCAGGCTTTCCGTAGAGCAGATTTTCCTTGATGGAGGTGTGGAGCAGGAACGAATCCTGGGTCACAACGCCTATCATCCGCGCCAGGTCGCGCTGCCTGAGGCTGCGGATATCCACGCCGTCGACTACTACGGAACCGGAGTCAGGGTCGTAGAGCCGTGATAGAAGATAGCCAGCGGTCGTCTTGCCTGACCCGCTCGGCCCGACAAGCGCCGTGAGAGTGCCAGGACTCGCTTCAAACGAGATAGGTCCGAGCTTGAACGAGGCGTCAAGTGACTCGTCTTCTGGTGTTATGGCGCTCTCGCTAGTGGCCAGGTCTCTCAGGGAAGGCGCACGCTGCTCCGGGGCAGTTACTCTGTTCCTAGTTTCTGAATCTGTAGTGGCTCTCTCCGTGTCCGGGTACCTGAACATCACTTCACGAAACTGAACGTCGCCTTTCACGTGCTCCAGAGGCAGCTCGACAGGGTGTTCCGGGTCCTTTATGCGCGGCTCCATGTCGAGGTATTCGAATATTCTGTCGAAAACCGCCAGCGAACTCGTCACATCAACGCCCCGGTTCAACAGGCCCGACAGCGGGAACAGGACCCTCGTCTGTATTGCTGTGAACGCCACCATGTCGCCAAGCGACACCGTTGATTCGCCTGCGGGTTCGCTCAGGAAGATCAGTCCGCCAACCAGCCAGACCAGCGCTGGTGCCATCGTGAAGAACGTCTGGACCACCACGAAGAAGCTTCTGCCCGTTAGCTGCTGTCGGATAGACAGCTCAGTCAAACGGTCGTTGTCCTCCTCGAACCTCGCAAGCTGCTCCTTCTCACGTCCGTAAGTCTTTGCCAGCATCACACCTGACACCGAAAGCGTCTCGCCGGTGCGGGCGGTCAGTTCTGCCAGAGCCTTTTGCGACTCACCTGTCAGGCGGCGCCGCTTCCTGCCGACGCGCACGGTGAAGAACACGAAGATGGGAACGGTGGCCAGCGCGACAAGCGACAGCTCCCATGAGATCAGGAGCATCGCGATAATCGACGACAGCACGATAGCCGTGTTCGAAACAACGTTGCTCACGGTGTCTGTCAGTACAAGCTCGGTTGATGCCACATCATTGGAGACGCGTGACTGGATCTCTCCCGTGCGTGTCCGTGTGAAGAACGAGAGAGATAACTTCTGCAGATGCGAGTAGACGCGTCGGCGCAGATCTCGCATGACATTGAGCCCGACGCCAGTGTTCAGATAGGCCTGGATGATGTTGAACACGCCGCTGGCAGCAGCGACAAGAATCATGGCGGCGACGAGCCATATCAACTCAGCGCGATCCCGGTCGACGAGCGCGCCGTCGATTACCTGGCGCAGTAGCAGGGGAGTGGCAACGTTGAGGGCTGCCGTCACAAGTACCAGGCCAATTACGACAGAAAGCTGCCATCGGTAGGGACGGTAGAGGCGAATGACACGCCGCAGAGTGCCCTGCCGGATCTCCCGTTGTGGCGCGTCAGAACCTGGCGTGTTGAACCCGCCTCCACGTCCGCCGCCGTGTCCACCGCGCATCATCGAGATTTCAGTCTCTGGCCTGTTATCCTCATACTCTCGATGTTAACGCCGGAGGGGACCGATAAGTTGCAGTGGCAACCGAGCGGCGCAGTAGATCTCTCACGCCGTTTCATACGATTTGAAGCTCCTCACGGGAGAAGACGCGGAACGGCAGAGAAAAAACGCGAAACAGCCGCCCCGAAAGTCGGGACGGCTGCTTCTGCTACCAGGATTGGTAGCCCCTAGGGGAGTCGAACCCCTGTTTCAGCCTTGAGAGGGCCGTGTCCTGGGCCACTAGACGAAGGGGCCACTGGCTGCCGATCTAGGATTCGAACCTAGGCTCTCAGATTCAGAGTCTGATGTCCTACCACTAGACGAATCGGCAACGTCACTTCTTCTACTTTATCAGCATGAAAGCGGCTGCTCAAAGGCGATTTACGAGTAAGTGATCCCGGCGCGATCTATCAGTAAGCACAACGTCAAGTTCGTAGATGAGACCGCCAGCAACAGGAAACGGGAGTAGGCCGGTGGAACTCAGATAGCAAGCGGCGCTATTCAGCCGCTGGTCGCTTCGCCCTCTTCGCCGAGGCCGCCCATGTCCATCGACTCGATGAAATCCTGGAAAGCAGAGAGCTTCTTCAACTCTTCCTTGCCAACGGGCGCACGGTGCTCACGTTGTGCGGCACCATCGGCTGCTGACGCACCCTCGCTGCCAACAATGGCGTTGCCGGTCTCTTTGTCCAGCAAGACGCCGGCCTTCTCCATCACCTCGTCCTCGACGAAGATCGGAACCTTGGCACGGACCGCAATCGCAAGCGCATCCGATGGGCGGGAATCGATATCGATAGTCTTCTCACCCACGCGTACAACAATCTGGGCAAAGTAAGTGTCGCTCTCGAGGCCGGAGATGGTGATCTTCTCGATAGCGCCGCCGAGCTCTTTGATCGCGCTGTGAAGGAGGTCGTGGGTTAAGGGGCGCGGGACTTGCACTTCCTGGAGGCGCACGGCTATCGCTTCCGCCTCGTGCGTGCCAATCCAAATCAGCAGGTACCTGTCGCCCTCTTTCTGCTTGAGGATCACGACACGCTGATAATTCTCCAGGCTGACCCGGATGCTATCTATTTCCATCTCGTTCATAGTGAGCAGCCTTTCCGGGGATCTTAGACAGATCGTTCAAATCTGCTCGGTGTACGGATGCAATCACCTTATTCCCGGCCTACCTCTCAGTCAACGAAGTTGGCAACCACGAAATCGTGCTTGTTTACCGGCGGGCCACCGTGCCTAATCCCCCACTTGCGGCGAATGTTGTTTCATGCGCCTCTCAAGGTCTCGTCTTGGCAACATCACACGCCGTTTGCACGTCTCACATCGCACACCAATATCTGCTCCGATTCGATACACAAGCCAGTCTTTGCCGCCGCAAGGATGCGGTTTCTTCATGGTTATACGGTCACCGACGGCAAACGGAGTGCGCTCTTTGCCAAATGGGCCCTCCGGCGGGATCATTTGGCAGATCCGGGGACAGCCTCAAGCGCATGATTGATTTGACGCTGAAGTGACTGGCAGGCGATCTTTGCGTAGCGCGGGTAGTCCTTCGGATGGTCAGATGCGTAGATGATCCCTCGGCTCGAATTGATCAACATGCCCCGGCCATTGCCATCGACACCGGCCTTCACGGCCTTTATCACATCTCCACCCTGCGCTCCGACGCCCGGCACCAGGATCGGCATCGTCGTGTGGTCCGCTCGAAGCAGGCGCAACTCCATCGGAAACGTGGCGCCGACTACCAGGCCAATGTTCCCGCCAATGTCCCAGCGTTCTGCTGCCTCCGCCACCTTCTCGAAAAGTTGAGGCTTTCCTTCCTCGTCTATTCGCAGGTCCTGGAAATCACGAGAACTGGGGTTTGATGTCCGGCAGACTATGAAGACGCCGCGGCCCGGATGCTGGAGAAACGGCTCGACAGTGTCGGATCCCTGGTACGCATTGACCGTGACCACATCGAAGTCCCAGACATCGAACATGGCTGTCGCGTACGCAGTCGCAGTCGGCCCCATGTCGCCGCGCTTGCCATCACCGACGATCAAGACTTCGGGAGCGACATCCCGGATGTGCCGGACCGTCTCTTCGAGCGCCCGAAGTCCGTCGATTCCCAGCGCCTCGTAGTAAGCCATCTGCGGCTTGTACGCGGCGACAAGTGGGTGAGTAGCGTCGATGATCCGTTTGTTGAATTGCGCCACATCGTCTATCGGCATGCGCCGCGGGTCGGGGTCGAGACCCACACAGACCATCGTGTTCTTGCGGGCTGCAACCTCGTCGAGCCTTGTTGCAAACGGTTCCATGAGTGCCTGTGAGGATTCTTAGCTTCAACTGCTGCGTCAATTCTCTCACAAATCGTACGCAGGGCCAGCGATCTCGGCATACTTCTGCCATGGATAAGAGGTCAAGTCTGAAGCATTTGAGAGTCGATCCAGCAATGCGTCCAGAATCCAGGCATCTCACCGACCTGTACGAACGGCTCTACGCCGAGTATGGCCCACGCAACTGGTGGCCGACAACCGGCGGCGGAGACGGTCGCTTCGAGATCATCTGCGGCGCCATCCTCACTCAGAACACGCAGTGGCGAAATGCCGAACGATCGCTGGTCAACATGCGTGATGGTGGGTTCTGGAGCTTTCCGTCCGTTCACTCAACTGACGAATCTTCGCTGGCGGAGGTCATACGACCTTCTGGCTACTACAACACGAAGGCCCGCAAGTTGAAGATATTCGCCGCCTTGGTAGAGGAAGATTTCGGCGGCAGTCTCGACGCCATGTTCGATCGCTCGGTAGGCAAACTCAGGGAACTGCTGCTGGAAGTCTGGGGTATTGGCGAAGAGACAGCAGACGACATCGTGCTGTACGCAGCCGAACTGCCGACCTTCGTGATCGACCGCTACACCACGAGACTCGTCGACCGGCTTGGCTGGAAGGTCAACGGGCGGGGAAAGTATTCCGACTACAAGCAGCTCTTCGAGGATCTGTTGCCCGCCGATACTGCGCTGTTCAATGAGTTCCATGCAGTGATCGATGGACACGGAGCCCAAACGTGTACCAGCCGCGCTCCGGCCTGTGAAGCCTGCTGCCTGCTGGACATCTGTCCGACAGGCCAGGAGAGAACTGCTCGTCCCTAAACCCTGCTGAAGCTCCCCTTGATTCCGGCAGCTGCTTCATCCAGCGCGACCTTCGCTGAATCGAGAACGCCCAAACGCCCGTTGAAGCCGTGCGTCATGCCTTCGTAGACGGTGCACTTGGTCTGGACCCCGGCCGCCTGCAACGCTTCGCCGTACGCAACAGCCTCGTCAACCAGCGGGTCGTATTCGGCAGCGATGACCGTCGCGTCCGGCAGCCCCGATAGGTCCGTGGCCCGGATTAACGATGCATAAGACTCGTTTCGATCGTCCCCGGAGCCGGTATAAAGCTCCCAGAACCAGATCATGCCGTCCCTGGTCAGGCCGTAGTCATTGGCGTTAGCGATGTAGGAAGGCCGGTCGAAATCGGCGTCAATTACAGGGCAGAACAGCACCTGGTGGGCGATCGCAGGTCCGCCGCGGTCCCGCGCCATCATCGCCACCGCACCGGAGAGGTTCCCTCCGGCAGATGTACCGGATGTTGCGATGCGGGACGCATCGATCCCCAACTCATCCGCGTGTTCAACTACCCAGACGGTCGCCGCGTAGCAGTCGTCAACCGCCCCCGGATACGCAGTCTCCGGAGCCAACCGGTAGTCGACCGAAACAACCACCGCGCTCACTCGATTACACAGACCGCGGCAGGTGGCGTCTTCCGACTCAAGATCACCGATTACCCAACCGCCGCCGTGGTAAAGCATGATCAGCGGATGAACGCCCTGAGAGCCTGGCCGATAGATCCTGATCGGTATCTCTCCGGCAGGACCCAGAACAGTCCGGTCTTCGATGCTGCCAACGGGTTCTTTCTCAACCTCAACGACATCCCGGCTCAGCTCAGAGTTTCTACGCGCCTCTTCGACCGTCACCTCGTTACTTGCCGGAAGGCCCAGCGCCGCCACCTTCGCCATCATCTCGACAACCTGTGGATGCAGAGGCATGTTTCTCTCCTGGGAATCGTTCGCAGTTCGGAGCACCAGCGGCCCGAGATTTTCGCAGTATGCGCGGCTCGCTACGCCGTGAGGCGCTACGGTATCACTGCGGCGACGACAGTGAAATCACCGGGGAGTTTGCCGCCGGCTAGGCGACTTCAGAATCAGGCGAGTCTACCGAGGGTTTTTTCTCCTGATGAGGCCGGAGACGCTTGGTTGTTGCAGCGTCAACAGCCAGGGGAGTAACGGCGGGGATTTCAGGTCCGGCAGAGACGCGGGGCGTCGGTTTCTCCCGGTCACTCAGTGTGTGGCTGTTCCCAGGACTCTCCAGATTCGTGCTCGCCGTCGTCACCGGCGTCACGTTTTCCGGGCGTACAGATTCAACGGATTCGATGGGTTTTTCCCCGGCAACAGCGCTCGCAGGGCCGAGTATTGTCCGTTCAAGCGTGCCTTCAAGTGCCGAGTGCAGCTTCAGAACACTCCTGCCCAGGACAAATGCGACTCCCGCAAGGAAAATGATTGGAATCGGCACTGAGAATTCGCCCAGCGCGAGCAGCTGGCTGAGCAGAGGCACCGCCCAGACACCGAGCAGAATTGCGGAGAGCGCGAGCATCGAGTCTCGAAGCAGCAGCCTCACCTCTTCTGTCCGCCACCTGTGAGAATCTGCTGTCCGCGGCCTGAACGCCGACGAGGTCAGCAGGTCTGCGAGTTTCCGTGACTCCCGCCACACGATCACACCTGACGGAATGCAGAGCGTGAGCACGGCAGCGCTGAGAACCAGTCCGATAACGCTCTCCGCAACTCCGGTGAAGTTGGCCAGGTTTTCAGCGAAACGCAGGATGAACGTCCCGACGCCGATCAACAGCGCCATAAGCGCTAAGTTGACAATCATGATGCGCCCGGACCGTTGGATCTCTTTCGACGAAGGGCTATTGAACTCGAACGACTTCTGCATAGTGCCAAGCCATTCGCCAAGGTTATCCACATAGGCTTTTACAACAGCGGGAGACCATCTCTTCAGGAAAGTGGATACTCCTTCCGACGACCTGTAGAAAACCGGATACAGCACGGAGGTGATTGCCGTCACGACGACCACTACCGGGTAGAGGAACGCGCCGATCACACCGTGGTCAGCTCCAACCTTAACCATGGCCAGGGAGAACTCACCGGACTGCGGCATGCCCATTCCGACCCGCAGCGAATCTGTTCCGTTCGTGCCCGAAACGAACACGCCAACAGTGTTCGCCACCACCTTTCCGGCAATGAAGACCGCGGCAATGATCAGCGCCGGACCGATGAAGTCACCAATCTGGTGGACATCGACCAGCATGCCGATCGAAACGAAAAACAGTGCGCCGAACATGTGCCTGACCGGCTGCATCCGCTCACTGATCACCTCGGCATGCTTCGTGTCTCCCAGGACTGCGCCAATCAGGAACGCGCCGGCCGCAGCGGAAATGCCGAGAATATCTGCGACCAGGGCAAGGCCGAAGGCAAGGGCCAGTGAAGCCACGAGCAACGTTTCGCTGGATTTTGTCCGCGCAACGAAGTCGATCATTCGCGGGACAACCAGGGTGCCGGCCACAAGAGCCGCACCGGTGAATAGAGCCAGCTTCGCGGCGATCAGCCCCACTTCGCCGGCATTGGCGGTTCCACCCGTCGCGACACCGGACAGGATGCTCAACAGGATTACCGCCGCAAAGTCCTCAACCACCAGGATGCCCACGATCAGGCGGCCTCGGGTCGACATTAGCTCGCCTGAATCACCGAGCATCTTGACGAGCACTGCAGACGAACTAATTGAGATCGCAGCGCCAAGGAAGATGGCTTCTGTGTCGCTCCAGCCGAGTGCGACTCCGATCTGGAAGCCAAGCGCAATCAGGAATGTGATCTCGAGGGCACCGATGAACAGGACCTTGGGGCCAACCTGCCTGATCCGCTCCCAGCCGAACTCCAGCCCAAGGCCAAAGAGGAGCAGGACAAGGCCGATGTCTGCGAGCCGTCTGATGGTGCCGACATCGGAGACGATCGGGTTGTCGAAGGTGAAGGGACCGACCAGGACACCGGCCAGGATGTAGCCCAGGATCGATGGCTGCTTGAGCTGCCTCATTACAACGACGGCCGCGCCTGCAACGGCCATTATTATGGCGAAGTCTTTAAGCAGATTCGCTTCAGGTTCCATGGGCGCGGTAAATCAAGGATTAGAAACGGCTCGGCAACCGCTAACGACGTCAATTATCTGGGAGCCAGTTCGTGAGCATCTGCCGGACTACCCCGAACTAGTCCGTCGGCTAGGACGCGGATTACGTTATCCGGTTGCGTGTAACGAGTGAGTTACGACAGGCTCTGGCAGCGGTAATTCGGACATCGACTGTCCGATCTTCAAGGGTGAATACACCCAGCTCAACCCTGGAAAGCATCCATAACAGCAATGCTGCTCGATTTGATCACGAGATAGACGTCTTTCCCCGGTTCCAACCCCAGCTCATCCACCGCTGCGACCGTGACTTCGGCCATCAGATTCGTCCCGCAGTCAACGGTCACCGTTCGCTGCTGTCCAGTCCCATCGACAGCGACCACGTTTCCTTGCAGAATGTTGCGGGCGCTGATCCCGGAAAGCTGCTCTGTGGCAATGATGATCTCGCGAGATCCGATCGCCAGAACGACCTTCTCGCCGAACTGCCTCTGACCGGTCGACGCGACCAGCCGAGCATCGCCGACGCTCACCTTCCCCGGCGCGCCATTCGAGTGCGATTCGATAACCTGGCCGTCGAGGATATTGTCTACAGTGCCTGCATCCGCATCTTCGTCCGCTGTTGAGATCCTGTTCAGCAGGCGGCGAGGATTATCGAAGCCCTGTACTTTGCCGTGGTCGAGCATCAGGACCGAGTCCGCAATCGCAAGCACTTCAGATATGGAATGCGAAACGTAGACCATCGGCATGGCAAGCTCTCGGTGAACCAGCTTCAGGTAACCCATCACGATTCCCCTCAGACGCACGTCAAGCGAAGACGTCGGCTCGTCCAGCAGGAGAAGCTCTGGCGAGGCTGCAAGTGTCCGTGCCAGTGCCACCCGCTGCTTCTCGCCCCCGGAAAGGTCCGCGGGCCTGCGCTGAAGCAAGTTAGAGATGCCGAGAAGATCGCAAAGTTCGGATGGGATCAGCCGTCGTCGTTGCTTTGACGTGAGCCTGTGTCCGTATGCGATGTTTTTTTCAACCGTCATATGCGGGAAGAGAGCCGCATCCTGGTAGACAAACCCAACTCTTCGCCGTTCTGGCGGCAGGTTGGTTTTCTGGTCTGATGAAAAGAGTGTGCGACCGAAAAGAGAGATTCGACCGCTCGATGGCGAAACGCTGCCAGCTATCGCCCCAAGCAGGGTTGTTTTACCTGCGCCTGACGGACCGAATACCGCGGTGATGCCGGGGCCAAACGCGCCAGATGCCTGCAGCGAAAAACCGGAGCGCTCCACTGCGATCTCGAAGTCAAGGATGCTCTCTGGGCGTTTGCCCTGACCCGGCATCACGACGAAACCCTTTCTGGCTCGCGATCCGACCGTCGCAGCAAGTAGTTATGTGTGGCCAGCGCGGCCACGGCGATCACAACCGAGACGATCGCCAACCGCCACACAGCGTCGTCGTCCCCGGTAGAGATTCTCGTGAAGATCGCGGATGGCACAGTTTGCGTTCGCCCGGGGATATTACCTGCAATCACGATGGTCGCCCCGAACTCCGAGAACGCCCTGACAAAGCCAAGAAGAACACCAGCAAGAATCCCTCGATATGCCAGTGGCATGGTAATCGTGAAAAAGACGCGCAAAGGCCCTGCACCGAGTCCGCGCGCCGCGACCTCGAGCCTGCTATCGACGCCCGCGATCGCAGATGTAAATGCCCTGACGCTCAATGGAAACGCCACGACCGCGGCTGCGATCGCCGCGGCAACCCATGTAAAGACGATATCGACGCCGAATAGCGAGTTGACCGCCCGTCCCGGCCAACTGTTGCTGCCCGTCGCCCACAGCAGTACGAATCCGACCAGCACCGGAGGCAGAGCCAGCGGCAAAGTTGTGATGGCCTCGAGCACGAACCGACCGCGAAATCGCTTTCGCGCGAGCAGCCATGCAGTTGCGATACCAGATGGGATCACGATCGCCATTGCCAGACCGGCGATCTGAAGCGACAAGAGCACTATTGAGAGGTCAGAACTCATAGATCGCCCAGTCTAACGCCAGCACCGGTTCGCCGAATTGTCGACATCGCAAAGCCAGATCCCATAGTGCGTTCAGTCACATCAGTTCGGTGCAGTGAAGCCGTGCCGCTCGAGAATCGACCTGCCGCGCGCTCCAAGTAGAAACCCGAAAAAGGTGTTGGCGGCAGCGGCTGCATCGGCGTCAACGATGGCAACGGCTGGATAGACCACCGGCGCGTGCAGTTGTTCGTCGACGGACAGAACCACATTCAGTCCCGGATCAGCGAGCACGTCGGTGGCGTAGACGATGGCAAAACCCGCGCTGCCGGAGCCTGCAGCCGCCAACGCAGCCCGAACGTTGAGCGTTGGAACGACCCTCCCCTCAAGATCATCCCAGACACCTGCCGAGACAAGCGCTTCCTTTGCGTACTGACCCGCCGGCGCAAGAGCAGGGTCCGCGATCGCGATCCGCGAATCAGTGCCTACAAGATCCTCCAGCGACCGAATCTGCCCGTTGTCCTGGCTGACGACCACCAGCGAGTTTCGTGCAATCACAGCCACGTCATCCGGCGTGATCACAGCACCTTCTTCCAAAACTCGAACGGGATCGATCCCCGCCAGGATCACGCCGTCCGCAGGCGCGTTCAACCTGGAGATCTGGTTCGCAAGTGCCGTGGAGCCGCCGAAACTGAACTCGACCCGGTTACCCGTTTCCGCCTCGTACACCTCCGCAGCCTCTTCAAGCGCGTCTGCCAACGACGCCGCAGCAAAGATCAGCGGCGTGCCGTTATCTCTGCCAGCGCACCCGAACGCCAGTACGAGCACGGCAATTGTGAGCGCGCTTAACGATGAAAGTCGAGTTTTCAAAGTGGCCGATCGATGTACGGCATGAATATCTCCATGAAGTGGCTTACCGCGGAGGAAGCCACGTATCTTGAAGCCGTCGCTATCTGGTAAAATCGGATAGTTCAATGCAAAGCCTTGTCCGCCTGTTCGACACTATTCGGCATTAGCGGAGCAGGGTACTTTCGCAGAACGTCAGCGAGGCCCTAACGTGGAAGAGACCAGCAACAATACAGAAGAGTTTTCATTTAGTGCATTCTCTAACCTGCCTTTCTACAGGCAGGTCAACGCAAGACTTCTCGACCTGGCGGAGGTTGGTCGGCAACGACGAATCATAGACCTGGGTTGTGGCACCGGTGGTGTGACCAAACTCATCCTTGAGCGGATTCAGTCTGCCAAGGAGACCGTCATCTTCGCCGTTGACCACTCTGCCTCGGCCCTTCGAGACGCTGTGTCAGAGCTGGGAGGCCGGAAAGACTCTGTCGTCAGGTTCGTCCAGTCACCTGTGCAAAACCTCAAGACTGCCATAAACGGCGATGTGGACGCAGTCGTCTACTGCAACTCCATCCACTATGTTCCGGACAAGAAGACACTCCTCGGTCAGATCAGAGAGAAGCTGTCTCCCAACGGGATACTGGCTATCAACACATCGTTCTTCGATGGGTCGCACCCGCCCGCCAGCGAAGAGTTCTTTCGCCGCTGGCTCATGCGGTCGCTCCGGATTCTAAAACGAGAGCACGGCGTCATGCCGGACGCGTCGAAGAAGGTAGAGTCACGCCAGCATCTCACCGCCGCTGAATACGAAATCCTGCTGGAAGATTCCGGCTTCACGATCGTCAAGTCTGAAGTTGCCGATATCGACGTTCCGGAGTCAGGCTGGTACCATATCAGCGGATTCCGAGACTGGATCGAAGGTGTTTTACCGGGCGTGCCGCTCGATGTCGGAAGGCAGGCTTTGCAGAAAGGCTTGCGACAGGTGTTCGAGGAGCGGCAGATCCAGACTATACCGCGCCGCTGGCTAAGCATCTCTGCCGCACGAGCGTAGATCGTTCAAAGCAATCTGTTCTGCGCCCGGCTAATGCAGAGGCCGGGCGCATCCGCGTCATAAACCCTTCAGCGAGGGCGGTGCGCTCCTTCAACCGCCAGTTGCACCGAGTACACCGACGTGTCACCTGCGATGTAGAGCCGGTCCCAGTACGGGCCGCCCCAACAGCAGTTCGCCGTCCGTTGTTCAGGTACCTGGATCTTGCCGATTGTTTTACCTTCCGGGGTGATGCAATGAATGCCATCATGCGCGCTGGTCCAGACGTTCCCGTTCACATCGCACCTGAAGCCATCTGCTATGCCCGGCCGGACCACCGCAAACTCCCGAAAATTTGACAGCGACTTTCCATCTTTTTCCACGTCTAAGGCGAACACCCTGCGCGGCTCGCCGGAATCGGCCACATACAGAATGCTTTCGTCCGGCGAGAAAGCGAGACCGTTCGGCTTGTCGAACTGGTCACTGGCAACGGTCAACTCACCGGACCCGGGCTCGAACCGAAACAGGTAATTGGCACCAATGTCCGACTCTCTCTGGTTGCCCTCGCGGTTGCTCATGATTCCGTACGGCGGGTCTGAGAACCAGATCGTACCGTCCGACTTCACAACCAGGTCATTGGGTGAGTTCAGGCGCTTGCCTTCGTAGCTGTCCACAAGAACGGTGACCGAGCCGTCCTTCTCGGTTCGTGAAATCCGGTTCGTCTGGTGCTCACAGCTGACTATCCTGCCTTCGAGATCCAGCGTGTGACCATTTGTGAAGTTCGAAGGCTCCCGGAAAACGGTCGTCTCACCAGATCCTGCGTCGAACCGCAACATCCGGTTGTTCGGGATGTCCGACCACACAAGTGAATTGAGATATGGCACGAAAACCGGACCCTCGGACCACTCGGCTCCCGACCAATGCTTATCCAGCTGAGGACTCTCGCCAGTAAGTTGTTCGAACGCCGGGTCCAGCACCTCGAACCCGGACTTCAACTCAGACACTGGTCGGTGTTCGTCGCGATCCGTCCAGATTTTCGGCTCTGCGGTCATTATCATTTCCATTCATGCGGACTTGTGATGACAGGATCCCGGTGCTGCCGTCAGGCTACCGGTCTCCTCGCACCGACTGTGCCTAGCTCAATGCTCCAGACGGAGCTGGTCGCGGCAATGAAAAGGGTCTGCCGGTCAGACATGCCGAACGAGCAATTTGCGGCGACTTCCGGCGTGTGGATCTTCCCAATCAACTCACCCGCTGGATTGAAGCACTGGATGCCGTCGCCAGCGGCAACGAAGAGGTTTCCGTTCACGTCAACGCGCATCCCGTCCGGCACCCATGGTTCAACCTCTGCGAACACTCGCGGGTTTGCCAGCTTATCGCCTTGCACGTCGAACGCCATCAGCCGGTGGGTTCTGAACTCACCGTGCGTGCGACCGGTGTCGCTGATGTATAAAACACTCTCGTCCGGCGAGAAAGCAAGACCATTCGGCTTTTCGAAGTCTTCCGAAACAGCAGTCAGCACACCGGTCTCCGGAACAAGTCGATACACCCCGTTGTGATCCTGCTCAGTTCTCTTCATATGGCCAAGGTCCGGATCCAGCGCTCCATAGTCAGGGTCCGTAAACCAGACCGAGCCGTCTGATTTCACCACGATGTCGTTCGGCGATGTCAGCCTGCCTCCGCGATACCGGTCTGCCAGCGTCACAATCGTTCCGTCGTGTTCGGTGCGGCTCACGCGTCGCCCGCTCGTCTCGCACGAAAGTATCCTGCCCTCAAGGTCCGTCGTGTGACCATTCGTATTGGCACACGGCTCCCTGAATACAGAAGTTCCGTCACTCTCCGACCAACGCATCATCCGGTTGTTAGGGAGATCGCTCCACACCAGGTAGTTGCCTTCGTCCAGCCAGTGCGTCCCCTCGCAGAAGCCCATTCCGGTCTCGAGTTGCGTTACCTCACGCGTTTTGCCAAGCAGCTTCTCGAACTCATCTGAAAAAATCTCGATCTGTTCTGCCATTGTTCTTCAGCCATCCTTATCTGGCACCTGTTCGAAATCGGCGGATAACGAGCGCTGCGCAGAGTATCATCGGCGAGCACGACTCGCGCAATCCGCGCATAATCTGGGCCAACATTTAGCACAGGAGCAGCAGATGCGATTTCTCGGAGTCGACCACATCGACATCGTGGTCAAGGACCTCGCCGCGTCTATCGAGTTCTACCGAAAGTTCGGCATGTCGCCGGAAGGCACGGTGGACAACGGCACGACGGTATTCATGTTCAATGGCGATGAGCAACACCCCGTGCGCATAGAGCTGCACCAGGCGGAAGACGGACAGCAGTGCGGCATCGACCATCTTTCGTTTCTTGTCGACGACCCGCGCGACGCTACGAAAGAGGTCCAGATGCTGGGCGGCGTCGAGTTTCTTTTTGAGCCGTTCGAAAACCAGCAGTCCGGCCGAACCATATCCAACAGCTATGACCCGGACGGTGTACAGATACAGATGGCCAGGAAGACCAGTCCGGGCACGTACAAGAACTGGGAGTAGGTAGTTGGCCAGTGCGGTGACGCCACGCGCGGCGAGACAGTTTTTTCAGCCGGGTGACGACGGTCTTTTGCGGGCAGGCGCGGGCCGTGCGCCGATCACGCCTCCTGTCGGATTCAAAATCTGCGGACCAGAGTTTGCTGCCGCGAAATCGACCGGTGTTGACGACGATCTGCTGGTCAGGGTGCTGCTATTTGAAGCCGAGGGACGGCGCGTAGCTATCTGCTCGCTTGAACTCTGGGGACTAACACCGGCACTGCAATTAAAAATCCGCACCGCAGTCGCAGGCTCTGCTGAAACGCATGCGCCGTTTGTGTGGGTCACCTGCACCGGCAACGGCATTTCACCTCCAACATGGTCCGGTTCACCTGAATCCGAATCCTATGCGAACTATCTCGCTTACCTTCCGGAGGTCTGTGGCGGCGCGGCTGCCCAGGCCAGCCAATCGATGAGCCCTGCGGGGCTTGGAGTCAATACAGCCCAGCTCACAGGTATCACGACCGGAGTATCGGGAGCAGGTGCAGAGGCAGACGAAGCGGTGACGGTCGCATCGGTCACAACAGCCGGAGGCGAAGGCATCGCCCAGCTATTTTCGTTCTCATGTCCCGCAACTATTCGAGGCGATGACGGACGCTGGACCGGGGACTTTCCTGCATACGCCAGCTGGGCGCTGGAGCAGGCAGGCGGGGGTGTCGTGGCCTTCGCCCGGGGATCAGACGCAGATGTTCGTCCATACAACTGGTATCGAGGCAACGAATCGCGCTCTCATATGGAGCGCGGAGCAGCAGACGTGCAGGCTCTCGGCCTGTTGCTGGCGACGCAGGTTTCGGTGGCAGCCGGGAATATCGACTACCGGCGCAACGTGTCGGCAGAGATCTCTTCCGATGATGAAAAGGGCGTTCGTGTGCTCCGTGTCGGAGAACTTGTCTGTGTCGGTGTCGATCGACCGCAACCCGCCGTATTCGCCCGACACCTGCGAAAGGCGATGCCGCGGTCAGCGGTAATGATTTCGACAAATGTTGCAGGGCATCAGGCTGAAACGGGTGAAGAGCTGGAAATCGACCTGGAACTGGACACACTGGAAATTGCCCGCGCAGCGGGCGCTAAATGAGTAAACGGGAGGGAACGTGGCGAACCTGAGAGCCGGTACCGCAAAAACGGTGATAACTCCACCCATCGGCTATCGGATGGGACAGTGGGGGCTGCGGCAGGGCAGGTCTACCGGTGTGTTTCGCGACATCTACACAAGGGCGCTCGTGCTCGACAACGGAGAGTATCGGATCGCCATCGTCTCGCTCGAGATCTGTGGCATACCGACCGAGACGATGCGGGAGATCCAGCGGCAGGTCAGCGGTCTATGCGGCATTCCTGCGGAAGCGTTGTTGGTCAATTCGACACACAATCACACGGCGCCAGACATCATTCTCGGAGTCACTCCTGCGTGGCGCACATACGCCGCATACCTGGCCGACCTGGTGGCCGGGACCGTTTACGAAGCCATGAACGCTATGCGCCCGGCCGAGGCAGGTCACGGATCAGGCCAACTGAAGGGCTGGACCGTAAACCGACAGTACAAAGAACGTCCGGTCGACGATGAAGTCGGAGTCCTGCGGGTTGACGAACCTGACGGAACACCAATAGCCAGGGTGGTGAATTTCGCGGCGCACGGCGTTTGTGATGGCGGACAGTATCTCGAATGGTCGGGCGACTATTCAGGTGAACTGTCCTCGACCATCGAGGAGATAGACCAGGGCGCGGTGGCTATCCATCTGCAGGGCGCAGCAGGCGACATCCACCCGTATGACTGGTGGTTCGGCAACCTGAAATCCGAGCATCTACACACGCATGCAGAGACCGCAAAGTTCGGTGAAGCGATCGCACGCCAGGCTTTACAGGTGTCGGTGTCGATACAACCAGAGCAGGATATTGACCTTGCATCTGCGTCCACGCAACTGGAGCTGCCGCGGAGACAGGTTCCCTGGTCGATTCCCGAAGCTGAGGCCCTTCACAAACGATTAACCGGAGAACTCAGCTCGTACAGCGGGGACGTCTGGCCCGAAGGAACAACGACAGCAAACGCGGGTGAACTGCATCCGGAGCTGTACGGCAACGGCCGCAACGAACTCAACCTGGCGCGCAACCAGGAAAAACCGGCCGTTGGAGTTGAGGTGTTGGCCCTTCGCATCGGCGACCTCGTCATCAGCGCCCATCCCGGAGAGATGTTTAACGAACTCGGGTTGGCGATCAAGGAAGGGGCCAGCGGCGAGCGACCATGGATCGCAAGCTACAGCTCGGAGTACATCGGTTACGTATCATCTCGCCGGCCGTATGCAGAACTGACCGGCGTTCCAATCGCTGACCTGGTCGACATGAAACGATTCCGCCGGTTCTACGGCACGACCACCAGCCCGTTTGGGCCCGATGCCGGGGAGCTGCTAGTAGACACGGCAATTGAGTTGCTAGAAAACGTCTGAACAACATGAACAGAGGCTCTGAAAATGAAGGTTTTGGTTCTCCCTGACTGGGCGGAGCAGTTCTGCGACAAGTTGAGGCAGCGTCACCCGGAGATAGACATCACCGTTTCGCACTCTGACTCTGAGGCGTCTGAGCACATTCGTGACGCAGAGGTCCTGTTCGGATACCCGACAAGTGACCAGTTCGATTCTGCATCGAGCCTGAAGTGGATACAGACCCTGGACGCCGGGATGGAGGGTCTTTTCGGCACAGTGCCCCAGGTTGCTGCGAGCAAGGTTGTCGTCACAAACGCTCGTGGGGCCGGTGCGCCGATGATCGGTGAGCATGCGATCGCAATGATGTTCGCGCTGGCGAGGCAGTTCCCGCGATTCTGGCAGGACAAAAAGAACAACACGTGGGACCAGGACGGCGCGCTCGAAGTCGTTGAGTACCTCGGCGATAAAACGGTCGGCATCATCGGCTTCGGTAAATCGGGAAGGGAGATCGCGTGGCGTTGCAAGGCGATGGGCATGCAAGTGCTGGCGTTGGACCGTGAACCGGTAGACGGCGACCCCATCGTGGAGTTCGTCTGGTCTCCCGACCGCCTACCAGATCTGCTTGAGGCGTCGGACTACGTCATCGTCACGGCCCCGTACTCGGAGGCGAACGCAAATCTGCTTGGCGAGAATGAGTTCGAGATGATGCGGCGCACGGCTCGCCTGATCGTCACTTCAAGAGGTCGCCTGTTCGACAACAAGGCGCTTGCCGCCGCACTAAGCAGTGGGAAAATTGCCGGGGCTGCGCTCGACACGGTTGAACGAGAGCCTCTTTCTGCGGACAGCGAACTCTGGGGCCTGCCCAACCTGATCATCACGCCACACATCGCAGGCAACGCAGAAAAGATCATGCTGGACAGGCGCACCTTCACCATCTTCGAAGAGAACCTTGGCCGGTATCTTGATGGGCGGCCGCTTCTGAACATCGTTGACAAGATCAAGCAGTACTGAGACTCTGCCGTTGTTCGCCGCACTGCGTTGGCAATCACTTGATCCGGTTGAGCGCCGGCGACGGTGCCGACACTTTCTTGCCGTTTACTTCGTCAATTTGGAGCGCTGAATGTCACCGAAAATCTCACTGATTGGCGCAGGTAGCGTCGTTTTCGCCCGCCGTCTCCTGCAGGACGTCGTCTGCGTGCCGGAGCTTTCCGACGCAACCGTTTCACTGATGGATGTCGACGAAGAGCGACTGGAAGTAATTGGCCGTTTCGCCAACAAGCTGACGCGTGACGCCGGAGCGAACATCCGCATCGAGACCACCACAGACAGACGTGCTTCTCTTGAAGGCGCCAGTTACGTGCTGACGACTATTCGTGTCGGTGACGACTACGAGAAAGACATCGGTATACCCCTGCGCTACGGCGTCGATCAGTCGGTCGGCGACACAGTCGGTCCCGGCGGCGTATTCAAAGCGCTGCGAACCGTCCCCGTTCTGCTGGATATCTGTGCCGATATTGAAGACGTAGCGCCCGACGCCTGGCTGCTCAACTACACGAACCCGATGGCGATAGCGTGCTGGGCGATCAACGACATGACGGATGTCCCGACCGTTGGCCTCTGCCACAGCGTTCAGCGGACTACCCATGACCTTGCCGAGTACATCGGCGCGCCTGGAGAATCGGTTTCCGCCTGGGTCGCAGGCATTAATCACCTCGCATGGTTCTTGCGCTTCGAGCGGGATGGCGAGGATGTGTATCCCCAGCTGATCGAAGCGATGAACAACCCGGAGATCTCTGCTCGGGATACTGTTCGCTTCGAGGTGATGAAACAGTTTGGCTACTTCGTCACCGAGTCGACGCGTCACATGTCGGAGTACACGCCGTACTTCAGGACCGACCCGGCTGTGATCGAGGAGTTCGGGCTCAACGAGATCAGGCAGGACCTGCAACGGCGAACGACCCGTGTCGATACGCATTACGAACAACTTCGGGCCGACGCCGAGTCTTCTGAGCCGATGAATCCTGTCCGGTCAGACGAGTATGCCTGCCGGATCATCGAGGCGATGGAGAGCGGTCGCCCTACTGTAATCAACGCCAATGTCTCGAATACCGGTCTGATATCCAACCTGCCGGAGGGAAGCTGCGTCGAGGTGCCGTGCACGGTCGACAGGCTCGGCGTTCACCCGATGGCCGTCGGTGACCTGCCGCCGCAATGCGCGTCGCTGAGCAGGTCGAACGTGGCGGTGCAGGAAATGGCGACGCTCGCAGTCACCGACCTTGACCGCGAGTCTGCGTTCCACGCAATTGCGCTCGACCCGCTTACCGCAGCCAACCTGTCGCTGGCCAAGATTCGCAACATGTTCGACGAGATGTGGACGGCGAACGAGGATTATCTGGCGCTGTTCTCGTGAAGCCGTGGTCCGAAGCGAAGACGCACCGGAAAACGTATGTCCTAGGCCAATCGCGTGTGTCCTGAGCGGAGTGAAACGGAGTCGAAGGATCTCTCGCGGAGACGACTAACCCTGTCGAAGTCACTTGCCTCCTGCAGTGCCTGTCGCACCAAGACGAGCGCACTCCGCGGCCGACCACCTCAACAGGACTACTCGACTTCAAAGAGATCCTTCGACTTCGCTCAGGGACCACGCCGGATAAGAGGACATTCAGCCCCACATCACCCCGGCAACTCGCTCAACGGCTTCACCGCATGGTGATCGACACGCGCCGGCCGCGGCTGCGCCATCCACTCTTCGGTGAACGCGATCAGGTTCTTAACAGCCTCATCGAACAGCATCCGACCCTTCTCAGGCGTCGCAAGGTCAGCCTCACCGCAAATCCCTGACTCTGTGTACTCGCTCGTCCATGAAGTGATCGAAACCGGGCCGGCGGCCCACAGATCGACCCATCGGAATTTCGAGTCGTGCTTGTGAAACGCGATCTCTTCGTGCTTCGCGTTGTCCATCTGGATCAGGTCAGCGTCGAGATGCAGCGCAAGTGAAGTCTCTGCCTCGCCCGAATGCGCGCAGCCGCCTGGAAAGTGCGACTCTCGCCACGTCTTCGTGAACTCCGGATCAGTCGCCGCCAGCCCCCACCACGACGAAAGCGCCACCTCCGCCTCAGTCTCGATGTTCGCCCTTCTGCAAGCAAGATCAAGCGGTGGCATGTTAGAGCCGTGCCCGTTGACGACGAATATCCTGGAAAAGCCGTGATAGGCGAGGCTCTTCAGGATGTCAGTGATGTAGCGGATAAAGGTCTCGTGATGAATGGTTACCGATCCTGGGAAGTCCATCACGTGCGTTGTGTAGCCGTATGAGACCGGCGGCATGAAAAGAAGCCGGTCCGGGCTCTGCTCACACGCAGCCCTCGCAACTTCGGTGGCTGTCCAGCGGTCCATCTTCACCGGCAGGTGCGGCCCGTGCTGCTCCATTGTTCCAACAGGCAGCACTGGGATCAGCTCCGCCTTGACCGCCTCGTTGATCTCAGGCCAGGTCAGGTCCTCGTAGTTCCACTTTCCGTTGATCGCCATCGTCGCTCCCTTTCGAAAATCGAATACGTACTAAAAAAGACCCGATCACCCCGCTCCATAGTCGTCCGCGCCCGCCCCGTGCGCCCGCAGCGCATCCTCATCGATCTCGATGCCGAGGCCGGGACCGTCCGGCACCGGCAGCATGCCGTCATCGTTCAGCAACAGCGGTTCCTTGAGAATGCCGCTCACATATGGCGCCGGATGCCAGTACTCCAGGTACTTGCCGTTAGGCATCGAAGCCGTGAGCTGCAGGTCGGCCGCTGCGCCCACCGCCGTGTTCCAGCCGTGCATCACAACCTGGATGTTCGCGTCGTACGCCGCCTGCCAGATCTTGCGCGACTCCGAAAGACCGCCGCAGATCGTCTGGTCTGGCTGCAAAATGTCGCAGGCCAGGTTCTCGATAAACGGCTTGAAGTTCAGGCGGCCCCGCACAACCTCCCCCGTCGCGATGCGGACAGGCGATGCTTCCCGCAGCTGCTTGTAGCCCTCGATGTCATCAGCTCGGAGCGGCTCCTCGAACCAGCTGACGTTGTAGTCCTTCAGCATTCGCGCCGCCTCCATCGCCCACTTCAGGTCGCCGTGCCAGAACACGTCCGAGCCGCCAGGGTCCACCATCAGTTCAGAATCGTCACCGATAGCCTGCCACGCCGTCTTCACAAGTTCCTCGTCGTGCCTCAGGTCTCGCTCCCGTCCGAACGTGCCCCAGCCGAGTTTGAATGCACGAAAATTCCGTTCCAACCCGGACTCCAGGTTGCTCACCATCTCATCGACGGGCCACGAGAACAGCATCGAAGCGTATGGCTTGACCTGCTCGACGTATCGCCCGCCAAACAGACGGGAGATCGAAAGCCCGGTGTGCTTGCCGAGAATGTCCCACAGCGCGTGGTTCACAGCGCCAATGTATGCGGTTATCGCCCCTCCGCGGCCGTACCAGAAGGTCCACTGGTGCAGACGCTCGGTCACGGATTCGGGTTGCAAGGCATCTTCGCTGATCAGGTGCGGCCACAGCACCTTCTTCACCGCATCGACCATCTCCCACCGCACGCCAGCGCAGCCCCAGCCAGAGATGCCGCCTTCCGTATCGACTCGGATAAGCGTCTGATCGTATCCCCACCACGAGGGATGAATGGGATGTCCGACCTTTAGTTTGGGCCGCTGGCTGGTGAGGGGAAAAACCTCGACGCCGGTTATTTTCATTGCCTGGTGCTCCAGTTAATTGAACCGAATAGGGATGCGGGCTCCTGGGACGGCCGCAGCATACCGCAGATGGAGTTACCATCAGCCACCGGCGATTCTGTTTCGCGAACTCGCACGGGTGGAAGCACTGTGCCAATCAAGCTTGCAATCTTTGACGTGGACGGAACTTTGCTGAGGGGCGATACAGCCTGTCAGACCATCGCTCGAGGGCTGGGTAAATACGAACGGATGTGTGAGCTGGAGGGCGTTGAGGGTAGGGATCAGGTGGCTGCTGGCCGAAACGAGATGGCCGGTTGGTACCTGGAAGCCGGGAAGAGCAACGTCGAGACCCACCTTTCCAACCTGATGTGGGCTCCGGGAGCACGCGAAGGCATAGCAGAATTGCACGTTGCGGGGGTGCAGATCGCGCTCGCGTCGATGACATGGTCGTTCATCGTTGAACACATCGCGAACGAACTGAGCGTTGCCCGGATTCACGCAACGGAACTAGACTTTCGCTCCGGGTCAGTTACGCATTCATGGATTGCGACTAAAGCCGACTTTCTTCGCCTAACAGCGTCAGAGAGTGGTATCCCAATTTCCGAGGTCGCCGCGGTCGGAGACAGCAAGGGTGATTACGATATGTTGCGTGCGGCCAGGCTTCCGATCTACGTTGGCAACGGACCAATCGAACTCAACAACATCACCCATCTGCCGGATGCGGACATCAGAGATGTCTCAAGGACAATTCTCACCTTAGAAAAATAACCTATGGACACCGAACTTATCGTCCTGCGAATACTTCATATCCTGCCAGGTATCGTCTGGGTGGGTGCCGCGCTTTACCTGACCCTCGTGCTGGAGCCGAAACTGCGCTCATTAGGCAACGAGATTGAGCGAGACGTGCTGCAAGCTATTAGCAAGCTCAATAGCCTCTGGATCACGCTATCGGCGATCATCACCATCGTGGTCGGATTCGTGCTGATCTCTCGCACGCCAGGTCGAGAGTTCGATCAACTGTTCGACAACGGCTGGGGCATGGCAATCGGCATCGGACTTGTAACGTCGCTGCTTGCGTTCTTTTTGAGCGGCTGGGTCGGCGTAAGGACGGCAAAGTTGCGACGCGCTCTTTTAGACGAGACCGCTGCCGACAGCTCAGCTCTCCAGAGCATCCGTTCACAGATCGCATTTGGCAGCAGAATCAACGCCGTGTTGGTCGTAGTAGCAGTCGGAACGATGGCCTCTGCTCGGTTCGCCTGAGGGCGGATTTAATCCGGTCGTCGGCAACACCCTGGTGACCCGCGCCACTCACACGTACAGTGCTAGCTGGCCGCCGCCAAGCATGAACAGACCCGGCTGACCTCCCCGCGGTCCTCCCGTGTCCATGCTGTAGTTCGCCTTCAACCTGAAACCTGTCGCCGAAAAGCTCTTCGCATGGGCGATCGCAGCCTCTGCTGCGTTCGGCGCACCCTCGCCCGTCATGAACTCGAACTGGGACGAAGACAGGTCGTCGCGGTAGAGATCTGCATGCGGCACACCGTCTATGTCCTGTCGCTGCACTCTTGTTCCATCGGTTTCCTGCCACTCTTCCAACGGCTTCGCCGCAGCGATGTTCTCCGCAAGCCCTGAAATAACGTGGAGATGAGCGTGAAGCTGGCTCTGGTGTGCGCCGCGGCCGAAGTTCGACAACACGCGGAAGCCCTCAGGGCAGTGCTCCTCCCCAACCTCAACGGCCAGCCTCAGTGCGTCCTGTAGCACGTCGTCAAGCCACATATCTTCCTGAGTCATGAAGTCCCGGGGTACGACCAACAGCATCACACGCGCCCATTTAAGCCGGTTATGGAAGCAGACAACCGGAGAGTCGGGTTCGTCTGAGACCCACTTCGCTGGCAGCTCACCGGCGACGATCCGGCTGAACGTGGAATCGCTGCCCGAACCTCCACCGAGCGGACCGGGGCTCATTTGGCTCTTGTGGTCCGGCTCGACTTTGAACCGTTTCGTGGCCTGTCACGAGCCACCTCATCGGAACGGTTGCGGGAACTGGCAGCGCCACGGTGCCGGTAGTCGGGAGCCAGCATGGCGTACTCCCATACGACGTGCGTGTCACGCAATCGAGAGGCGATGGCATCTGAGTAGCGGTTCGTAAAACCGCTCGCGGCAGCCTCGTCCAGCATCACCCGAGATGTGATGACAGTCGGCAGTCCCGCCGCATGCCTGTGAACGATCAACTGGTACAGCTTCTCTTCTGCCCACGCCGTAGTCGCCTGCGCTCCGAGATCGTCGAGTATCAAGACCTCACAGTTCCGGATCACCTGGAACTCGCGGTCGAAGCCAATCGCCGAGTTCGGCTGGTATGCACGCCGAAGCTGGTCCAGCAGGTCCGGCACGAAGCGAAACAGAACCGAACGTCCCTGCTGGAGTTGGACGTTTGCAATCGCCACTGCAAGGTGGGTCTTACCAACTCCAGTCGGACCGGCGAGATAGATCCACCCCTGTGGCATCTCGGCGAACGATCGAGCTGCGTTGCGCGCCGACTCAAGCGTGTCTCGCTGCCTCGGCGTGCTGTCCCTTGCACCGCGCGGCTCAAACGACTCAAATGTCATTGACTTCAACTGCGACGAATCAAGCCCGATTGAAGACCTGTCGGCATTGCCCGCGCCAGCCAGAAGCTCGATGCGCTCTGATATGAACGGGTCCATCACCCGCGTTCTCAGCCGGTCCGGCATGCGTTCCACCGGCAGACTTGTCGTGAAGACCGTCGGCAACCGGCGGGCATACCGCTGGCTCAACACCTGGTCGATCTTCTCCTCGGCCCAGCGGGTTGGACTCTGCACGCCAAGGTCATCCAGCACAAGCATCGGCGCTTCGATGATGTGGCTGAACAGACCCTCGAAATCATCGCCGTCCGGGTCGTCAGGATTACGGTCGAGCGTGGCGCGCATGTGGTCCAGCAGATCAGGGACCGATACGAACTTAACCGGCCGTCCGTCAGACACCAGCCGATTCGCGATTGCCGCCGCGATGTGCGTCTTTCCTGTTCCGGATGGACCGCTGATGATCAGCCAACCCATCGGGTCGTGCGAGTAGCGCTGCGCGGCGTCACGCGCCTTGCGGAAGCTCGCCGGGTCCGCGAAACCGTCGCGTCCCGTCGGTTCCATCGACTCGAACGTCATCCGCTCAAGCGGCCCGAGGTCCGAGTAGTCGCGGAGCCTCTTGTTTACATGTGAGCCCCAGACCTTCTCCTGGCACTCGCAGGGGACGACCGTCCCGAACTCGGGCGAGCCGACCGGCGCGTCAACGTTCAGCCAGCGGGCGTCGTCGCAGATCGGGCAAGGCGGCTGCTCGTCAACGATTTCCCCGTGCTCGCTGCCGCTCAAGGTAACGCTCGATGAATTCGTCGCTGCGATTCGCTTCAGAATGTCGTTCAGACTTTCCATCGGTCTCTCTTCTATCTCTGCCTTCGACCGCCCAGCGCTTGAGCACCGCGGTCACATACTTCCAACTCCTCGCATTCGCCTCGACAGCGACGCGAATGGCGTCGACAACTTCGGCCTCCGGGTGCTCCTGCAACGCGGCGGTGATGCTCTCGGCGATCAGAGGAGACATGACGCCGATATTTTCCTCGTAGACCTTGAACACACCCTGGTGCAGCTCAGGGCGAGATTCCGCCTGCTGCGTCTCGACGCCCGGACCGGCTACACGCTCTGGAAGCTCCGGTATCTCGACGCCCTTGCGGACAAGTGCGGCGCGCACCGGTTCGGTGTTCAGCAGGTACCGTTTCTCATCGCTATCTGTAGCCAGCGTAGCCGGAATCTCCAGCAGCGTACCACGGCTCACTGCAAGCTTCAGAGAACTGTCAACGGCTCGCCCAAGATCGTCGCCGATGACGCCAAGCATAGCCGCGACCGATCGGTCCTCGCGAACCTCTTGTGCCGTCACATACGGCAGCGGCGACCTCTTTCTGTGAAGCGCCCAGATTACCCGCAGCGTGATCTTCAACTCGGCAATGTCGTCGATCTCTTCCAGCAGACCGGCGAGCAGCGGATTCGGCACAGGCGTGAACTGGACGCCGCGCGGGAACGGTGATTTGGGGGAGGGTTTTTTGTTTTCGATAGTCATTTGAAAACAGGAACTGGCTTTTCAGTAAGTCAAAGTTACCGGGCACGAAAACACGGCTAGCCGTCTAGAACTGTTCGACCGGAGCCTGCGCCCGCATTTCCATGAAGCGGCCGTGTTCGTCACGCACCGACATCCAAAGAGTGTCGATCGGACCATGTCGGTGCTTCGCCACGATCAGCTCGGCCAGTCCGCGCGGATACGGACGGTCCGGGTTCTTGGAGTTCCACTGTTCTTCAGTCGTGAACCTGTCTTCACGGTGAATGAACATCACGATATCCGAATCCTGCTCGATGCTGCCGCTCTCACGCAGGTCTGAGAGAACCGGCCTGTGCGATTCACGACGCTCGATCGCCCGACTCAACTGCGAAACCGCAATCACCGGCACATCCAGGTCGCGCGCCATCGCCTTCATCTGTCGAGATATCTCGCTCACCTCCTGCGCGCGATTACCCTCGCGGCCGCCGGACGACCCGTTGATTAGCTGCATGTAGTCGACGACCAGGAAGTCGAGACCGTGCGTCAACTGCAGTCGGCGAGCCTTGCCGCGCATCTCGACCACGGTCTGGAATGGCGTGTCGTCGATGTAGATCGCCAGGTCGGAAAGCAGACCGATGGCGTCCACCATCCGTGTTTCCTCGGTCGGTGAGAAGCGGCGCAGCCGGATGTCGTGCATATTCAGTCGTGCTTCCGAAGCGAGCAGCCTCATCGCCACCTGCTCCCGGCCCATTTCCAGCGAGAAGATGCCGACGCGGGCGTGCTCTTTGGCCGCATTGGCTGCCAGGTTCAGCGCCAATGTGCTCTTTCCAATGCTCGGTCTTGCCGCCAGCACGATCATGTCTGACCGCTGCAGCCCGCCGAAGAGCTGGTTCATGTTGGAGTAGCCGGTAGGAATCGGCTTCTTATCATCGTCAAGTGCATCAAGGGCCGAAGTCTGCTCCAGGTATGGGTCCAGCGCTTCACCAACGTGGACGAAATCGCGCGAAGCCTGCCCGGTGCGGATACCGAAGATGATGTCCTCGGCCGCGCTTAGCGCCCCGTCGACATCTGCCTCGTCCGCAAAGCCGATCGCGGCGATATCCCCCGCCGCGCTGATGAGGCGGCGCATCGTAGCCGTTCGCTGGACAAGGCGGCCGAAGTGGACGACGTGGACCGAGGTCGGAACAGTGGCTACAAGGTGGGCAAGATATGCGGTGCCGCCAACCTCTTCGAGCGTTCCCTGGGATTCAAGCTCATGGGCGATAGTAACCGTGTTGATCGCCTCGTCTCGGTTGAAGAGCTCAACCACAGCCTCGTAGCAGAGCCTGTTGCGCTGCCGGTAGAAATCCCGCGCACTCAGAAACCCGTGGACATCGGTGACGGCCTGCCCATCGATCAACAGTGAACCGATGACCGATTCCTCTGCCTGGATATCGTGTGGCGGCAGCCTGTCAGCCTGTACCAATTTCTGTCCTGTCCTCCTGCGGGCTGTGTACGGAAGTTCGTGTCCGGTCTGTCCGGACTGGGGTCTGAATGTGATCTATTGCGCGCGCCGGACCGAGGTCAGGTCCGGTCAAGCATGAAGGTTTTCGCGTGCAGTATCGATACGCTGCGCGCTGTCTGATACGCCGCGTTCAGACACGCCGTCATATGCGAAGGTGACACGATTTATAACACCCTCGTCCCGCGATCTCATAGCCTGAAGTCGCAGGCTTTTCGGGCTTTTCCGAACGACTTTTTCCCGGCGTCATCGACGGATAGAAAAATGCGCTCCGGCCGTTGGTGACCGGAACGCATTCATAACCTCGTCGTCTGACCGATTTTGCAAATCTGACAAACCAGAAAACTACTCCGAGCTCTTCTCCCCACTCTCCTCCCCGGAATCGTCGCTCGTCATTGCCGTTTCTCCAGCTGACTCAGCGCCACTCTCCGCAGCATCCTGTTCAAGGGCCTCCTCAAAGGTCGGGTCGGCCGCCGCAGCTTCTGCACGAGCCGCCCGCGCCTGTTCGATTCTGCCAACCGAGTCCTCATCAGGCTCAACAAGCACGTCGAGTTTTGTCTCAACCTCATCGGCGAATTGCACTGGAATCGAGTACTTGCCGAGTGTGCGAATTGGTGCCGGAATCCTGATCGAGCGACGATCAACTTCGCGGCCAACAGCCGCCGCGATCTCCTGGGCAATGACCGCTGCCGAGACCGAGCCGTAGAGCCTGCCGGTCGGTCCCGTCCGGACGATCACCTTGACCGGCTCGTCCTTCAGTTGTTCTATCAATTCGCGCCATTCAGCAGCCTCTGCCTTCTGGCGTAACTCGGCCTCTTTCCTCAGACCCTCGGCGCGCACCACCTCGTGAGTGGTCGCCAGCACCGCCAGCTTCTGCGGAATCAGGTAATTGCGGGCGAACCCGTTCTTGACGTCTTTAATGTCGCCTGCGCGGGCCGTGGGCCGGACATCCTGTAGAAATAGAACCTTCATATATTTGCCTCTTTCACACCTGACGGTAAAAGGAAGCGTCCATTCGACCAGTGCTTCTCTGCATCGTCTACTGGACGGACCGGCATGCCGGCCCGGTCTGCGCATCGTCACCGCAGACCGCCGCCAATGTGTTTTCTTGCTCCGCTTCAGGCCAGCCACCGCACCGTGATCTCGCTAGCGACGTCCGGCCTGAGCGCAACCTTTCAATGATAGTCCCAATCACGGAGTCAGGCCACGTTTGCCACAGCACCAGTTGCCTGATTCGATATATCTGCCATTTCGTCAGGTCGCCAAATTCTAACGACAGCCGCCAATAACACGTTGTCTTCACACCGGCTGTTTCGATTTCACAAACCCATCACGTCATTCGCGGAAACTTGGGAAGAACGGTGTGATCTGGGTAGACAGGTGCGAAATCCGCGCCATCCGAGAAGTCGTGAGGAAGTTGAACCGGGGCAGCTCCTTGAGAGCACCACGAAACAGATTGCAAAGCGGATTGGCCGCGCTGCTCATGTTTACCGCCCTGACCGCGTTCGGCGGCAGTGCAGCGCTATTAAGCGCGACAGACGGCAGCAACCTGGGTATTGAGCTTGAATCGCTTGAAGGTTCGCCGTTCAACGACTACCTGGTGCCGGGGCTTCTGCTCGGGCTCGTCGTCGGAGGCAGCAACGTCGTCGGCGCCGCGATGGTCTGGCGGAAAACCAGGTTCGCAGATGAGGCTGCATTCGCCGCAGGTGCGGTCGTGTTCGGCTGGATATCGATCCAGGTCTTGATCCTGGGCGAAGTCATCTACTTTCACTGGCTCTACTGGGCGCTTGGCCTGCTCACGATGGCTGCCGCGCTGAGACTCTGGTTCGCAGCACGACGAACGGCACATATCGCCGCTATTGGAACGATTGGAGGGACGCAATGACCACTGGAAATGTAGGCACACGAGTGATGGAACGCGAGTCCGGAAAGCAATCGCCGGTAAAACAGGTTGCAGCCATCCGGACCGGAATCGCATCGATGCACGCCCAGCACCTGAAAGGAAGTCGTCTGAATCCGCTGATGTGGGTCTTCTTCGGACGAAAGTGGATCACGGACCGACCTATCTCGGTTTTCGTGATCGAACATGAAAAAGGCATGGTCCTGTTCGACGCTGGAATGACCACCAGGACAAAGACCGATCCCAACTACTGGCCAGACAAGATCACGCGGATGATCAACAACAAGGTCTTCCGTTTCGAAATTGGCCCTGAAGATACGCTGACGCGGCAACTGGAACTGGCCGGCTATGCCGCAGGCGATGTCAGCAAAGCGGTGATGTCGCATCTCCACTTCGACCACGTCGGCTGCATAGCGGAGATTCCGCAGGCGGAGTTGCTGGTCAACACCGAGGCCTGGGAGCACATGATCACTCCGAACTCAGTGCGCAAGGCGGTTCTGCGGCGAGACATCGAAATTCCGGACGCAAAGTGGACGCAGTTCGAGTTTGAAGCCACAGAAAATGAAGCGGTAGCGCCGTTCACGGAGGCGTATGACCTGATGGGCGACGGCTCGGTGATGCTGATCCCCACTCCGGGCCACATGCCAGGTTCGACCTCGATGCTCGTGCAGGGCGATCCGCCCATCCTGTTCGTCGGAGACCTCTGCTACTCGCTGGAAGGGCTGATGACAGATCGGTTCCCCGGCATAGGAGAGAAGGATGAACTGGCGGAGAGCTACGCCAAAGTCCGAGCACTGAGAGAGCGTTTGCCTGGAATGCTGGTCGTTCCTGCACACGACCCTGAAGGTGTAGAAGCCCTGAAAGCCCATCCCCTGTACTCAGCGAAAGTTGCGCAGTAATTGGGCTACGGAATAGAGCCCCCGCATCGGCAGTTTGGGCCTGTGCGAGGGCTGCACGCGCAAGGCCGTACTTTGGCAGACGGGGTGCAGGTTCGTTATATTGCCTCTGCCATATAAGCACACGCCAGTTTCTGCCGCCTTATGCAGGATTGCGGAGGCAGAGTATGGCACAACCCCGTCGCAACGGAATCGCGCAACACCACCAACCTGAACCGGAACTAAGAACATGGACTACCAGGAGATCGCCAAGCCATCCGGCCCGTACGAGAACACAGATCCGAACCTCGTTGACTATGCCGCTTCCCGTGCAGATTTCGACTGGTGGCGGGATGGTTTCGCAAAGATGGACTGGCTGCCGGGCGGTGGCCTCAACAACGCCTACGAAGCCGTTGACCGCCATGTAGTCCGCGGACACGGTGACAAGCTGGCCATGATCTGGGTCGGCAAGAACGGCGAAGAAGAGCGCTACACCTACTCCGACTTCAAGGAGCACTCCGACCGCTTCGGCGCAGTCATGAAAGGACTCGGAATCGAGCGCGGGGACCGCGTCTTCATCTTCATGGACAGGCTGCCCGAGCTTTACTTCGCCGCAATGGGAATCCTGAAGGCGGGAGGAGTTATTGCTCCACTGTTCTCCGCCTTTGGGCCTGAACCTGTTAGGGACCGCATCCAGGACGCTGAAGGCCGCTTCGTCATCACTTCGCCAGAGCTAAAGGCGAAGATATCCGGGATCTTCAAGGACCTGCCAAGCGTCGAAAAAGTAATCATCGTCAACAAGAACGGCCGCAGTAGCGAGCCGCTGGCAGACGGCGATCTCGACTACAACGAGCTGATGGCGAACGCATCATCCACCGACTTCTCAGTCGAGAACACCAGCCAGTATGACTTCTCGATCATGCACTACACCTCCGGCTCAACCGGCAAGCCGAAAGGCGTCCTGCACCGGCACCAGGCGGTAGTGCAGCAGTGGTTGACCGGCCACTGGGCGTTGGATCTCAAGTTCGACGATATCTACTTCTGCACGGCCGACCCCGGCTGGGTGACCGGTACCTCTTACGGCATGATGGCCCCGTGGACAAACGGCGTCACGCAGATCATCTACGAAGGCGGATTCAGCGCCGGATCCTGGTACGACATCATCGACAAGTACAACGTAACCGTGTGGTACACCGCACCTACAGCTGTGCGGCTGCTCATGCGCGCCGGAGCGAAGCCTGTCGAAGACCATTCGCTGAAGTCGCTTCGCTTCATCGGCTCGGTCGGCGAACCGCTCAACCCCGAGGCTGTTGTCTGGGGCAACGAGCACTACAAGATGCCGATCCACGACAACTGGTGGCAAACGGAAACCGGCGCAATCATGTGCGCCAACTACGCCTCGATGCCAGTACGACCAGGCTCCATGGGCCGGCCGATCCCCGGGGTGACTATGGGCGTTCTGGACGACAACTTCGAACTGCTGCCGCCCGGCGAGGCAGGCGCACTCGCCGTCCGACCCGGCTGGCCCTCCATGATGTACGCCTACTGGCGGCAGGACGAGATGTACAACTCGCGCTTCAAGAAGGGCTGGTACATCACCGGGGACCAGGCGTCGGTGGACGAAGACGGATTCTTCTGGTTCCAGGGCAGGGCAGACGATGTGATCAACACGGCGGGCCATCTTGTCGGGCCATTTGAGGTCGAGAGTGCGCTAATCGAGCACCCGGCGGTGGCCGAGGCAGGAGTGATAGGCAAGCCCGATCCTATTGCTATGGAGGTGGTGAAGGCGTTCGTGACGCTGACTCCCGACTACGAGCCTTCAACACAGCTCCAGCGAGAGCTGATCCGCTTCTCCCGCGACAAGCTTTCTGCAGGCGTTGCGCCAAGAGAGATCGATTTCATCGACGTGATGCCGAAGACCCGTTCAGGCAAGATCATGCGCCGCTTGCTGAAGGCCAGGGAGCTCGGTCTGCCGGAAGGCGACACATCTACACTTGAGGACGACTAGGCCGCGGGCCGATCCTGCCCGGATTCTTCATGCCGCTTTCAGGCCGTTCAGAGGGCCGCGGGTGTACGCTTACCTGTGTGGAAAGCGGTCTGCACGGGGTCATCGGCCGTAATACTTGGAGAAGTCCCGGCGTGTAATCGTCAGGAAGCCGACCGCGGCGCTGAAAAATCCGGCCTGTCACAGGCATACGAGGTTTAGTGATGATCCCTCGACTCCGCATCTCAACCGTATTCTCGCAACGCGCAGGGTATCTCCGCAGTTCCCGGCTCATTCTGGCGCTATCTTCCGTCCTGCTCATAGCCGCCGTTGCCTGTGGAACGGACCGTAGCGAAGACGGCGTCGGCGCTGCGTCGTTCCAGGTAGAGGGCGAAACGCTGACATGGTCGCCGCCGTGGGAAGAGGGTGACTCCCGCGTCATTACGGTCACCGGGTCGGCCAAATTCAATCCCGAGCTTCAAAGCATGTTCGACACCGCTCAGGCTCTGGGAGGCGGGGTGCCCGATTTCGAGTCCGAGCAAACCTCGTCCACCGGAACCGTCAGCATCCTTTCGAAGAACTCGAACGGCGCAACTGGCGAGCTGGACGTTTCCATTGAAGAGATCATAAATCAGCTTGAGTTGCAGACCCTGGAGCAACCGGGATTCGGCGAGGCCGATTTCGGGCAGTTCACAGCGATGCTGGGCCTTGTAAACCAGTTGGACCTCGGCGTCGAGTTCGGGATTGATGGCTCCGGCGCACTCACCGGCGTCACGAACCTGGACGAACTCGCGGAAACCGTTCGTCGCCTCGCCGACTCGATGACCAGGCTCGCCGCGCTCGCGGGCGAAGAGATTATCGACGCTGACGACATCGAAAAGCTGAACACAGCGCTTGCGGAACTGCCGGACACCGAAGCGGCACAGATCGCCGCCGACTCCATGCTGAACGCAGCAACCGCAAACCTGTTTCTCATGCGTGCCGGTGAATACACAGTCGGCCAGCCGGTCGTCGTTGCCGGTAAGACTCCTACCGCCTTTGGCTTCGCGACCGACGGTACTTTCAGCTACGAACTGACAGATATCTCGAACGGAACGGCGACCGTGCAGGTTGTTGTCACTCCGGGTGAGATCGACGTGCTGGCACTTGGTGAGCGCCTGGCCATCGAGGTTGCATCGGCACTTGGTGAAGACGCTGGCAAGGTCACAGATGGAATTGCGGAGTTGGAGCCAGATGAGCGCAGCATGTTGGCGCTGCTTTCCAGCGTCATATTCGAGCCTTACACCGTCATGCTGACACTCGATGCTGATACCGGTTGGGTGACGGCTGCTGATTGGTCCATCGAACTGGCATTGCCGGAGGGTTTCGAGGATCTGATCCCGGAAGAAGATCGGGACTTTGATGGCATCAATCCCGCAGACTTTGCAGTGACTCTCAACGCCAGCGCCACCTTCGACGAACCTGCAGCACCGTAACTAACAGCTGATCCGAGTTCGTCGTTGGACGACTAAGTCGCTCGCTCCTGCAGCCACTCCTTCGTGAACTCGAAGCCGAAACCCGGCGCGTCGCTCGGGACCAGGTAGCCGTCCTTGATGACCGGGGTCCCCGGCAGTGACACGCGTTCCTCAAGCGGAACTCCCGGCGGCGAGACGCCTTCCGACCTTTCGCCCCACATGATTGCTGGCATCGCATACGAAACGTGCTGCCCGAACGGGTAGTTCATGCCTGCGTGCGAGATCACCGAAACACCATGTGCCTGCGCCATGTGGCAGATCTTCATCACACCAGTTACACCGCCAACCCACTGCGGGTCCGGCTGCAGAATGTCGACCAGGCCATTGGCGCACGCAAACGCAAACGGCTGCAACGAGTACCAGTGCTCACCGGTCGCAATCGTCTGATACGGCGCCCGACGCCGCAGATGCGTATAGCTCCCGATTTCCTCCGGTGTGAAGGAGTCCTCTTGCCACTTGATCCGATAAGGCCTCAACACCTCAGCCAGCCGGACAGCGTACTCAACATTCAGCGATATCCATGAGTCCACCGCAATCTCGACCGAATCTCCCACCTGCTCACGCGTCTTCGCCACCATCTCTTCGTTCTTGCGTAGACCGTCAAGGTTTTCCTCTGGGCCGTGCGGGATGAAAAGCTTCACCGCCTTGAAACCGAGTTCAAGGAACCACTCAATGCTGTTCTCGACGCCCCAGGACATGTCGGTACAGCTTGCGTAGCAGAAAATCTTGTCCTTCTGCGGACCGCCCATGAGCTCATAAACGGGTCTGCCAAGCACCTTCCCCTTCAGGTCCCAAAGTGCGTTGTCCACGGCACTGATGGCGTAACTGACCAGCCCTGCCGTACCGAACGCACTCGTCGACCGCTGCATGATGTCCCACATCTTCTCGATCGCCATGCAGTTCTGGCCTTCAAGCAAAGGCCCGATGTGATCGTTGATCAGCGCGGTCACCGGCGCGCTCATCTGGGACATCCCGAAACCCCATGTGCCGTCCTCTGCGGTGACAACACACGCCGTCCTCGACCAGTTTCCGCGCCCCGGCGTAATTTCCTCTCTTGAGAACTCCGGGTATCGACGCATAGGGCTTACGAAGCTGGTGTCGCCGGGAAGTTGCGGCACCCGTGGCTTCGTCTTCATCTGCGGCGTGACGTCAATTGCGAAGGCGCGAATCTCTTTGATCTTCATGTACTTCCCTGGCGTGGTTTGATGGGTGAGGAGCAGGCTAACGAACCATCCTGAGCCCGTCGATAGATGGCGATCCTGCAACGAGACATAGCCGTTTCGATCCGAGCACCCGGCTGGCCGAGCGAAGATTATCACCGCCTTCGGTGAATCGCGATAAGACTGCCGTGTTACCGATAACAGCAGCTAAGATGCAGCTCATCACTCCGACGACCAGATACGCCCAAGTCCAGTGAGACAACCGCGATGACCATATTCGTAGACGACCTGAAGAATCCCGAAGCGCCTGTGCTTCTGTCCGACGGAAACCTATGCCTGGTCGAAATGCACGAGAGCCGTGGCTGGATACTCTGGCTGAGCGCAGATGGCAAAGAGCGCAGGGTAGTTGCGAAAACAGGTCGTCCAAATGGTATGACCTTGGCCGCTGACGGTACGCTCTGGGTCGCCGAGTCAGTGAATCCACCGGCGCTGCTGCACGTAACGCTTGATGGAGATGTCGAGATCGTTGCGACCTCTTGCGAGGGCAAGGACTTCCTGTTCCCAAACGACCTGCGCTTCGGGCCCGATGGCATGCTCTACATGACCGACACCGGAGTTCACATGGATAGCTGGCGGGATCTTCCGCCTGGGCAGCGGCAAAACTGGCCGACGGACGCTCGTGTCTACAGGATCGATCCATCGACGGGTGAGGGCGAGATCATCGGCACCGGCTACGAGTTCGCAAACGGCATCGCGTTTGCCTCAGACAACTCGCTTTATGTTGCAGCCACGCAGTCAGGGCTGATCTACAGGCATCGGTGGGTGAACGGCGCTGTGAGTACGGAGAAAGAGGTCTTCGGGTCTGTTGTTGACGAGACTCGCGCCCCGCTCGGTCTGCGCGGTCCTGACGGGATGACGTTCGGCACCGACGGCGATCTGTACGTTGCGGTGGTAGGGCAGCAGGACGTCACGGTGCTCGGCCCGGACGGCAATGTCGTTCGGCGCATCGCACTGGAAGGCCCAGCGCCCACAAACGTCGCCTTCGGCCCGGCCGGATCAGGCAAGCTCTACGTTACCGAACAGGGTGTAGGCCACCTCGAAGTGCACGAAGTAGACATAGACGGGTTACCGCTGATGAAGGGGTGATGGGAGGATGTGATGGGGAAGACCAAAGCTTTGTTGTATTGCGACCTACTTGGAACAAAGGGGCTCTTTGCGTCTCGGAGTCTTGGCACCGTGAGACGCCGATACAACCGATTCGCTCAACTGATCGGCCAGTCTATAGACGAAGCGGAATCCCAATTTGGTTCGGAAGTACGCTCGGTCGAACTTTCATCCGATTCAGCAATCATGCGGTTTGTGTCACCAACTGATGCGTTGTTGGTAGGAGGCACATTGTGGAGAAACGTTTTTGTAGTGAGCGAACCTGATGGTTCTGACGCGGGGTTGTCGCTGCGTGGCGTACTGGTCCGAATGGGATCAAACAGGACTGTGCGACGAAATCTGAAAGTGCCGCGATACCCAGAGATCACTCATTGGCAGCAAAATCCGGATCTGCTCCGAGCAATTCTCTACGAGCAATCGGGGGCAAAAGGTATGCGGTTGATGGTGCCCGGTACATTCAGTTCTCAGGCTCATGACGATGAGGCTTCAGAGCGACTCTCCGAGGTGCAAGGACTTCGGGATCATGGTTTCGAATTCAGCCAGTCAATCGAAGGACTGACATACCCTGACGAAACTCAGGATTGGAAGGATGTGTTGTGGCCCTTAACCGATGTGAGCAGACTCCCAGAGATGCGTCAGCGTGCTCAAAACCGAAGCTCGGTAACTACGAGTGCAGATATAAAGCAACAACAAGCATCGACGATCAGGCTCGTAGAAGCTGCTCAGCTAGCGATTTAGTGATAGATACGAACTGAGGCGGTAGTACGCGTTCCCCTAACCGAACATCAGCACAGTCCTCGCCACCTCACCCGCCTTCATCGCCCTGAACGCCTCGTTTATGTCGTCAAGCTTGCCCCGGCGGCTCACCATCTCATCCAGCAGCAAACGACCCTGCATGTAAAACTCAACATACTTCGGCATATCGATCTTGAATCGGTTCGAACCCATGCTCGAGCCCTGCAGTTTGCGCTCTCGTAGCCCGCTGCCTTCGATCTCGATCTTCGTCCCAACCGGAATCATGCCGACGATCGTCGCAGTTCCGCCCGGCTTCAGCGACTCCCAGCACGCCTCGGCAGTCTCCTTCAGGCCGACCGCCTCAAACGTGTAGTCAACGCCCCCGCCGGTCAGGTCGATAATCGCCTCAACCGGGTCGTGCGACGAAGAATCGACGACGTGTGTGGCTCCAAGGTCCAGCGCCGTCTTGAGCTTCGACTCGTGAATGTCGACCGCTATGATCTGTGCAGCGCCGCCAAGCTTCGCCCCCTGTATCGCACCAAGCCCCACGCCGCCTGTCCCGAAAACAACCACCGACGATCCAGCCTCAATGCGCGCCGTATTCAGCACCGCGCCAACGCCCGTCGTCACTCCGCAGCCGATCAGTGCAGCGCCCTCGAACGGCATGTCCTCCCGAATCTTCACAACGCTGTTTTCGTGGACGAGCATCTGCTCTGCGTAAGTGGCAAGGTTCGACATCTGTCCGACAGGCTCGCCATTTCGGCTCAGTCGAGACGCGTCTGTCGCTGCCCTCGTTGGCCTGTTCGGGCAGCGTGCAGGATGTCCGCTGATGCAGTGCTCACACTTCCCGCAGAAGACCGAAAGACAGAGGATGACGTGGTCGCCCGGGGCGAAATCGGTGACCAACTCCCCGACAGCCTCGACTATCCCTGCGCCTTCGTGGCCCAGCACGGTCGGCGTCTGCATCGGATACAGACCTTCTGCAAAGTGCAGGTCTGAATGGCAGACGCCGGTTGCGACCGTCCTGACCAGCACTTCATGCGAGGCCGGCTTGTCGACCTGGATGTCTTCGATGGTTAGCGGTTGATTGATTTCGTTGAATACGGCTGCGCGCATTTGTTTCACCCTTCCTGATTCGAAACACAGGTCGTTCTGTTCCGGCCACAACTACCGGCACTGCTAACGTTGATAGCGAGCCGCATTATGGCAGCGTCTGGCGTGTTTGGGTGGTTGGTCAGGGCGAACCGTGAAGCAGGCCGATCACGCGCGCGGGTCCACCGGTTCCTTCGAAGCGCCATTAAACTGGTCGAACTCCATGAACGGTTTGCCCAGCTCATCCAGGTACCACGTCAAAGACTCAGCAAGCGCCGTCGCACAGTTCTTCGTCGGCAGCTCGACGCAACCATCCAGTTCGATCAGATGGCTACCAGGAATGTCTTCATGCAACCTGACCGCCTGCGTGTGCGTCTCAGCAGAACTATCGCGGCCATGAAAGACAAGCACCGGAACGACGATTCCTGTGGACGCGTCAGAGTCCTGTCCCGGCGAATAGTCCGCTAACACCAGTGCCCTCAGCGCCCCCGGCGCAAGCTTCGCAGTCTTGCAGGCCAATCGTGCCGGAGCGCCCTGCGCCAGCAGCACGATAGGGTCAGCCGCCCACCATGCGATGGTGACCGGGTCCCATGCGGACGTAAGCGAAACTCCGATCACCCGGTTGTTGTCCATCAGCTTCTCGGCGACCGGCCCGGCCAGCTCCGCAATATCGCCCTCAACGGCGACTACTATTGTCGGTCCTGAACTGACCGTCTTCCACTCCAGCGCGCTAACACTGCGCCCGGTGTGCTCGATCGTCACCGGAACCGCACTTCGTACTGACTCGTCTGGCGTCATCTGAACTCCGAAGGTGTATGAAACGACCAGTTCTGGGGAGGTCGAATCGTGCTGTCAAACGAGAACGGTATATACGCGCCAAGTATATCCCGGTTAATATTTGCGCCGAACGCAGCGGCCACGGCTCAGGCACATATCGTCAAACCGGTCCGGCGCCGTCCTAGAATCAACCAGATCGTCAACAGAAACCTAAGGAGTAAGGCATGGTCACCTCTGAGTGGGGAGCAATATACAAAGAACTGGGCGCAACGCCGGTCATCAACGCAACGGGCAGCGTGACGCTCCTCGGCGGCTCAACGCCGGTGCAGGAAGTCAAGGATGCGATGGACGCCGCAGACAGCGCATTCATCCCGCTGATTGATTTGCAGTTGGCAGCCGGCAAGGTTGTCGCAGATGCCGTGGGGGTTCCCGCCGCTTACTTCACATCGGGCGCAGGCTCCGCCCTCACACTGGTGACCGCGGCGATGATGGCAGGTGACGACGACGACAAGATCGAACAGCTTCCCGACACTTCAGGGATGAAGGATGAAATCCTGATCCAGAAGAGGCAACGCTACTGGTATGACCGCTGCCTGGAGCTCGCCGGGGCAAAACTTGTTGAGTATGGCACGGACGAAGGCACCACCGAACAGGACCTGATCGACGCTATTGGACCTAACACCGTTGCCGTCCACTACTACGTGCACGAACAGGACCCGGTCGACCCGAACATCCTCTCACTTGAGAAAGTCATCGAGATCGGGCACGATAAGGGCGTCTATGTGACGGTCGACGCTGCGGGACAGATCTTCCCTCTTGAGAATTTCGGCAAGTACGTGCGTATGGGCGCCGACTTCCAGTGCATCGCTGCAAAGTACATGGGTGCTCCGCACTCCACCGGCATGGCGCTCGGTACGGAGGAGATGATCCACCTGATCAGCTTGCAGTCGTTCACCGGCTACGAGACGCGCCGCATCCGAGGCGTTGGAAGGCCGCAGAAAATGGACCGGCAGGAGATTGTAGGCGTTGTGGCGGCAGTCAAGCGGTGGTTCGGCATCAACCACGAAGACCGCCTGGCCTACGCAGAAAAGTTGTCGAACGAAATAGCCGCGCCGCTGAGAGATATTCCCGGCGTCACCGTCGAGATGAACCAGAACATTATCGGCCATCAGCCGTTCGGTGTGTTTGTTACGGTCGACCCTGCGGTGACTGGAAAGACGAACCAGGATGTTGTCGACGCGCTGCGAGAGTACGAGCCGGCTATCTGGACTCGCGTGCCGGACGGAGCAACCCGCATCACCCTGCACGTCTTCGGCCTCGACGCGGGACAGCCCGAGATCGTGGGCAAGGCCATCAGGGACGTTGTGACCAGGTAACCAGCGAACGGCTGATCGGAGCACCTCGGATGACGCAGATTGATAACGATCCAGTCACTTTCACAGTCTGGTACGACTACATCTGACCCTGGTGCTACATCGGGCTGGCTCGGCTCGAAAAACTCCGCAAACAGTTCCCGATCCGGGTTGAATACCGCGCGTTCTTCCTGCATCCCGAAATTCCGCCGGAGGGCCGCGTGTGGAAGCCGGGCCCCGGCGACCATCGGAGCGCGACGTGGCCGCGCATCGAGGCGATGGCGAAGTCCGAAGGCATTGTCATGCGCCGCGAGCCGGGCTCGCTGACTCCCTATACGCGCCCTGCACAGGCGGCGACCATCTACGCCGCTGAGATCGCATCAAAAAACGGAGACGAGGCGCTGGTCGACGGATTTCACTCCCGTCTCTATCGCGCGTACTGGGAAGACTCAGAGAACCTCGGTGACCACTCGATTCTGGAACGGTTGATGACGGAATCTGGCCTCGACTGGGCTGAGTTTGCGCCACGCCTCGAAACCGGTCTCTACGACGGCATCATGCAGCAGCAACACGACGAAGCGATGATGATCGGCCTGAACGGCGTGCCGTCGTTTGTGGTCGAGGACAAGTACGGAATTGTGGGGGCGCAGCCGATCGAGGCGTTCATTGAAGTCATAGAGAAGGTGCTGGCGGAGCGCCAAGTTGACCTGGCAATCGCAGATTGAGGATGCTGGCGGTCAAGGACAAGTGCCCGGCCGATTGAGCAAGGCCCCGCTCCGCCAACAGACGTCCTAAATGGAGACGAATAAATGCCTGTAGAAACTGTTGCGGTGTTGAGTCCGGGCGATATGGGAAGCGCTGTTGGCGCTGCCCTCAAGGCAAACAGACTCAATGTCATCACATCTCTTGATGGCCGAAGCGACCGGACGAAATACCTCGCTGCCAGCAACGGAATCGCAGACGCCGGAACGCTGGAAGATGTTGTGCGTGAGGCGGACCTGATTCTTTCGATACTGGTTCCGTCGCAGGCCGAAGCGCTTGCGAATGACGTTGCGCAGGTTATTTCGGAGACCGGCAGTTCGGTCGCTTTCGCCGATTGCAACGCAATCTCACCCGACACTGCAAAGCGCATGGCTCCTGTCGTCGACACCGCGGGCGGTCGTTTCATCGACGCCGGGATCATCGGCGGCCCCCCGCGAGGTGGGACTCCACCCCGTTTCTACGCATCGGGACCGCACGAATCGGTTCTCGGTGAACTTGATGGGCGGGGAATCTCCGTCCCGCTCATGGGCGGTGAAGTTGGCCGAGCCTCAGCGATCAAGATGTGCTACGCCGCAATCTCAAAAGGAACTCTGGGCCTCTATACCGCGACCCTTGTCGCAGCTGAGTCGCTCGGCACATACGAAGAGTTGATCGCCGAGTTGCAATCCAGTTCAGCGGAAACACTGAAACGCATGCAGGGTGTGGCGACTCTCTCAGATCGGGCCTTCAGGTGGATTGGCGAGATGGAAGAGATCGCCAACACGTTCGAATCGGCCGGAGTTACTCCCAGGATTCACCAGGGCAGCGGTGACATATTCCAGATGGTCACCGACTCGCCGATCGGCCATGAGCGGCCGGAAACGGTGGACCGTTCACGCAGTTTGCACGACACCGTGAAACTATTCGCTGAAAGCTAGATCACGAACAGCCTAAACCGCCGATTGCGCCAGCTGTCGGACCTTGAGCGCTATCTCTGAGAACTCGTCGGCGATCTCGTCGGCCTCCAGGACCGCAGGCTGCTTCGGGTCCAGGAACTCGGAGCGCAGAGACACCCGGCCAAGAAACGGCAGTTCCATTTCGTGCGCCAGGTCCTCACCGGCTCCGGTGCCGAAAATGCCGCCCGACATGTTCTCGACAACCCCGAAAATGTTCAGGTTCATCTTCTTGATCATGTTGATGGAGCGCTTAGCGTCGAGCGCAGCCAGCTCCTGTGGCGTGCTCACAACGACAAATCCGTCGAGATTCAATGTTTGCATCACCGTCAGTGGAGCATCGGAAGTTCCCGGCGGAAGATCGACAATCATGTAGTCGAGGTCGCCCCACTCCGTCATCTGCAAGAACTGGTTGATCGCGTTGTGAATCATCGGCCCCCGCCAGATGATCGCCTCGTCCTCCTTCTCCTGGAAGAATGACATGGACATAACCTTCACGCCAAACCGAGAAGACGGATGGAACCTGCCATCTTCATCCTGGCGCGGACCCTCGGTAATCCGAAGAACGCGCGTGACGTTCGGGCAATCGATATCGCAGTCGAAGATGGCGACGTTCGCGCCTTCCTGTGCGAGCATGACGGCAAGGTTCACAGCAACGGTCGTCTTGCCGACTCCACCCTTGCCGCTGTAGACACCGATCCTGTTCTTGATCTGCCCCAGCTGGTCCGAAATCGCCTTGCGTTCCTGGAACTGCTTGCGGACCTGTGAGAGCCGTGCTTCTTCTTGGGGAGTCAGTTTGCGGGGAGTTGTCATGTTCAGAAACGCGCCCAGATGACGCGCCGGACCTTTCGTGGCCGTGGCAAATAGTGGTGCGTTGAGATCGTGATCGGGAACTTCAGTCGATACCCAGGAGGCGCTTGCCGTCCTCGGTGATCATCTCCGGGTTCCACACCGGGTCGAATACGACGTCAACCTCGACATCCTCAACATCGTCGAGCTCCGCCACTCGCCACTCCGCCTGCTGGGCGATATACGGCCCCATGCCACAGCCCTGGGCTGTCAGCGTCATCTCGACGTGGACGTCTCCATCCTCAACCTCAACGTTGTAGATCAGGCCCAGGTCCACGACATTCACCGGGATCTCCGGGTCGTAAACATCCTTAAGCGCGGCGTAGACGTCGTCAGTAGTCAGCGGCATATTGAGGCTCCGTTGCGGCTACAGGCCCGCTCAACTGCGGTTGGGGCCGTGGCTAGACCGCGTTATATCCAATCACTGGCACAAGTTTACCAAAGCTCGGCCTAATGTGGACCAATTTGGTCAGCAATTGGAAATACGCGTTGCCGAAACGTGCCGGAGAGACGACCTCAGAGGCGAACTGGCTCTGTGACCGTCTCGAGCCTGCGGTCCCATCTCCCGGGGCCGCAGCCAGCCCAGCCGGACCGCTTCGCCATCAGCATGTACCTGAACATGCGTGGCGCCCTCAGGATCAGCCTCGGCCGCATGATAACCATTGGCAGCAAGAACAGCAGGGCGAACGGAACGAATAGAGCCAGTCGCAGCAGTAGCGCCGCTGCGAATAGCGGACTCAGAAGTAGAAAACCGATGAATCTAAACATCTTTCCAATCCTTTGCTTGTTACTTCTCCGAGAGATTCGGCTCTGTTGGCTAGATCGCCAATTCTCCTCTCCCCGACTGGGAGGGAGAAGAAAGCGGCCCTATGCGGCCGGACCCTTAGCACGGACCTCTGAAACCGATTTAAACGCAGACTTCAATTCGTCCAGCCACTGCTCCTCCTTCTTACCTGCATAGCGCACGCACCACGCAAGCGCCTCGCTGCGTGACGAGGCCACACCGGCGTTCACAAGGGTGTCCAGTACCTGGCGCTCAGTGATCTTCAGTCGAGTCATCGTCGGCACGCTGATGTGAGTGAACAGATAGCGGTCTCCGCCAACCGATGCTCCCCACGAAACGTGCTTGCCGTAACGCTCTTGGGCCTCCGACGCCACCTCGATCCGCCTCTCTCGAGTCTGCTGCCGCCAGTCCTTGACCGCGGCACGCCTCGCAGACTCGACCGCGTCCTCATCCGCTCCATCCGTATTCTCCGCGTCCGCTATCGGGCCGATAACCACGATCTCATCTCGGTCGGCCAACAACTCGATCTCCGCTTCGAATCCCTCCGTCAGCGCATACCAGTCCTCAGGCAGCCGCTTCTTGAACCAGTTTCTTATCTCTGAAGTGTCAACGGGCATCGCAGGCAGCCTTTCTGTAGTTAAAGTTCTGTGATTACATAATTACACAAATACTCACCCATCGCAATAACGCAGAGCCGAGTTGCATCCGATTTCGACCGCCCCGAGGTCTCATCTCTTGCGCAGGTCTATACTGGCGTTAGAGATTGACTTCATTCAGGGTGCCGTGAGAGGCGCAGCTGAATCGCCGCTTCCCCCTCACTGATCTAGTTCAGATACTGGAAACAACCAGAGTTGGCATCACGCTCAACAGTCGAGCCCACGCCACCGGCTGCGGAAACCGTCCCGGCCGCGTTAACCCCTGCCATACAGCAACCCACCGGTGTTTCCGGGTGGATGAAGCTGACGTTCGCCTCGCTGGACAACCGGAACTTCCGGTTCCTCTGGTTTGGAATGCTGCTCTCGATGGGCGGATTCCAGATGCAGATGATCGCCCGGGGCATCCTCGTCTACGACCTGACCAACGACGCTGCGCTCACCAGCATCGTGGCGATGGGTTTTGCCCCCAGCCTCCTGGTTGTCTCTCTGTTCGGCGGAGTTCTTGGCGATCGGATGGAACGCAGGACGCTGATCCAGATAGCACAGGGCGTGAACGCCCTTGCAGCCGGATTCGTGGCGTTCCTGCTGATCGCCAACTTAGTGGAGTGGTGGCACCTGCTCCTGATTTCGCTCGTGCAGGGCGCCATGTTCGCGTTGCAGATGCCAGCCCGGCAGGCAGCAATCCCCAGGCTGGTTGGTAAAGAGCGCGTCGGCAACGCGGTGGCTTTGAATGCAATGGCCATGAGCCTGACGAACGTGGCTGCCCCGGGAATCGCCGGGGTCATCTACGGCGTCAGCGGCCCCGAGGTCACCTACCTCGTTGTGACGGCGATGATGATCAGTGCCGTGATGGTCACCGGCATGATCCCGAAGATGTATCCAGCAGGAGACGCCGCCAGGAAATCGGTGGTCGCCAACATCAAGGCCGGGTTTGGATACCTGAAGATCAACCCGCTCGTGCGAGTGTTGCTCATCTACAGCATCATACTGGCGCTGCTTTCGATGCCGTTCAGGATGCTGGTACCGGTCTTCGCTGAAGACATCTACGGCGTCGATCCGGCAGGTGTAGGCGTGTTCGCGATGATGATCGGGGTCGGTGGATTCGCCGCATCGCTGCTGGCAGCGGGCCTGCGGAAAGGTCAGCACCGGGGCAAGATATTCCTGGCAGGAGGACTCGTCTCCGGCCTCAGCCTGATATTCATCGGCGCGCTGCCCTGGTACTTCGTCGGCGCGTTCTTCGCCATTGGAATCGGGTTCGGCGAGACGGTCAGGTGGGGACTGGGTCAGGCTCTCATCATGGAGGAGACAGACGACGAGTACCGGTCCCGGGTCATGAGTCTGATGATGATGTCGTTCGGGCTCATGCCTGCGGCGGTGGTGCCTCTCGGATTCGCGGTCAAAGAGTACGGCGCCCAGACCGCAGTCCTGGGAATGTCAGTCGTCCTGATGGTAGTGGCCGTGCTCTTCTACATCTTCAGCAGCCGGATAAGGCAGATGCAGTAGGGCTGGATGGGGGCTGTGACCGGGTGCTCTCATGGTCGCCATTCAGCCTTTTCTTTTTCATAGTCAACACCATATATCGAGCCAACTTCATAGATTAGATTAACTATCACGGCATTAGCTGCTAAATAATATGCCATATTTTGCTGCGTATCGATAATTATCTTTGATCCGATATTCTGTTTTATCCATGGACACGCATCTTGAAATCTGCGATCGACGAGTCCGTTGCGGTGGACTATGATGTTGCGTACATTTTGCAGTTCGATTAGGTCTCTCTCGAGATTGTTGCTCAGTTTAAACGACAGGCCGAAGGGTTCGAGTAGCAGTCGGAACCGGTAAAGGCCATGCTTTCGATTTACCCCTAACTCTTCAGCCATCCTGCCAATGATGTAATGATTGCGTTCGTGGGGATTAAGAGATTCATATTCTCCAAAGTAAATGCGGATACGTTGTAGTGGCTCGACTTTTCGGGAGGACGGCCTTCTTGTAATCCATAGCGCTAGGTAATCTCGAATAAATGAATCCAAGATAGACCAGCAATATACAGTCGCGAGTGCATTTAAAAGTGGATGATCTTCATCGATTTCTCGGCGTGCCACCTCAGCCAATTGTTCTGTCGATTTCAGTCGGGAAGAGTAGTCAACCAAATCCTCCGCTGATTTGGTCTCCATCACCGCCTTGACTAAATTCGGCATTCCTCTAAACGCGGCGATGGATGCATGCGAGACATCGAGTAGCGCAGTGACGCTTGAGAAGGTTTCGAGAACTTCTTCAAACGGATCTAGGGCCCATTCAGGTATGCGCTTAACTGAACTAACCTTTTTATTCAAACGGCCATTCCCCTACCTCATCTCCTGCGGCACCTCGTCGAGGTCTTCGTCGCCGATCTCGACCACTCGTCCTGGTTCAGGGTCCGGTGACTTCACGCCCTCGGTCAACGCCAGCACCTTGCGCAAATCCATCACCTGGTCGCGCAGCATCGCAGCCTTCTCGAACTCCAGTTCCCTCGCCGCCCGCTTCATCTGCTTCTCCAGGTCCTTCACCAGCCGCACCATGTCATCCTTCGGCAGGTCCGCAGCCGTCACGTAAGGCGACTTCGTCTCAGCCACCTGCCGGACTCGCTGCGTGATGTCCCGCACCTCTTTAATGATCGACTGCGGCACAATTCCGTGCTCGGAGTTATGAATGCGCTGGATCTCCCGCCTGCGGTCCGTCTCGTCGATAGCGCTACGCATCGAATCCGTCACTCGGTCCGCATACATCACAACACGCCCGCTCTCATGCCGCGCCGCACGGCCGATCGTCTGGACAAGCGAAGTGTTCGAGCGCAGGTAACCCTCTTTGTCGGCATCGAGAATCGCTACCAGTGAAACCTCCGGCAGGTCTAGCCCTTCACGCAAGAGGTTGATTCCGACCACAACGTCGTAAACGCCGAGACGCAGATCCCGCAATATCTCCGTGCGCTCCAGGGTGTTGATCTCCGAGTGCAGGTAGTGGACGCGAACGCCCATCTCCCGCAGATAGTCCGCAAGCTCCTCCGCCATCCGCTTCGTCAGCGTCGTGACCAGAACACGCTGGTTCTTCGCCGTCGTCTCCTGGATCTCGTTCAGCAGGTCGTCTATCTGGCCCTCAGTGGGCCGCACCTCTATATCCGGGTCGATCAGGCCCGTCGGGCGGATGATCTGCTCAACGCGCTGTTCCTCGTGCGCCTTCTCATACGGGCCCGGTGTCGCCGACACGTAGACCATCTGGTTTACCCGCGCCTCAAACTCCTCGAACGCGAGCGGCCTGTTGTCGATGGCCGACGGCAGCCTGAATCCGAAGTCGACGAGCGTCCGCTTGCGGGCAAGGTCGCCGTGGAACATGCCGCGAACCTGCGGCAACGTAATGTGCGACTCGTCGATGAAGACCAGGTAGTCGTCCGGGAAGTAGTCAAGCAGCGTCCACGGCGCCGATCCCGCTGGCCGTCGTCCCAGTGGACGCGAGTAGTTCTCGATGCCCGCGCAGGTCCCGGTCTCCCGTAACATCTCGAGATCGAAGCGGGTTCGCTGTTCGATGCGCTCCGCCTCGAGCAGTTTGCCCTGCCCTCGGAAGAACTCGAGCTGCTCATCCAGCTCCTCCTCGATCTCCTTCAGCGCCTCGCCGAACTGCTCCTCCGGCGTGATGAAGTGTTTTCCGGGAAAGATGTCGACCTCATCTACTTCGGCCAGTACCTCACCGGTCAACGGGTCAAGCTGCGTGATGCGCTCCACCTCGTCGCCGAAGAACTGAACGCGCAAGGCAAGCTCTTCGTATGCCGGCATGATCTCCAGCGTGTCGCCTCGCAAGCGGAATCTGCCGCGGGTCATCTCCATATCGTTCCGCTCGTAGTACATGTCCACCAGCTTGCGGACAACCTTGCGTAGACCCGGCTCCGTGCCCTTCTTGATGTTGAGGACAATCGCCCGGTACTCCTCAGGTGAGCCGAGTCCATATATGCAGGAGACCGATGCGACGATTAAGGTGTCGCGCCGGGTCAGGAGAGAACGCGTTGCGGCGTGGCGCAGACGGTCGATCTCCTCGTTGATGTCAGACTCCTTTTCGATGTAGGTGTCTGACTGCGGAACATACGCCTCAGGCTGGTAGTAGTCGTAGTAGGAGACGAAGTACTGGACCGAGTTGTTCGGGAAGAACTCCTGGAACTCGGAAGCTAGCTGCGCTGCCAGCGTTTTGTTGTGGGCGATGATCAGCGTTGGGCGCTGCGTCTGCTCGATCACACCGGCCATCGTGAAGGTCTTGCCTGAACCGGTTACGCCGAGCAGGGTCTGGTGGCGCAACGCGTGGTTGGCAACGCCGTCTGTAAGCCTTTCGATGGCTTCCGGCTGGTCGCCGGTCGGCTTGTAGTCGGCGACGATCTCGAATCGCCTGTCTGTAGAGAGAGTTGTCATGGTTTTCTTGCACCGGGCACGAGGCTGGCTGATCGTGTCTTCATTCTAACTTGGAACAGCGGTTGGAGCTGTGGAATTGACACAGGCGCGCGGGATTTTGAACTCATCATCGCATATATGCTACGAAACCGTTGCGTATCTATTAAATCAGTGTTATGCTCCATGAAGATATACGAATCAGTATCGTATCGTATAACCGAAAGGGAGCCCGTCATGTCCGTACGCAGTCACTCAAGGCACAACAAAAGACGTCATCGCAACCGGCCCCGCCTTTTCTCATCGCTCATTCGTGCGTCGCTCCGTCGCATCACTCCAGAAAGGCTCCGCCATGACCACGGCGACCACCACAACTAATGGCACTGTGCCGGTGAAGGACGCGAAACACGACCGCCGTTGGTGGACGCTGGGCGTCCTGTCGCTGTCGCTCGTACTAATCGGGATGGACAACACCATCCTCAATGTCGCAATCCCAACACTCCAACGGGAGTTCTCCGCGACCTCCTCAACACTGCAGTGGATGGTCGATTCATACATTCTCGTCTTCGCCGGCCTGCTACTGACGATGGGCGGTCTTGGCGACCGCTTCGGCAGAGCAAGGATGTTGAGAGCCGGCTTGGTCCTCTTTGCCATCGCTGCCTTCGCCGTCATCTTTGCCGAAACGTCCGGACAGGTGATCCTCGCCCGTGCCGTCATGGGCGTCGGCGGTGCAATGATCATGCCGTCAACGCTCTCGATCATCATCGACGTCTTCAAAGGTCCTGAGCGTGCTCGTGCCATCTCTATCTGGGCCGCGACGGCGGGCATTGGAGTAGGACTCGGACCGCTCATCGGAGGTGCTCTGCTCGAGCAGTTCTACTGGGGATCCGTCTTCCTGGTGAACGTCCCGATCGCCGCGGTAGCGCTAATCGCTGGCTTCTGGCTCGTCCCGGAAAGCCGCGATCCTGAGGCGAAGCCAGTGGACTTCCTCGGCGCAATCCTCTCAACCTCTGCCGTGGCACTGCTGATCTACGCCATCATCGAGGCGCCCTCAGAAGGCTGGACCGCACCGATAACTCTGGCAGGATTCGCCGGTTCAGTGGTTCTGGCAGTCGCATTCTCATGGTGGGAGTTGCGGACAGAGCACCCGTTGCTCAACTTCGACTTCTTCCGGCGGATGCGGTTTTCTATGGGAGCCGGAGCGGTCAGCCTGGCCTTCTTCGCACTGATGGGCATGGTGTTCGCTTTTACCCAGTACCTTCAGTTCGTGCGCGGCTACAGCGCGCTTGAGGCGGGGATCAGGCTGTTGCCGCTCGCGGCTGGCATCGCGATCGGCGCACGGGGAGGGGAGCGGATCAACAGGAAGTTCGGAACGAAGGTCGTTGTCGGCTCAGGGCTGATCCTTCTCGCAGGCACGATGTCGATAATCACGATCTACGACACAACAACGTCGCTCTGGGTCATTGAGGTCGGCATTTTCCTGACAGCCGTTGCGATGGGCACGATCATGGCGCCTTCGACCGATGCCGTGATGGGTGCCGTCCCGCCAGAGAACGCGGGCGTTGGCTCTGCGGTGAACGACGTGACGAGGCAGGTAGGTGGCGCTTTCGGAGTGGCGATAATCGGGTCCGTCCTGACATCGTTCTACTCATCACGCGTCGCAGACGCAGTCGATGCGGTCGCCGGGCTACCTGCTGCTGCAGCCGAGTCTGCAAAGGACTCGGTCGGCGCGGCAACCGGGATTGCAGCGACGCTCCCTCCAGAAGTGGGACAACCGCTTGCGGATGCGGCCCGCAACGCCTTCACGGACGCATTTGGGATGGCCGTGCTCGTCGGAGTTGCGTTCGCTCTTGTGGGATCTGCGCTAGTGTTCAGATTCATGCCGGCCAGAGAATCAGCCATCTCACCTGAACCAGGTCCGGAGGTTTTGCCTGCGGGAGTAACGGAAGCTGCGGCATCGCCGAAAGGAGCCGGGTAACTCTGAAAGCAAACGGGTAGCCGTTTGTACTCGCTTCACCATGACAACAAAACCGACTACTGAAACTGACGATAGCCCTGGCAAGCGCGGTCGGCCTCGAAGCATCGAGGCCGACCGCGCAATCATGGAAGCAACGATGAAGTTGCTGATGGAGGAAGGCTTTTCGAACCTCTCCATAGAATCCGTGGCAGCCGAAGCAGGCGTTGGCAAGACGACGATCTACCGCCGATGGTCGGGCAAGGTGGAACTGGTAATCGCCGCCATGTCCAACTTCATGCACCTTGACGAAGTGCCCGACACTGGCTCACTTCGCGACGATCTCATGGCCTTTCATGCCCACAAGAAACACGGCTTTTCGCTCCGGCTAATCACCGGTGGCGGGAGCACGCTACTCGGTACGGTTCTCTCGGAAAAAGAGCGGAACCCGGAGCTGATCGAAACTTTCAGACGGCTGGTGACGGACCGAAGGAGAGAGCAGTTCAAGCTCGTGGCGGATCGTGCCAAGTCCCGGGGCGAGATAAGGGACGACGTCGACCCTGACTACATCGCCTCGGCTGTGTTCGGATCGCTGATTGCCAGGACCCTGGCCGGTATGGAGGTCTCTGACCGCGTAATCGACCAGACGATAGATAACCTGATCGACGGCCTGCGGATACGCTGAGCCGGCCTAGCCTCCCGAGTACGAAAAACGGAACGATGAGTTGTGCTGGCCGCCGTTCAGTCTGCCGTCCATTTCGATCAGCATCGGCACGCTCAGGTCCAGCATGACCGCGGCGTGAAGCGGTCCGCAGTCGACCGGCTTGAACCCGAGATCGCCAATCAGCCCCGCCACAACACCCTTTGCCTCTGCATCGTCACCTGCGAACAGAACGTCGCGCGGCTCACCGGTATGGTCCACTGGATCGAGCAGTGTGGTGGAGAAATTGCCCTTGAACGCTGCCACAACGCGGGCTCCGTCACCAATTGCACTTGCTGTCAACTCGGCACCGGCCCTGCCATCTGTCGGCTGTGAAGCAAACGGATTTGTGATGTCGACGACGATCTTGTCCCGTAGAAGATCGGCGTATTTCGCCGCCGTTGGCTCCGCCTCGGCGTATGGGACGGCGATCACAACAACCTCACCGGCGGTGATCGCTCCCTCGAAACCGTAGACGCGGCTGTCGGCGCCGATCTCAGTCTGATACGCGGCCTTTGTCTCCGGCCTGCGGGAACCAAACGCAACAAAGTGCCCGGCGTTGAGCCAGCCTTTGCCGAGGCCGGTCGCCATCCGTCCGGTTCCGAGAATTGCAATCCGCATTTTTTTCCTCAGTCCGCAGGGGTCACTTTTCGACCATCTACCATTTGGACGCCGAACATATTTATGTTGAAAAACTATATCCCGAATCGAGTGAAGAACGCGCTTTTCACCGCCTCCACCGAGCGACCAGCGTACTGCTCCACTTCCTGTGCCGCATCTTCCGGGAGCGGCGCGGGTCCCGGTTCATCCGAGAACGCTGAAAGTCCGGTGACGGAGTCGAACGAGCCCGGCACCTGCTCCGGTAGCGCGAACCCGGCCATCTCTGCGGTCGCCATCGTCCATGCCCTGGCAACCGCTCCCATGTCGTAACCTCCGCCACCAACCGCAACCGTGCCGCCGAACTCGGTACCAAGCGCAAGCAGCCGAGAAACAGCTTCGGTAAATCCCTGCGTTGTGAGTTGCAGATGTGTGAGCGGATCTGTGAAGTGAGTATCAATCCCGAGCTGGACGAACAGCAGGTCAGGGCTGTACGCCCGAACCAGCGGAGGCACGACCTCGTCGAAGGTTCGAAGCCAGACGTCATCCTGCGTGTATGGCGCAAACGGAACATTCACAGAATATCCGGTGCCTTCGCCCTCACCGGTCTCCTCGACGAAGCCCGAGCCGGGAAACAGCCATTGGCCGCTCTCATGCAGAGAAATCGTCAACACCCGGTCCGTGCCATAGAACGCCGCCTGCACGCCATCGCCGTGGTGACAGTCGATGTCCACATAGGCGACACGTAGTCCTGCGTCAGTGAGCCCCTGGATAGCGATCGCCGCGTCGTTGAAGACCCCGAAACCTGACGCCCGGTTGAACATGGCGTGGTGATGGACTCCGCCAGCCGGTGAAAACGCTACGGGAACCTGTCCCGATCTCACAAGCTCGGTCGCAACCAGCGTGCTGCCGACAACAAGCGCTGTTGAGTCATACATGCCCTTGCGAGGCGGGTTGTCACCGGGTCCGATACCGAACGCGTGCATGCTTGGAACGATGCCGCCGGAACCGATAACGCGGACCGCGTCGACGTAGTCAGCGTCGTGGCATCGCAGTATCTCTTCGCGGCTCGCCAGCCTTGGCACGTCCTGCAAAAGCACCGGCCAATCCAAAAGGCCGGAGGCGCGCATCAGTTCGTGCATGTATCGCAGCCGAACCGGCCTCATAGGATGGTTCGGGCTCAGCACATGCTGAGAGAGCTCATTGCTGTAGACAAGTGCGGCGGTCGGTTTTGCAAGATCTGGCATCGTGGGCAAACTGGGGACGTGACTGCCTGGTAACTACTCGATAACCGTCAATCTAATACAGATTCTGCGCTGACAACGATATCCGTGGACGATCTGCCCTGGGAACAGTCGAGGCTTACCGGTGCCCAGAATCTAACGGCGAACGGTGCGGAAACGGCGGCGATTAACCCTGAACGACCAGATGGCGAAGACTACGGCAGCAACAGCCGCTCCAACAAGCGGGCCGGTCCAGTTGAATCCGTCATTGGGCTCACCCTTGCCAGCGCCTTCACCTGCTATAACACCCGTTTCTGGCACCACTTCGCCAACCGGCGTGGCCGATGTGATCGGCGTGCTCTCGACAACCGGGCTGGTCACGACGGTCGGCTCCGACGCACCGGTTCCGGGAGTTGTAGGCGCCTGCACCGGAGTCGCTGTCGGTTGCGGTGGCGGAGCCAGCTCGCTTGCGCCGAGCCTTGAGCGCCACTCGTTCTCCAACTCCCACAATGGCTGACCGTATGCGACCTCGATCGCATCTGCCGCTGAACGGCCATCATTGATCAGTCGTAGAGTCTCGGCCATCGGTTCCGGACCGCGGTCCTCGATCAGTTCCCCGACGAAGCTGCCCACCTGCGTGTAGAAGAGGCTGATTTCGTTGCCCCTGGCGGGAACACTGTTCCGGTTACGCAGCGTCAGCAACCGATTGTCCGACGCCGCACCGTCCAACCGCGACGTGTATCCGCTCGAGCTGCCCACCTCGAAGAACTGCGCCAGCCCCTCATGAAGCCACGAAGGAACCCCCGGTGAAAGCGGTGAATTCACCTTTGTGTCCACCAGTAGATGTGTCAACTCATGGAGAACGCTGTCTCCCCAGGGCCCGCCGAGCACAAACACCCCGAACCGTTGCATGGCGAATCCACCGAAGAAGATGCCATCGCTTGAAGCGGCGCTGGTCGGAGGGAACACAGCGTTCATCGCCCGCACATCGGGGTAGATGACCGCCCTGAACCGGTTCACGGAGTCTGCATCGACGCCAATCGCACCCGCGATATCCAGCCAGTTCGCAGAAACCGTTGACACCAGGCTCTGAGCCGTGGAATCGGAAAATCCGTAGTAGTGGAAGTCGAGCGGGATACCCGGAGGCGCCAGTAAACGCCAGTCCTTCGAAGGGTCGAGATAAAGGATTCGCTCCGTCTCGGTGGCAGTGACCGAGCCGTCTGCTCCGGTCACCTCGAAAAACAGTTCGAACTCGGTGCCCGGCGGCACATAGGCGTTGCCGCCGGTGTTGATCGTGAAATTTGCACTTAGCTTCCCGGTACCTGGCGACGCGTTGAAACTCGGATACGCGTAGGACGATATTCGCCGTGCGCCAACAGGAGCAAAGATGGCTCGAACCTCGGTCACCGATGTGCTGACATCGGCCTCCAACTGAACGTGCACACCACGGCCGAACTCGATCTGATACTCGATGGTGGCCGCGCCAACAATATCGCCGTCCGCAGACAACTCGGCAGCTTCGACAGCTGATGGCGTCGGCACGTGAGAGAGCCACACTGCGAATGCGACCGCAACGGCCAGTAGAGCAACCTTGCGATACGTAGCGACGAGAATCAGAGGCCGCCCAAAGGGAAATTTGTTGTAGAAATGCGTCGGCATCTACTGATTGAAACGCACCAACGGCCGGTTCGGGTTGCGGCCGACAGCCAATTTATGGCGCGCTTTTACTCTTCGGCAGCCTAGATTCCAACTACCTTGATAGAGCCATGAGCGTTGTAGATGCGGTTAATGTTGATCAGAAGAGCCGTCGCGCCCTCCAGGTAGCGGGCGTTTTCCAGCGCGCCAGCGTTCACTCCGCGAATCCCCTGCATCTCGTTCGCAAGCTGCACCACCGTCTTCAGAGCCTCTTCATCATCTGAACAGACCAGCGCATCGGTGTTCAGCCGCGAACCCGGCCGCAGCAGACCTCGGGCGGGAACCGTGTGGAACGCCGCAACCCATCGTGCATCCGGCACCTCACGGTCAGCCTCTTCGGCAGCCGATCCTGTTGGAGGGGCGATACCGCGCACCTGGCCACTGACGACCTCAAGAGGAGCAACCGTGTTGACGCAGACCTTGCCCCTCAGTTGCCTGCTTATTGACTGCAGGACAGACAGCATGCCTGAGTAAGGGACCGTCAGGAATGCAACTTCACACTGTGCCGCGGCCGACATGTTGTCTGCGCCGGTGAAATTTTCGGCGATATTCTCGCTGCCACAGGTGTCTGCTAGCTCACGCGCCGTCTCGATCGCCCTACCCTCATCGCGAGAGCCAATCACAATGTCATGGCCGGCAAGCGCAAGCTGCATCGCCAGCCCTCTCCCCTCCTGGCCCGTTCCACCTATCAAGCCAATCTTCAAATCACGCCATCCCTGACTTGCCTGAATTGCTTTGACACCGGCACCCGGCCATCGTAGCATCCGGCTCCTTCAACGTAACCCGACATACATTCTTTTCACCACGTATTTGCATCGCTTGACTGATGGTGCAGGCACGATTTCACCCACCCGAGAACTCAAGACATGCGCTTCTACCAGTTCACTATCGGTACCGACAGGCACGTGGGCACAGAGACAGCGCCCGGCGAGTTGACCGATCTGACTTCCATTGAGCCGCGACTGCGCACGACGAACGATGTGCTCAACGCGGCTACCATCACCGGATCGACCGCAGCAGCCGTCGCCAACGGCGTGTTACAGCGCGGTGGTGGCGACGTTCTCTCATACGAGTCTTTTTCTAACGGCACAGGCAACGCGGTCCTGTTGCCCCCACTCGACGCGCCGGAGGTGTGGGCCTTCGGGGTCACCTACATGGACTCCATGCGGGAGAGGCAGGCGGAGAGCGGCACACCGGATGTCTACGCAAAGGTCTACAACGCAGAACGTCCTGAAGCCTTCTTCAAGGCGACGGGCGAGAGGGTGCAGGCTCCTTTTGCCACCGTTGGCATCAGGGGAGACTCTGGTTGGGACGTGCCTGAACCTGAGCTGGCGTTTGTGATCTTCGACGAAAAGATCGCCGGCTACACAGTCGGAAACGACATGAGCAGCAGGACCATCGAGGGCGAGAATCCGCTTTATCTGCCGCAGGCCAAGGTATACGACCGCTCTGTTTCGTTCGGACCATGTTTTGTCACTGCAGATTCGATCGATGATCCACAGAAGCTGAATGTGACTCTGACCATCGAGCGAGATGGCAAAGAGGCGTTCCGTGGTAGGGCGAACACGTCCGAGATGAAGCGTGATTGCGCCTATCTTGCTGACTGGCTGCAACGGCATAACTCGGTGCCGGATGCGACGGTTGTCCTGACCGGGACGGGCACCATTCCGCCGCCCGACTTCACCCTGGCTGAAGGCGACATCGTCTCCATCGAGATCGAGAACATCGGAACACTCGTTAACACCGTCGTTGATGTTTAGCGTTTTATCGGCGGCACGAATTGATCGAACTCACCTGAACCCGGTTGACCCTAACCAGCTTCAAAAAGAGCCTCAATCAACTGGAACGCCGTAGACTCGTCTGAATGCGGAGTGTTAGGCACAGGCCAACACGCTGATCGAATTTTGACAGGCAATCGATTGCACCATGCCCGAATCAACCGTCGCCCCGGCGCGATACTCCTGCTACTGGCACCAGTGTCAGCTGCAATCCTGTTCGCAGCCTGTGGCACTGACTTCGTGGAGCCTGGACCGGTCGCCACTCGCTCAAACACACCTGTGTCGCAGCCCACGGTATTTCGAGTAATTGCCGTCACGCCGGTCGCCACTCCCAGTCCCATCCCGACCGCAGTTGGCCCCGATGGCGGGGTCCAGAGGCAGTTCCCGCCAGAGATCCACCCGGCGAGAGCAGCCCTGCCTGCAGACGATGTGCTCGGATCCTGGACAGAGTACCTTGTTGACTCAAGGCTGATTGTCGAAGGCCGTCGCATCGATGTTCACGTATGCTCGGACGGCTCACTGGTGCCAGGGTCCCCTTCGGCCATCGTCAGCGCTGGTACTTGGGGGCTGCGGCCCGCTTCCGGCGAGTGGTACGAGGTTATCCTTGGACGGGAGTTCAGGGCCGGTCGCATATCGGGCTTCGTAACGCTCTCTCGCATCGGCGAAGCGACAGTCGCCCTGAACGACGGAATAGCGGTTGTGTCGGTCACTGATTCGGACCTCTGTGGACAGGTTGGAGGGTAATAGACCTGGTGACTACTGAGACAGCAGAAGGCGGAAGCAAGGCCGGAGTGGACTCGGTCCGTACCCTGGCGACAATCGTCAGAGAGAACGTGCAGAGGGTTATCGTTGGCAAACCCGAGGCGATCGATCACGCGATCATCGCTTTGCTATGCCGCGGCCATGTGCTCATCGAAGATGTACCTGGAACGGGCAAAACCACCATGGCCAAGGCGCTCTCCGCTTCGCTTGGCTGCGACTTCCATCGCATCCAGTTCACTCCCGACCTCGTTCCCGGCGACGTTCTTGGCGTCAATTTCTTCAATGCCTCTAAAGGAGAGTTCGAGTTCAGGCCGGGACCGATCTTCTCGCAATTGCTTCTGGCTGATGAGATCAACCGCGCCACACCGAGAACCCAGTCGGCGCTGCTCGAGGCGATGCAGGAATCGCAGGCGAGCATTGATGGCGTCACCTCAGAGCTTCCCAAGCCGTTCTTTGTGCTCGCCACGCTCAACCCGGTCGAGATGGAAGGAACCTTTCCTCTCCCGGAAGCACAACTAGACCGGTTCAACCTCCGCATCTCGCTCGGCTATCCGTCAACCGAAGAGGAGACGGAAATGCTGGAACGCTTCCGCGGCACCGGACAGACCCTGGAAGTTAGCGCGGTCGCAACACCTCTGGACATCCAGGCGGCACAGTCCGCGGTCGACACGGTGAGCGTTGACGAGACGGTACGCGACTATCTGCTGAAGATCATTGCCGGGACCCGGGAAACGAGAGACCTGCGGCTCGGAGCCAGCCCGCGGGCAT
>JAJCYY010000009.1 GCA_029262735.1 Chloroflexota bacterium | reverse complement strand
CCGTGAGAACGAGGGTGACTTCGCAATGGCGGCGGAGGACATCACGCCCGAGGCCGTAAATTTCATGGCCGCTGAGGGCCGAGGCCTCATCTGCGTCCCCATGACCGGCAAGGACCTGGCGCGCTTCAAGCTGCCGATGATGGTGCAGAACAATACCTCTGCGCACGGCACGGCGTTCACCGTTTCCGTGGACGCTGCGGACGGGATAACCACCGGAATTTCGGCCGCGGACAGGTCACAGACGATTCGACTTCTCTCTAACTCGGAGGCCGGTTCCCGGAACCTTGTTCAACCGGGTCACATCTTTCCGTTGCGATATCAGGAGGGCGGCGTCCTAGTCAGGGCCGGGCAGACGGAAGGCTCAGTCGACCTGGCGAAACTGGCCGGGAAGAGCCCTGTTGCAGTGATCTGCGAGATTATGAACCCGAACGGAACGATGGCTCGCAGGCCTGAGCTCCAGGAGATATCACGTAAGCACGATATTCCTGTCGTTTCGATCGCCGACATCATTTCCTATCGGATGTCGCATGAGAAGCTAATCGAACGGCTTGTCGAGACCAGGCTGCCGACGCGCTGGGGAGAGTTCCGGGCTATTGCGTACAGGAGCTTCGTTGACCCTGATGAGCATGTCGCTCTCGTGAAGGGCGATATCGATGGGTCTGAACCTGTCCTGGTCCGTGTCCACTCCGAGTGTTTAACCGGCGATGTGTTTGGTTCGATCCGTTGTGATTGCGGAGACCAGGCTGCGCGTGCTCTCCAGATGATCGAGAAGGCGGGCAAGGGCGTTTTCGTGTACATGCGGCAAGAAGGGCGCGGCATCGGACTCATCAATAAGCTGCGCGCATACAGCCTGCAGGATGCAGGCCTCGACACCGTCGAGGCGAACGAGAAGCTGGGGTTTCCGATGGACCTGCGCCGTTATGGTGTTGGCGCCCAGATCCTGCGAGACCTGGGAGTGACCAGGTTCCGGTTTCTGACCAACAATCCCAAGAAGATCGTTGGACTTGAAGGCTTCGGACTACAGATGGTGGAACAGGTGCCGCTGGTCGTTGAGCCTAACCACGAAAGCGCACGCTACTTGCGGACAAAGCAGGAAAAGATGGGCCACCTGCTCGATATCATCGGGGACGGAGATTAGTGGCCAGGGAAATTGTGGCTTCGTTAAATGGCACCGGTGTCAGGGTGGGCATCGTCGTAGCGCGGTTTAACAGCTATGTGACGCTCCGAATGCTCGATCTTTGTGTAGCGCGGTTCGAGGAGCTCGGTGTCGAGTCGGACGCCATCGTCGTCGTACATGCGCCTGGCTCTGTTGAACTGCCACTTGCGGCAAAAAAGCTGGCGGAGCGCGACGATATCGATGCAGTGGTCGCTATCGGTGCCGTCATTAAAGGTGAGACCGCTCACTTTGAGCATGTTGCAACAATTGCTTCAGACGGTATCGCCCGGGTGGCGGAGGAGACCGGAAAACCGGTGATCTTTGGCGTGCTAACCACTTACAACACAGAGCAGGCCGTCGCACGAATCCCTCACGCTGCGAGCTACGCTGATGCGGCTGTCGAGATGGTCAGCGCGTACCGCGCACTGTCTGACCTGTAATTTCTGCCGGATTCAAGTCGCCCTCTGTGAACGTTAAAGAACTGTCAAGGTGCGCCCGCGTCGGTTGCTCGTATTCAGCATCATAAGTTCGACGGACACTGAATACCTGTGATGTTTTTCTGGAGTGGCTGGCATATGCGAAATCCGATCGGGAAGATACAGAAGCTGGGGACGAGGCGGTTGATTCTGCTGTCCGTAACTGCCGGACTGGCGACTGCTGTGGCTTGTAGCAGTAGTGGTGAAACGGCTGCTACTGCAACATCCACTCCCGTACCAACAGCAGTTCTGCCAGATACGGAGACGCCCACAACTTTACCGGTCGATCCAACCGCAACCACGACTTCAACGGTTCAACCGCCGGCTACCGACACGCCAACTGGCTCGAGTACCCCGAATCCCGGAGGAAGTTCAGGAGTGACCGATCTTTTCTTGAGTCCAACCGCACGTGCTGTACTGACCGAACTCGAGGGCGTGGAGCTCACCAGAGCCCGCAGTTGGCAGAACCAGTACAACTGGTTTACGGACTTCGACAAACGCACCGTTTCTCTCGATGAGATTAGCAATCTGCTGGCGCGTGACCGGATAAAGCCGGTCGACGAACCTCAATTCGTCGCCGCCGTCGATGCCCCGGACTACATGCGTCCCAGGGAGCCGGTCATCGCGGTGAAGATCGACGGTGACGCCCGTGCATATCCACTTGCGATCCTGATGTGGCAGGAGATTGCCAACGATGTGGTTGGTGGCGTTCCTGTGACGATAACTTTTTGCCCGCTCTGCAATACGGCGATTGCGTTTGAACGAACTCTTGAGGGCCACGAACTGACCTTTGGCACCAGTGGAAACCTGCGCAACAGCGACCTGGTGATGTGGGACCGGCAGACTGAGAGCTGGTGGCAGCAGATCACCGGCGAGGCGATCGTCGGCCAGCTGGCAGGCAAGGTGCTCGAACAGATCCCATCCCCGATCATCGCCTGGGAAACGTTCCTTGACGAGTATCCGCAGGGCAAACTGATGCTTCGTGAGGTTGACGGATCAGGCCGCGAGATCAGGCCTTACGACAACCCGCCGTATGAGGGATACGACTCCGTCGATACCAATCCGTTTGCCTTCAACGGTCCGATCGACGGTCGTCTCCCGGCAACGATCCGAGTCCTGACGGTAAAGAACGATGATGCAAGCGTCGCTTACCCGTTCTCTTTCCTGAAGGACGCACCGGTGCTGAACGACACGATCGGAAGCAAGGAAGTGGTTGCCTTCTTCGATGACGGCACACTTTCTGCTTTCCTGGATTCACGGTTCCGTGATCAGACGTCGGGTTCAACGACGGTCTTTGAGCGAGAGGTGGACGGTCAGACTCTGACGTTCAACCTGGGCGCTGATGGGATTACCGACCAGGAGACCGGCTCTATGTGGAGCGTGACCGGGAAAGCGACTTCAGGCCTGATGGAAGGCACCGAGCTGACGCCGGTGATCCACCAGAACCATTTCTGGTTCGCATGGGCCGTTTTTGAGCCGGATACTGAAGTGCGCGAAACCGCCGACAAGGTATCGGGCCCGGTCTCAGCGGCCAGCTAAACGACCGTTGTCATCCTGCGGTGGCGGTTGCCTGGGCTTCGACATCGGCGATCAGCTCAAGCAGCTCTTCGGCTCGTGCGATGATCGAAGGCAGGCGAGGGTCCTGCGAGAGCGAGATCGCCTCGTCGAGGTCAGCTCTGATCCGATCGATATCGGCCCGCCCCTGGATCAGCAAGATCGCTCTGTCGAGGAAGATTGTGGCGACCGCAGGATTCAACTCGATGGCCCTGTCGAAGTCGGCCAGGGCTGCATCGAAGTCTTGACCAACGTCGCGCCAGAAGCGGCCTCGCCACCAGTACGTTCCGCCGTCGTCAGGCCCGAGCTCAATAGCCCTGTCGAAGGCTTCCAACGCTCCAGCGCGATCATCGGTCTGAGATAAAACTCGACCGATCACTATGTAAGCGTCGATCTCTTCATCATCCAGGCGTTGAGCTTGCTTCGCATCTCGGAGCGCCCCGTCGAGGTCGGTCAGGTTCACCCTGGCGAGTGCTCTGTTGGCGTAGGCGGAAGCGAGTGTCGGACGTAGCTCAATAGCCCTGTCGAAGTAGTACATCGCCTCTTCAAATTCGCCCTGGAACATGAACGCCTGGCCTAGACCGTCCCAGCCGTGAGCAAAGCCCGGCTCGAGCTCGATGACGGTGTTGAACTGACGCTCGGCATCGGTGTAGTCGCCCGAAGCAAGCAGGCCGTAGGCGCGCAGGTAGTGGTTCACGCTTTCGGTGTCAGAGACGGGCTCATCTTCGGAAGTGGCCGTGACCAGTGGAATCATTGTGGCCGTAGGAGCAGGCGTAGAGGTTGCCTGCGGTTCAGCAGTCGCCGTCGCGTCAGGGACCGCTGTGCCCCCTTCTGGTGTGGACTCACTCGAATCTCCACCGCTGCACGCAACGGCCGCCACGGCAACAGAAGAGATCAGTGTTAAAAAAATCAATCTCATGTATTCAGGTTGTCCCGCAGTGATGCGAATTCGTACCGGTGATGTGGTCCCACCCTTCTGCCACGTCATTACGGAGAGGTTCGGGAACGGGTTTGCATCGGTCAGCCACTGAATGTTGAGCGGGCTGGCTGATTGGTTTCATGAGCCGGAGAGCCTGCCGACGAGGATCTCCAGCGCCAGACGTTCGCCAATCTTGCCGGTCTTGATGTCCATATCGGCATCCAGCAATCGCCGGTGAGTCAGCGCCAGGTAGCTCTTTCCGAAGCGCGAAGCCTGTCGCAGTGTCTTCTCGAGTGCGTACCTGTTGTTGAGGCCGATGCGGCTGCCGATCTCTGACTGTTGCACATCGGCGGCGCGCAAGGTTCCCGCAAGCAGCACGAGTCTGACCTGTCTTGCCAGCATTGAGATAATCGAGCCTACAGAACTGCCGCCTTCGAGGAGGCTGTACATCAGGCGCATCGCCACGCCGGGACGTCGTTCCAGTACTGCATCGACCGCGGCGAAGATGCTCGCCTCTCTCGCCTCGCCGACCATCTCATCGACATCAGACTGCGTGATCTCACGCTCGCCCGCATACAGCGCCAGCTTGCCAATCTCGCTGTCGAGAAGACGTAGATTCCCACCTGCCAGCCAGACCAGCCGGGCGACCGCGTCCAGGGTGGCCGCGGAGTCATATCGAGTGAAACGATCGCGCGCCCATGCCTCCAACGCGGGTCCTCTTGGTGACCTGAACTCCCGGACCTCGGCGCCCGGACCTGCGGCCTTGACGCCCCTCGCGTTAGCACGGAGCGTAGTCGACTCAACGAATACGATCTCACTGCTACCGGGCAGGTCCGCGAGCATCTTCGGAAGCTCGTCCCATTCCGAGCCTCTGCTGTTGCCCCGGCCATCCATGGACTCCAGCAGGCCGTAGACCAGTACGAGCCTGCGATCGGCGAGGAACGGTAGCGTGCTTGCGGCAGCGATGATGTCGAACGGCTTGAAGGAATTTCCCTCAAGCAGTGTTGTATTCGGATCGCGTACATCCTCTGGTCCCACGGAAACCCTGGCGCGCCGAACAGCTTCACTGATTGTGAATCCGTCATCTCCGTGAAAGACTTTAATCACCGGGGTGTTCCTGACAGGTTGGGCAAAGTCGCTGACTGGACGGCTTCAGGCGGCGGTCTCGCCGGTGAGGATATCAAGGTCGGGGTCTGCCGGTTGCCCGGTGGCGGGAAGTGCTCGTCGTTTGGCGTTTACCGTGGTCGAGCCCCATCGAAGTAGAGGAGCCGACGGAATGCTGGTGAGAATGCTGTTGGCGATACCGTTCGTCGGACAGCTACTGCGCGTTTCGTGGCTGCTGTTCTGGGACAGGCGCGTGTTTCCCCTGCTCAAGATCTTCCCACTGGCCGCGGTCTTATACGTGATCTCACCGGTTGACTTCCTGCGGGATTTCAAACTGGGAATCGGCCAGATAGACGATGTAATTGTTACCGGCATCTTGCTGACATTGTTTGTCGTTCTTGCTCCCCGGAAACTGGTCTCCGAGCATCTGCATGGCCGGAAGCTCGACGATGACGATGATGAACCGGACGCGATAGACGGCAAGTACAGGTACGTGGACAAAGAATAGAACTCGGCGGCGTCCGAACACCCCCATGGACGAAGCGTCGCAGTGGCCCATCGCCTCACTGTGGCATATCCTTTTAGATTGGCCGATGATGACGCCAGCGGGATTCATTCCGTAATGGTGAATCCTCTTATACGCCTTCTCAAACTCGTCTCACTCTCAACGGACAAAAAATGCGAATCGGAATCATCGGGCTGCCCGGCAGCGGTAAGACAACGGTCTTTAACGCTCTGACTCGCGGCAGCGCGCAATCGGGCAGTTTCGGAGGCAACAGGTCGGCCAACATCGGCGTTGCGCACGTTCCAGACCAGCGACTCGACAGACTGACCGAGATCTTCAATCCGAAGAAGACGGTTCCCGCAGAGGTGACATACGTTGACTTGCCGGGCGCGCACTCGGTAGCACAGGCCGACGGCAGCATTGACCTGTTCTCGGGCGAGGCGATGGGTCACCTGCAACGGGTAGACGCGCTGCTACACGTCGTGCGGGCCTTCGATGACCCATCGGTGCCGCACGCCCTGGGCACAGTCGACTACCGCCGTGACATCGAGAAGGTGAATTTTGATGTCCTGTTCGCAGATATCTCGCTGCTTGAACGACGCATTGAACGAATCAAGGAGTCTTTCAAGGGGTTGAAGGCACAGGACAGGGTGAAGGCTGAGAAGAACATCGAGGTTCTACAGGCATTGCAGCAGGAGATGGAGAACGGTGCGGCTGCACGAGACCGGATGTTCACTGAAGATGAAGTCCTGGCGATTTCCGATACGTTTCTTCTGAGTCGCCTGCCGTTACTCGTTGCCCTGAATGTCGGCGAGACGGACCTTTCCCTGTCCGAAGAGTTGGACGGCGAACTGTCAGAGCTGCTGCCGGGCGAAAAATCTGGGGGCGCAGTGCTATGCGGTCGGCTAGAGGAAGAGCTGGCGCAGATGACACCGGAGGAAGAGGCTGAGATGCGGTCTGGTCTCGACGCCGGCGAGTCAGGTCTCGAGCGCATGATCCGGCTCTCATATCGCGTCCTGGGGCTGATATCGTTCCTGACCGTGGGCGAAGACGAGGTCCGGGCGTGGACTATCGAGGAGGAGACGTCGGCGCCGCAGGCAGCTGGCACGGTGCATTCGGATATCGAGCGGGGTTTCATCCGGGCGGAGACGGTGGGTTACGATGATTTCATTGCGGCCGGCAGCCTGGCGCAGGCTCGGACGAAGGGCTCGCTACGCCAGGAGGGCCGTGAATACGTGGTGCAGGACGGCGACATAGTGAATTTCCTGTTTTCCGTGTAGGCTCTGGTTGAAGATCATCGGCGAATTTTTGTAGTGACGCAGGCAAACTCGGGCGTACTGGCACAAGTTAAAGGATCATTGGCTTTGGTTGAATCCGAAAATGGAAACCTCATGAATCAGCGGAAGGCCTACATAGTTCCTTTCATCCAGCCGTCACCACAGGCGCCGGAAGGATTTACCGAGCTGTTCGAAGCCTACTGGCAGGCCGCGGACCAACAGGTGTCAGGGCTGGAAGTTCGGTCTGGCGTTGTGAAGCGGATCTTTGCCGAAGGAGTACTCGGCAAGGGCGATGACGCCCTTCTGATGCTCGAACAGACCAACAGGCAAGCCTGGAGCATGGTGAAATCCCGCGTGGATGCAGGTGCACGGCTCGACGAATACGAGGACCAGGAGCTGTTCGGTGAAGTGATCGACTGGGGTCGATGCCTCTCTGTTGGATTCGTAAGCCAGTCTGTCGCAAACGCGGTTACTGCCTCGTACCAGGACGCTGCAACGCGGCGCCAGCGGCACATGGACGCGCGCCTCGAAGAGGAGCTGCAGGACGGTGAGGTGGCGTTGATCCTCAGCGGCACCACGGATATCAAGTTGCCTGATGGCGTTGAGAAATTCCTGGTATCGCCGCCGGAACTTGACGCCCTGGAGCGCTGGATACGCCAGGTCAACGAGGCCGCCAGGCAGTCTGCCGAAGCCGCCGCGGCTGGCCGACCGGCTCCAGCTCAATCTCAATCTCCGCCCGAGCAGCAGGGTGATTCGTCCAGCGGCCTGTGGACTCCGGGCAGCAGGTGATCGGAGCGGGTGGAGTTTGACGCACCCGGAAACTGGATCCCAACCCGAAACGGTTCGCTCCCCGATCGGGATCTACGTGCACATCCCGTTTTGCGAGACGAAGTGCCCTTACTGTGACTTCAACACGTACTCGGGCATCGAGAAGCTGATCCCTGTCTACGTGGACGCTCTGTGCGAAGAATTGCGTCGCTGGGCGGAGACTGTTCCTGACAGATCGGCGAGTACCGTCTTTCTCGGTGGAGGAACACCCTCTTACCTTCCGGCAGAGGACATCGGCCGCGTCATGTCGTCGCTGGCGGCCGGGTTTCCGCTTGATAATCATGCAGAGGTGACACTGGAGGCGAATCCCGGCGATGTGACGCTTGAGAAGGCGCACGTGTGGCTAGAGGCTGGTTTCAATCGTGTCTCGATGGGCGTGCAGAGTTTTGACGACAGCCTGTTGAGGACGCTTGGCCGCAGGCACGACTCGGCAGAGGCGAAGCGTTCGTTCAACCTGCTTCGTGAAGCCGGTTTTACAAACCGGTCGCTTGATCTCATGTTCGGGCTGCCTGGTCAATCGCTTGAGCAGTGGCAGGATTCACTGGACCGGGCGCTTGAGCTTGAGCCTGATCACGTCTCTCTCTACGGGCTCCAACTTGAGATGGGGACACCGCTTGAGGCCGATGTTCGACTTGGCAGGACACCGCATCCGGACGACGACCTCGCAGCCGATATGTACCTGGCGGCTGAAGCCACGTTCAAATCCGCCGGTTTCAGGCACTACGAGATATCGAACTGGGCGCGGCCGGGCCGGGAGAGCAGGCACAACCTGGTCTACTGGCAAAACGGCCCTTACCTGGGAGTAGGTCCCGGTGCTCACTCATCTCTTTTTGGTCACCGCTTCGCCAACGCCCGCTCGCCTCGCTGGTATATGCGGGCGCTGGGAGTAGAGCCGGAGGAGAACTCTGTGCTCGGGTTGGGCGGTTCGCCACCTCGCCGGGAGCCGGTACCGGAGTCCGCTCCCTGGCAGTTGAGGAAGATGGTCGAGGACGGTCCGGTCGACTTCGTAGAGCAGACGACTTCGCAACTTGAGCTGGCCGAGACGATGATGATGGGATTGCGCCTGGACACTGGCATTAGCGACGCGGCGTTCCGGGCAAGATTTGGGAGATCGTTGCGGGATGTATTCGCTGTAGAGATTGACGCTTTGCGAGCGGACCGCCTTCTGGTGGAGGATGAAGAGGGCATTCGGCTTTCGGCGAAGGGCAGGCTGCTCGGAAACGAGGTGTTCGGCCGCTTCGTAGCGGCAGCGGAGGCCGGTGGGCAGCAGGAACCGGGAGAGAGTATTCGGAGATCATCTCAACAGAGCCAATTACGTGCAGAATGACAGCCATTCTCCACCCGCGTCGCTCACTATCTGGCAAACTTCTCAGAAATGTTTGTCATCACCACTGCAGGCCATGTCGATCACGGTAAGTCCACGCTCATTCACGCACTGAGCGGCATCGATCCCGATCGTCTCAAAGAGGAAAAGTCACGTGGCATGACCATCGAGCTTGGCTTTGCATGGGTCACGCTGCCGTCTGGCCGTCAGATCAGCATCGTCGATGTTCCCGGGCACGAACGGTTCGTCCGAAACATGCTGATGGGCGTCGGTGGCGTGGACCTTGCACTGCTGATCGTGGCCGCCGATGAGGGCGTGATGCCGCAGACGCGAGAGCATCTGGCCATCCTGGACCTGCTGAACGTTGATCGCGGGATAACCGTTATCACCAAGTCCGACCTTGTGGACGATGAATGGCTGGAACTCGTTTCAACCGATGTGGAGCAGGTTCTTGAGGGCACCACTCTTGAAGGCTCGCCGCTTATCGCGGTCTCAGCGGAGACCGGCAAGGGTGTGCCGGAGTTGCTGGCAGAGATCGACGCACAATTGGACCGGCTTGATGCGCATGCAGATCTAGGTCGCCCTCGATTGCCGGTCGACCGGTCGTTCACGATGTCGGGCTTCGGCGCAGTGGTCACCGGAACGCTCACCGGTGGCAGGTTGAGGACTGCCGGGGAGGTCGAGCTTCTGCCCGGCGGTCGGCGAGCACGCGTACGCGGACTTCAGTCCCATCAGACCACGCTTGATGAGGCATTGCCGGGGACCCGTGTAGCCGTGAACCTGAGTGGCATTGAGCACCATGAGATCCAACGCGGCGACCTGCTCACAACTCCTGGCTGGTTGAAATCGTCGAAGACGTTCGATGCGTCCGTGCGGGTCATCGGTGACGCTCCCCGTCCAGTAAGACATAACCACCGTCTCGTCCTGTTCGCAGGTAGCCGTGAGGTGCCCGTCACCGTCCGAGTGCTATCCGGAGACGAGATAAAGCCCGGTGAATCAGGATGGGTGCAGTTGCGAACGACGGAACCGGTGCCGATGCTGCGGGGAGATCGGTTCATTCTGAGGGATACACAGGACACGATGGCTGGTGGCGTGGTGTTCGTTCCTGACGCGCCGCGGCGACGCCGGAATGACGAATCCGTGATCTTAGAGCTCGAGACGCTCGCTTCCGGCTCTGGTGAGAGCGCCGCATTGCAAACTCTGCGATCAATTGAGCCTGCGACGCTGGCCGAACTTGGAAGAAGCGCCAACCTTTCCGAAGGCGAGGCGCAGGATCTGGCCAACCAACTCATAGAGTTAGAGGACGCAGTTGATATCGGCACACCGGGCAGCTCACTCCTCTACTCGGCAGTCGGCTGGTCCGCTATCAAAGCCGAGGCTGAGACCGTAGTGGCGGGATTTCACAGGCTGCACCCGCTGAGACCCGGGATGCCACGGGAGGAGCTGCGCAACCGCCTCAAGCTCAAGGCTGCGCCGTTCCTGCGCGTGGTGAGTGCCTTGGCTAGCGATGACGCACTGGAGCAGGACGCAGCGCTTGTGTGGTTGCCTTCTCACACCGTCGAGTTGAGCGCAGAGCAGCAGGCGAAGGTTGCGGCTTATCTAAAGCTCCTGGCATCCGATCCCTATTCGCCACCGACCGATTCGCCGCTTGACTCTGAGCTTCTGGCAGGACTCGACGGCGAGGGCAAGGTGGTTCGTGCAGGCGAGGTGGTGTTCTTGGCATCTGTCTTCGATAAGATGCGGCAACGGGTGACGGAGCACGCGGCCGCCGGGGGTGCGATCAACATCAACGAGGTGCGGGAACTGTTCGGGTCCAGCCGGAAGTACATCCTGGCATTTCTCGAGGAACTGGACCGGCAGGGCGTGACCATCAGGCGCGGAGACGATCGCATTCTCCGAAACGTGTAGATATCGGCCGAGTTCAGCTCAAATTCTCTTTCTACTGCCTTCCTATGCCTCCCAACTGTTTCGTTGAGCCTTTTGGCTCGTCAATGAGCCCATCGGTTCAGGAATCGGTCGCCAATTGGATCATGCCCACTGTGCATATCCACGATGAGGCTAGGCGGAATCTCTCTATTGGCACATCAATGGTTCCGGTCTACTTCAAACGTTGAACACACGGAATAGGCGTCTCATGGTGTCCGTTACCGTAGTTCGGTCGTCAGACAAAAAAGGTGCGATATGTTTCTTTGGACAAAATGGCGCAACCCGATAGTGATATTTGCGGTGGCAGCGATGCTCGCTGTCGCGGCATACGCTTCACTTGAGGCTGCGACTGATCTGAACAGTTCCGCAGACGCCCAGGTGGAGATTGGCGCGCTTGCAAAGGCTGCCGCGGATGTCGAGCTAGCCTGGTTCCAGGCGATGGGCGCAGACGCTCTTGCGGCGACAGGACAGGCGCCTGCCGAGTCGCAGGGTTTCTACGACGGTGCAATTAACCTGTACAACTCCAGTAAGGCCGTGCTTTCGGCTGCCGGTATCGAGCAGATCGACCAGGCAATTGCCGGTTCAGACCAGGGTCTCGTTGCGATGAATGCCGCGTTCGAGGGCACAAAGGCGCTGGCGGAATCGGGCGACGTTGCGGGTGCCACGGCTAACCACATGAACAACACAGTTGCTCTCTATGGAAGCGTAGACCCGGCAGTCAAGGGTCTTGCTCTGGTTGCACAGGCCGCAGACGCAAGCCTTGAGTCCGCACTGGACAGCGGTGCGAGTTCGCTGCGGTTGCTGGGCTGGATTAGCGTGGCGGTTGTTGCAATGGCCGCAGCGTTCACAGGCTGGTCTGCCTGGTCAATCTACCGCAGAGAAGAGGAACAGGAAGAGGAAGCGGTTGTCACGTCCTTCTCTGACTCGATGGAGAGGCAAGTGACGGAGCGGGCTGCGTAGGTTTTCTTCCGAATTGAAAATAGCGGGCGTGCTCACAACAGAGCACGCCCGTTCTTTTTTCTCGGACACTGAGCTGCGGCTACCAGTCCGCTACCGAGTTGTCGTTCTCGTAGTAGTACTCGCCGCCAAGCTCCCTGTGATATCCGTACTGCTCGCCTGTGTATGGCCTCGTTGCCTCCGTCTCATCGACATCGACTCCCAGTCCTGGCGTCGTCCAGAGCGGAATGTGACCGTCGATCACCTCCCATTCCTTCTTGAGGAGGCCATTGCCCAGTCCGGCGTCCACCTGCTCCTGTATCAGGAAGTTTGGGACCACGGCGTCAACCAGCATGCATGCAGCCAGGGCGAGCGGGCCGATGGCGCAGTGCGGCATGATGTGCTGATAGTAGGTTTCGGCGTAGTTTGCGATGCGTTTCAGTTCGGAAGGGCCGCCGCAGTGGGCGACGTCCGGCTGCAACAACGCAGCAGCCTGCTTCTCGATCACTTCGCGAAATTCCCAGCGTGAGAGAAGACGTTCGCCAGTCGCTATCGGGAACGGAACGTGATCTGAGACGTGCTTGAGCGCGTCCGGATTCTCCTGTGGAACCGGCTCCTCGACGAACATCGGTCGCATGCCCTTGATCTCGTGGCAGACCTCGACTGCCAGCGCAGGCGTCATCTTGCCATGGAAGTCGAAGCACAGCTCAACGTCCGGGCCGACCCATTCCCGCATCGTGTACGCGGCCTCGACAAACTGATCGATGCGAGATGGCGGCTCGTGCGCTCGCCAGTTGCCTTCCGTCCCGGACTTGTAAGCGGTGTAGCCGCTCTTCTGCAACATCTCGAGCCGCTCTTTAGATTCGGCCTTTCCCTCGTCTGAAAGGTCTTTGATTCCCCAGTGGGCGTAGACGCGAATCCTGTCGCGGACGTTGCCTCCCATGAGCATGTAGCTGGGGACGCCGTAGTGTTTGCCAGAGATGTCCCAGAGCGCCGCGTTGATGCCTGCGATGGCTGACATGTTGTGGGCTCCGCCGCGGAAGAAAGAGGAGCGGTACATCTGCTGCCAGTGATGCTCGATACGCAGCGGGTCCTTGCCGATCAGGTAATCGGCGAACTCCTCAATGGCCGCAGGTACGGAGATCGGTTTGCCTTCGAGTGTGCTTTCCGCCCAGCCTTCGATGCCGGTGTCTGTCGCAATGCGAATGAGGCGGGTCCGAGGCCTGGGTGAAAACTGGTCGACGCGGGTTATCTTCATGCGGCTTTTCCTGGTGTCCTAAGCTTCGAGTTGCAGGCAGTTTGGCGGATGGATTTTTTGAATGCCTGCGGATACTGCGGGCAATGGTAACCCTGCCGACTCGCATGCAGGAGTATGTGGTTAGTTGACCTGGAGTTTTGCTCTACGATCAGGAGTGCCTACGAGCAGTAGTACAAATCCCGGATAGTAGTACAACGAGACCACGCTCAAGGTGGACGGTGCGACTGCTACTACATACAGCACCGGTGCGATGATCCGGACACCCCTATTCGAAGGTGCGAACCAGACGAGCCAGTATGCGATCGGTGCGCCAATAATTGTGATCATGGCGAGTGCGTTGGGTGATGCCGATACTCGCACGAACAGTGAAACGTAGAGTGAGAAGCTGACCGCGGCGGTTATTGCCGCTCCGGTGATGAACGCGGCAAATCTTGGCTTGTTAAGGTCAAATCGCATCTGGGCCACCGGTGTCATTTTACTCGGTGTCTTGGCAGGCAGGCGGAGTCCAGTCTCGCGCGTTTCGTAGCCGGACACCGGAGAAGTGGAGCGTACTGAACCATGCGTCTGCGAGCTGTTGTAGCGATTCCATCACACGAAGTTCGACATCTGCGTCCTCGATTGCGCTGACAAGGCTACCGACGGGAGTTACGTCTAGGGGCTCAACCGGTTGAGAATTCACACTAACACCGTGATCGCCAATGTCATCGAACCCCTTGGTAGCGAACGTGTAGCGGTAGAGTCGACAACGTTTAAATCGTTCCAGCCATGCAGATTCAATATTGGCAACCATGCGCGGATTGGAACCGCTCGTCGAAGCCATCCAGCGGTCGATATCATCCTGAGTTGAGCCTTCGATCGGCCACAGTAAGATGCGTGGGCATTCGCGAGGGAAGTAGTAGACGGGCGAGTGATCTTCATCGATCGCCCATACCAGTAACTCTCCCGGTGAGCGGCCGTCGATCTGGCGACCGGGCCGAGGTTCAAACCGCTCAATTTGCGGATCTTCGGAGAAGTGGTAGAGGATCTTGCTGTCTACGGACATTCTGAACTGTGGGCCTGCTGGGGAGGGCTTGGTAGAATGGAAATCATCTCACTAATCTGAGCTTGAGAGGAAGCCACGATGCCGATCCGTAGATCGCGTGACGGTACGATCAAGGCAGACACCGCCGATGAAATGCAGGATTATCTGCGTTCGAAACCCGAGAAGGATCTTCGGAGCGTCGAGTCCGAGGGGCGGCATGAGGATCAACCCGGTGGGCGGGGATTTATCACTCCGTTGTTCTGCTTTTTACCGACGAAGAGCAGAAATTGGATTCTGACTCCGCTGGCATGCTTTTACAGGCCAACTTCAAAGCGCTAGTGAATATGACCGCGTTTTCAAGATAAAGAGTCTTGTCGAAACGCAGCCCTCGCAGCAACTAGCCTGACGCAGCCGCGACGGCGTCTGCAATCCATCGCCGTTCTGGCACACCGTTCAAGCCCGCATCCGTCATATACACACGGCACCTAGGTGTGTAGTCGCCGGTGTCTTCGAAGGCAGGGTCGATGTCTTTCCCATCGATGCGAATCGTTGGTGAGCCTGGAAACTTGACCATCTCGCCGGTTTCAAGATCTGGCACTTCGATAGATACGATCTCGTCCTCCAACCTGTTTTCAGCCAGTATCTCCTTTAGGAGGTCGGTCGCAGGGCGATGGTTGGGACATCCTTCAAACCAGAGTAATTCGATCTTCATCTGCACTCTCCTGCGTCGACAGATTCGTACGCTCGCTCAATGTCGATGGCCGGCGATGCACCGCGCGACGGCAAGCGGTCTGAGTGAATACGCGTTTCCGAGGTTCACAGCGGTGATTTTAGGCGCAGTCTCCAGAATGCAAGAACACCGGGCAGCCACGTTTTCCCGCTTCCGATCATCGTAATATAGTCGGGGCGGTAATTTCGATCCATAATCCTGCTGGAACCACATCTAAGAACGAGTAAGGATCACAAGGCTATGACAACCGCAACGCAGATGCCCCAGACAGGCGCCGAGGTCCGTAGCCTCATCAGGGCAGGCAAGTTCCGGCGGCCAACCTCGGGCGCTGCGCCCGAGCATGTGCAGGCGAATGTGGCGATCTTGCCCAAGGAGGTCGCCTTCGATTTCCTGTTGTTCTGTCAGCGCAATCCGAAGCCGTGCCCAGTTGTCGAGGTGATCGAGCCGGGACAGGTTGAAGCAAAGATGTCGGCGCCTGGCTCTGACATCCGCACAGACGTGCCACTTTACCGGATCTATCAAGATGGAAAATTTGTCGATGAGCCAGATACGCTGGAGGAGTGGTGGCGGGACGACCTCGTGACCTTCCTGCTCGGCTGTAGCTTCTCGTTCGAGCACGCGCTCATGCGTAACGGAATCGATCTGCCGTACTACGGCACGGACCGCAACGTGCCCATGTTTACCACTTCGGTGCAGACGGTCCCGGCCGGGCCGTTCTCAGGCCCGATGGTCGTGAGCCAGCGTTGGGTTCCGGAGAACAAGGTGGTTCGGGCGGTGCAGTCGACTTCGCGGTTCCCGGCGGTGCATGGTGCGCCTGTGCACATTGGTGATGGCGCTGCGCTGGGTATCGAGGACCCGTACAAGCCGGATTTCGGCGAGCCGTGGATTCCAGAAGACCCGTCGCTGGTTCCCGTCTACTGGGCTTGCGGTGTGACCCCGCAGGCCGTTGCGATGGCGTCAAAATCGGAGCTGATGATCACGCACTCACCGGGTTACATGTTCGTAACCGATCTGAAGGACGAAGACCTGGCGGTGATTTAGCCTGTCTTCAATCCTCCTCCTAATCCACTCCGAACCAGAGCGCTGACACATCTTCGGCCGGCTTTGAGCGTGGCGATGCCTGGAATGTCTGGTCGAAGTAGAGGCCTTCCGGCGGGCGGCCGAACTGGTCAAACCAGTCGGTCACGCTGAGCATGATGCCGGTGATCCATGGTTCGCTGACGAAGGCGTGGAGCATTCCCTCGTAAAAAATCGCCTGCTCCTGAAAATCCGGCACGAAAGTTGCCAGCTCTTCGACATCTTCGGAGCCTTTCTGTCCGTTTGAGCTTGATGCGATGGGTGAGTAGTAGACAGGAACTCCGCTGTCTCCCAGCGTTGGGCGGCTTTGATCGAGCCGGCCCTTGACTGAATTGATCACCTGGTCAAGCTGTGGATTATCGGTATCGTCGATAAATCCCTCGCCGTACAGGCCGTTGCTGTCGAGCGACAGAATCACGGCGTCGAGATCATCAAGGAAGTTAAGGGTCGGGGTGACGTTGCCGATCGACCAAATGGCGATCTCCCCGGAGTAGACCTCTCTGATGGCCGCGATCAGGTCTCGCCAGTCCTGCTCGTAGGTCGGGTTCTTCCACGGTTCGAGCAGCTCATTGGCCCAGACGAACGGAGAGAACATCTCCACACCGTACTTCTCGGCGCGTGCAGCGCGTGCGACCGCCCACGGAGTCCACTCCTCGAACCAGGCGACCCAGTATTCGGGAGTGTTCCTCGCCTCTTGCCACTTTACGTGGTCGACTTCACCGAGGCTCAGCGCGGGGCCGTCCTGCTCCGCCTGCAGCACTTTAAGGCCGTGCGCGTGTGCTGCTTCAATCAGGTCGCCGTAGAACACGTCGTCCGTGAGGGCCAGGGTTTCTTCGATCTCGCCCCATTTTGGTGTCGGGAATAGCTGCGTCATACCCTGCGCCGGGACGATTGTCACCCAGTTGGCGTTGACTCGCTCTGCCATTGAGAACGCGTGGTCAAGTACCTGCTTCCGGCATTCAGGATCCTCCGGATTCACGATGAACGTATCACCGCCATTATTTCCAAACAGGTCAGGGAAGTTAATTGACCGGAAATCGAATCGATCCGCAGGTGCGGGAACGAGCACTTCGACTTCGTTGACCGTCTCTACATCCGCGCTGGCTGCAGTCGTCAGGCGTAAGCGGTACTTCCCTGGAGTCTCCGGCCTGAAGGAAGCTGTTGCGCCACTGGCAAGCAGATGCGGTACCGCGGTGTGCGTCGTGTAGTCGAGAGAGTCCTGGTCTGCGAAAACCTGAGACCATTGATAGCCGACCGCGTCATCAGGTAGATCAAATAGCGTTCTGCCGTCGAGCGTTACCAGGCTGCCGGCAGTAGTTCTGACCAGTGGCCGGTCGTTGATGGGCTTGATGAGCGGTTCCGGTTGCAGACAGCTGACTGTTGTGTGCTCGCCTCTCTCTTCCGTTGCCATAGGTATGGTAGGCGTTCCGGTTTGAACGGCGGCTGGTACCTGGTTTGCGGATTCCTGAGTAGGGTCACGATCTGGCTCAGTGGCCAATGGCGTGCTTGTGGGGGCTGGCTCTACGAGTTCACCAGATGCGCGCGGTAGTAGTGTCACGACGAGTGCCGTGGTCAATATCACTGCAACCGGCATAATTACCCGTTTCGAGACCATACTCACCTCATCTACGGATCGGAGCTCGATACGATTCTGAGCGAGCCGGGTGCAAATATCGTAAGTAGTCGCTCATATTTTCACCGGCGGACTGCGCCCCAACATCCAGCCGGTGTGCGGTAACATTCGCTGGCCATGACACATAAATCCATCGAAGACATCATCCTCCAACTCGACACGCGTGGAATCTCTGCACTGCGTGAGCATCTACCAGCCAACTACGTCGAGGAGGCAGCCCAGCAGGTCCTTGAGCGCCCCGGCAAAGCGCTAGTCGTCACCGGCTTTTACATCGCGTATGCGAGCGCTGCGGAGACCGACGGACCGCCGGGTGCGGTTGCTATTGGCGAGGCGCTGAAGAAGCTTGGCCATGAAGTGGCGTATGTCACGGATAGCTGGTCGATGGACGTTGTGAAATCAGTTGTTGGGGACGCCGAGGTGATTGAGTTTCCTGTCGCTTCACACTTTGAGTCCTCGCAGTTTGCGCATGAGGTCACTGCGAAACACAAGCCCTCGCTGATGATTTCGATCGAGCGCGCAGGGCTGGTCGGTGACGGCACATATCGCAACTGGAAGGGCGAGGACATATCGGAGTTCAACGCCAAGATAGATCACCTGTTCGACCAGCATCCGCACTCGGTTGGCATCGGTGATGGCGGCAATGAGATCGGGATGGGCAATCTGAAAGCGGTGATTCCCGGAACTCCGAAGCTGCCCGACAACCCGTGCGTGACGACCACGACGAAGCTCGTGATCGCCAGCACGTCAAACTGGGGCGGCTACGGGCTCGTGGCGCAACTCGGCCTGTTGAGCGGCAAAGATCTCCTGCCGTCCGTTGAGCAGGGTTCGGAGTGGGTGCGGCAGACCGTTGCCGCCGGCGCGGTAGAAGGGCTTTCAGGCGAGAGCAAAGAGTGGGTGGACGGCCGGGACCTCGAGGCAGATTCAGTTTGCCTGCGAGACCTGCACGATTTCGTGCGCGCACAGGGCTGAGCGCCGTTCATCTCGTCGCTTAGAGCGGCGTTATGGGTCGGGGGTTCTGACAAGCGTCTCCTTCACGAAGACGAGCAGGACGAATGCGCCCAGCACGCCAACACCGGCAGTGAGAACAGACGCCGTTCCCAGTGCCAGCACCGACGCCACACCCCCAATAGCGACCGGACCTGACGCGCCACCTCCGTCTGAAATGAACCGCCACACACCCAGGAACTCACCAGGATTTTGTCTTGGAGCGAAGTCAACGCCCATTGTCAGGACAAATCCGCTTGACAGGCCGTTGCCGAGGCCGACCAGCACTCCGACCGCCATCAGTAGGCCGAAACTGTCAGCGAGAGGGATGAGCGCGAATCCGGTGGCAAGCACGAGGAACGAGGGAACGCCAGTGAATTTACGGCCCCAGCGATCCATGATGTAGCCGACGAGAGGGAACATCGCGGCGTCAAATACCGACATTGTTCCAAATATGAAGCCTGACTGAGAGCCCGTCATCTCCTGTTCGTCGGCCCAGAGCGGTATGACGAACTCCCTGGCGGCACGCAGGAACTGGAGCATGGTCGCGGCGACGCCTGCCGTGGCGAAGATCTTCTTGTTGTCAGATAGCGTGTGGCCGAGCACCGGGAAGATGTTGTGCCTGGCGGTGCGGACGCTTGAATCGATGCTCCCTCTGAAAGTGAACAGCACCAGCACTCCGGTGAGGAGAGCTACCACGGCCTGCGCGAAGAACGGCGCTCGAACGTCAACATAGTCGAAGAGGAGTCCGCCTGCGATCGGTCCGATAATCGTGGCCAACCGGCTGATTCCGCCGAATAGTGAAAGCGCCCTGCCTCGGTTAGCCACCGGCACCGTCTGCGCTATGTACACATGCCTGGAGATGCTCCACAGGGCGAAGCTGAAGCCTGCTATCAGCCGGCCGACCGCCAGGGTGGTGAAGTTTGGGCTAAGACCACCGAGAACAGCGGCCGCTGCAAAGAGCAGGATTCCGGCGATCATGATGCGCCGCAGGCCAAGCAACCCAACGAGAACTCCGGCAGGCACATCGAAGATCATCGTGCCGAGAGGGCGCGCTGTGATCATAAGGGCGATCAGTACGTCGGAGGAGCCAAACTCGTCACGCGCGAAGATTGGCAGGATTGGGATGAGCAATCCCTGTCCGAAGGTCAGCAGGAACGATGGCGCATATACGGACCAGACGAGGGATCTGATCTGAAATTTTTGGGCTGTTGCGGCGCGGTCGCCCGGCTGGTCGGATGGCATAGACGAGAAATGCTACGCCTGACCAGCAGCGTTCGCCTCAGATCGTAAGATCTATTCCGGTGACCAGGTGCCGAACACCCCTGAGCCCAGCGACAGCGGAGGGCTGGCACCGGACGGGTCGATCACCCAGACGCTGGAATCTTCGTCTCCGAACTGCACCTGTCTGCCTGCGCCGTCGACCGCCAGTCCTTCTCCCAGCACACCGCTGAATACGAACCTGCTCGAATCGGGCGACCAGACGTTCAAGTCTGGTGTGTACTGGTCAAAGAAGGCTAGAACAAACAACATGTCTGACGACGGCTCTACAAATCCGAGGTTTTCGACATCGCCCGTAGCGCTGTCAATGATCGCCAACCCCAGGTTACTCGGCTCGTTCCCCGGCAAAACAGCCAGGATCTGCTTTCCGTCCGGTGACCACCAGAAGGCGAACAGCGGAGTGTCTGCGATGACAGCGTCATCTGCGTCGCCGTTGGGATCGACTATCTTCAGCCGGTCGAAAATACCGGCTCGTCTTCCATCGCCAACCGCGATCCTGTCGCCGTTCGGGGACCATTCGAACGAATTGTTTTCACCGGCGATACCGATCTGTTTCGGTGTAGCTTCAGCCGCTGAGCCGATCAGCAGCGCGTGTTGGGAATTGAACAGTCCGACGTAGACGTAATCATCTGAAAGCGGCGAAAACTTCGCCACGCGGTATGACAGGGAGCCAGTGCCGATCTGCTCACTTCCTATGGGTTCGCCGCCGGGACTGAAGTCGTGCCGGACCAGTAGCTCCGCTGTGTGGACCAGCATGTGCGAGCCATCGGGCGACCAGTGGATATAAACAGGCGCGCCATTAGACACTGCCTGGTCCGGTCCTTCCTCGACGTCAATCAGGAACGTCAAGAGACCTCCGCCGATGTTTGCGATCAGGGCAACGGAACTGGCCTCTGGATGCCACAGTGGGAAGTGCGGAATGCCGCCAATGCCGGTCGTACCGGGGAGGTCTCTGTATAGAACATCCGGGACTGTGCTCACCGACGCCGCGGGGGCGCGAAGCAGAGACGTTTCAATTCCGCCGGCTCCGTCGGCCGTGAAGCCGGTGATAAGCAGGTGTCGTCCGTCCGGTGACCATGAGGGCCAGGCATAAAAATTGGCTGTCAGGCCGCCCGGAAGACTTGCGCCGGTGGCGGTCACTCGCTGCCGGTCTGAGCCATCGGGATTGATGGTGTAGATCGAGCCGTCGGTCGAGGTCAGAGCGATTCGGTTGGATGCGGGATCAGTAGAGATGGCCCGGGGCGTAGGAGCGGGCGTCGACGTGGGGGTCACTGCAGGGATAGTGGCCGTCGGCGCGGGCGTTGGAGAGTCAGGAGTTGGTGAAGGCTGATCCGGTTGAGAAGTGGAGCTATCTCCGGAAGCCTGTACGGCCGTCGGTTCAGCGGTTGGTTCGACTGTTGGATCGGATGACGACGCGGATGTGCAGGCGACCGCAACCAGGGCCGTGGCGAACATGATTGCGAGGAGGAGTCGTTTTAAGGCGGGTGAAAGTGAAATCATTCAGATGGTAGTTCGGTTTCAGGCGCGGTTCGGATCAGTTGTCAGTTCTGTTGCCTCTGTTTGAGATGCAGCTACCGCGATCGCGGTCACGTTGCCTGTCCGTTATTAGTCCGGCTGTTCAAAGTCGAGCCCGATATCGAGTGCTGTCACGGAGTGAGTGAGCGCACCGACAGAGATCATGTCGACACCGGTCTCGGCGATCTCACGCACACTTTCCAGCGAAACGTTTCCTGAAGCCTCCGTCAGACACCTGCCCCTGCACATCTCAACTCCGCTCCGCATTTCCTCAATGCTCATGTTGTCGAGCATGACGATGTCTGCGCCGCCATCCAGGGCAGCCGGAATCTCATCGAGCGATTCGACCTCGACCTCGATCTTTACCGTGTGCGGAGCCTGTGCCCTGGCTCGCCGAATTATCTGTTGCAGTCCAAGGCCTTCCGCCTGCAAGGCGGCGATGTGGTTGTCCTTTATCAGGACGCCGTCTGACAGATTGCGCCGGTGGTTCCTGCCACCACCTGCGACGACCGCTGCCTTGTCCAGCGCACGCAGGCCGGGGGCGGTCTTGCGGGTGTCAACGATCACAGTATCCAGGTCTTCGACCGCTTTCACGAACCGGGAGGTGATTGAAGCAATGCCGCTCATGCGCTGCATGAAGTTCAGGGCGATGCGCTCGCAACGCAGGATGGCTGCCAGGCTCCCGGAGACGATTGCAACCGTCTCACCGCCTTCGACGAAATCTCCGTCCACAAGATGAGGCGTGAACCCTACCGAACTGTCGACTCGCGCGAACACGGCGCGGGCTACGTCCAGGCCCGCGATGATTCCCGGAGTGCGCGGAACGAAGCGAGCGGTAGCCTCGATGTGTCGAGGGATGAGCGCATCCGTTGTCACATCGCCGCCGGAGAGATCTTCGGTGAGCGCAGCATCGATCACGCGCTCTAATTCTATCGGGTCAATAAATGGCATTGCTGCATCCGGAGTTTGTTCCGAAGGTCCAGGCTGTTAAGTCCGCGGCTCTGTCTCAACTCCTGTTGCGACCGCCATTCCGAGTGCAGGCAGTTCGACAACCAGGGCGCGTCCGTCAACAGACGAGTGGCCGTCCTGTGGTGCCACAGCGTTCGGATTGCTCCACGTATTCGATAGCTTCGGATCGTCTCCGGTCACTGTCTGGACTTTGCCGGAGCGTATCACGTCACGGTCATCCAGTTCGATACGGACACGAACCTGCTCATCCACAGACCTGTTCACCAGGAAGACAGCAAGTTCTCCCGTCTCTTCGTCGTAAGAGGCCGACGCGTCGACGTACGGCACTCTTTCACGATCTGATGCGTCATATAGCGGCGCGCTGACAACCGGTGTCAGCGAGAGTCCTTTCGCAGCCACAGCGTAGAGCGCGGAAGGATAGTAGATGCTCTGCTTGAGCGTGCCGTCCGGGCCTGTGAGTACCGCGGCTATGACGTTCACTATCTGTGCAAGACACGTCATTTTCACAATGTCGGCCCGCCGGATGAAGGCATTCAGGTACTGGGCGCAGACCAACGCGTCTTCCAGGTTGTAGACCTCCTCGACCTGAACGGGGCCGACCTGCCATCCGCCGTCACGGTTCTTACCGTCACGCTCTCTGTACCAGACGTTCCACTCGTCAAAGCTAACGTAGACATCGTGGCTGCTCTTCTTGAGCCCCTTCACGTAGGCAAGCAGACCTGCGTAATCGTTGAGAATGTTGTCGATCACGACGCCTTCGGCCAGGAAGCCGGGTGTGTCGTTTTCCTTGTTATTGGAGTAGCGGTGCGCCGAGATGAAGTCGATATCGTCCCAGCACGTTTCGAGGACCGTGCGGTCCCATTCGAGATAGGTCGGCATGTGTCTGCCTGACGAGCCGGCGGCAACCAGTTCGATTGACGGGTCCATGCCGCGCATGAGACGCGCCGCGTTGCGAGCCTTGAGCGCGTATTGCTCGGCTGAGATGTGGCCGGCCTGCCAGGGACCGTCCATCTCGTTTCCCAGGCACCACAGCTTCACGTCGTATGGCGATTGGGAGGCGTTCTTTCGGCGCTGCTGAGCGTAATGCGTCTCGGTATCCAGGTTGCAGTACTCAACCAGTCCAGCAGCCTCAGTGGGTCCGAGCGTCCCCAGGTTCACCGCCATCATCGGCTCGGTGCCGACCTTTCGACACCACTTCATGAACTCGTCGGTGCCGAACGTGTTCGGCTCGGTGGCACGCCATGCGAAGTCCGGGAAGGGCTTGCGCTCGGAGCCAACACCGTCTCGCCAGTCATAGTTCGATACGAAGTTTCCGCCGGGATAACGAACGTATGGCATGTTCAGTCCGCGCATGGCTTCGATCACATCCAGGCGCATGCCGTCCTCGTCCGACAGATCGTTTCCCGGGTCGTAGACACCGCCGTAGATGGACCGGCCGATGTGTTCGAGAAAACCGGAGAAGATCCGCGGGTCGATCTGGCCGGCGTTATACGCTGTATCGAGTCTTACTGTGGCTTCCATGTGTTTTGGGGAACTCCGGTGCGTCGGGAGAAATAGTGATCTGTGAAACGGCGATTCTACTCGTCCCAGTCGTCCCAGTCGTCCAGTCGTCCCAGTGGAGCGTGAGCGCTACATCGTGCGAATCAGTCCACCGTAAACACGAAGTCTGCGGATTCGCTCGGGCGGTCACGACCCATGTGGTACTCGTGTGCTGGGATGAACTGGTCGACGTACAGACTGCGCGCTTTCTCCAGGGATCCGAACATGTCTATGTCACGTTCTGCTCCTCGCTCCAGCGACTGAGCCGCGGTCATTTCGAGCCAGATTCTTACGTCCCAGCGCGCCACAAGCTCTTTTCGGAACAGGAATATCCCTTCTGCCAGTACGATCTGCACACCGGTCACCGCCGCCAATCCCTTCACCTTTTGAATGAACGCGGCGTGGTCAAATGTGTGCTCGAAGTAGTCTATGAACGGTGGGCCTTCCGACTTCCTCTGGTCAGGTGGAATGATGAACTCATCGACGTTTGCCAGCTCGACCTGCAGCCCGATTTCGGTCGCTCGCTGCCGTACGGCCTCTGCGAGTGTGGTTTTGCCAGAGGCGTCGATGCCGGATATCCCAACAAGAACGGGTGCGGCAACAGACTGCCGCACCCGTTCGTTCAGTTCATCGATGATGAGCGATACGGCCTGTTCTTGCTGGTAAGGCCGAATAACTCCAGGTTTCACTGTTCTACTTACTGATCTCCAGCATGCGGTCGAGGGCGATCCGAGCGTTTGCCTTCGTCGCTGGCGGAACCTCGATTCGGTTGATCACCAGGCCAGCGACCAGGCCATCGAGCACCCACAGCACGTACGCAGGGTGAATCCTGTACATCGTGGCACAGGGGCAAACGACAGGGTCGAGGCAGAACACCGTCTTGTCCGGGTTCTCCTTTGCAAGACGGCTCACCATGTTGATCTCGGTGCCGACGCCCCAGACTGAGCCTGTTGGCGCTGCGTTGATCATGTTCTGGATGTACTCGGTTGAGCCGACGTAATCCGCTGCGGCAACGGCCTCTTTCGTGCACTCCGGGTGGACGATCACGTTGATGCCGGGGTGCTGCTCGCGGGCCTCCTCGATCTGCTTCGTCGTGAAACGAGTGTGGACCGAGCAGTGTCCCTTCCAGAGGATTACCTTTGCCCGCCTGATCTGTTCCGGTGAAAGGCCGCCCATCTGTTTGAAAGGATCCCAGACCACCATTTCGGTCTCCGGAATGCCCATCTTGAGGGCAGTATTGCGACCCAGGTGCTGGTCAGGGAGGAACAGCACCTTGTCGCCTCGTTCGTAGGCCCAGTTGAACGCTCTATCAGCGTTCGAGGACGTACAGACGAGCCCGCCGTTCTTGCCGCACAGCGCCTTGATGTCGGCCGTTGAGTTCATGTAGGTGATAGGAACCACTGTTCCCTGGCCTTCAAGAACAGACTGCAGGTCGTCCCAGCAGTCCTCAACCTCCTCAAGGTTCGCCATGTCTGCCATAGAGCAGCCAGCGGCCATGTTCGGGAGGATCACTGACTGATCGTCGGAGCTGAGAATGTCAGCGGTCTCGGCCATGAAGTGGACGCCGCAGAACACGATTGCACGTGCATCCTTGATTTCAGCCGCCTGCTTGGACAGCAGATACGAGTCGCCGCGGATGTCGGCGTACTTGATCACGTCCGATCGTTGATAGTGGTGACCGAGGAGGATCACCTGGTTGCCGAGAGCTTTTTTCGCCTCGGCAATTCCGGCATCGATCTCTTCTGGAGAGAGCTTCATGTACCGGGTTGGGATCTTTTGCCAGCGTACGCCGGCCTTGAACTCCTCTTCGAGCGTCTGCGTTCGAAGGTTTCCGTCGGACCGGCAGAATGCAGACTGTTCCAGTTCGGTGATAGGAATCACGGTCTGCCGGTTTAAAGTCATCGTCATTTTATTTCGACCAGCTCTTTCTGAGTCTGGGTGGCCCGTAAGTCCCCTTCTAGAGACCATGGCGAAGCTCCGGTGATTCCTGTTCTCACCGTGTCGCCCAGGGCGGGCCCACCGCCTGTCACATAAACAAGTTTGTCGCCTCTCGTCCTCCCACGAAGGCGTCCTCGGGTTTCTCCATCTACTAGGATATCGAACTCTTGACCAACGAGGTCAGCATTTATCTCAGTCTGAATGCGTGTTTGCAGGTCGTTTACTGTGTGCAGACGCCGCTTCTTCTCGTCACGTGTGACGCTATCCGGTATCCGGCGTGAAGCAAACGTCCCTTTGCGCTCTGAATAGGCAGCTGAGTGTACTTTGTCGAAGCGGACCCGTTCTAACAGCCGGACCGATTGCTGAAACTCCGCTTCCGTCTCACCGGGGAAACCGACTATCAAGTCGGTCGTGAGTGTGACTCGGGGAATCGTGGCCCTGATCTCGTCTATTCGGTCGAGAAACTGGCCTCTTGTGTAGCCGCGGCGCATCTCAGCCAGTATCCGGTCGTCGCCCGCCTGGAACGGCAGATTTACGTTCTCGCAGACCTTCGGTAGGTCGGCGATGGCGCGGATGATTCGGCGTGACATGTCGTTCGGGTGGGATGTCAGGAAGCGGATGCGCTCTAGCCCGGAAACCTCGTGGACCTGTTCCATGAGGTCGGCAAGATCGACCCTTGGACGAAGGTCGTGACCATACGAGTCGACGTTCTGGCCGAGTAGCGTGACCTCTTTGACGCCGCGATCTACGAGCCGTGTGAGCTCATCGACAAGTTCACTGACCGGCCGGCTCATCTCGCGGCCGCGGCGATAGGGGATGATGCAGAAGGTACAGAACTTGTCGCAGCCGTGGACTATCGGGACGAATGTTGCGACGTTCGGCTTCTGCGGTGTGAGGTTGGCGAGGCAGCCTTCTGTGCTGAGACCGGTGCGTGCGCCAACGGTTTCGACTATCGGCTGAAACTCCTGTGGCCGTGCCCAAACGTCAACCTGCGGAAACCGACGCTTCAGATCGGCGTGATCTGGCCCGACCATACAGCCCATGACGGCGATTACGCGATCGGGAGCTTCGAATTTCTGTTTTCCGAGCCTTCCCAGGAGACCGGTTGCGGTGTCCTCGGCCGCCTGCCTGACGACGCATGTGTTTACGATCACGACGTCTGCGTTCTCTATCTTCTCCTCGCGGGCAAGCCCCATCCTCTCAAGGCTCAGGTCAAGCCTCTGAGAGTCTGCGACGTTCATCTGGCAGCCAACGGTCCAGACGTGGTAAGAGGGCATCGGGATTGGGCGAGATCAGATTGTTACGGCCATCACAATTGCTTAACTGAATAGGATAGCTGGCTTGCCGGAGCGGTCAAGATGGCAACTGGAGCGAAGAGGCTCGAATTAAGTTGCACTTTCGTGCATTCGTTCTCTTATCTGTGCGGGCTCAAAATAAAAATGTCGTGTTGTGCTTCTCACCGGCCGATTTGACCGCCTGCTGAACGTCCATTCCGGACTCTCGCATCGCCGCCACTTCCTCGAAAAAGTGCTCGAATCCGGCAGGAAGCACCATCACAAGCATCCTCGCCGGGTCCTCTCCGAGCGTTGTGAACGAGTGAACCTGGCCGCGAGGGATGAGAGCAAATCCGCCCTTTTCGAGGATCGAGATCTCGTCACCCAGCTTGAACTCAACCGAGCCGTCGAGGACGTAGAAAGTCTCGATGTCGGTGTGGTGTATGTGAGGACCGGGGCCGCCTTTTATCTCCGATTCCCAGAGGGAAAACGCACCGTCCACGGCCTCGCCTGCGACCTTCATCGTCTGAGTCATCCCGGCAGTTACATCGGGTTTTGCACCCTCACCGGGCCTCAGAACGATAATCTTTGCGTGTCCGGTCATGCATCCTCCTCAAATTTGTTATTGCGGGCAGCTTATACGACCAGGGATCAGGCGCCTCCCAACATCCCGGCGTGCAAAAGGCAAGTTTCACTCTTTTATCACGGAGCGGGCGCAGTTGCTCACATCGCCTTCAACAACTGTCGATATCGTTGTTTTCATGAGGGGCCGTCGCCGAAACAGGCTCTGAGCGTTCGCGACCAGCAACCAGGAAATTTCTCTTCTCGAGTTTGGAGATGATGTGATGGCGGTGCACACAGAGTTGATCAAGCCGTTCTCAGACGTTGGAATAGGGGACATCGCCACAGTCGGTGGCAAGAACGCGTCGCTTGGCGAGATGGTCAGGAGCCTCGAATCGGAGGGGATCCGCGTGCCGTACGGATTCGCCACGACGGCGCAGGCATACCGCCAGTTCATCGAATCGGCAGGATTGGAAGACCGGATCGCAGAGCTGTTAGGGGAAATGAAGAGCGGTGACCGTGAGCTTGCATCGACCGGCGCCGAGATTCGCCAGCTGATCATGGCTGCGGAGCTACCGCAAGAGTTATCCGAGGCGATAGCCGATGCATACCGGGACCTGGCCGTGCAGACGGGCGTTGACGAGCCGGCCGTTGCGGTTCGGTCCAGCGCGACAGCGGAAGACTTGCCGAACGCCAGTTTTGCGGGCCAACAGGAGTCCTATCTGAATGTGCAGGGGATCGCCAATGTCGTTCGCTCTTGCCAGTTGTGTATCGCATCCTTGTTCACCGACCGCGCCATCAGCTACCGGGAGCGGAACGGGTTCGATCACATGCGTGTGGCGCTATCCGTAGGCGTCCAACACATGGTGCGCTCAGATCTCGCCGGCGCGGGCGTCATCTTCACGCTCGATCCTGAAACCGGCTTCCGGGATGTCGTTTACATCAGCGCGGGGTGGGGGTTGGGCGAGATGGTTGTCAAGGGCGCAATCACTCCGGACGAGTACACCGTCTTTAAGCCCCTGCTCGATAACCCGGAGGTGCGGCCCGTTATTTCGAGGAGCAGTGGTGATCAGGCTCAGAAGATGGTCCTGGGTGACGGCCTGAAGCCGACCGCAACAGTCAACACGACGAAGAGGGAGCGAAGGCACCTGGTTCTCAAGGACGATGAGGTGCTTGAGCTGGCGCGCTGGGCGACGCGGATTGAAAAGCACTACGGCCAGCCGATGGATATCGAATGGGCAAAAGATGGCGTAACCGGTGATCTCTATATCGTCCAGGCGAGGCCGGAGACGGTGCAGGCGAGGAGAGAGGACACGGGCTTCAGGACCTTTTCGCTCAATGAGACTGGCAAGAGGCTGGTGACAGGACTGGCAATTGGCGAGGCGATCGCTTCAGGCAAGGTCCGCATCATCACAGGCCAGGAGGACTTCAAGCAGTTCAAAGAGGGCGAAGTCCTGGTGACGCAGAAGACCGACCCGGACTGGGTGCCGATCATGCGGCGCGCGGCCGGAATCGTCACGGACCGGGGTGGACGGACATCGCATGCGGCTATCGTTAGTCGAGAGTTCGGTCTGCCTGCCATCGTCGGCTGCGGGAACGCCACGAAAGAGCTGGCCAATGGCGATGAAGTGACTCTTTCCTGCGCCGAAGGTGACCACGGTGCCGTTTACGAGGGCTTGCTTGATTTTGCTATCGAAGATGTGAGTCTCGAAGATGTCCCGGAGACGCGCACCAGGATCACGATGAATATCGCATCGCCCGCTGCCGCGTTCAGGTGGTGGCGATTGCCGGTGGAGGGAATCGGCCTGGCTCGCATGGAGTTCATCGTCAACGATTCGATCAAGGTCCACCCGATGGCGTTGGCGCATTTCGACAGCGTCAAGGACCTTGAGGCACGGCGGTTGATCGAGGAGATCACGGAGGGATACTCGGACAAGACAGATTTCTTCGTTGACCGGCTGGCCGAGGCAGTGGGGCAGATCGCGGCGTCCCAGTACCCGCACGATGTGATTCTCAGGTTGAGCGACTTCAAGACAAACGAGTACGCGCAACTCATCGGTGGCGCACAGTTCGAACACGAAGAAGAGAACCCGATGCTGGGATTCCGAGGCGCCTCGCGGTACTACAACGAGCGCTATCGTGACGGCTTTGCGCTGGAGTGCAGGGCGGTGAAGCGGGTGCGCGACGAGGTTGGCCTGACCAACATGGTTGTTATGGTCCCGTTTTGCCGGACCCCGGAGGAGGCTGATCGCGTCCTGGAGGTGATGGCAGAGCACGGCTTGAAGCGAGGCGAAAACGGGCTGCGCGTTTACGTTATGGCCGAGATTCCGTCCAACATTCTCCTGGCGACCGAGTTCGCCAAACGCTTCGATGGATTCTCGATTGGTTCCAACGACCTGACGCAGATGGTTCTTGGTGTCGACCGCGATTCAGCAGACCTGCAGAGCCTTTTCGATGAGCAGCATGAAGCGGTCAAACGAGCGGTGCGGATGCTGATCCGTGACGCCCACGCCGTGGGTGTTCCGGTCGGTATCTGTGGCGAAGCGCCGAGTAACCACCCGGAGTTCGCTGAGTTCCTTGTGCGAGAGGGCATCGACTCGATTTCGCTGAGCCCCGACAGCGTGATAGCAGTGAAACGCCACATCGCGGGGGTCGAGAAGAGTCTCGAACCGGTGGTCTCCGTGAACGGGATTTACTGAGCGGGAAGTTCGACCGACAACGGCCGCCCCGATTTCAGCGCAACCACCAGGTTTGCGACCGAAATTCGGATGTCTTGCGAATCCAGCGTATCCTGTTGTCCCGGTAAGAAGCGGACGAATCGACGGGAGAGGCGTGCGACAAGCAAAGACACTTGAGATTGGCGTCATCGGCTGTGGGTCGATGGGTGCTGAATTGGCCGGTGCCGTCGGTCGAGACGGTCCGGGCGGAATTCCCGGAGCGCGTGTCACCGCGTTGCTGGACATCGATGCAGAACAGGGCAGGTCGCTGGCATCGAGTCTCGCATCGCATCCGACCAGCTTCACAGTTGAGTCAGAATTCCTGGCATGCGGACAGATGGACATAGTGGCTGAGTGCGCCTCGCAAATAGCCGTCAGGGAGCACGGTGCCGCTGTGCTGAGTTCCGGCATATCGCTTCTGTTGATGAGCTCGGGCGCTCTCATGGACCCCGAGCTGTTCGAGTCATTGAACGCTGCGTCTGCGGCCACCGGCGCCCAGATTATCGTGCCGTCCGGTGCAGTCGGAGGAATCGACGCTCTGCGGGCCGTGCAGGCCGATCTTAAATCGGTGACTATCGTCTCCACGAAGCGGCCCGCTGCTCTGAGTGGCGCCCCCGGTTTTGCGGACTGGGAAGGACGTGAGATCACAGAACCGGTGACGGTTTTTGACGGTCCTGCTGCCGACGCAGTGAAGCTGTTTCCTGCGAATGTGAACGTGGCGGCGACCGTGAGTCTTGCGGGGATAGGACCGGAGCGGACGATGGTGCGTGTTGTTGCCGACCCGGAGGCACCGGGAAATGTTCACGAGATCCGGGCGACCGGCGGATTCGGTGAGTTCAACTTCCGGCTGGTTAACAGGCCGCACCCTAAGAACCCGAAGACGTCACACCTGGCTGTGCTGGCGGCAATAGAGTCGCTGCGTGCGCTGGTGAACCCGGGGATGCGGGTCGGGACGTAGGGGGCGTTGGGGAGCCGAGTCGAAGGGTCTCTTTGGAGTCGAGCAGACCCGTCGAGGTGGTTCACAACTAGTTCAACTCTTCCTGATGCGACCGCCATCGCGGGAGACAAGTGATCCTTCGACTTCGCTCAGGACACACGGCACCTGGTAACCCGGAGATAGGCACCTTCAGCCAGTTGAGTGCACGAGCTTCGTCGAAAGCATGACGTACCTCACCGCGCCATTGCGTACGCTTCGCTGCGATGGTCTGCTGCCGCGGCCAGTGTGTTCGTCTGTAGATCGCGGGCTATTCCGCATACGTTGTTAGCGCGGCCTGCAATCGGTGGAAGCCACTCGACAGTGTGTCCGCGTCGTTCCAACTCGGAACCGACCTCGGCATCAAACCGGCCTTCCAACTCCATTCGTCCGGGCGTGTAGACATGCGGCCAGAACGAGTCCGGGAAGCTCCATATCAGGAACCTCGGCGCTTCGGCAGCCTGTTGAGGCGACATGCCGAACACCGCAATATTCAAGAAGTACTGCAATGTGGCCTGCACCTGGGCGTCGCCGCCCGGTGTGCCGAACGGCATCCACGGCTTACCGTCCTTGAATGCGAGCAGTGCGTTTGGCGTCAGGCGCGGGCGCTTCCACGGCTCAAGCGCCGAGGGATGCTTAGGGTCGAGCCACGTCTGGCTGCCGCGGGTGGATGGTGTAAAGCCGAGGCCGGGCGCTACGATCGTTGCACCGTCGCTGGGTGTTGCGGAGAACATGTTGCCCCACTTATCGACGACGGATGCGTAGCTGGTGTCAGGCTCGGCTGTACCTGCACGAGGTGGCGGCGGCTCATAGGCGTAGTCAGCAGGAGCCGAACGGCCCTCGAAGCGCCAGGGATCGCCAGCGGGCGGCATGGCGGGAAAGGCGTTCTGCATATCAATGTCGTCACGCCGAGTGCGGGCGTATTCGCTGTTCAGGAGTCCACTGATCGGGACATCAACAAAATCGGGATCGCCGTAGAAAGCGTCTCGGTCAGCGAACGAGATCTTCAGCGATTCGGCAACGAGGTGCACGTAGTCGGCCGAGTTGTGGTGAAGCGACTCCAGGTCGTCTTCTCCCAGGATCTGGAGGGCTTCGGCAAACGACGGACCCTGGCACCACGGCCCGTTTGTGAAGACCGTGTAGTCGTGGAAATCACCGCTGACAGCCGGTTCTTGTCCTACCTTGAATTCAGCCATATCTTCCAATGAAAGGAAGCCGCCGCCCTTCCGCACAAACGAAACGATCTCCTCGGCGATCTGACCTTTGTAGAAGTAGTCACGGGCAGCCTGGATGGCAGCTTCCCGTCCCTGCCCGGCGTGCTGGCGCTCTACTTCGATCAGCCTCTCGAACGTCCTTGCGAGGTCCGACTGCAAAAGAACTTCACCCACACCTCGGGCGCGGCCGTTATCCAGGAACACGGCGTCTCTCGTTGGCCAGGTACCTCTTTGCGAGCCGTACGTGGCAATGGTTGACGCATTGACCAGCGAGATCGCTATTCCGTTTTTGGCGTACTCAGCGGCGGGTGTCACCACCTGCTCAAACGTCATCGTTCCGTGCTCGATCAGCGCGGTCATCCAGGCGTCCGGCGCCGCAGGAACGACTACTCGTTCAGCACCGGTCGGAATAACGCCGGCGCGCTCGTTCACGAAATGGTCGAGGCTTGCTTCCCTCGGCCATCTGCCAAGGCCGCTGATGCTGATGACTTTGTTCTCAGTGGCGCTGTAGATCAGTATGGGAGCCACGCCGCCGAAGCTGGTCGATCCCGGCAGCACTACGTTCAGACTGATACCGGCCGCAACCCCCGCATCGATAGCGTTGCCACCCTGCTCAAGGATTCGAAATGCCGCGGCGGTCGCCAGGTAGTGGCCTGTAGATGCAGCATGCTGGTTGCCGTAGATCGTGGGTCGGTCTGATGTTCGAGTAGTCATGCTTGAACCCCTCAATTGGAACAGCTGGTGACGAGCTAGAGGCTATGTGGTGGGATTCTACTCTCAGGGAAACAAACACGGCAGGGTGCCAGTCAGTTCGAGGCGGCGGTGCCACTCGAGGAGCCGAGGCGACAATTCGCTACACTCACGCAATATCCTGCTCGACGATGACCGTTCTCTTCGGTCTGGTTGCTAGAAAACTGATCGGGCGAAGGAAACCCCTTGGTTCAGCACGAAAGCACAGGCCAGGTCGATTCCGACGACGGAGAGACGTCCGCTCCGGCGAGCCTGCTGGCGCGCCTGGCAGAAGTGTTCCTCACGGCGTTGCGTCTCGGCGTCACGTCCTTCGGAGGGCCGGTGGCGCACATCGGATACTTCAGAGCAGAGTATGTGAACCGTCGAAAATGGCTTGATGATCGGACGTTCGCCGACCTGCTTGCGTTGAGCCAGCTTCTGCCCGGACCCGCGAGCAGCCAGCTGGGAATAGCGATCGGCACGGTGCGTGCAGGCCGACTTGGTGGATTCGTGGCGTGGCTCGGGTTCACCATGCCGTCCGCCGTGCTACTGATTCTGTTCGCCTACGGCATCAGCACGATCGATGACATCGCGGACGCTGCGTGGCTGCACGGGCTGAAGATCGCGGTTGTGCCGGTCGTCGCTCTCGCCGTCTGGACGATGGCCAGGACGCTCGCTCCTGACCGGTCCCGAGCCACTCTCGCCATTGCGGCGGCGGTTACGATGCTGCTTGCGCCCGGTGCCGCCTGGCAGATCGTGGTGATCGCCGGGGGCGGATTTCTCGGCTGGGTGTTCCTTCGCCAGGAGAAAGATCGGCCGGGCAAAGCCAGTTCCCGGTTTGGCCGCAAATTCGGAATCGGCTCGCTGGTGCTGTTCGTCGTCCTGTTAGTAGGCTTGTCCATTACCTCGGAGACGGTATCGAATCGGTGGACCGAAGTATTCGCCAGCTTCTATCGCTCGGGGTCGCTGGTGTTCGGCGGCGGCCACGTCGTTCTGCCGCTGCTCGAAGCTGAGGTGGTCGAGCCGGGCTGGATCACCCGAGACGGATTTGTGGCCGGCTACGGGGCGGCGCAGGCCGTGCCCGGCCCGCTGTTCACCTTCTCGGCCTACCTTGGTTCGATCATCGACTTCGCACCGACGTTGTGGCTCGGCGGCCTGTTTGCACTCGGAGCTATCTTTCTTCCGTCGTTCCTCCTGGTGTGGGGCGGCCTGCCGTTCTGGGACCGGCTGCGCTCAAATGGGCCGTTTCGCAACGCAATGCTCGGTGTGAATGCGGTGGTTGTGGGACTGCTGCTTGCTGCGCTCTACGACCCGGTCTGGACATCAGCAATCGGCAATGCCGAGGACTTTGCGCTGGCGACGTTACTGTTCGGGCTACTTGCAATATGGAAACTGCCTCCGTGGACGGTCGTTGGCATTGCAGCCCTGGGCGGCATCGTTATCGACGCGATTTGATCGGCGGATTCGTGCCGGAGTACGGAGTCGATAGAGGCAAAACGCCGTGGCATCCCACGTCAGACAGGCGTTACAACCCGGTCCAAGGACAGCGCAGATATGTCCACGGTCGCCTCGTTCCCCGCAATCAAGTCTGCCATCGCAACCGCTGTTACGGGCGCGAAATTGATGCCCTCGGATGCGTGACCGGCCGCTACGTAAACGTTGTCCCATTTTGGGGCACGTCCAACGTAGGGCCGACCGTCCGGAGTTATCGGCCGTAGACACGCCGTTTGACCTGTGATCTGAGCTGTGGCTACATACTCGGACAGCCTGGACGCCTGTTCAAGCAGCAGCACAAGAGCGTCCTGAGTCGTCGATCGGTCAAACCCAACGTCTTCTTTAGTCGCGCCAACAACCGTGTCGGTGAGGCGCTTCTTGAGCACTGAACCGGGGAGTTCCACGGCGGAAAATCCTGCCTCCAGCGGCGGAGTTTCATCATCGTTGTCTGTTGCGATCTGGACCATCTGGCCTCGCTGCGGTTTAATCGGTAGCGGCGAGCCGATCCACTCACCGCATGCGCCGGTCCACGGACCCATCGCCAGCAGAACGGTCGCGGCCGAAAGCGTTGAACCGTCTTCCAGGTCCACTCCAGCCGCCCGACCTTCTGTACCTGCATCGGTCAGACCGGTGACGCGGCCAGAAACGAATGTCGCGCCGTGCTTTTCGGCCGCCTGGACCGCAGAGACGGTGAGTCGGTATGAGTCGAGATTCGGCTCACTGTTGGATACCAGAGCGCCGACGATGTCTGCGGTTATCCATCGAGTGATTTGCCTGACCTCTTCCGCGGAGATCCACTCCATGACGGTGCCCTCGGTAGCGCGAATTGCCTGGAACTCTCGAAGTTCGCCAGCGCCCTCTTCAGTCATGGCGCACCGCAGGTACGGCATCTCCGTGAATCCATGATCGATGCCCGTTTCTGCTGGCAAAGAGATGGCCAACTCCCTGTGGAGCGCCAGGCTCGGTGGGGCCAGGGCGAGCATGGACGGATGGAGAGCGTGCGAGTACGGCGTGAGCCAACCGCCAGATGTGCCCGAGGCGCCGCTGGCGATCCCATCGGCTTCAACTACGGTCACTTTGTGACCGGCCTTCGAGAGGCGATACGCCGTCAGACTTCCGATCACACCACCACCGACGATCAGCACGTCCGCAACTGAATTGTTGGTCATAACGTCTCCGAGCAGTATTGATTGTCCGTGCGGGAATCAGAACCCGAGCGCGACTCCATCGCGTCGAGGGTCAGCACCGCCCAGCATCGATCCGTGAGAAGTGAACTCGATACCATGTCCTCCGCCAACGGCGGCGTGAAATGGCGGCAGTAAACGGAAGTTGTGTCCCTTTGACGCCAGTGCATCCTGCATCGACTGTGGAAATCGGTCCTCCAGGAACAGTGTGCCGTCATCGTAGAACCGGAATCGCGGCGCCTCTATCGCTTCCTGGACGTTCATGCCGGCATCAACAACGTGGTGGATCATCTGCGCGGAGGTGTGGAGAATTCCGTAGCTTCCGGGTGTGCCGATCGAAAGCCGAATCCTCGCCGAGTCACCTGAAACGTCGAACAGTTGTGTCGGCGCAACGCAGAAATCGACCTCTTTCCCGCCTTCGATCAGGTTCGGACTTCCCAGCGTAGGGTCGATATCGAACCACATGCCCATGTTGTTGAAGAACACCCCGGTGCCTTCTGGCGCCACGCACGAGCCGAACGCACCGCCGAGCGTCTGCGTGATAGTCACCACGTTGCCTTCGTTGTCTGCCGTAGCGAAGTGAGTGGTCAAACCCGACACATAGGGCTTCGTGATGTCGATAAGCGGATGTTCGATGCGTGACCTGTTCCACCTTTCGGCAGGAGGACCGGCCGTCTTCGCAATGTCGATTCCCTCTGCGACCGATCGGGCGTAGTCAGTAGATAGCAAACGATCCAGTGGCACCTCAGCCTTTGCCGGATCTCCTGCGTACTTCGCTCGATCGTCCGCGGCGCGGAACACCGTCTCAATTAGAGTGTGCAATGTGTCAGCCGAGCCGTATTCGGCAAGATCGATCTGATCGAGAATGTTTAGTGTCTCGGCTATCTGGAATCCAGCCGAGTTCGGGGGCGGCACACGCAGCTCAAGCCCGCGATAGCGTGTTGAAAGCGGCTCCTGCCACTTCGGCTTGTAACTCGCAAGCTCATCGCGGTTCATGATTCCGCCTGCGGCCCGCAGCCCTTCAATCAACCGGTCACCCAGAGAACCCTCGTAGAAAACCTCCGATCCGCCATCTGAAACGGCGGCCAGAGACTCAGCAAGCAAGGGTTGCTTTAGAACTGTCCCGGCGGTGATGTTGGTCCGGTCGAACTCAAAGGCTTCCGCCGACGACGGGGAACGGTCGATGTTTTCGAGCTGTGTTTGAAAAGTGGTTGCGTTGAACGGAGTTAGGGCGACTCCGGACGAAGCGTGCTCGATGGCTTGCTTGAAGAGATTCTCGCGCGGCAACTTGCCATACTCTCGGTGCATCATCATCCAACCACCGATATTGCCGGGAACCAGCGGGGCAAGAGGGCCGATACTTACGTTCTCATCGTCATAAAGTTCCGGCGCGGCGGCGCCGGGTGCATGCCCGGTAAAGTTCAAGACCCTCGTCCGGTTTTCGCTGGCAATGTAGACAAGGGCGACGCCGACGCCGCCCATTCCTGACATGTACGGCTCAACAACATTGAGCGTCGCTGCCACCGCAACGGCGGCGTCGATCGCGTTCCCGCCCGCCCGGAGCGCGTCGAGACCGGCCCTGGTGGCGTATGGATGTGCCGATGCCACCATTCCGCGTGTCCCGGTGGCCGGCGCCCGTGCCGACCGGCCATGCGTGGTTGCTCCCTTTGAAAAAAGCGGTTCTGTCAAAGTACGACTCCGAGTCCTGGTGGCTACGGTGAATTGCGCGATCCTAACACTCCGGGGCGAGTGCTCAGATCATTGGGGTACCATCGCGCCGCGGCACCGGCTGCACAACCGATTCCGATGAGCGGGTCCGCACGTTCGTCTTAACGGCTTACTGAGAAGGAATTTTTAATGAGCAAGGTCCACGAGGTCATTGCAACGACTTACTACCGGACGTTTTCACGGTCATACCCGGTGTTGTTGCGCATCGAGCCTGGCGATACGGTCGTCACGAAAACACTGGACTCAGGTGGACAGGATCTCAACAGTGAGCACCTATCGGAACCCGGAAATCCGCTTACCGGCCCGTTCTACGTCGAAGGGGCGGAACCGGGAGATTCCATATCGGTCCACCTCTCGAAGGTCCGGCTTAACAGGGACTGGGGATATACGTCCTACCGACTCGGACTGGTCGCCTTGACGCCTCAGGCTGTCGAAACGGTGTATTCCAACAACTATCAGCAGGATCTGGTCCGTGCCAACCGCGCAGACATCTTGCCGTGGGATATTGACCTTGACCGTAACGTGGTTCGCCCGCGTAAGCCTGAGAGCGATCTAAGCAGGCTCGAACTGGGTGCAATGCCGATGCTTGGATGCATCGGAGTTGCTCCCGCCGGAGACTTCACTCCGACCTCTGGTCCGTCCGGCCAATACGGCGGCAACGTCGATTACAACGAGGTTCGTGAAGGAGCGACGGTGCACCTGCCGGTTTTTCAACCGGGCGCACTTCTCTACGTGGGTGACGGTCACGCTTTGCAGGCTGACGGCGAGCCCCTGGGCACCGGCATCGAGACCTCGATGGACGTGGAGTTTTCGGTTGAACTGCACAAGGGGCGCGAACTTTCCGGGCCGCGCCTGGAGAACGAAGAGTTCATCATCAGCGTCGGTAGCCAACCGGAGTTTTCAAGTTCGCTTGACCGCGGTCTGCAGATGGCGACGAGTGACATGGTGAAGTGGCTCGCCGCTGACTACGGCATGGAGGACTGGGCGGCGCATCAGCTCGTTGGCATGGTTGGCCAGTACAACGTCGTGACGGTAGCGGGCTCGATGGCCCTTAAAGTTCCGAAGGCGAATCTCTCCTGACCCGGGTGATTGGCCCTGGCTTCGTAGTCGGTTCGACCTGTCGAAGCTCCGTCGATGCACGCCCTGAAGAGTATGCAGTCGCTCGAACTAGTCATGTTCAGAAAATTAGTGGAGATGGCCTATCAAGGATTGAGGGCTCCACTCGCACCGGTCCGAAGGCTGTCAGCTAGCCTTGGCCAATGGGCCAGAACCTGATCTTCTACACCGTCGCCGGCACCGTTATCGGCGCTGCAATGCAGTGGACAGGTTTCGGACTGGGATCCGCCATGTTCGGGTCATTCATCATGCCTCCCATCATCCTCATCGGTTGGAAGATCGTGAAAATCAAAGGGCTCGTCTGAGTCTCGACCGGACCACCCACACGGTTAGTTGATCAACTACGCTCGACAAAGTCCCAGAACTTGTCGAACCTCTCGCCGACCAGTGGCTCCGATTCAAGAACTGTCTTCATGTTTCGCTCCGAATAGAACTTCGGAGCATGCTCCAAGACGTCTCGAAGCTGGTCCCGGCTCAAGCCCATATCAGATGGGCGGTAACGCACTTTGCAGGCATTAAGCTGGCTCAGCAGTTCCTCGTAGTCGCCCGTCGCCCAACAGACGGCCGCGCCGCC
>JAJCYY010000008.1 GCA_029262735.1 Chloroflexota bacterium | reverse complement strand
AGTTACTGCTGACTAATTCGGTAACCTCATACCGTTGCAGGACGCAACACCGCTCGAGCCGGTCTTCTTGCCAGCACGATCAGCACCACACCGATTAGCGCTGCAACGGTGAACATCGGGAATGTACCTGAGTAAGAGTCTGAAAGGTCGAAGATAATACCTGCCGCGATGCCGCCAATAGCCTGGCCGCCGCTCACAAACGGCTCGGTCACACCACGGATCGCGCCGAGCGAGCTGCGGCCGAAATAGTCGGCCATGACGACTGGCGGCACGACTAGCAGACCGCCAAGTCCGATACCAAACACGCCTGCAACGACGAACGCGATGGCTGCTGAATCGACCAGCAGGAACAGCAGCGCAACGCCGCCGAGCCACGCCGCTGTCAACGCATAAACCGTTCGCACCGGCAATCGGTCGAGCAGCCAGCCCCAGAAGATGCTACCAAGTGCCGTACCGGCCGCCATCACGGTCAAAGCCGATGCCGCAACACTGGCGCTGATCCCCTGGTCTCGCAGAAACGCCGCCTGATGGATGTTCACCCCTGTATGAATGAAAAACACCAGGCCGCCAGCGAGCGCAAGCATCCACATCGCAGGTGTTCGCATTGCCTCCTTAAGCGTCCACTGCACTTCGGGTTCGGTCATGTCAGACTGCGAAGCGGCTAGCCTGGCTTCCTCTTCACTCTCTCCGTCTGGCTTCAATCCTACCGATTCAGGGCTTCGGATCAACGCCAGCAGGGCCGGTGGCAACGCGACGGCCCAGACAGAGATGCCTATCCAGAACCAGGCCATTCGCCAGTCGCCGTCGGAGGCGTTCATCAGCACCTGTGCGAACAGCGGGAAGAAGCCCATGCCGAGGGAATGCATCACACCCAGCGCAGATGTTGCCCTGCCGCGTTTTGTGACGAACCACTGCGCTACAACGGTCGCTGCACCGATTTGCACGGGTGAGCTGAAGATGACTCGCCCTATGCCGAAAAGGACATAGAACATGACGATGTTGTCGATCCAGCGGAGCGACATGATCGCTCCGCCGAGGACGAGCATCGAACCAGCGAGCAGGATGCGTGGGCCGAAGCGCTGCAGCACCCAGCCGGCTAGCGGCGAGATGAACATGGAGACGACGCCTGCCACAGATGCAGCGCCGACGATTGCCGTGCGTGTCCAGCCCGTGTCTTCCGCCATCGGAAAGACGAATACTGCGATGGTGAGCGTGGCCGCGGCATTGCGGAAGAACATTGTCAGACCGGACACGCCGACGATGACCCAGCCGTAAAAGAACGGCGTCCGTTGGACCAACTTCTCTTGGATTTTTCTCTCCAGTTCGGAGCCGCGGTTCGGTTCAGCAGGCATATCGCAGGTTGACGCACGCAGCAGCAGGTGATGTTACATGGCGGTGCGGGGCCAGAGATGGGTTGGTAAAGTGAACTGCATCACATCTGCTTGGCACGCCCGAGCGTGTCACGCCGTTTGTAGCGGAAGGTTTAGCCGTCCGCACTAGATTGCACAAGAGATTCTGAATCAAGTTCAGAGTGATAGAAAAAACGCAGCGCTACGAAACATCGGACTGAGAGCGATATGACAGACGCATTTAACGCCCGCAAGACATTTACCACTTCTGACGGCGAGTTCTCCTACTACTCGCTGCAGGCGCTTGAAGACGCCGGGCTGATCGACATTTCCAAGACTCCGTTCACGATTCGTGTCCTCCTAGAAAACGCTCTACGCAACTCTGACGGCGGTATGACAACCGAAGACCATGTGAGGCTTGTCGCTTCGTGGCGTCCGGGCGCTAAACCTGCGACTGAGTTTCCGTACATGCCAGGTCGCGTTGTACTTCAGGATTTCACCGGTGTTCCGGTTGTCGTTGACCTTGCTGCGATGCGTGATGCAGTGGCAGATGCTGGTCACGACGCTTCGATGATCAACCCGATAGTTCGATCTGACATGGTGATCGACCACTCGGTACAGGTCGACTACTTTGCGTCGGAAGGCGCGCTGGCAATGAACATCGAGCGTGAGTTTGAGCGCAACACGGAGCGCTACCAACTCCTGAAGTGGGCGCAGGGCGCATTCAACAACATGCGCGTTGTTCCACCGGGAGTTGGAATAGTTCACCAGGTGAACCTCGAGTTCCTTGCTCCCGCTGTGCTCACCGATCAGACCGAAAGCGGCGTCCTGGCGTATCCAGACACCTGCATCGGCACCGACTCACACACCACGATGATCGACGGGCTTGGCGTGCTTGGTTGGGGTGTCGGTGGGATCGAAGCCGAGGCGGTCATGCTCGGCCAGCCTTACTACATGCTCGTGCCGGAAGTGGTTGGCGTAAAGCTGAGCGGCAAACTTCCGGAAGGAGCGACCGCAACTGACCTCGTTCTGTCGATTACAGAGATGTTGCGCAAGGTCGGAGTAGTCGAGAAATTCGTCGAGTTCTATGGCCCCGGACTTGTAGACCTTCCTCTCGCAGACCGTGCGACGATCGGCAACATGTCGCCGGAGTATGGAGCGACCTGTGGCTTTTTCCCGGTTGACGACCAGACGCTGCGGTACCTGCGTGACACGGGGCGTGACGACAAGCAGGTTGAGTTGATCGAGGCATATTCGAAGACGAACCATCTTTTTGTAACTCCTGAAGATTCACCCGAATACACCACTGCCGTTGAGTTCGATCTTGGCAGCGTTGTTCCGAGCATGGCTGGGCCGAAACGACCGCAAGACCGAATCTCACTGCCGAATGTCTCAGACAATTTCCACTCTTCGTTTCCGAGCGGGTCAGAAGCTACTGCCGACGGTCCAGTATCGGACGGTCCAGTGAAGGTTCAGATTGATGGTCAGAGCGCTGAGGTTGCTGACGGTTCAGTGGTGATCGCTGCGATCACCAGCTGCACCAACACCTCGAACCCCTACGTCATGCTCGGTGCGGGGCTTGTAGCCAGGAAGGCGCGCGAAAAGGGCCTGCAGAGCAAGCCGTGGGTGAAGACTTCGATGGCTCCCGGATCGACCGTGGTTACCCGATATCTCGAGTCAGCGGGGCTCGACAGCGATCTCGATGCGCTTGGGTTCCAGACCGTTGGCTACGGCTGCACCACCTGCATCGGCAACTCCGGTCCGCTACCGCAGCCGGTTGCCGATGCCATCACTGACCATCATCTAACCGCCGCTGCCGTGCTATCCGGCAACCGCAACTTTGAAGGTCGTGTGCACCCTCAGACCAAGGCCAACTATCTCGCCTCACCGATGCTCGTCGTGGCCTACGCGCTGGCGGGAACTGTAGATACGGACCTTGCAAACGACCCGATCGGGATCGGAGACGATGGCTCGGAGGTCTACCTGAAGGACATCTGGCCGACTCAGCAGGAGATCGCCGATACCGTGGCGAACTCGGTGACGGCTGACATGTTCCGCGAGCAGTACGGGGCGGCGTTCACCGGGCCCGAAAAATGGCAGGAACTCGATGCACCAACGGGTGTGCAGTTCGGGTGGGACCCCGGATCCACTTACATTCAGAAGCCGCCATACTTCGAGGATTTCACGAGGACACCGGGATCGCGAGGGACAGTAGAGAACGCCCGCGTGCTCGTGATGGTCGGAGATTCGGTAACAACCGACCACATCTCTCCAGCCGGCAGCATTCCGCTTTCGGCTCCCTCAGGGCAGTTCCTCGTTGGCGCTGATGTGCCTCGCAGAGAGTTCAACTCCTACGGATCGCGGCGGGGAAACCACCTTGTGATGGAGCGCGGTACGTTCGGCAATATTCGGCTGCGTAATCTGCTTGCTCCGGGCCAGGAGGGCGACTGGACTCAGCACCTGCCTGATGGTGAGGTGATGCGGATTTTCGATGCTTCGCAGAAGTACCGGGAAGAGGGCACACCGCTGATCGTACTGGCGGGCCGTGAGTATGGGACGGGAAGCTCTCGTGACTGGGCGGCGAAGGGCCCGATGTTGCTTGGAGTCCGGGCGGCCATTGCTGAGAGCTACGAGCGGATCCACCGTTCGAACCTGATCGGGATGGGCGTGCTGCCGCTGCAGTACATGCCGGGTGAGTCTGCAAAGACGCTTGGCCTGACTGGCAGGGAAAGCTTCGACATTCCGGGCGTCGAGGAGTCCGTCGAGCCAGGAGCAGAGATGACTGTGATCGCCCGGTCCGACGACGGTACCGAGAAGTCGTTCAAGGTGAAGTCACGAGTGGACACGGGCATCGAGGCTGAGTACTACCGGCACGGTGGCCTGCTACCGTACGTGCTGCGAGACATGATGGGCGCTGAATAGGGGGCTTGTTGGAAGGGCGAGGCGCGTTTGCCCATACGTTTTTTTGCGGCCAGCCATGACCACGTATCGTCGTCCCGACCGTAACTGAGGGATGATAGAAAACGCAGCTCGCTGCCCTACCGCCACTCGCTCTCTGCTGGCGCACGGAAGATGTGGTAGAAGACTGTCTTCAGGTCTGGAGCGCGCCACTCGAAGCCGTTGCGATCAAGCACCTGCGGGACCATTCGCTGACTCGACAACAACTCACCCGCCAATTCACCGATAACCCGGCGTGCCACCCATGCAGGTAACGGCATAAACGCCGGACGTCGCAATGCTGAGGCGAACTCCTTCGCAAACTCTTTCTGACGTGTAATTTCCGGAGCGACAAAGTTAACTGGCCCAGAAATCTGCTCACGCTCGATCACAAATCGGATCGCGCGTGCTGCATCCTCGACAGCCATCCACGGCCACCACTGCCGACCTGAGCCAATTGGTCCACCGAACCCTGTGAGGTACGGAATTTTCAGCTTCGGCACCATGCCACCGTTACGTCCGAGAATATTGCCAAATCGAGCATGAATAACTCGAATCCCTGCGTCCCGAGCGGGATCGGCAGCCCGTTCCCACTCAACTGCGGTCTCGGCCAGAAATCCCTCGCCTGGCCCGCTCTCTTCAGTCAGCTCTTCTTCACCCCGATCGCCGTAGTAGCCCATTGCGGAGGCGATCACCATGACGGGGGGTTTTTGAGGCATGGCTGCGGCGGCTTTCGAGATCAGCCGAGTGCCACGAACGCGACTGTTCCTGAT
>JAJCYY010000007.1 GCA_029262735.1 Chloroflexota bacterium | reverse complement strand
AACGTCTCCCGTTGAAACCCTGCTCGTGGTCGATGCCATGACCGGCCAGGACGCCGTGCGATCAGGCTCCGAGTTCAACGACCGCATTGGCATCACCGGGATGATCATGACGAAGATGGACGGTGACGCACGAGGCGGTGCCGCTCTCTCCATGCGGTCCGTCACCGGTGTGCCAGTGAAGTTCATGGGAGTTGGCGAACGGACCGATGCGCTTGAGGACTATCACCCGGACCGGCTGGCCTCCCGCATTCTCGGCATGGGCGATGTTGAATCGCTGATCGAGAAGGCGCAGGACCAGTTCGACGAGGGCGAGGTAGCAAAGCTCGAAGAGAAGATGCGCAAGTCGCAGTTCGATCTCAACGACATGCTGCAGCAGTTCCAAACGCTCAAGAACATGGGCCCGATTGGCGACATCATGGGCATGATCCCGGGTATGGGCTCGCTCAAGCAGCAGGTGAAGGACGTGGACGAGAGCAAGATGGCGCAGGTCGAGGCGATCATCCTTTCGATGACGCCGTTCGAGCGAACGAATCCACGCCAAATCAACGGCTCCCGACGCAAGCGCATCGCCATGGGCAGCGGCACATCGCCAACGCAGGTGAATCAGCTGCTGAGCCAGCACAGGCAGATGCAGAAGATGATGTCTCGCTTCTACAAGGGCGGCAAGAAACGAGCCCTCATGGGCATGTTCGGCAAGTCTTGATTTTTCTGGTTGGGTGAGCGGTGGACACTGCGGGTGGGCCGTGACTGCTATCGGGCTGATCTCAACCGCCAGGCAATCTGCACCTGTGCCTAATCGCCACCGACCGGCCGAGTTCCCAACGACTGCACGAAACGTAATAGGTAACCATCCGGGTCCATCACCCAGAGTTGCTTTTCTCCATGAAGCTGGTCGTCCTGTCGATGCCACTGATCACGGATGGGAATCCGTAACGAGATCCCCGCAGTCTCCAGCAACTCGGCGATGCGGCTCAGGTCATCAATCCGAAGAGAAAAGTTAATCCCCTGCCCGCGCGGATACTCCAGGTCGCCCGTCTTTGAATGCTGGGAATGCTGGCTATCGTTGTCCGCCAGCAGCATCAGCTGAATGTCACCAAGTTCCAGAAACGCGAATCTTTCTTCTGGTCGCTCGTAACGAACTTCGAAGCCGATCAGGTCGCGATAGAAATTGAGCGAGCGATTGAAGTCGCTAACGATCAGTTCTGGAATCAGCGAATTGAATTTCATGGAAACAGCCAGTAGAGCAAACGAATCTTTGCGATGCTTCGATCATACTGCCTGTTCGTCAAACTACCTCGCCTCTGCCAGCGCCGCGTGGGCAGCCGCCATGCGAGCAACGGGTATCCGGAACGGCGAACAGCTCACGTACGAAACGCCGAGCCTGTACGCAATCGCTATCGACTCCGGGTTCCCGCCATGCTCACCGCAGACTCCAATTCCCAGTTCAGGCTTGACCGAACGGCCCCACCTGATCGCCATCTCCATCACACGAGCAACACCCATCTCGTCGAGAATCGAAAACGGGTTGTGCTGTAGAAGGCCTCGCTCCAGGTATGTGTTCAGGAACTTCTTTTCTGCGTCCTCCCTGCTGAACGAGAAAACCGCCTGGGTCAAATCGTTTGTCCCGAACGAAAAGAAGTCCGTGTATTCGGCCAGCTTGTCGGCGCGCATGCATGCCCGCACAGTCTCCAGCATCACTCCCACTTCGAGCCCGTAGTGGTCGATGTGCTCCTTGACCAGGATCGCCTCACGCTGGCTTATCACCTGCGGGATCATCAACTTCACATCTGCCGCAACTTCCGCACGAGCCTCCTGGATGGCATCAACCTGCATCTTGTACAGGCCCGGTTGCGAGATTCCCAGTCGCACGCCCCGATGTCCCATCATCGGGTTGACCTCAGACATCTCGCTCCGGCGGTTCCGAATGCGCTCATCGCCGTCACCGTAGTCCTCGGGAAGGAACTCATGCAGCGGCATGTCGAGCAGTCGAACGATCAGAGGCAGGCCATTGAGGGACCTGAATATCTCGATGAAATCCTCCCGCTGCCTGTCCTGCAGGGCGGTGAGTGCCAACCGACGCTCCGAAGGCTTCTCGGTCAGGATGTACTCGCGTATCAGTCCCAGGGACTCAGGCTCGTTGAACATTCGTTCAGTGCGTAGAAGACCAATCCCGCGTGCGCCGAACTTCACCGCCTGCGTGACCATCTCCGGTGTGTCGGCGTTGGCCCACACGTGCATCGCCGTCATGCTGTCCGCCCAGCCAAGCAACTGCTCAAGCTCGGCCGACCCTTCGCTCTCGACAAGAGGCAGTGCGCCAACGTATGCGTTGCCTGTTGTTCCGTCGATCGTTACAACGTCACCGGACTTGATCTCGGTCTTGCCGACCCTGAGAACATCTGCATCCAGGTCTAGCTCGGCCTCCTCGGCTCCTGTTATGCACGGCTTGCCCATGCCTCGAGCCACGATCGAAGCGTGAGACGAGTAACCGCCACGGCAGGTCAGTATTCCAACTGCCGCTGCGATGCCCTGGATATCATCTGGCGTCGTCTCCGGGCGAATTAGGATCACCGGCCCGGACTTCGCCTCTTCCGCCGCCTGTTGCGGTGAAAATATCGCCCTGCCGACAGCCGCTCCCGGCGCGGCCGGCAGTCCTGTCACGAACGGCTTCGTGTCTCCCGGGTCTTTGAGACGGCTGTATAGCAGCGACTCCACCTGTTCCGGTGACACCTGCTCCACAGCAGATCGCTTGCTGATCACCTTCTCGTTGGCCATGTCCACAGCGATCTTGATCGCTGCCTGTCCAGTCCGCTTGCCGCTCCGGGTCTGCAAGATGAACAGAGTGCCGTCTTCGATGGTGAACTCAACGTCCTGCATATCGCCAAAGTGGCGCTCAAGATCCTTCACGCGGTCGTGGAGCTCCGAGTAGACCTCCGGCATCTGCTCGTTCAGCGCAGACAGCGCGATCGGAGTCGTCGTTCCGGAAACCAGCTCTTCGCCCTGCGCGTTCGGCAGGTACTCGCCAAACAGCTCGTTGGTGCCGTCGTTCGGATTTCGTGTGAACAGAACGCCCGTGCCTGACGTCTCGCCACTGTTGCCAAACACCATTCTCTGAACGACAACAGCGGTACCAAGGTCTTCACTAATGTCGTTCAGTCTCCGGTACTCGCGCGCCCTCGGGCTGTTCCAGGAAGAGAAAACTTCCTTTGCAGCAGTTATGAGCTGCTCCGTGTTGCTGACATTTAGCACCGTGTCCATCATGCCGGGCATTGACACCGGGCCGGAAGAACGGACAGAAACCTGTAGCCCATTGCCGAACTTGGCTCCGGATTCGCTCTCCAGCCACGACATCGCTTCACTGATTTCCTGGAGAGGCAGCGTCCTGTTCCTGATGAAATGCCGGAACGCGTCTATCGAAAGGGTGAAACCCTGGGGCACAGGCATTCCCAGCCGTGCCATCTTGACCAGGTTCGCTCCTTTGTTGCCAAGTTGGAATCGATCTTCGACATCGTCTGTAAAGCGGAGGACGAGATTCATATCCTGCTCCGGCTCGTTCCAGTTGAATAGATCGTCAAGGTCCGATGTATATGTAAGCATCTGCTTCGAAATTCCTCAAACCCGCTCAAGCTCTGTTTCCGATGGGAATTTATCGTTTTCCTGTAGAGATATCGCGTTGCTCGTAGGTTGTCCCATGAACCAGGAGCAAGAACCGGTCGTCCTATCTCTGTTTTTTCCAGGAGTCTGCGTTCTTGAAAAACAGTCTCACGGAATGCGCGTGAAACTGATGCAGCCGTGAATCCACAGGAACTTACATAGCCTGAAGTCTCTCCACGCCGACAAACGGCGCACATTTCACGCACCAAAGGTCCAAATTCCCGATCACAGCTTCGGAACCAGCCAAATATGGCGACGATCGGATGCCTCTCCCACCAGCGACATCGAACAGCTAGACTTGTTCGCCGCACGAACGAACACATGTCCGACTCAATCTTAAAGCGAACACATCGGCTACCAGGAGCTTGCAATGACCGTCGCCCACCTCCGCACCTACACCATCAACAAGGGTCAGATGGACGCCTGGCTGAAGCTTTTCAACGACAAGGTGGTTCCGCTTCTGGCCGAACACGGCATCGCAGTTGACGGCACCTGGGTCAACGATGAAGGGACTCAGTTCATCTGGGTGCGCAGCTACGGCGACTCAGAGGCAGACATCGAGGCCAAAGAGGCCGCCTTCTACGGCTCAGACTGGTGGCTGGCCAACGTGGACCACGTCCGCAGCCACATCGCGCACCGTGAGATCAAGCTCATCAAGTCTGCCTGAGAGAGCATCTCTGTCCTGGGCGATTTCGTCGTGTCACCTCGATCGCCGAGGAATGAGCTGACCGTCGAAATGTGACGTTGAGAGATCCTGAACGGGACCTCTCGCTCACGCGCCGAGAGACCAACTCGTTCCGTTGACTGGCTCTCCGCATCAGTTGTTTTCAGGACAACATCTCCCGGCTCGAGCACTCGCGTAGTGAACAGGTGTGAATACCGGACTGTGCTATTCCAGCACTATATTCACAACTTATTAACAAACGGCTCATTAAGCCTTTCCATCCATGACTAAAGTCGCTGAATCGACCCGTAAACGCGCCGAAAGTAGGCCCGCCAAGGAGATTCAGTCATGCCTAAGTACGTGTTCGCCGGTTTCGTTCTTGTGGCGGCAGTCGCCGCCACGCTATTTTTTACGGTCGGCTCTCAGGCGACCGGGAACCTCGTCGGGCACTGGACGTTCGACGACGGCACGGCGTCAGACAGTTCAGGTTCCGGCAACCACGGCCTTGTCAGTGGAGCGGTGCTTGACGCTGGCAAAGTGGGACTCGGTGCGCTCGACTTCGATGGGGTCGATGACTTCGTAGACCTGGGTAATCTCGACCCGGCAGGCAGTGCGATCACACTCGCCGCCTGGATAAACGCTGACAACCTCGCCAATTGCAGCGCCTCGGATTGCCGGATCGCGTCAAAAGCTTCCGGCACCGGCGAGCAGGACCACTACATCATGCTCAGCACTATTAGCAGTGGTGGTGGCGTCAAACTGCGCTTCAGATTGAAGGCTGGCGGCACAACATCCACACTGATTGCTTCCACCGGCAATCTGAGCGACGGCCAGTGGACGCATGTTGCCGCCACATACGACGGAGCCAACATGCGCCTGTTCAAGGACGGCACCCAGGTAGGCGTCCTTGCAAAGACCGGCACAATCGATTCAGCACCGGCAGTCCCGTTCTGGATTGGCGGCAATCCTGACGACGCGACTGGCAGACCCTGGGACGGCAAGATAGACGATGTTCGGCTCTACGACCGGGCTCTCGATCAATTCGACATACACGTCCTTCTCGCAATCTCGACTGGTGTTTTTTGGAGTACCGGCGGCAACGCCGGAACTGAGGCCGGATCGCATTTTTTAGGGACGACCGACGGAGAGGCGTTGGTATTTAAAACCCACAACGAGGAGGCGATGCGTATCGATGGACAGGGAAGGGTCGGGATCGGTACCAGCAATCCGCGCCAGGAACCTTTTGGCGGACTTCAATTGCTGGATGTCTCTGCCACCGGACAGGAGACGGGCATCGCGATTGGCCCGACCACGGACGACTTCGGATGGCTGAACATTCACGGTGGGACTCCGGGAAGTTTCTGGCATCTATCGAAGAGGGTTTCAGCCGAAGACGACCGACTCGGACTCTTTTACTTCGACGGCACATCCTACAGAGAGGTATTAGACGCCACCACTGACGGCAGAATCGGCATCGGAACAAATGACCCACGAGCTCTACTAGAGGTGAACGGTCCTCCAGGCTCCAACGGGCTATGGGTGCGTGCCGGTGATATCGACGGCGACGTGCTCTTCCATGTCGAGGACAGTGACGGCTCAGTACAGGCAATTCACGTCGACGCCAGCGGTCGTGTGGGTCTGCACAATCCCAATCCGACCAGGACGTTGGATCTGGACGGATTCTTCAGGCAGACAAACGGCCACATGCTGTTCAAGGACGGTCTGGAGAACGCGGTTTTCGTCATCCAGGATGGCAGCCCGGTAGGCGATACGAATAACCGGTTCGTGTTCAGAAGCGTTCCCGATCTGGATGCATACGATGCGAGTCAGTCAACGATCGACATCATGACGATCGAAAATACCGGCCACGTAGGCATCGGCACACCGGACCCGGAAGCAGCGCTCGACATCAAAGGCGAAGATACTACGATAAGACTGCTGGGCGAGCCTAACGGCAGTGTTTTCCTCCAGTTGCTGGAGGATCCGATCGCGGGCATCGAGTTGCAGTACGACGGTTCGGGTGGACTGGGGCCAGACGCCCGCGGCGCGCTGCACATCAATGACATCACAAACCATGAAGTCATGATGACGGTAAGAAGAGATGGAGCTAAAGGAAAAGTCGGCATCGGAACGACGGTTCCAGAAAGCCAGCTACAGGTGGTCGGCTACACACAATTGGACCTGACAACTGGCGCACCTCCGGCAGCCGACTGTGACGATGCTTCGGAGCATGGTCGGATGAAAGTCGATGCCAGTGCCGGTGTTTCGTTGCTCTACATCTGCACAGCTGACGGCTGGGTAGGCAAGTAGTTGCATTGAGCAGAAAGCAGACGCCGGAGGGGCATCGCCGGCGTCTGCTCGACCGTTGTTGCCGATTGTTCAAGGACGGCAAACCCAAAAAGCAGCCACATCGCGCACCGTGAGATCAAGCTCATCAAGTCTGCTCAGGTAGCTGCCAGGTTCGGAAAATGCTGAGAGCGGTTAGCGCAGAAGCCTCTTGCCCATGCTGATCCGCTTCTCGACGGAGTATCCGTTCGTTTCGTAGAAGCCCTGGACCTCCTCGTTGCCATCGGCGATCTGCAGGTTGATCTTGACGCACCCGCGGGCGGTGAGTTCATGCTCAGTGGTCGAAAGCAACTGCGAGCCAATGCCCCGGTTCCGGACATCGGGATCGACCGCCAAAGAGTAGATCCAGCCCCTGTGCCCGTCATACCCGGCCATGACGGTGCCAGCTACGAGATTGTCGTGGCTGGCAACAAAGAACAGACCGTCGCCAACCGCCTTCTTCTTGTCAATCGCCAGCGCCGGGTCGTTGTGTGACGTGCCGTAGCCGAATGCGAGATTCCAAAGAGCGATCACACCGGCCCGGTGAACCTCGTCGTCATACGGGACGATCGTTGCAGCCAAGCTCGTTCTCCCGTTGCATCGCCTCTGGCAGTCGCCGGATCGGAAAAACTACGCGACCCGGCGAATGTAGTACTCGTTCGGTGTGTCCAACATCCGCTGCACAACCTCATCCGAAAGGTTCTTCAGGTAGATCACGCTCGCCCACGCCGATGCAAGACCCGTCTGCACATCAACAAGGCTCATCGGCCTGTTGCCGTTGGCGATCAGCAGCCTGAACACCGCCTCGGAGATCGGAGTGCCCGGAAGCAGGTAGTCCGGCTCCTTCGAGCAGATCGACGCCACTATCTTCATCATCTCGGACGGCGTGCCCAGACTCTTAGGCACGTCCGTCGCAGTCCCGCCAAGCTGCGCCATCCCGCGTTCGGACATGCGCGTATATACGGCGTACGGGAATGACCTTCCAGACGCATCGTACCCTTTGATGTCTATCGAATACTTCGCGTCCTGGTCAATTTCGGAAGTTGTGCCGCTCACGGTGTTGCTGTCGGTAGTCATTCGTCTCTTTTCCGGTTTTCTGATGTGGTCGTCTATCGTCGTATTCGCAAAATTCTCAGGAAATAGCCGCTGCCTGGTCTCTCATTCATCGCCGTTGCCGCTTGAGAAAACGTCCTCCGGCCAGTCCAACATCTCAACGGTCGCTAATTCGCCAGCATCCATTTTAGCGACATTGTCGGGACATATAGCGAGTCCGTTCGCGACAACCATTGATGTCAGCGCGCCAGAACTCTGCGTTCCGGTAGATTTGGCATGCAATTCGCCGTCATCCGCCTGGTAGACCACGACGCGCGCATACACACGTCTGCCATCGTAGTTGTGAACAGGATCGTCAAGCACCGCACTGACCGACGGCTTCTGGCGTTCACCTCTCCCCATCATCACCTGTATCGCCGGCCTCCCGAACTGCTCGAAGGCCACCATCGCGCTCACTGGATTGCCTGGGAGGCCGAGGTGCGGCACCTTCCTGCCCCGCGGCCCATTAAGAGTACCGAACGCCAGCGGCTTTGCAGGGCGCATGCGCACCGACCAGAGCGCAATCTCGCCATTCTTCGCCAGCACGTCCTTCACAACGTCGTAGTCGCCCTTCGAGACCCCCGCAGACGTAACGATCATATCCGCCGTTTCGAGAGCGACAGCAAGCCGCTCCTGCAATGACTCGACGGTGTCTCGTGCGATGCCCGCCATGAGCGGCACACCGCCGTAGCGCCTAACTTCGGCAGCAATGCTGTATGCGTTTGAATTGTAGATCTTGCCGGGTTGATGCGATTCGCCCGGGTTTAGTAGCTCATCGCCCGTCGAGATGATGGCGACGACCGGCCGCCGAAACGTTTTTATCGTGCTGCGGCCAAGGGAAGCCGCAACGCCGATCGCTCCCGGCCGCAGAATAGTTCCCGCCTTCAGGACGAGTTCGCCCGCGGCAACGTCTTCACCCGCGTTGCGAATATTGTCTCCGGTTTCGGCTGCCAGCTTGATGCCTATGCGGTCGCCGTTCATGCTGCTATTGCCACGGCGTTCCAGCTCGTCCGTGTCCTCGAAAGGCACGACGGCGTCTGCCCCATCCGGAGTCGGCGCGCCAGTCATGATGCGGGCGACGAAGCCGGGGGCGAGTGGTCGTTCGGGAAGCTGACCGGCGGCGACCGAAAACGCAACGGGAAGTTCGACCGCCGAACTGTCCGATGCAGCCGTGACGTCTGAAGTAACGACTGCGTAGCCGTCCATGGCGGAGTTGGCGAGAGGCGGAATGTCGAACGGTGCAACCAGGTCTTCGGCAAGCACCATGTCGAGCGCATCCAGCAGGTCCACATCGGCTGGCTCAAGCCGCCTGAAATAGGAAAGAATCCGCTCGCGCGCATCCTCAACACTCAACATCTCGGCATCGTAGTGATGCCGGTGCGGCCGGTCGGAATGAGGGTGCTGGGTCATAGACGAACTATCATTGTGAACTCGATTGGCTCCGCTGACATCATCGTCAATCCCCTCTCCCGTCTACGGGAGAGGGTTAGGGTGAGGGTCGTTTCGGCTTTCTGTCATTCCGACGAAAGAATTCGGAATCTCACTCTAACTCGCACCCCCGTTCACGACGACACCACCCCCACACTCGCTCTCTAACCCCGCAACGTCGCGCCAAGCTGGTTCTCCAGAGATCGCAAAATCCCTGACTCCGATCTCGAAATCTCCTCAGCCGTCAGCGTCTTGTTAGGCGACTGGTACACGACGCGGACCGCCAGCGACTTCTTGCCGTCCGGCAGCCCTTTGCCTTCGAACACGTCGAACACAGTCGCAGATGTCACCAGGCGGTTCTTCCGGGCAATGGCCACAACCTGCGACGCCTGCACGCCCCGGTCAACAAGCAGCGCAAGATCACGCTCCGAATCCTGGTAGCGAACTATCGGTGAGTAGATATCTGCGGGACCGACCGACTTCGCAACGGCCAGCAGCGCATCAAGTTCCAGCTCAAACAACGCAACAGTGCCATCGATGTCAAACGCGCTCAACACCTCCCACCTGACCTCACCCACGACACCAAGCCGCACGCCACCGGCCAGGGGAACCGTGATCTGAGCCGTCCTGCCCGGTGCCAGTGCAGGATCTTCAGCGACAACAAAGTCGCCCTCGGCATGCAACTCACCCAGCACAGCCTCAACCGCACCTTTGGCGTCGTAGAAATCCGCTTGCTGCTCCGGCTCAACCCACGAAGCCTCGTTGGACGGCCCCGCGAATGCGCCAGCGATCATCACTCTCTCCTGCGGCAATCCTTCGCCCGCACTGCCGAAGACATGGCCGATCTCAAACAGCGCAACAGGTCCGCGCCACGTCCGCAGATTGCGTTCGACGGCGATCAGCACACTCTCACGCAATGTTCGGCGCATCACCGCATGGTCCGCCGATATCGGGTTCTGCATTCGCACGTGGTCGAGCACGCCATCACCGATCGGCACGCGGGCCTCGTTCGATTCGCTGGTTGCAGCGTACGAAATGATCTCCTGCATCCCGGCACGAACCAGCGCGTCTGCCACAAGGTCCCTGATCGCTATCTCCGGTCGCGGCTGCCACGTCGGAACCCGGCCAGCAGGCGGCGTCATCGGAATTTCGTCGTAGCCGATGATCCGCGCAACCTCCTCGATCACATCCTCCGGAATCGTCACATCCGGCCGCCAGTACGGGATTTGTACTTCCCACCCGCCTGCCGCATCGGAGACCCCAAATCCCAACGCAACCAGCGTGTCCGAGACCTGTTCATCCCGAAGCTCCGTCCCGAGCACCCTCGTGAGTTTTTCCTTGGTAAGCCCAACGGACTGCTGCTCTTCGTCCTTGCCTGGATGCACGTCGATAATCCCGCTTGCAGCCTCACCGCCTGCCAGCTCCAGGATCAGCCGCGTCGCTCGTCGCAGGCCAACCTCCGCCAGCCCGGAACGCAGCCCCTTCTCAAAGCGGATCGTCGCCTGGCTTCGCAGTCCCAGCGTGCTCGACGTGCGCCGATTGTTCGAGCCGTTGAAAGTAGCCGACTCCAGGAATACGTTCGCCGTGGCCCCGTCTATTTCAGAGTTCGCGCCGCCCATAACACCGGCCAGGCCGACGCCCTTTTCAGGGTCAGCTATCAGCAGCATCTCGCCGTCCAGCTTGCGCTCTTCGTCATCCAGCGTAACGATCTTCTCGCCCGCCTTGGCGCGCCGCACAATCACCTCGTGATTCTTCACGCGGTCGTAGTCGAAGGCGTGTAGCGGCTGGCCGAGTTCGAACATGACGTAGTTCGTGATATCAACGATGTTGTTGATCGGTCGCTCGCCAATCGCCCGCAGCCGGTCGGTCAGCCACTCTGGAGATGGCCCGATCTTCACACCGCGAATCACGGTGCCGGTGTAGCGAGAACACAGATCAGGGTCATCGATGCGGACCGATGCCAGCATCGTCGTCTCAGGTGAAGACTCTCGATACTCCATGGGTGGCAGACGCAGTTCCTGGCCGGTGAGCACGGCGGCTTCGCGGGCGATGCCGACCATGCCGAGGCAGTCGGGCCGGTTCGGCGTCAGTTCGGCTTCGAGCACAACATCACCCAGCACATCTCCAAGCGGCGTTCCCGGCACCGCATCCGTCTCCAGCTCAAGAATTCCCTCATGCTCATCGCTCAGGCCGAGCTCTTTCTCGGAACAGACCATACCCTGCGACTCGACGCCGCGTATCTTCGACTTTTTGAGTCGTTTCGTCGCGCCCGGTTCGTCTGAATATGCGTCCTGTAACACGGCTCCGATAGACGCATATGCAATCGTCTGGCCCTCAGCTACATTCGGCGCGCCGCAGACAACCTCAACCTCTTCTTCGCCGTTGAAAACCGTCACCAGCCGCAGCCTGTCTGCGTTGGGATGCGGGCTCACAGCCTTCACATGGCCCACAACCACATTCCCCCAATCGGCCGTGCGCTCAATCTTCTCGACCTCGGTGCCGGCCATCGTCAGACGATGCGCCAGCTCTTCGGGCGAAACGGTGATGTCGACATAGTCTTTAAGCCAGGAAAGCGGAACCTTCATTTTTGTCTTTTCGTCTCTTTTGGGGCGCTGGGAGGTAAACGCCGTGGAAAAGCGAGCCACGGTTTGAGTTGAACTTCAGAACTGGCTCAGGAAGCGCAGGTCGTTGCTGAAGAAGTGCCGGATGTCTTCGATGCCGTACTTCAGCATCGCAACCCGCTCCGGCCCAACACCAAACGCAAACCCCGTGTATTTCTCAGGGTCATAGCCGACATTTCGCAGAACCTGCGGGTGCACCATTCCTGCGCCCAGGATCTCAACCCAGCGTCCGTTCCAGTCAACAGACATATCGACGCCCGGCTCAACAAACGGAAAGAAGTCGCAGCGGAACCTCACCTTGCGATCGGCTCCAAACAGGCGCCTGGCAAATTCGTACAGCGTACCTTTCAGGTCGGCGAACGACAGTCCTTCATCCACCGCAAGTCCTTCGACCTGGTGAAACTGCCACTCGTGCGTGGCATCCGTCGCCTCGGTGCGGAAGCACTTACCCGGAGAGACGATGCGCACCGGTGGGTCCTGTTGTTCCATGGTCCGCGGCTGCATAGGCGATGTCTGGGTGCGCAGCAGCACGCCACCGTCAATCGAATCCCGCTCCCGGTTGATCCAGATCGTGTCCTGCATATCCCTGGCAGGATGGTCCGCAGGAATGTTCAGCATGTCGAAGTTGTATCGCTCCAGCTCTACTTCGTTACCCTCAACCGTCTGGAAGCCCATCTCGTTGAACGCATCCAGCATCTCCCGAATCACCTGCGTCGAAGGGTGAAGCCTTCCGTGCCGGGGCCGCCTGCCGGGAAGAGTGACATCGATAGCGTCAGGCGCTGCCCCAGAGGCTCCAGACCGTTTGCCGGCGGCAACCTGCTCTTCGAACGCAGACTCCAATTCACCCTTGAGCCTGTTCGCCGCTGCGCCCGCTGCCCGCCTCTCATCCGACTCCAGTGAGCCGAGGTTCCGCAGAATGCCGGTCAACCTGCCCTTTCGGCCCATGAACTCGACACGCCAGCTTTCGAGTGCAGCCTCATCTGACGCGGCAGATAACTGCTCGAGCGCCTCGGTTTTCAGGGACGAGATCGTCTCTTCGGCCGCAGATGAAGTCAAGGTTGAACTACCGTGCCTGTGGATATGTGGAGACAGCGAAGATGTGTGAAATAGGTGTTTCCACACAACGATTATAGCCAGCCCAGTAAGGCTTTAGCAGGTGTTTTTCTGAACTGAACTCAAGTTCGGAAACGTTGGGAAACAAACATCACGCCACCCGGAACCGGTTAATTTCGCGAAATTAACACAAATTCTTCCAACTCAACTCCAGATGCTTTCGAGATGGAAAATCAGCTGACTGACGCCCGTTTACTAAAGTAAACGGGCGCTGAGCGACTTTTTCATCCGAAATAGCGTCGATTCACGTCACCCCTGAAGACCTTGGAAGACCGCAAGTTGCGGCCAAGTTGCTTTTGAACTAGAGACAAGTTGGAAATCTTGTAGTAGTGTCGAGTTGCGCTCAAGTTCACGGTCAGTATAAATTTGGACTGTGACTGCGGAGTCCAACAAGGCACATTGGCTAGCAAGCCAAGCAAGGGAGAAACGTATGGAAGCCTACTGCATGAAGTGCAAGACGAAGCGCGAAATGAAGAGCCCGCAGCAGATCACGATGAAGAACGGCCGGCCTGCAACACAGGGCACCTGCCCCACCTGCAGCACAAAGATGTTCAAGATCGGCAAGTCCTAAATCCTAAGATCGCCGGGTTAACCGGGCGGCATGCACGGCTCTCTGCCGGTTCCCGCCCAATTTCGTGAAAACGGAGAGGTACGTCAGGTGACGTGCCTCTTTTGTTTTTCAGATGTCTGCCGGGGCATGACCGTGTTCCGGGAAAACAGAGCAACTTAAATCACCCCATCCAACCTCGCCGAGTTACCCTAGCCTGAACGAAAATCACATCTCGCAGGAGGCAATGCAATGGAACGGGTCCCACTTGGCAAGACAGGTCTTGAAGTGAGCCGACTCGGCGTCGGCCTCGCAGAGATTGGCACCGAACTATCCTTCGACCAGGTCGACCAGGCCGGAGACGTGCTCAACGCCGCTCTTGACGCCGGGATCAACTTTCTCGACACCGCCGCCTGCTACTCCATTTCAGAAGAGCTCATCGGTCGGACCGTCTCGGGCCGCAGGGACGAGTTCGTGCTGGCGACCAAGGCCGGGCACGTTACGGACGGCTACCAGGGCGAGGCGTGGAGCTACGAGACCGTCTCAGACAGCGTCGATCGCAGCCTCAAGCGCCTCAACACCGACCACCTCGATATTGTGCAGCTTCATTCCTGCGGCATCGACGTGCTTGAACGCGGCGACTGCATACGGGCGCTGCAGGATGCAAAGGCAGCAGGCAAGCTGCGACACGTGAGCTACAGCGGTGACAACGAGGATGCTCACTGGGCGGTCGACTCCGGCCTGTTCGACACCCTGCAGACCAGCTTCAACCTGACCGAACAGGGCGCAAGGACGTCCGGCCTGCTTGAAAAGGCGGAAAAGCGTGGGATGGGCGTGATCGTCAAACGACCGATTGGCGGTGGAACCTGGGGCCGTGCCCGCAGGGGCGAGGAGACGCCACGAGGTTACGACAACGAGTATTTGCGGCGTGCGAAGGAGTTGGCCGAGGCGGGTCCGCTGCCTGAGGAGCCGGAAGACCCGATTCTCCTGGCGCTGGGCTTCACCCTGGCCCAGCCTGAGGTGGACGTGGCGATAGTCGGTACCAAGAACCCGTCTCACATGTCATCGAACATTCGGCAGGTCGAGGATGATCTTCCGATCAGCGAGGCGGCGATCACGGAACTGAAGAGTCGATGGGATGCGCAGGGTGGCAATTGGCCGCAGCTGACGTGATAGAAGAGGGCGGTGAAGATGTGTAATCCCGCGCGAAGCGAGGGATCTTGCCGTCCATGTGAGGACGCCTGAGAGATTCTGAATCGAGTTCAGAATGACAAACGTCTCTCTAATCCTGCACTCTCTGCAAGAGAAAATACGCCCTTAGCCAGCTACATACTCGAGTGTACTCAGTGACAATTAATCAAGTTGAAATACGAACCCTCACCGGCAGACTGGACACGCCATTCGGATGGTCCCAACGCTGGACCGATAAGCGCGGCGTCATAGCGGTCCAGGTCCACGACGCAGACGGTGCATCTGGCTGGGGTGAGGCCGGTCCGGACCCGCAGGCGCGAGCGGCCTTGGAACAACTGGCGTCGCTCATCATCGGTAAAAATCCTGCCCACGCCCGCTCCATCTGGCAGCAGCTGTTCCAGACCTTCTACCAGGCCCACGGCTTCGCAAACGCAAACGTGAGCGCGCTCTCGGCCATAGACATGGCGCTCTGGGACCTCGCCGGCAAGCAGGCAGGAAAACCTGTTTGGGAGCTGCTGGGCGGCCGCATGCGAGACGCCATCCCTGTCTACGCAACCGGCCTCTACTACACCGAAAACGACTTTCCAGACGCGCTGTTTGCCGAAGCAGACGGCTACATAGAGCAGGGCTTCTCGGGCATGAAGATGAAGGTCGGCGGCAAGACCGTGCCGGAGGACATCGAGAGGGTGATCGGGCTCAGGTCGCAACTTGGCGATGCCCCGCGACTAATGATCGACGCCAACGAGGGGTACGATTCGGCAACTGCCCTCCAGTTTGCGAAAGCGGTAGCAGATGCCGATATTTCATGGTTCGAGGAGCCGTGCCCTTCGTACGACGACGCGGCAAACATGCGAGTTCGTGAGCAGTCGCCAATACTCATCTCGGGCGGCGAAGGCCTCAAGACTCGGCACGAGTTTGCACCGCGCCTGGCGAACCGTGTATTTGACATCGTTCAGCCGGACATCGCGGTCGCTGGCGGCATCTCAGAGATGCAGGTGATCGGCCAGATGGCGAATGCACACGGCGTGAAGATGCACCCGCACTTCTGGGGCACCGGTATCAGCTTCGCAGCGTCCCTCCATCTGTGCGCAACGCTGCCGTTCACGCCGCCGAAACTCGTGCCAGAGCCGTATGTGAACGAGCCGGTGCTGGAGTTCGACCGGACGCCGCACCCGGTGCGAGAGAACATCACAGCCGGTTTCACAGTTGAGCAGAGCAGGGTAAAGGTGCCGCACGCGCCCGGACTGGGAGTTGAGGTGAACATGGACGCCGTCGACCGGTTCACTGAGGGCGGGGTTTCCGTCATAGACGGCTGATCCATGTCCAAATGATCACAGTTCGCACCAGGGAGGGAGCCAGTTCCACCTGACGAATACTGCGAGTGAGCCAGATCAAGAAGAGACCCATCGAGAAAAACCTCAAGTTAGATAGCGCCCACAAGCCATCCGCACCGACCAGCCCTCACCCAACGAGAAAAAAAGATGAAAATCACCGATGTCACCGTCACCCTGTTCGCCTGGGACGAGATCCCGCTTACCAACTACAGCCCCAAGTCAGGCACATTCAGCGGCACCTCTCAGATGGGCCTCGTCACCATCTCGACCGACGAAGGCGTCCACGGCCACTCTCTGCTCGGCAGCGCATCACAGGGCGCAAACATCGACGCCGGAACCCTCATCTCTATCCTCAAGCCATTGCTCATCGGCAAAGACCCGCTGCAGCGCGAAGAGCTCTGGCAAGCATGCATGCTGGCCGTTCGTCGCAGCACCATTCGCGCCGTTGGGGCTGTTGATGTTGCGCTCTGGGACCTCAGCGGCAAGATCGCCGGGCTGCCCATCTACAAGATGCTCGGCGGATATCGCACATCCATCCCCGCTTATGCCTCATCACCCGTTCATGACACACCGGAAAAGTACGTCGAAGAGGCCCAGAGGCTGAAATCTGAAGGCTGGACGGCGTACAAGATTCACCCACCGACGATTCCAGACCTCGACATCGCAGTCTGCCAGGCGGTGCGAAAAAGCGTGGGCGATGAGCACACCGTCATGCTCGACTCCACCTGGTCGTACCAGTACACCGACGCTCTGCGAGTCGGCCGGGCGATCGAGGAACTGGGTTTTCTCTGGTACGAGGACCCACTGGCTGACGACGACCTGTACAACTACGTGAAGCTTCGGCAGAAGCTGGATATTCCGATCCTGGCGACTGAGTACTCACCGGGCGGCTTCACTGCCTATGGCCCGTGGATCACCGAACGTGCGACCGATTACCTGCGCGGCGATGTTGCGGTAAAGGGCGGGATCACGGCGATCTACAAGACGGCGCATCTTGCCGAGGCGTTCCACATGAACTACGAGGTGCACCACGGTGGCAACTCGCTGAACAACGTGGCGAACCTGCACGTGATCATGGCGATCAAGAACACGACGATGTTCGAGGTGCTGCTGCCTTCAGGCGCTCAGAAGTTCGGCCTTGTCCAGGACATTGACCCGGATGCGAACGGCATGGTGAACATCGCCCAGTTCGACAGGCCGGGCCTCGGCGCAGAGATCGACTTTGACCTGGTAGAGCGCCAGAAGATCAGCGTGCTGAGTTGAGCGGGCGCAATCACGAAAGTTCTGTCGGGAGCGCGCCCACGAAGCGGGCATCCGGCTGCACCCGATGGGCTCTGCGAGCCCACATGCTTGTCATTCTGAACTTGATTCAGAATCTCTCGGGAAGCGTCACAAGGACGGTCAGATCTCTCCGCTTCGGTCGAGATGACAACAGAATCCACCTCACGCACGTGGGCATTCGCGTAGTGCAGCAATCTGCGCTTGCACAGGGCCACCTGCATGTCCGGTCCTGAAGATCACTCCCCCGAACCTCGCAAAAAGCCCTTCTACGGCTGGTACATCGTTGGCGTCATGGCCAGCGCAGCCGCCGTCTCGATGGGCATGGGCTCGCTCAACTTCGGCCTCTTCATCAAGCCGATGGGCGACGAGCTAGGCATCGGCCGCGCCACGTTCGGCTGGGCATCGACAGCAAGACAGGTGGCAAGCGCCGGAACAAGCCCAACCGTCGGCAGCCTGATCGACAGATTCGGCTCCCGCATCATGCTCCCGGTTGCGGCACTGGTGACCCTCGGCGCCATGATCGGGCTCGGATACACCAACTCTGCGTGGCAGCTGATCCTCTTCTTCACCCTCATGGGCTTAGTCGGTATGTCTGGACCCGGCGCCCTGGTCACCACTGTCCCTGTGATGAAGTGGTTCGTGCGCAACCGCGGCAAAGCTGTCGCATACACCTCGCTGGGCATTCCGATCGGCGCACTGGTCTTCCTGCCCCTCACGCAGGTCTTCATCGACGCCTGGGGTTGGCGCACGGCGTGGGTCGTGCTCGGCATCATTGGCGCTGGTGCCATCGTCCCGCTGTCCCTGGTATTTGTCCGAAGACAGCCTGAAGACATGGGACTTTTGCCGGATGGCGACGAACCTGAGGTCCCAGGCGCGGATGGGCAGTTTGACCCGACAGCGCCGCGCTTTTCCGGCGAGCAGGCATGGACCACTTCGCAGGCAATCCGCTCGCTTGTGTTCTGGCGGCTGGTCGTGGTGTTCAGCCTCGTCGCACTGGGCGTCGGGACAGTCGGCGTACACCGTATCCCGGCGTTCCAGGACAGGGGACTGAGCGCCGGAATCATCTCCATCGCAGCGGCGCTCGATGCAGTCGCGGCGGGTGCGGCAACTTTCGCCATGGGCATGCTCGTGCGGCGGGTCGCTGTGAGATACCTCGGGGCGGCAGGCTTTGGGTTCCTGGCGATCGCAAGCGTGCTGACGATCTATACGACGAACGTCCCGATGGTCTTCGCGTCGATGATTGTTTTCGGCCTGGGAATCGGCGGAATGATGTTCCTGCAGAACTACATCTGGGCCGAATATTTCGGCCGCGCACACCTGGGGTCGATTCGAGGGCTCGTGATGCCGATCACCCTGATCGTCGGTGGCGCGGGCGGTCCGGTCGCAGGATATGTCCGAGACGCATCAGGCACCTACAATCAGATCTGGTGGGCAGGCGTGGCGGTGATGGCGTTTGGCGCGCTGATAGTGGCCTTCACGAAAGCACCGGAAAGTCCGGGAGAGAAGCCACCGGTGACGCCGACGCCTGCAGTGGCGGTGTGATGTCGTAGGCCGTGCGTTCTGCTCGAATTTGTTCCTGGAACAGAGTCCGGGAGATCAGCCCTCCGTAACCCTCACGTCGCCCTCCGGCGTCGCCTCCCAGAACGAGACAAACGGTAGGCCTCTGCGCCGCACCTCGTCGCTTCCACCCTGTTTGCGGTCGAGTACGCACAGCACCAGCGCAACTTCGCATCCGAACTTCTGGACCGCATCAATGGCCTCGAGAAGGCTTCCTCCGGTCGAAACCGTGTCGTCGAACACGGCGACTCGCATACCGGGCTTCACAGAACCCTCGATCTGACGCCCCATGCCGTGGCCCTTCGCGGCAGGTCTTACGAAAAATCCGGTCAAATCGGCCTTCTCCTGCCAGGCCCGCAACATGAGTGCGCCGACTATCGGGACGGCGGCGACCGTCGGTCCTCCGGCCGCCACGCATCCCGCCTCCAGGATTCGCTCCAGGAACAGTTGTGAGATCAGGTCCGAGCCTTCCGGGTCCAGTGACAGCCTGCGACCGTCGAAGTAGTAACTACTCTTCTGACCCGAAGTCAGGGTGAAATCGCCAAACTCCAGTGCGGCCAACTCCTTCGCCCGATCAAATAGCTGCTCTGCGCCTGAAGCCGTCTGCACCATACCGGTCCCTTCTTCGAATTCAGAATCCATATCAAAATATGTTCCGCACGGTGGGCGCAACAACTAGCCCGTACCAGGATGCGAACCAGCTACGCTCCGTAGAGCCCGTTCTTCCTGATATACCGCTCCACCGCCCCTGGCACACTATCGCTCACGTCCTCACCTGCGGCAAGCCGCGATCGCAAGCGAGTTGCGCTCACATCAAGCATCGGCCCCTCCAGGTACCTTGCACCGTATGCGGGATGCGACGCAGCCAGGTTCTCCAGGCGCTCCTCGCCCGGCCTGCCGATCACCAGCACGCTGCACAGTCGACGAAGCTCGTCCGATCTCTCCCAGCTGTCCATCTGCCGCGCCGAGTCAGCACCAAGCACAAGTACAAACTCGACATCTTCGCCGTACTCATCGCCAAGGTCTACCAGCGTGTCCACCGTGTACGTCGCACCTTCCCGCACTACGTCGACGCCACTCACCTCGAAGTTCGGTTCATTCTCAACAGCAAGCTGCGTCATGCGCAGGCGGTGCTCCGCCGACGCCATCGGAGCTTCATCACGAAGCCACGGTCGTCCGGCAGGGACCATCAGCACCAGGTCAAGTTCTGCTTCTTGAAGCGCAAACTGTGCGATCGCCAGGTGCCCGCGGTGGATCGGGTCGAACGTCCCGCCGAACACGCCTATTAGGCGCCGTCTCGCCTCTGAACGCTGACCAGCGTTACCGCTCAGTCCCACTCGAACTCCATATCGTCGACTATCACCGTTGCACCCGAAACCACGCCGGCCGCTTCCAGCTCCCTGGTAACGCCGAGTTCGCCCAGGCGACGCTGAAACTGCACCAGTGTCGTCCAGTCGTCGAGATTGCTGCCGCGGGCCAGTCTCACCGCTCTCGGATGCACAATCCGGTATATGTCCTCATCAACCACCTGAACGGCGTTTCTGAATCCGGCAGGCTTCGGCCTCAGGACCGGTCCCCTGTGGTCCGTCGCCTCATCAACCGACTCCCTGGGAAGCTGCTGCAACAGTCTTAGCATCTCGGCGATCAGCAGATCGACTCCCGCACGAGTCGCCACGGAGATGAAGATCACCCTCGCATCATCCCCCAGCGCAGCATGCAACTCGTCCTCCAGCCACTCCTGCTGCTCAGCATCCTCAAACAGGTCAATCTTGTTCACAACGACCAGTTGCGGCGTCGATGCCAGGCGCTTGTTGAACTTCGCCAGTTCCTCGTTGATCGTCCGCACGCGTTCAACCACATCCGGCTCAGAACCATCAACAACATGCGCCAGGACACGCGTCCTTTCGATGTGCTTCAGGAACTCATGGCCAAGCCCGACACCAGAGTGCGCGCCCTCGATTAGCCCCGGGATGTCAACGACGACAAATGCGTCGTGCTCGAAGTAGACAACTCCGAGCGACGGCTCAAGCGTCGTGAAGGGATAGTTGGCGATTTTGGGCCGGGCGGCGCTGATAGACGCCAGGATGCTCGACTTGCCTGCGTTTGGCATTCCGATCAGCCCGACATCTGCGAGCAGCTTCAGGTTCAGGCGAAGATCACGCGTCTCTCCCGGCTCCCCGGCCTCTGCCAGCATGGGAGTCTGGTTCGTTGAAGACGCAAAGCGCGTGTTGCCGAAACCACCCTGGCCGCCTTTAGCCACAACCAGAGTATCGCCGTCATTCGACAGATCGCCCATCAGCTCGCCGTTTCGTCCAACCGTAAGGTCCCAGACCTCGGTCCCAATCGGTACATCGACCCTTAGTTCTTCCCCATCCTGGCCGGTCTTCCTGGCCGACTTTCCGGCATCACCCTCACCCGCTTTAAGCACCATTCCCTTTTGGAACTTTAGAAGCGTATTGACCGATGTCGAAGCAACAAAGACGATGCTGCCTCCATGACCTCCGTCGCCTCCCGCAGGGCCGCCTCTTGGCACAAACGCCTCTCGCCGAAAGTTGACGACTCCGTTTCCACCACTTCCGGCACGGACCGTTATTAGTGCCGAATCAATCATGTGGAAATCTCTTAAATCTCATCAACCCAACCATCATATGTAATAAGGGCTGTGGGAATGTGGAATGCAAACTGGACTCAAGTATAGGTCTGTCTGTGGGGTTTGCATGGATTGTCGTGTGAAGAAGGTGCTTCCGGTGGGGTATGTGACGGGGGTTGTGGACGGTTCCAGGTGTCCATGCAACAGACCAGAAAAGTGCCTCCGCATTCGCCACAAATTCTCAAGTTCACCCCGGCGAAACCACAGGGTTTTCCACATCGCGAATCGGGATGGCGGATAATTCCGTTGACATCATCGCCAATCCCCTCTTCCAGATTGGGAGAGGGTCAGGCCTCGGGTCGCGACGACAAAGAAACGCTCAGCGAAGAGCGTGCCGGACCTCTGCCGTCATTCGGCGAACATCAGGAGACGCCGCATGCTCCTCCTCGAACTTCTTCTGGGCATACAGAATGCTTGAGTGGTCCTTACCGCCCAGGGCAACGCCAGTCCCGGTAGAGGTCAGCTTGCTCTCCTCTCGCAGCAGGAAAGCCGCCATCCTGCGAGCGGCAGAGGTCCGCCTGTCCCGGCGGCTTCCCGTCAACGAAGATTCAGGTACGCCAGTATGTGCAGACACCGCTGCGATCACCGCCTCAGGCGCCGGGAACTCGATCGGCTTCTTTGCGCCGATATTCTCCAGGGCCTTCTCTGCAAGTTCAACATCCACCTCAGCCCTCGTTAGCTGTGCATAGGCGATCACCCGGTTCAGCCCGCCTTCCAGGTCTCGCACGCTGCTCACAGGAGCGGCCGCCAGCACCTCGATGACCTTCGCAGGCAACGGGCAACCGCGCGCCAAAGCCTTCCGCTCGATGATGGCGTAGCGCGTCTCGAAGTCTGGCGGCTGGATATCCACGATAAGTCCTCCGGAAAGACGAGACTGAATCCTCTGTTCAAGATTGATCTTCTCAGCGGGCAGATCGCCTGAGATCACAACCTGTCGTCCAGACATATGCAGCTCATTGAAGGTGTGGAAAAACCCTTCCTGCGTCTGCGGTTTGGTGGTAATGAACTGGATATCGTCCACCAGCAAAGCGTCCACACCGCGGTAACGGGAGCGAAACTCCTCGGTCTTGCCGTCCCGGATGGCTCGGATGTACTCGTTTGTGAAGCGCTCGGCGCTTACGTACATAACCGATAGATCCTGTTTTAGGAGCGCATGGCCGATAGCGTGGAGCAGGTGGGTCTTGCCGAGCCCGACCGATGAGTACATGTAGAGCGGGTTGAACGCACTGCCCGGAGACTCGGCCACCTGTAACGCCGCTGCGTGAGCAAGCTGGTTCGACGGCCCCGCCACATAGGTTTCGAAGCTGAACTCGCGCTTGAATCGCGAGGTGTGCCGCCTATTCGGGACCGGTGGTCCCGGTTGATCGGTCGGCTCCTCCGCGTACGAATGTTCGGTGGCAGTCATGGCGTTCTCGCTCACCGCAAACCGGACCTCAAGCGGCTCCCTGGCAACCTTTTCAACGGCGCGCTCAATAGAAGCCGAAAGGCGCTTCTCAAGCATCTCCGCTGTAAATGCATTAGGCGTCGAAACGGTCAGCACGCCGTTACTTACACTTAGTGCAGACGTGTTCCTGAGCCATGTCTCGAAATTTGGCCGCGGGATCTCGATCTCAAGCTGACCGAGCGCTGCCGTCCACACCTTCGAAGCCGATATCGTGTCCAGATTCGTCCCCCTGGAGAACCGAAAAAAAAACGGCGAAAGCCGACCGCACCGCGCTTCGCTCGCGGCTGAAAAAATGGTTCGAACTGTTGATGTTTACGGCGTACAGACTGGACGACCAGGAAGGCCACGTTTGGTCCGCCGTAGGGGCAAGTTAACATGGGGTTCCGGAGACTTCGCAACCCCTTTAAAGGGGTCTTTTTCGAGAGTTATCAACCATTTTCCCCGGCCGGGGAAAGCGCCGATTTTGAACTTGACATTGCAATGAAACTATGCACCACGGTCATTCCGTTTCCCACACACCTGTCGTGTGGCGAGATTGCGGCGCGCCAACTCGAAACGGCGGACCTGAATGGGGGCGCGAGTTGGGTCTGAAGGTAGTCTATTTCGGGTCTCCTGAAGACGCCGTCCCGGCGCTTGAGTCACTGGTCGCTGCGGGCCACGATGTCGCATCGGTCTACACCCGACCGGACCGCGCTGCAGGTCGCTCGAGACGCCCCCGACCGACCCCTGTGAGACTTGCCGCGGAGTCGCTCGGCTTGCATGTCGAGACGCCGTCCGGACTGCGCGATGCGGCGGTACAGCACAAGCTCTCCGAGATTTCGGCAGACGTCTTCATCGTGGTCGCGTACGGTCGCATCCTACCGCCGGAGATCCTCGAAATGCCGCGCCTCGGCGTCGTCAATATCCACCCATCTCTGCTGCCGCGCCACCGCGGACCAAGTCCTGTCTCAACAGCAATCCTGGAAGGCGACTCCGAAACCGGCGTGACCGTGATGCTGCTGGACGAAGGAATGGACAGCGGCCCGTTGCTGGTGCAGTCGGAGCCTGTGCCAATTACAGGCGTTGAACGGGCTGGCGAGCTGACGGCGCGGCTCTTCGCTATCGGCGCCGGGATGTTGCCTGATGTGCTGGAAAAGCTAGAACAAGGATCGGTCATCGCGCAGCAGCAGGACGAATCGCTGGTAACGATCACGCGCCTTGTCGAGAAAGATGACGGCCGGATCGACTGGTCGCGTGATACAGCGGAGATCGAACGCATGACGAGAGCGTACGATCCCTGGCCCGGCGCATTCACCTCGCTACGAGGCAAAAACCTGAAGGTGATCGTCGCCAGTCAAATGCACGCTTTACCGGCAACCGGGCGCCCCGGACTTGTCAGGGTCAGCGAAAGGCGGATATTCGTGGCAACGGGCGACGGCGCACTCGAGTTGATTGAGGTTCAGCCGGAAGGAAAGCGCCGCATGACCGCTCGTGATCTGATCAACGGCACTCCAAACCTGCACCGATCTCTGCTTGGCGAATAGTCGACAGAACTGCGTTCCGCTCCTCTCAATGGAGGTCCTGCGCACCGGTGCTCGTCCCATGACAGAATTCAGCACCTCTCCAACATTTCCAAAGAGAAAAAACAATGACAGACCTGCTCATCACAAATGGCCGACTCCTTGACCCTGCGCGTGATCTCGATGGCGTGATGGACATCGCTATCGAAGACGGTGAGATCACTGAGATTGCGCCGAACATCGAACAGTCGTCCGCTGTCAGGGTCATCGACGCCGCGGGCCTGCTCGTCACGCCCGGTCTGATCGACATCCACACACACGCCGCAGCCGGAATCCGCATGGCCGGTCGCGAAGACATGATGGCCGACGTTGACACCGCGGGCGTCCACTCCGGAGTTACCACCATCCTCGATGCCGGCTCCACCGGCGCCTTCAACGTCGGTGGTTTCGTTAACTTCATTGTGCCCGGAACTGTCACTCGCACGTTTGCCCTGCTGAATGTCGGCACTATGGGCGTGGCCCGCGCACCCGAAGTTCGTGATGCAGATGACATCGATATCGACGCCGGAATCGCGGCGCTCACCGCTCGACCCGATGTCCTGGTGGGCGTGAAAGCACGAATGGTCTCTCCCGGTATCAAGACGCTGGGCATCGAGCTGCCAAAGGCCGCCAAGAAGATCGCAGTCGGCGCTGACACGGGCGCGTTCCTGATGGTCCACGTCGGCGACATCATGGGCCAGGACCCTGTGGCGGCGGAGCTTGCGCCACAACTGCTTTCGGAGGTGCTGACAGAGGGCGATGTCGTGACGCACTCACTCAGCTTCCAGGTCGGCGCGTTGCTGAACGACGGCAGGCTGCTGGACGAGGCGAAAGTTGCGCGAGAGCGAGGAGTGATCTTTGACGTCGGTGTCGGCAAAGCCAACTTCAGCTTTGAGTCGGCGAAGCAGGTGATGGACCAGGGCTTTGTGCCGGACACGCTCTCGTCAGATATATCGCAGGCGAGCCGTCACGCCGGGCCGACGCATTCGCTGGTGGAGTGCATGGCAAAGATGCTGGCGCTCGGCGTTTCGCTCGAAGATGTGATCCGCATGACGACGTCTCGGCCTGCTGAAGTGCTTGGAATCGAGAATGAAACCGGCACGCTGACCGTCGGTTATGACGCCGACATCACCCTGCTGGAAGTCGTAGATGGCGACTTCCTGTTCAGAGACGAAACAGGCGGAACTCTCACAGGCTCGAAGGCGCTTCGACCTGTCAGCACCGTCCGTGCTGGAGAGGTCATACCAGTAGACTTTGGCCCGCGCCCCTGGGGCTGGCTGCCTGAACGGGCGTAGAGACGGAAGGGCGGAACACGGGCGCTATTTCTGGTGGGGGCGCTGCTTGCTGCGCCCGATGGCGGCCCCGCCGCCATGACGACCCACCTTTTTGCACCTTCATTTCTCTAGAGAGTGAGAACTTTCTTCGTTCTGGCTCGGGGCGATCGGTCCAGCCCCGTCGGGCTGTGGGCGCAGCATATTTGCCCCTACCTGAACCTGCGCCATCACCGCACTACCCCGCGGTCGGGTTTAGCAGCCTTCCCATGAACAGGATCGTATCCGTCGGGATGTCCCTGATCAGGAAGATGAACGGCCGGTCCACCGTGAACTGCACCGGCGGGGGTGGTGCGGATGTCTCTCCGATTATCACAGCCGTTGCAGCTGCCGCCTCGGTGCCTTGCTCGTCCACCGCAACGAAAGACTGGTGGATCACGTCTGTGATCACAAGATTCGGTGGCGGAGTCCGCATCCCTGAAAAGTCCGCCACGCCAGGGGCGAATGCCTGCTGCATGCCGAGTGCCTTCAGCGGCTCAGGTAACCGAAATTTTGACTCGAACGTGAATTTAGGGAACTTTAGCTCGACGTTCGTCCTGCTCAGGCCGTCAACGATCAGGGCCAGTTCACCCGCATTCAGTGACCCTTCGAAATTCTCGAACTCACCCTCGTCCGGCATCACCACGACCATCGACGTCTCGCCGCCAACGTACGGAATCTCGATGGCGCTGTAGCCATCTCCGATGCCGGTCCTTAACTGCTTCGTCTGCCGCATCATTTTTGCCGTCACTGTGCCGCCGTCCAGAAGCGTGAAATCGCCATCAGCCGTCAGGTCAGGATTGAACTCCTCGGACCACGCCGCCTTGAAGAAGATCGCATTTGCCAGCACCAGCACCGTGTCCGGCGTGAGCACTCCGGGCGGAATCAGGTCCTTGATGCGGTCGTTCGTGTTGTCCTCAACCCAGCCATTGATCGCAAGACGAGCTGCCTCGGTCGCACTGTCGTAATCCACCAGCCGCATCCCTGTGCCGTAGTTCGCGGCAAGCGAGTCGAGGAACGGCTGCTCGAACTCGAAGCCGTCCTGTCCCCAGATGGAGTTTGCGATCTCGAGAGTGAACTTTTGGTCTGGTTCGAGGTTTTCGCCTCGGGATGCAAGAAGCTGGTCCAACGCGTTGAACGCCGCGTGCAATTTTTCCTGTGAAAGCGCAAATCCGAGTGTGTCCGCCATCTCGTCTGCGGTGCCGCCCGCCGCACCCGCATAGGTCATCGCAAGCGCCAGCGAGATGCTGTATGGCGACATGAACAGGTTTCCGTCCTCGGCTTCGGCAAGCTGGCCGTACAGGTCGAGAGCAAAGTCGTTGTTGCCTTCGGCCAGCTGTTCAAGGTCTGAAGCAGACACGTCCGGTGACTCGACGCGCTCCTTATCCGAGAATGCAACGGTGAAGTTCTGCGGCTCAACGGTCGAAGTTGGCGCGGGCTGAGTTGGCGTCTGAGTCGCCGGTACAGAAGTCGGATCTTCCGAGCTGCATGCAACGGCGAAGATACTGATGGATATGGCGGCCGCTACAGCGGCGAATTTTGCACGCATCTGGTCCCTCACTTCACGCGATATTCGTCGTCATCGGTTGGCCCAATTTCAAGCTGGTTTCGGGCTAATTCGTGGGCGAACGACGCAAGCCCGTTATAAGGAGAACGCTTTCGCGCGCCGAATTGTTCCGGCCACACGTGAGGAAAGCGCGAAGTGAGACCAGAGCGCAGTTCCAGCCGCCGATGCACAGCCGCGTTCGCCAGCGTTGTAAACTCCGGTGGCTCTGTTCCTTCCAGCAAGCTCATCGAGCGGACGGTCCGTGGCGGCTGGACCGTGGCGGACGGTTCACCAGGGCTGACCGTTCACTTCAACGAATAACTCTCTACGAACGGCGAAGAAAAAAACGAACTATTTGCCGTGAAAGGCGATGAAAAATGGCGGGACCGCTCAGGGTTGGAGTAGTCGGTATCGGTCAACGAGGTCTGCAGCACGTCAGCTCGCTCACACAGTTGCAGTCGGAAGAGGTCGTAACCCTCGCCGCACTCGCCGATCCATATGCAGACAACCTCGAAACCTCCCAGATACTCCGCTTCGTTCCCGACTTCCATGACGATGGAGTCCAGAAATTCACCAGTGTGCAGGAGATGGTCGACAGCGGCTCGGTTGACGCTATCTGGTTCGTCATACCTCCGAACCAACATCGCGGCGAGATCGAATACGCGGCCGGCAAGGGCGTCCACATCTTCGCCGAGAAGCCGCAATCGCTCTGGCTCGACGACATCCTGCGCCAGAACGAGGCGATCAAGAAGGCCGGAGTGATGTCCACGTGCGGCTTCCAGATGCGCCACAACCGCGGCTACACCGAAATCCGCAACTACCTCGCAGACAAGTGGGTCGCCTCGATGACCATGATCTCCGAGGGCGCCGTCGAGGGCCACGGCGTCAAGCACACGCACACCGAAGAGCAGGGCGGACCTGCGAACCGGGTCTGGACCGCAAACAGGGCATGGTCGGGAACATCGATCGTCGAGGCAGGCATCCATCAGACAGACATCATGCGCTACTGGTCGGACGAAGACATCGAATGGGTGCGTGCGAACTACGTCGAACGGCCGAAAGAGCTGCATGAGGCAGAGGGCGACAACCCGATCTACTACTCGGTCGACTACGGATTCAAAAAGGGCGGTATGGGCACGATCATATTCACCAAGCCCGCTCGCTCGTACTACATCGGACGGTACGACTGCATCATCTGGACGCACGGCACGATCAGGCTGGAAACCGACTACGTTGACTATCACTTCGAAGGCGACTGGCCGCCGGAGGAAAAGCCGAGCCTCGATCAGGTCCGAAAGGTGGTATCGCGTGGTCCGCATGACGACGCGATGGGGCGGCGGGCAACCACGGATATTTCAAAGGCCTTTGCCGAGGGCGTGACACGTGGAAAGCCGGAGCTACTGCTTAATACGTTCGAGAGTTCAATCAACTCGCTGGCTGCAGTGCTTGCAGCCAACGTATCGAACGAGCTCGGCGGCGAGAAGATAGTGATCGACGAGTTCGTGAACGACGACCGCTACGCAAAGTACAGAGCGAAACCCCGGTAGAGTGTGAATCTTCCCTGGCGCCTGCACACTGTGCCCACCTCGGCTGGCGCGAAGATCCGGCGAACTAGTTCGACATCGACACCGGGCACTGGTCCATCCTCGATACAAAGAAGACAAACAGGAAAAACATGCCCGACCTCTGGTTCATGCCAACACAACTTCACTTCCAGACGATTCACGTCCGCGGCAAGACGGACTGGGTTTCGTTCGAGCTAGCCGACTCAGACGGCACGTTCGGAGCCGGTGAGATCACCTCGACACAGCTTGACCGAAACGTTGCGCCCGTGGTCGCACGGCTCGCCAACAAGCTGAGAGGAGAGCAGCTATCGTCAGATGAAGATGTGCTTCGCTTCAACCGTCTGTCGCCTGCCGACCTCGAAGCCAACGTCCTGCTGGCGACAGCGGTCAGCGGTCTTCGTTGTGCCGTTGCAGATGCCCTGGCAAGGCGCTCGAACCTGCCACTCCATGCCTACATCCGGCAGCAGCATGGGCACGAGGGCGACGCTGCGTCGACCGTTCATCTCTACGCGAATATCAATCGCTCGATGCTTGAGAATGACCGCGGGCCTGTAGACCGATCGCCCGATTCGTTCACAGAAATGGCCGATCGAGCGATGAACGACGGTTTCACCACCGCGAAGTGCGCGCCGTTCGATGAGTGCAACGCGCCACATGAGCAAAGTGGTCTGCCGTTCTGCGCCGAGGCCGGGCTGGAACGCGTTCGGGCCGCGAAAGACGCTGTCGGGCCTGAGCGTACGCTGTACGTCGACTGCCACTCGCGTTTCGATCTGAACTCAGCGTTCGCCATTGGGGATGAGCTGAATTCCGCGGACGTTGGTTGGTACGAAGAGCCTGTTGACCCCATCGAAAACACCAGTGCAATGCGCCGCATTCACGAGTCTTCACCGCTGCCAAACGCTGGAGCCGAGAAGGGCTACGGAGTTGCATTGTTCAAGCGCCTGATCGACGAAGACGTGCTGGACATCGTGATGCCGGACGTGAAGTTTTGCGGAGGCCCCGTTGAGGCGTATCGCACCGGGATGGAGCTCGAGCCTGACCGCCCGGGCTCGGTCTCTATGCACTGCCCATCAGGCCCGCTGTCGCTGCTGGCAAGCGCACATGCGACGGTCGCATTCGAGAATGTGCTGCCGCTTGAGCACGCTGTCTACGAGGTCGATTGGCGTAATGAGGTGATGGAGCCGTTCGAGAAGATCGAAAATGGCGAGTTCCACATTCCGGACGGCCCCGGCCTTGGCGGGCGAGTTGATCCGGTGATGGTAGAGATGAAAGGCCGACGCTGGGAGGAGTAATCGGGATCGCAGTGCCGCCGCATAAAGCGTAAGGATCTGCTCCGATAGCGACAGTAACCCATCCGCACCATCCACCGCTCACCCGACAACGCCGAGAGTCCGCTCAAGACCTCAATTGCGCTCCAGATCGATGCCGTGACGCCAAACGTGTTCATCCAGGAATGCTTCGACGACTTTCCTGAGCCGTGGGTATCATATGTTCTGAAGGGCTTCCCGCGCGTTAAAGATGGCGAGATCGAGATTCCGGACGCGCCGGGCTATGGCGTGACGCTGGACGAGGATGAGGCAGCAAAACACCCCTACGGCAAGAGCAATTTTCTGCGCATGTTCAAGCCGGACTGGTAGCGAAGAGATGTGGCGGTGACGGAGTGAGCCTGAGCCTATCTGCTGCGCAGGCGCCACAAGCCGATTCATCCCCGTTTAGCTGACTCATGGTCACTCTGATCACGTTGGACATTCAGCTGCTCTGCAAATATACTAGTTAATGTTGATTAGTTACTCATGACTAGAAAGGTGAAGATATGACTGCAACAGTCAAGCCTGGGTACACGTTCGTCAGCGTTTCCACTGCGAAGCCCGGAAGGCTCGACGACCTCATCCGCATTGCGAGCCGTCCGAGCGAGTTGATGGACGCGAACGTTGACGGAGTTGTTGCCCGGCAAGTTGGAGTCGACCGGGAGCGGAACAGCGTCGTGGTGTGGGTGACGTTCGACCACAAGGAGACGCTATACGATTATCTCGCAACCGCAAAAGGCAAAGACGATCATGGTGAAGACGATACGGAGATGGCGAAGGTGATCGAGACGTTCCAGATGTACGACCTGTCCCCAGTAAGCAGCCGATTGTGAGCCTTACGAAGCTGAAAGAGCTTACGGTGCTGGGTGCGGTACGCGACCATCCCATGCACGGCTACGGACTGGCGGACACGCTCGAGAAGCATATTGGCTGGGCGCTTGGCCTCAAGAAATCGGCGATATATGCAATGCTGCGCCGATTCGAACGACAAGGTCTGGTTTCGCGGGATACATCAAAGGCGTCAAACTACCCGGAACGCCATACATTTCACATTACGGAGACAGGACGTCAGGCTGTATTAAACCTGAAGTCCAGAGCGTTCGAGGACACAGCGGCTCCCAATCTGCCGTTGGCCGTGGTGCTCATGCATATGGACGACCTGCCGTCACAGGCTCGCGCTGCCGCTTTGCAGAGGCTTAAAGATTGGCGTGTCAGTCGCATCGAAGGGACGGAGCATTCTTCTGAACATGACGGAGCCGCCGAAGTGGCCCTTGAGCTGATCGCCGATCAGCTTCGGCTTGAGATCGAATACATAGACAGATTGCTGGCAGGTAGCGACCTCTAGAGTCTCGGCATTCGCGCAGTCCCGCTCCCTAACGCCAACCTGCGTAAAGCTTCGACTGCTCGAGGTCCATCACTTCGTATGGCAGTCCGCTTGCCGACGCCGTCTTCTCGCCCTCGTTCGTCACCAGCCATGTGCCGCCGCTGCCCACCGCACGGCCGTCGATCATGATCGGCTTGCCGTTAACCAGTGACATCGACGCCTTGCCCGTCGTGCGGTCGATCACAGTCACATCACCGTCTGCGCCCTCGGAAAAATGGCCCTTGTTGAGCAGACCCAACATGCGTGACGGCGTGTACGTCAGCTTCGTTGCGGCCTCGAGCAAGCTCAGAGCGCCAAAACTCACCAGCGCCATCGTGCGCTCGATCGCCACGTTGCGGGGAAGCGAACCGCCATCCGTGCTCACCGCGTCAATCCTGAACTCACCGTCATCGTACTTCGCAGTCGTCAGGCTGAACGCAGACGTCGCAGGATTTACAGGAAAACTCAGGCCGGCGTCTGTGCTCTTCTCTTCCCAGACACGCACCGCCTCCTCTCCAGTCACCAGCACGATGCGGCCATCCTTCTCTACAGGTGCCCCGCCATAGCCATCGAGAAGCGCCTGCCGCAGCCCTGCGTCGGTCGTCGGGTAGCCGCGAGCCTTCATGCAGTTCTGCGCCACGTTGTAGACGAGGTTGCCATCCTCGTCGCACTTCCCGTTCGTGCCGTTGATCTGTGCGAGATAGGCCTCGGTGACGAACTGAGACCGCTTCGATTCGATGATCTCGAACGCCTCGTCGCACTCCGCCAGGTTATCCATGATGAGGCCGCGGCAGTAAGAGTTGACGTGAGCGACGTGCAGACGGCCCTTGCCCACGATCTCAGGCACCTCCCGCAGGCCGTTCAGATCGGAGCCGGAGTCCTTGGAGCCAACGTGGAACGCAACCCACGCGAGCTGCTCATTGGCGGCTGCAATGACCTCAGAGGTGGCCTCGGGCGTAAACGGGTGATATCCACCGAGCAGCTTGACGCCGATCGAGCCGCGGGCAAGCGCATCAGAGATCACATCGCGGCTCGTCGCAAGGCTCGGGTCGTCCTCCTTGATCGTCGTATGCGGCACCAGCCCCAACAGCGTCGCAACGTTCAAGCCAGCGCCTCTCTGGCGCATCCCATCGGCCAGCGCCGTCGGCTCACCCGCAAGATCAAGCGCAGTAGTCGTGCCGGACTCGGCAAGCATCACGTGCCCATATGCGCGAATCGTCTGCTCGAACGGCCCAGATAGGTGGGCGTGAGTGTCGATGTGGCCGGGCATGACGACCTTGCCCGTTACGTCGACCACGTTGTCTGAGGCATCATCGTCGATGCGATCAGAGACCTGAGCCACCTTGCCGTGTCGAAATCCAACGTCCCGTACACCGTCCGTTCCGTTTGAAGGATCTACAACATGGCCGCCTCTCAGTACAAGATCGTATCTCTGGTTCATAGTTCCTGGTCTCGTTTACTACTCGCGGAATTATCTGGCCGAGGTCACTGCGCAGGGCAATCAACAGTTCGATGGATGTGACGAATGTCTGCTAGCTTGTATTGATGTGCACGCAACACAGATCATGCCCGCACCGCTGCAAACCGCACATTCTCTGATAGAGCGTATCGACCCCCGAATCTTAGCCCTACGGAAGCGCAACTGTAATTGAGACGAAACCTTATCACCGGCGGCGCGCTCGGCTGGGCCGTCCTCATCTTCCTCCTCTCGTCGCGGCCCGCGTCCAGTTTTGAAGATGCCGGTGATACTGTGGATTTCCTGCCCGCAGCCGAGTTCTTCGCACACGTTTTTTTGTACTTTGTGCTGGCCGCACTTGTCCACGCTAGCCTGCGCATCTACCTGCCGAAGCGCAAGCGACTTTTAGCTGTCGACACAGTCATCTTCAGTCTTCTGTACGGTGTATCGGATGAGTTTCACCAGGCATTTGTGCCCGGCAGATCTGTCAGTGGAGTTGACATCGTCGCAGACGTGCTTGGCGCCGTACTTGCTGTTACTCTCTGGCTCGCGTTCGACAGGATCAGGCAACACAGAAAAAACAACGGACAGGATTCCGATGCCGAAACAGATGCCGAAAGAGGTTGAGCCACCGGGCGCGAAACAGGTGCTCTCGTTGCTGGAGGAGGCCGTGCAATTTGCTGAGACGCTGGCCATTCCACCGGCAGACCGTACACTGACCCTGCGCATCGGCGAAGAGCTGATCCCGGCGCTGTACGAGGCGCGGACCTACCTTGAGGTGGGCTACCTCCGGTCTCCCGAGATAAGGCAGGGCATTTCGCGCGCATCGCTGGTCGCCTCCGACCTGACCGACGCTGACCCTGCATTCGGGCCGCTTCACTCTCTATTGCGCGTGCTGTTGGAAGAAGCCGGACGGGCTTCGCGTGCCGACTGAGCCCGGATCTGGCGAGGGCACCGGGGGCACCGAGAGCATTTGCCGCGTTGAGGTGGTCCTGGACGCGATCACCGGATTCGATGACCCGGAGTTCTTAAAGTCCCTGGTTGCTATTGTCGATAGCGCTGCGGAATCCACACTCAATGCCGAACATGTGGCCGGTCCAGACAATGTAACGGTGCTGTTGAGCGATGATCGCAAGCTGCGCGACCTGAACCGTCAGTTCAACGACGAAGATTCGGTCACCGACGTGCTGTCGTTCAACGACGTCGAGGGCTGGCACAACGGAACGCCGCCTCCGAACTTGAGCAGCTCAGAATTTGATGCTCCCGGAGAAACACCGCGGCTGGGTGAGATCGCGATCTCACTGGAGCAGACGAAGCGACAGGCGGCGGAAAGGTCAGTGCCGTTCGAGCGCGAACTTGCGATGCTGGTGATACACGGCGTGCTGCACCTGCTTGGCTACGATCATGCAGAACCCGAAGACGAGCGCGTGATGTTCAGTAAGACAGACGCTGTGCTTGAGCGGATCTCGGTTCAGCGGGCGTAGTCCGGCGTCGGCGGCTAAATGTCCGCCTACTCCAGCGCGCTATGCACAGCGTCTTTGATCTTGTCCGGGTTCGGGTAGACAAGCGACTCCAGGGCCGGAGTGAACGGTATGTGCACCTGCTCTGCGGCCACCTTCTGAATCGGCGCCTGCAAGTTCCAGAACCCCTCTTGCGCCACGATCGAAGCGATCTCACTGGCGGCGCTGCAGACCTTGTGCGCCGGATCGGCAATCACCAGCCGACCGGTCTTTTCCACCGAATCCAGTATCGCCTTCTTGTCCAGCGGAACCAGCGTCCGCGGGTCGATCACCTCTGCAGACACGCCCTCGTTCGAGAGATCGTTCGCAGCCTGCTCGGCCATGCCAACAGCTCCGGCTATCGCAACAATCGTCACGTCCGAGCCCTCACGCACCGTGCGAGCCTTGCCGAACGGAATCGGCTCCATATCCTCGGGCACTTCGCCGCGAGAACCACCCAGGGTGCCGTCCTCGAAGACGATGCACGGGTCGTTGTCCCTGATCGCCTGCTTGAGCAGACCCTTCATATCAGCAGGATTTGACGGAACGATGATCTTCAGGCCGGGCATGTTCATGAACATCGGATAGCTGCGGTCCGAGTGGTGCGCCGCGGAGCCTCCGCCATAAAACATGGTGGCCCTGAACACCACCGGCAATGTGGCCTGTCCGCCAAACATGTACCGCATCTTGGCAGCCTGGCTGATCAGCTGGTCCATGGCGACCCACATGAAGCTGGTCAGCGTTTCGACCACCGGCCGCATGCCGACTAGCGATGAACCTATCGCCGCACCGAAGAAGCCGTTTTCTGAGAGCGGCGTGTCCAACACTCGCTTATCACCGAACTCGTCAAGCAAGTTCGCAGTGGCTCCGTACACCGCACGACGGATGTCCTCACCCATGATGTAGACGCTCTCGTCGCGTCTCATCTCTTCGACGAGTGCCTGGTTGATAGCCTCTATGAATACAGTCTGAGCCATTGTCGTTATTCCAGAATTCTTGCTGGTTGTTGTTTCGGAAAGACTGCCTGTGCCTAAGGGGCCGGTATCGGGTCTGCCCACATATCCTCGAACAGTGCCTCCGGCTCGGGGAACGGGCTGTTGCGTGCGAACTCCACCGCTTCCTCAATCTCCTGCTTGATCTCGGCGCTGATCGCCTCGCACTCTTCGACCGTCGCTATCCCCTGCGAGACCAGCCGGTCGGTGTGGATGACGATCGGGTCCCGCTTGCGCCACTCTTCGATGGCATCCTCTGTCCTGTACTCGCCCCTGCGCACCCTGCCAAGGCCCAGTGAATGCTCCTCATATCTATAGGTCAGCCCCTCAATGAGCGTCGGGCCTTCGCCGGCCCTTGCGCGGGCTACAGCCTCGGTCGTCGCCTCGTACATTGCGATGGCGTCCTGGCCGTCCACCAGCACTCCCGGCATGTTGTAAGCGGGAGCCCGGTCCGAGATGTGCTCCACGGCAACCGAATCGTGGTACGAGGTTGTGACCGCGAACTGGTTGTTTTCGCACAGGAAGATGACCGGCAGCTTCCACAATGCAGCAAGGTTCATCGATTCGTGACAGGCACCCTGGTTCGAAGCGCCATCGCCGAAAAACACCATCGAGACGAAGTCCTTGCCCTGGATGTGCGCCGCAAGCGCAGCGCCAGTGGCTACCGGGACAGATGAGGCAACGATTCCCGACTCTCCAAGAATCCCGATCGAGAAATCGGCCAGGTGCATCGATCCGCCCTTGCCTTTGCAGTAGCCGTCGACACGCCCGTACAGCTCCGCCATCGCACCGTTGACGTTTCCGCCCTTTGCGAGTGGATGGCCGTGTGAACGATGGTTTCCGGCAATGTAGTCGGTAGAATTGAGCGCTGTACACGCGCCCACTGCCACCGCCTCTTCGCCGATATAGGGGTGGGCTGCGCCTGAGAACTCACCGGCGGCGTGAACCTCAATGACCTTCTCCTCGAAGTGTCGGATGGTCCACATGCGGCGAAGCATTAGCATCAGCGTTTCGTTTGAGATTTCCAAGCGAGCGACTCCCTGGGTACTGCGATCAGCGCTTTTTCAATGTCCGTAACGGTTGGGTTAAGCGAGTCCCGGCGGGGCGGATTATAGACCCACTTCGACAATTTGCACGTATTGTGCGGATTTTGGGTCATTTGCGTTGCATGCGAGCAGTCGAAGCGCCCATTTCGCCCATTTCGGTAAAGGCGCCGCTGTCTGCGCCTCCCATTAGCAAGCGCCCGTAACAGACGATCCGGCATTTGCCGTACAGCCAAAATCGTCGCCCGGAACGCTCCCAATCAGACCGTTTTCGCATTCTCCTGCCCGCAATGGAGTCTGCACCTCCTGAAACACGCCAAAAACCGTCTGCCGTCAAGTTGGAGCTAATCTTGGGCGATGGTAGAATTAGAAGGTTGTGAGGAGCAAAGGGTTCGCGTACGCGTGCGTACGCGTGAATTTCTGCCACTGATGTCACCGGAAGGTCGAGATGAGGCTTCTCGGCGAGCTTCCCGAATGCGGCCGGATATTGCCGGTAAACGCATAAAACATGTGGCAGGGCAGGTACTCCTCGCTCGAACGAAAATGTCATAAGCACTCGCTAAACGCGGCACCCTGGCGGCGTAGTGAGCGAAACGGAAAAGCATGACCACCATCAACGAGAAGTCGAAACCATCCAGCCACCGCGGGTCAGCGGACTACAGCGCCTCTGACATCACCGTGATGGAAGGACTGGAAGCGGTTCGTAAACGCCCCGGTATGTACATCGGCACGACCGGCCCCGAGGGTGTTTTCCAACTGGTCCGTGAGATTGTCGACAACTCTGTGGACGAGGCGATGGCAGGCTTCGCGACCGGCGTTGAGGTCGTGATCCGCAAGGACGGTTCTGTCAGCGTCTCAGACGATGGACGCGGCATTCCTGTAGACATGCACACACGGACCGGCAAATCGGCGCTTGTGACCGTCATGTCCACCCTGCACGCGGGTGGAAAGTTCGGCGGCAAGGGCTACCAGGTCTCAGGCGGCCTTCACGGTGTCGGCGCATCCGTTGTCAACGCCCTCTCCGAATGGACGCTTGTGGAGGTCCGGCGCGACAACAAGGTTCACTCGCAGCGCTTCGGCCGCGGCAAAACCGTGGGTGACATGGATGTACGGCCACAGACCGATCAGGACCCGCCCGGCACCGGCACCACCGTCACATGGATGCCTGACTCGGAGGTTTTCCCAGAGATCACCTACGACTGGGACCAGATTTCAACTCGGTTCAGAGAGATGTCTTACCTGAACCAGGGTCTGCAGATCCACCTGTCATCCGAGTGGCATGAAGAGGCGCTCTGGCCTCGCAACGACATCACCTTCTTCTTCGATGGCGGTGTGCGAAGTTTCGTGCGGTCTCTGAACCGCAGGCGAACCCCTATCCATCCGAACATTATGTACGTGAGCGACACCGTTGACGACATCGTTGTTGAGGTTGCGTTGCAGTACAACGAATCGTTTGTTGAGAACAGCCTCTCATTTGCCAACGTCATCCGCACTGCGGACGGCGGATCCCACGTAACAGGCTTCAGATCGGCCCTCACACGCGTCATTAACGACCTTGGCCGCAAGAGCCACTCCTTTGGCACAGGCAAGGACGACGTCGCATCGCTTTCGGGCGATGATGTTCGGGAAGGCCTGCTATCCGTCGTCTCTGTGAAGGTGAAAGACCCGCAATTCGAAGGCCAGACAAAGGGCAGGCTTGGCAATCCGGAAGTTAAGGGCGCCGTCGAACAGATCGTCGGCCGGTCGCTCACCGAATTCCTAGAGGACAACCCGGACGATGCCAAGCGAATCATCGACAAGTCCCTGACCGCGGCACGCGCCAGGGAAGCCGCCAAGAAGGCGCGTGATCTCGTCATACGCAAGAACGCAATGGACGGCGGATCGCTGCCAGGAAAACTGGCTGACTGTGCCGAGCGCGACCCGCGCAAGAGCGAGCTGTACATAGTTGAGGGTGAGTCCGCGGGTGGCTCAGCAAAGCAGGGTCGTGACAGGCAGTTCCAGGCGATTCTGCCGCTAAAAGGCAAGATCCTGAACGTTGAAAAGGCGCGGCCAGAGAAGATGCTGGCTCATGAGGAGATTGCCGCGCTGATCACGGCGACCGGCGCCGGCCTTGGCGAAGACTACGATCCCGACCGTCTGCGCTATCACCGCGTCATCATCATGACCGACGCAGATGTAGACGGCGCGCACATCCGCACACTGCTGCTCACCTTCTTCTACCGCAACATGCCGCAGCTGATCGGTGACGGACACCTGTACATTGCGCAGCCGCCGCTCTACAAAGCATCGAAGGGCCGCTCTAGCCGCTGGATCTACTCTGAAACCGAGCTGGATGAGTGGATGGCCGAGCGCGTGTACGGCGACATGGTCGTCTCCTCGAAGTTCGATGAGGGTATCGATGTGAAGGGCGCAAAGATCGGCACAACGCTGTCTGCGGTCCGAGACTTCGCAGAGGCCGTCGCCATCACCGATGTGCTCGGCGTGCCGGAGAAGGTGTTCTTCGAGTTAGTTGAGAACCCTGACTACCAGTCGCTCGACTTTCGGCCGCCACGGCCTGTTCAGGCGGACCTCTTTGAGGAGGGCGCGGTTGTGCCAGAAGAGCCGGAGGAGCTTGCCGAACCGACCTATGAGATCGAGGGCTTCACGATCACCAGGGAGATATACGATCACCCGTCGCTCCGTCGGGCTCGAAGGCTCTATGCCCAGATCGGTCACATCGTCCGCGCCGGTTCTGTCACTCTGACGAAGAACAAGAGCGTGGTTGCCGATGACGTGCCGTGGGCGGAACTGCCCCAGGCGTTGGACTCGAACGCCGACCGCTCGGGCGTGAATGTGCAGCGTTACAAAGGTCTTGGTGAGATGAACCCGGAGCAGCTGTGGGAGACGACGATGGACCCGTCGCAGCGAGTAATGCTGCGTGTCATGGCCGAAGACCTGTTGGCGGCTGATGACATCTTCTCGACTCTCATGGGAGAGGAAGTGGAGCCGCGCCGGGACTTCATCCGCACCCACGCCCTCGAAGTCCGCAACCTCGACGTTTAGGGCAGCGAGATAGCGTTTTCGTTGATGTGAGACGAGTTGGCCCGCGCTGGTCGTCCGACGCGGCATCGGACTTCTTCCTCCCTTTCGAAGGGAGAAACGGATGCTCGATTGCCGGGTGCCTGTTTACGGGTGAGGGCGGGTCGTTGCCCGTTGCGTTCATACGAGGACTCTCTGCCGTGACGCACCATCAACCGGACAACCGATTCTGGGACGCCGCAGAAAGTCTGATCGCGGACAGCGAGATAGTAGTCGATCGACCGAAAGGAACCCGGCATCCTCGGTTCGAGTCGATCACCTATCCGCTGGACTACGGATATCTCGACGGCACCGTCGCTGTTGACGGTCATGGAGTAGATATCTGGATCGGTAGCCAGCCAGACCTCGGGATCGTCGGCATTCTGGCTACCGTTGACCTTTTCAAGCGCGACGCTGAGATTAAGTTGCTGTTTGGCTGTACCGAATAAGAGATGGTGGTTGCCTGCGGAACGTCAAACACGGAGTCACAGTCAGCCATACTGGTTCACCGGTGCCCATCCTCGGACGATTGAAATCATGATCTGGCGCCTCAATCCACTCCCAAAACTCGCCGCTACCTCTTGACGTAGCGAGTCGATTTTGCGGAAATATAAGACACCCCGCCTGGAGGCAACCATTGGCGGGGTGTCTGTGGGCTCACGGCCTATTGAATGGAGCGCTCAGCGAGCCCTGCTCAGCTGCTCCCGTTGAGAAACCGGTGTGTCCGCACCGGGTTCAGAACATCTTTACCAGTTCACGAGCCAGTGCTCGTGAGAGAACTCCCTAGCGTGCTCGCGCTCGCGTTGCTGTTGCGCCGTTTCGTGCCATCGGCCTCGGTATTGCAGACTCCCTGGCCTGGCCCGAATTCAAGCCCTCCAGCGAAGCCCGTAGCCTGGAATCCAGGATTCGCAGACAGCTGATCAGCTTCAGGCGCCGATATTCAGGAATCACCTGCAGAGGCAATGCATCCAGCTCACCTGCCAGGTGCAGCACCATGTTCTCCAGGCTCTCCGTGTTCCGCTCACGGGGCGGCTGCGGCTCACGTATCTCCGGCTCCTCCGTCTCAGGCTTCTGCGCCGGCCGCTTACCGTTCACAACCTCTTCGATAATCTGGTCGACCGAAAGCTCAGGCGCGTTCTTGGCCCGTCCCACGATGCGCTCGACATGGACGGAAGAGAGCCGCCCGTCGACGAAAGGCTTTGCGATCTCCAGCTGCCGTTCGTGCTCGTCGATGTCTGCTATCGACCGCGCCTCCTTGAATGTCAGCTCGCCGCTGTTCACCTTGCTGCCGAGCCCTGGCGCCAGCGTGCGGATCAGGCTCTCGTAGTGGTGGATCGTCCCCGGCGTGATGCCCGTCCGACGGGCAAGCTCCTGCTGCGTCACGTCGTACCTGTCCCGGTAGTCTATGAACGCCTGCCCGAGATCCATGGGTGGGACCAGCGATGAGTGGTACTGCTCGGCCAGCAGCAGCTCCCAGCGTTCCTGCTCCGTGACAGTCTCCTTGACTGTGCACTCGACCTCTTTCTCACCCGCCTCCTGGGCAGTCCGCAGTTTCCTGGCTCCGGCCAGCAGGATGAACCTGTCGTCGTCGATCAGGACCACCGGATCACGAGCGGTTCTTGAGCCCCGGGGCAACTCTCGTACATTCGCTTTCCGTGACGCCTCTGTCACCGGATCCGGGAAGATCTTCGCTATCGGAACCTTCAATTCCCACCCCTTGCTCTGCTCTCTTTGTGCCGGTCCGAAGCGGACTGCATCGCCGCTGTGACCGTCTCTCTGTTCGATGTTTGGAATTCTCTTCCATTCCGTATCGCACGCGCCGAAACTGTCCACACTGGGAAACCAGCCATTCCAAATCGATATTGACTTTGGAATCAGGCAGGGATACCGTTCGTTCCGAAAACCGAGTACAAACTCTGGAACGTCCTTTCCCCAATCTGAAAATCACATGCGAGAACGACACATCGCTGTTCCCCCGTACGTTCCTTACCGGACATTCCAAACATTTTTGGAATTTCTTCAGGACGGCATACCCGCCCGGATAGACAGAAGCGTCTGGGGTGCAAGGTTCTCTGGAAGCTCCGGAACGCAGCTCATGACAGCCCTGAAAGTGCTGCAATTAGTCGATGCCGGTGGCCATCCGCAGCCGGTTCTCGAGGAGCTTGTTTTCGCCGAAGGCGAGCGTCGGAGAGCGCTGCTGCGCGGGCTGCTGGAGGACTACTACGAACCGGTTTTCAGACTCGACCTGACCCGTGCGACGAAGAACCAGTTCCACGAGGCGTTCCGGTCTTTTGGCGCTCGTGAAGGCGTGCTGACGAAGTGTGAGGCGTTCTTCATCCAGGCTGCGCTGGCTGCAGGAATCCAGCTGTCGCAGTACATCCTCGCTGGCCGGCACCAGGGACGTCGCAGGCAGGCCTCAGGCAAGGGTGCCGGTCGTGGGAGGGCCGTCCAGGCAATTCCGGCGGCTACGGCTGTTGAGGCGGCGCCTGTTTCTGAGTCTCCGCAGATACCGACGTCTGACGCAACCGCTGCGATCTTTGCCGAATCTTCGCCGCGTCTCGCTGCAAAGCTCAACGTTGCAGAGATCATCCTGTCAAAGTACCCGGACTTCGATCCGTCGTGGTCGTCCGAGGTTCAGGCCAGGTGGCTGGACGGCATGACAAAGCTGTACGAGGGATTGGCCGCGGCCGAGCGGGCTGATGTTGCGGATAGCGTGTCGTGAACGCAGTCCGCTAACTCGTCATGCAAACGATCATGTGCCCGAACTAGCGTTGCAAGTCAACTGGATTCACCTCAGTCTGGAACGTACCTTCAGGATTGCCTGGCAAGCCCCCGGAATCCGCCGCTAACTACACAACAGAATCCGCAGGGCGCAGTGTTCGAATTGATCAAGCCGACGATGCACCGCTGACGAGAATTTGAAGCAGAGCTCTCCGTCGCAGTCTCAGGCCCCGGCCTTCGCTACCCGACCAGCGTCAGCTGACCCGCCTCGGAGCTGCCTTCCTGCAGCTCAACCACGCTCATCGGCTTTGCTTTGCGGCGGCCCTGCGCCGAACAGGAATTCTTGAAATACGACACCGTCTGCGGGTGACAGGTCAGCATCAGCACCTGGAAGCGGGAAGAAAGCTCGGCTATCACATCCGCGGCGGCCTGTGCACGCTCCGGATCAAAATTCACCAGCACATCGTCCATCACAACCGGCATCGGTTCGGCATTGCGCGAATACTCCTCGATCAGCGCAAACCGCATCGAAAGATAAAGCTGCTCAGCCGTGCCCCGTGAAAGTCCCTCAACGCTCTTGTGAGTCCCATCCGACTCGTACACGACAAGGTCCTGCTCACCGACCACAGCCTCCACTCGTGTGTATCGGCCGAGAGTCAACTTCTCGAAATACTTTCCAGCCGACTGAATTAATGAAGGCTGTCGCTCGCGCTGGAAGGTCTCACGCGTCGTCTCCAACAGGTGGCTTGCGATGCGGAGCACCGCCCAACGGCTCGCATCCGACTGCAGATTGGCCTCAAGCACATTGATCCTTGCACGCAGCTCCGACACCTTCGACGAATCCTCCAGCTGCTTACGCTGCCGCTCAAGGTCCCCACGCTCACGCTGCATCTCACCGAGCTCACGCTCGATCTCCCGCACCTCATCATCGATACGGTCCAGCCGGGCCTTCAACTCACCCAGCGAACTCGCCCCTAGCTTCTCCCGATGATCCCCACCTTCATCGTTGACCAACAGCGGGTGCGATTCGACCAACTCAGCGATCTTTGCCTCGGTCGCCCACCTCAGCTCCATCTGCCTGGCGGTCGTGCGGAACTCTTCCTCATCCTCAGTCTCGGCGTGCCGCATCAGTCCGTGGATCTGTCCGTCGAGCTGACTGATCCTCCGCTCAAGCAGATCGCGGTGCGTGATCCAGTCCTTCAGTTCAGCCATCAGCGCCTCTCGACGCTGCACCGCAAGCTCATGTGCGCTGAACCGCTCGGCAAGAGTGGTCAGAGCCGGAGTCGCCTGCATATGCTCGGCCGACGGCATCTTCGCTAGCTCAAGAGCTTCCGACAGCCGGGACTCGATATCCTCGATCGCCGAAATCATCTGCTCGACGCGCTCACGATAACTCGCCAGGATCCGCAGCTGGCTCTTCAGAGATCGCAGCCGCTCCATCACAGAGTTCGCTTGCCCGGGCTTCAGATCGTCCCGCAGTCCTGCGTTCTTCAGGACCTCCTGCCAGTGGGCGTAAGTCGTGGCGTAGTTGTTGTAAGCAAGCGTTCGGTGGTCCGAAACCTCCTGCAACCTGGCGTCCGCCTCTTTGAGCCGCTCCTGCGCCTCGGCCGCTGCTGCGCCGCGAGTCTCGAACAGCACTCTCCGGTGAACGGCACGGTCAATGGATGCAGCCTGCTCCTCGATATCGCGGTACGAAGGCTGTTTCGGCATACCGAACTCGCCCGCAATCTCACCGATCTCCTTGTCCAACTCCTCCAACTTCGCCTTCAACTCGTCACGCTGCTCCGTCAGGATTGTGCGTGCCTCAGTGATCGTCGGGCGGCTGACCTTGATAGCGAATCCCTGGCCGCTGGTGCGCGCACGGATCATCATCACGATTCCCGCTGCCAGCCCGCCAAGGCCTGGAAGGGCGGGAGCAAGCTCCTTGTCCCAGACGGCAAAAGCGATCACTGAAATCGACAGAAGGATCAGCGTCACCGCGATCCAGATGGAGCCCAGGAAACCGCCGATGTTCAACGTGTCTGCCTCACTGAGCGATTCAGCAAGCTGCATCTCGGAGTCGTTCGTCTCGCCCTTAGTGCCGAAGCGCTCCGCAAGCGCGCCTCGTAACCGGCCGAGTCTCTCCTGCCGCTTGTCTAATTCGTCCGAAGACTGTTCAGGCACGCCTTCCACCGAATCCCGAGTCGCGGCGGCGCGTGAAACCTCTTCAGCAACGTCGTCCCTGCTGTCGGTGCGGCGTGAAACCTCTGCCTCAGCCTCTTTATATGCTGACTCAGTCTCGACAAGCTGCGCTCCGGCACCTTCGAGGTCCGCCAGAAGATCCACTGGCGCATCGAACTTCTCGATAGCGTCCTCGCTCCAATCAGCGCCAAGAAGCTCAAGGTCACGCTGGAACTTCTCTTCTTCCACCTTCAGGCTGGTCTGCACACCGGGTAAATCCTCAACAGCCTTGCGGTAGTGCTCGGTCTCCGCAATCAACCGGCGAATGTGCGCTGCTCGGTCTTCGAAAGGTTCGATCACTGGGACGTTCTGGACCTCGTCTGTGCGCTCATCCTGTTTCACATCGCCGCGCTGCATCTGATCGCGCAGGTTGCGGTGCTGCAGGATGAAGTCGTCCATCTGGCGCTCTGCGTTGCCCGGGAAATCAGGTAACTGCGGCAACTGCGTCACCTGCTCGTTAAGCCCGTTCAGTCGCTCCCAGTGAGGACGCAAACTGATCGACAGGCCCTGGTGCTCACGCTGCGTTCGAGCCGCTTCCAGCCTGTCCTGCTGCGATGCGATGCGCTCCTCGGTGTCAGCAAGGCGAGCCGCCACATCTGCGTAAACCGCGTGATCCCTGCGCGCCTCCTCAAGCTCCGCCCTCGATTCGTGCAGCTCCTTTTCGGCCTTGCGAATGGAGCCGGACTTCGGGCCGCGTAGAGCGCGAATGTCACGGTCGACCTGCGTCACAGCGTCCGGCAGGCTGACGCGCGAGAGGCCGAGACCGACCGAGTAAATGCGGTCCCTGATCTCAGGGGAGTTCAGGCTGGAAAGCTCCTGTAGCTCACTCAGGCTGATGCTGAACAGGTTCTGGTAGAGGTCAGGGCCGATGCGGTCGAGCAGTCTTTCGAGAAGCTCGGTCCCGCCGTCCGCGTCTCCGCTCACGATCACCGACCCGCCGTTGCGGCCCTTCTCTCGCCTCACTGTGTAAGCGGCGTTAGATGAGGTGACGATGTCCAGCGCGCCGGATGCAACTCCACCGTTCACGGGCGGGTAGTCGTAGAAGGCGAACTGCCGGCTTCTCTTGTCGAGATATCCGAACAGCGTGGAGCGAATGAACGCCCGCAACGCCGATTTTCCTGCCTCGTTCGGGCCGTGGACAACCGTCAGGGCATCGTCAACCGGGTCGACGGTGCGGTTGGCGAAATGTCCAAAATTCTCTATGTGCAGCCGGGTGATGCGCATGTTTTCCGCTACTCCTCCGGCTCCAGCAGCTCGGCAAGCTGCCAGCGGGCTTCAGCGGTCCAGGCACGTATCTGGTCGTCGGTCGGTGCGGGTAGACCGTTTTTGCGACCTGTGAAAACCTCGCCGACAACCGAGGCAAGCTCCTGCATGCTCTCTTGATCGTCCAGCACCTCATCAACCCGACGCAGCGTGGCGCCAAGGAAATCGTCAGCCTCCGACCGGCTGTCCAGGTCAAGCTCAGGCCTAGTCCGATCGTAAACGCGCTCGACCCACACCCACGGCGATTCCGAAGCCGTTGCCCTCAGTTCGGTAAGCAGATCGATAACAGCGCCCTGCCTCACAAGCTCGGTGTGTAGCGGCCCGCGGCCAACAAGGCTCAGGCTGCAGACCACATCCCGCCCCTCGGCCTTGACTCCAAGGTCGTCCAGCTTCTGCTGAATAGCATCTTCGAGACGGTCCAGCGTGCCGATGTCAGAAATGTCGACCTCGGCAGGCTCCCAGCGCACGACATCCAGTGCCTGGAACCGCGTGTTGATCAAACCTTCTCCGCTCACATCAACCATCAGGCAGCCGCGCTGCCCGGCTTCGTTCGGGTGGCGGCCCTGGATGTTGCCAGGGTAGACCACGGCAGGGTTCTGGCGGCGCAGCGTCTGGCGAGTGTGGACGTGGCCGAGCGCCCAGTAGTCCAGCGCAGTGAGCTTCAGGTCATCCAATGTGCACGGTGCATAGTTGTCGTGATCTGTGTTTCCGCCAACGTTGCAGTGCAGCAGGCCGATCGTAAAGGGTGAATTCACTTCAGGCGTTTCGAAGCGGGCGACCAGGTTCTCTCGCACCTCACGAGTCGGGAATGAAACGCCCTGGATCGCGGCCAGCGGCTCACCGTTCAGCTCCACCGTCTTCCACTCCGGCTCCGGCCCAAACACATGCACGCCTTCAGGCCAGGTGATAGCCGAGAGCCAGCCGTCGAGAGGGTCGTGATTGCCGTGAACGATGTATGCGGCGATGCCCGCTTCAGAAAGCCGCCGCATGCCGTCACGGAAGCGAAGCTGAGCCCTGACGCTTCGATCAGCGCCGTCGTAGATGTCGCCAGCAATGACGAGAAAGTCCACCTGTTCGTCAATGCACAGGTCGATCAGGTTCCTGAACGCCTCGAAGGTCGATTCTCGCAATCGCTCACCAACGCGCTTATCCACGTCATGCAGTCCGCGGAACGGACTGTCGATGTGCAGATCTGCTGCATGTACGAAGCGGAATGGTTGCAATGCGGGTTCTCGATGCCCTGGCGCTGACCCTGGGGCGCTGTTGAAGGTCTTGTCTTGCCGGGTTGATTGGAGCCAGGTGCGGTCTATTGCCGCAACGATTGGGCCAAACGCATGGGCACGTTACGCGCTTCACGTAGCGCCCGTGCGAGGCCAGTTTAACAATGGCCCAACCGATCGGATGAGACGGTTGTCACTCACACAGGCTGGATGCAACCGGTACACAACGGCAGTACCAGGCAACTCGCTGCCGTGTAGGGGAGAAGTTTCGAGTATTTTTGAGAATGGTCGTTCTGAACTTGTCAAAACTTGTCATCCCGACCGCAGCGGAGGGATCTTACCGGGCATTGGATTACGGTTGTCTATTCGAGCATTCACCGAACCACCACACCGCTCATCTATGGACACCCGAGAGATTCTGAATCAACCCTTCGACTGGCTCAGGATGAAGCTCAAAACGGCAAACGTCTCCCTCCCAATCTGGAGAGAATTAGCGGGTGAGTCGTCGTAACGGCGAAGCCGTTAACGGGCGCGGCAAGCAGCGCCCCTATCAGATTGCGATTGCGATTGAGATCGGCCGACGCACATTTTTTTAGTGCCTGCCCGTACAGCGGGTATCCGAGATGAGGTAAGGAGAATTGACCCGCTAGTTCACGATCCGCCAGGCGATATCGTGCACCGGCGCCCCTCGGTCAACAGGAACCGTGACCGGGTCGATCTTGCGGTGGTAGCCCATGCGGAATCCGCTCTCCGGAAACTGATGCGGCCAGCTCAACATCTGGTCACGCAGATCCTTCAAATCCCTGTACTCAAGCATCTTCTTGACGCTCGCCGGAAGACCCACAAGCCACATCACGAACAACAGCAGCAGCACACCCGCCACGACATCAAGCACGTAGTGATTGGCCGTTGCGATGACAGCAAGCGTCATGAGCGAGAAGTAGATGACGCTCACCACCTTGCCCCACTTCCATCCGAGCTTGAACCATGCAAGCGCGATCAGCGAAGACCATGCGATGTGCAAACTCGGCATTGCCGCGAACTCGTTGTATCCAAAGAACGAGCGTGAGCCTTCTTTCGGGAGCAGCCCCAGCATGCTGGCCACATCCGCCATGCCGTAACCGGGCAGCATACGCGGCGGAGCCAGCGGGTAAACGGCAAAGATGATCACAGCCAGGATCATCGTCAGCAGGTACATGTTCCGCATCGACCAGTACAGACGGCGGTTGCGAATGAACAGGAACGCAGCCGATCCAAGCAGCGCCACCCAGAGGCCAACGGAGTAGAAATATGCTAGGAAGTGCAGGAACCCGGTCGAATAGAGGCTCGCCCAGACCTGGATAGTGGCTTCGTGAGCGATGCCAAGTTGCTTTTCCAGCGCAACCAGTGACCACGCGTTGCTGAACGCCTGGAGAATAGGTGTCGAGTCGATCAGGTTCTTGGAGATCGAGTAGACGAGGTAGGTGCTGAATAGAATCAGAACTTCGCGCGTCGCAAAAAACCGGGTGCTATGACCGGAATTGCGGAAGAATCTGATCAGTGACGCATTCATTGCTTTGTGACTACCGTGACCATCCGAAAATCGGGCACGCATCATTTTACAACTATTGGCCGACGAAATCATGCTCCCGGTCACTAATATTCGTCAAGTGTGCCTGTCACAGCATGATTCTCTGTGTGCCCCATGTATACGAAAACGACGTGCGACAAGGTCTTTTCTTGACATAACGCAGACGCGTCCGCTATTCGGTTCAAGCAAGCGACGAAAGACTCGATCATCAGGAACAGAACAGTCGGCTCCCGTCGGCTTATTCGCCGGGCAAAAGAAAACCGGCCGGGATTCGCACCCGGCCGGTTTCTGATGTTCTGATAAAACACTTTGCGGCCACAGCCGCTTGAGCGTCCTTAGAAGTCCATCCCGCCGCCCGGAGGCATTGGCGGTCCGGCCATCTCCTTCTCCGGCTGCTCAGTAATCAGAGCCTCCGTAGTCAGGATCATGCCAGCGACCGAAACCGCATTCTCGACAGCGGCCCGCGTCACCTTTGCCGGGTCGATGATGCCCATCTCGAGCATGTCACCGAACTCGCCGACTCCGGCGTCGAACCCGAAGTTCTTCTTCTTGCTCTCGGAAACCTTCTCCAGGATCACTGCGCCCTCGAAGCCGGAGTTGGCTGCGATGATGCGGATCGGAGCGAGCAAGGACTTGCGGAGAATCTCCACACCGGTCTGCTCGTCATTGTTATCCAACGCAAGCTTGGCAAGTGCATCGGAAGCCCTGATCAGGACTGTGCCGCCACCCGGGACAATTCCCTCTTCAACGGCAGCGCGCGTGGCGGACAGAGCGTCCTCAACACGCTGCTTCTTCTCCTTCATCTCGATCTCAGTCGCAGCGCCGACTCGGATGATCGCAACACCGCCGGAAAGCTTCGCCAGCCGTTCCTGCAGCTTCTCGCGGTCGTAGTCAGACGTCGTCTCATCAACCTGTGTCTGAATCTCCTTCATCCGGCCCTGGATGGCGCTCTTGGAGCCCGTGCCGCCGACAACCGTGGTGTCTTCCTTCTTCACCACAACGCGGTCACAGGTACCGAGATCATCTAGGGCAGCCGAGTCCAGCTTGCGGCCGGTCTCTTCTGAGATAACGCTCGCACCGGTCAGGATGGCGATGTCCTGCAACATGGCCTTGCGGCGATCACCGAAACCAGGCGCCTTGACGGCGGCGATGTTCAGCGTCCCTCGCAGCTTGTTGACCACCAGAGTCGCGAGAGCCTCGCCCTCAACATCCTCAGCAATCAGCAGCAGAGGCCGCTTGGACTGGAGAACCTTCTCCAGAACAGGCAGAAGATCGGCAACGGCCGAGACCTTTCCGTCCGTGATCAGCACGTACGGGTTCTCAAGCTGTGCTTCCTGACTGTCCGCATTCGTCACAAAGTAAGGTGAAAGGAAGCCGCGGTCGAACTGCATTCCTTCAACGTAGTCGGTCTCGTAAGACAGAGACTTTGACTCGTCGACGGTGATCACGCCGTCCTTGCCAACCTTCTCCATCACGCCAGCGATCAGGGTGCCCATCTCGTCGTCATGAGCGGAACCGACCGCGACGTTTGAGATCTGCTCGGAGCCTTTGACGGCGGTGGACTGTTTCTTGATAGAGGCGCGGACCGTCTCCATCGCCTTCTCCATGCCGCGCTTCAACGCCATTGGGTCGGCTCCAGCCGCCACGTTCTTGAAGCCCTCACCAATAATGGCCTGGGCCAGTACGGTTGAGGTCGTGGTGCCGTCACCTGCATCGTCGTTCGTCTTCTTGGACGCTTCCTTCAGGAGCTGTGCTCCCATGTTCTCGAACGGGTCCTCGAGGTCGATCTCCTTGGCGATGGTCACGCCGTCCGAGTTGACCTGCGGGGGGCCGAACTTCTTGTCAACGATGATGTTCCGGCCACGCGGGCCGAGAGTCACCTTGAGGGTGTTGGCCAGGACATCGATACCTGCCTTGAGGCGGGTTCGAGCATCCTCGCTGAACTTTAGATCCTTTGCTGGCATTTCTTTCTCCGTTTAATGACGCCAATGTTTGCGATCCGGCTAGTGCCTCTTGTCGAGGCAGAGTTCTAGCCGATGACTGCGAGGATGTCGCTCTCTCGTAGGATCAGGTACTCGGTTCCGCCAACGGCGTACTCGGTGCCTGCGTACTTCGAATAGACGACCGTGTCGCCCTTTTTGACATCGAGCTTGATGAGCTGGCCGGTATCCGTGGTCCGGCCGGGGCCTGCCGCGACCACCTTGCCAGCCTGGGGCTTCTCTTTGGCAGTGTCCGGAATGATGATGCCGCCGGGGCTTGTTGAAGCCTCATCGTCCAGCGGCTCAATCACCACTCGGTCTGCCAGGGGCTTCAGATTAAGAGCCACTGCACAAATCTCCTTCTAGTTCTGGTCGAAATCGTTTCCAATCCGGTCTTCACTTCAATGCCGCTCGAACAGACCGGCTTAGCCGGTCGTTCCGAAACGACACTCTCTGCCGCGTCCCTACAGAGGAACCTGTTACCTAACAGGGTCTTCAGATCCGGACAGACCTGAAAGCAGGGACACAAGCCACACTGGCAAATGTAGCGTCGACGGTTAGCAGCCTCAATGCCGGGGTTTCTACCGGCCTTCCAGAGGCTCAACTCCAAGGGTGTGTCAACTGCAAACGGCTCTGCAATCCGGTCATGCCGCCAGCAGCCCACCGCGAAAGTTTTAGCACCAAAATGTGTTGGCAGTCGACGCGCGCGAGTGCCAGACAGCGACGAATTCTAGGAACAGGCAGGCGAAGTGTCAACAGGTGGATGGCAGTTGGTGGAGAAGATGGGCCGTGTGAGGTGACGAGATCCGTCAAATTACGACGTGCGGACCGTTCAACTTGCTGCTTGGAGCAAAAACTCCGCGGTCCGTTCCGGCTCGGTGATCATCACGTCGTGGCCCGTCTCGATCTCCATCACAGGCCAGCCCATCCTCTGTACCCGCTCGGCGTTCCGTTCTGGGCCCGCCCGCCTCATCCCTCGGGTGGTGCAGCGAATATACGACCCCGGAATCGGAAACGGATCGTCGGGGTCCAGGCTAACCTGCTCTTCAAATGTGGCCAGTGGATGATCCGTAAGACGCGTGAGAAGCCACTGCACATCTGAAGGTTCGGCGACACCCATTAAGCTCCCTTTCACAGGCTTAGGCACCGGAATTCGCCACCCGTCTCCACCTTGATCAGCCCAGGTTTTCAGGTCATATGCCAAACCTGCCTCGAGACCCGTCTCTCCATCCAGCGGAAAGTTCGCATCGAGGTACGCAACGTGCCGCAACCGGTCTCTGACGTGTCTCACAACGCCAGAAATCACCTGTCCGGCATAGCTGTGGCCGACCAGGACGACATCGTGAAGGTCCTCGTCCACTATCAGGTCGACAACGTCCCGGATGTGCGTCGACAGGTTGACGTCACGCGTCAGCAGGTGAGCGCGCTCAGCAAGCCCGGTTAGCGTCGGAGTGAAAACTCGGTGACCTTCAGATTCGAGTAGCGGCCGGACCCTGTCCCAGCACCATCCTCCGTGCCACGCACCGTGAACAAGAACAAATACTGACATGATTCACCCCTGGTGAGGTCTGTATCGACACACGCGAAAACCAACTCAACATTCGCTGTCCAAACGCCCACTCAACCCCGCTGCGCCAGCCAGCTTCCCACCACCACCAACGCTGCCCCTGCGTACAGCTCCGGGCCTATCGACTCGCCCAGGATCCACCAGCTGAACAGCACACCGAAGATCGGCTGGCTGAGCGAGATCACCGTAACTCGTGACGGCAGATAGTTCTTCAACAGGTACGTCTGGCCCAGGAATCCGAACCCTGCTATCAGCACACCTGTGTACAGCAGCGCAAGCGTCAGCTTCGTCGTCAACTCCCACGGGTCGCCCGCCTCGAAAATGAAGCTCGCAATCACAAAACTTGTGATGCCGAACACCGACTGCGACATCAGCAGCTTGTGCTGCGGCACCCCTTGCGCGGCCTGCGATATGTAGACCTGCCGCGCGCCGAGCAAGATCGCCGATCCCAATAGCAGGAGATCGCCGATGATGAAATCTCCGCCCAGTGACAGGCTTCTGGCAAATACCGCAACGACGCCGCTGTAAGCGACCAGCGTTCCGAGCGACCGCCTGCGGTTCATCCTGTCGCCCGGCACGAAGAAGTGCGCGAACACAGCCGTCCACAACGGGAACGTCGTCGTCACGATCACGGCGTGCCCGGCCGTCGTGAAGTCCTGCCCAACGTTCATGAACGCCAGCTGCACCGAGAACAGCACGCCGAGAAGTATCATCGGCAGCACTTCGAACCGGTAGACCCGCAGATCCTGCCGGGTCGACAGGCTGTAGACGATTACCACCAGCCCGCCCAGGATGAAGCGCAGGTAGCCGAGCCGCAGCGGTCCTGCATCTTCCAGACCCGCCTTGTTGGCGACCGGATTGCCTGCCCACATCGTCGAAAGAAGCAGCGCCATGATGGCCGCGGGAAGTGTTAGCGGCTTGCGAACGCGCTTCACTTCACCCGCGAATTCACCAGGCGCGACCGGTTCAAGAGGTGCAGATGGAGGGATGTCGGCGGGAGGCAAGCGCCTAGTTTATTCTTCTCGCCCGTCGCCCGTCGCCCGTCGCCCGTCGCCCGTCGCCCGTCGCCGACTGCATGGCTCCGCGAAACCTACCGCCTCCTGCTAATCTCTTGCCTGCCAGCTCCTGTTTCATCTAGCCAAGCGAGAATCCCCGATGAACGACCGCGATCTCATGTTTCTGCCAGCCCACGAACAGCTCGCCATGCAGGTGGACAAAAAGATCAGCTCTGTCGAACTGGTAAACGCATCGTTTCGGCGCATCCGTGAACTCGACCCACAACTCAACGCCTTCATCACTCTCGACGAAGAAGGCGCGTTGGCCCGTGCGAAAGAAGCAGACGCCGCCCTGGCGCAGGGCCAGACCCTCGGACCGCTTCACGGCGTGCCGATATCCATAAAAGACCTCGAAGTCACGGCCGGGTTGAAGACAACACTGGGCAGCGACTTGTTCAAGGACTGGATCCCCGATTTCGACTCATCAGTTGTGGAACGGGTTCGCAAGTCCGGTGCGGTGATTCTCGGCAAGACGAACACTCCGGAGTTCGGCAACCGGGAGGAGACCTACACAAAGTTTTTTCCAGCCTGCAACAACCCGTGGGACGTGAGCCGGATGCCCGGCGGATCCTCAGGCGGAGCGGCCGCCAGCGTCGCATCTGGAATGTGCTCGATCGCCACCGGCACCGACGGTGGTGGGTCGGTCAGACTTCCCGCCGGGTTCTGCGGAATATTCGGGCACAAGCCGACACAGGGACGAATCCCTCGCTACGGTGGCCGGTCCAACCCCGCATACAACGCGACAAGCTCCAGCGGCCCGATGTCGAACGACGTCCGCGACAGCGCCATCTTGCTGCAGGCACTATCCGGCTTCGACAAACGCGACCCCGGTTCACTGCAATCGCCGCCACCCGACTACCTGGCGTCTTTTGAGAACGGTGTTAAGGGCATGCGCATCGGCGTCTCGCACACCCTCGGCTTCGCCTCCCTGAACGATGACGTGCGAGAGAAGGTAGACGAAGGGGCGAAAGCCTTCGAAGAGCTCGGCGCAACCGTCGAACAGGTGGACCTCGTTATGGACCCTGCGCCGCGGGAGTACTGGTGGGAGGTCTGGACGGCGGGCCAGGTGGCGATGTACGGGGAACTGGACGAGCAGAACCCTGGACGGCTCATGGACTACACGATCGAGATGATCGAGCACGGCAGAACGGTCTCAGGAGCCGACTACTCATTGGCCTTGCGCCAGGCTGAGGCGATGCGAATCCAGATGAAAGAGTACTTCAGCAAGTACGACCTGCTACTTACTCCGACCGCAGCTGCGACGGCATGGCCGCACCTGACGCCGCCCGCACAGATCGGGAACGAGGCGAGCGAGGGCCAGTACGCAGGAATTAGCTACGGAGCGATTCCGTTCACCATGGCGTTCAACATTTCGTGGAATCCGTCGGCCTCTGTGCCGTGTGGTTTCGGCGAGGGCGACATGCCCGTGGGCCTGCAGATCGTGGCCGACCTGGACCAGGATGCGCTGGTAATGCAGGCCGCAAGAGCGTTCGAGCAGGCAAGGCCGTGGACAGGGCAGAGGCCGGCTGTGAGTTGAAAAGAGTGGGAGGCAAGGTAGCTACTGAGAATGGGTGTCGAGCAGGGTCTGCAGCGGGCCAAGCCGTCCATCACTCCTGGTTGTTATTGCGTACAACGTTAGCTTCGCTGTCCCCGGAGATTTTCCACGCGCCTCGTTCGTTGTCACGAAGATCGTTGTCCTCAAATGTGCCTCCACCTCCATCGAAAACCCACACTGCTTGGTAGCCGTTTTTCGTTATGCGATTTCGGCGCACAGTTGGATTACCCTTTTCGCTGACCGAAATACCGGCGTTCTTGTTCTCGAAGATGTCATTGTCTTCTATGATCCCTAGACCACCTCCGGTAATGAACATGCCAGTACTCTCGCCTTCGTAAACGCGATTCCGGCGGACAGTCGGATTAGCTCCTGATTTGATCAGAACGCCATTGCCCGCGTTCGAGAAAATTTCGTTGTCTTCGAGGGTTCCCTGTCCATTTGGATAGATAAACACGCCGGAACCACCGTTACCATGGATTCGGTTCCCACGGAGCCGCGGATCGGCCCCGCTGTGAATCGCCACACCCCCTACTACGCGACATGTGATATCGCACCCATCAAGTAAGAGGCGACCGGAGCCGATACTCACTGCAAGTAACTCCTTGTCACCGATGGTCCTCAGGGTCAGGTTGCTAATCCGCCCCATCGTCGTTTTGAACAACACAGCGCTCTGATCTTTCGCCTCCACTACGATCTCGTCCAACTCGCCATCTCCGATGATCTCCAGTGGTTTGTCGATCACCAGCGCCTCCTGGTAAAAACCGGGTCTGACCAGGATTTTGTATCCTGGTTTTGCCGCATCGATAGCTTCAGAGATGGTCACGTAGTCGCCACGGTGCATCTGATCAACGACCAATTTTGCCGGCTCCGCCCTTCCACCGCCTTCTGGTTCGACGTCGGCCTCCGCTTCCGGTGGATAGCTTGGTTCAATCGAATCTCGTCGCTTAGCCGTGCTGGCCCTCCGACCGTCCCCAATATGTTTACGGGTCGTTCGTTTGCGAGTCGATTTTGCAGTTGTTGTTTTTGTTCCCAGCGTGTCCCGAATCTGCACAGCCATCTGCGCGAATTGCATGCCAATCTGAGGAGAAGTGAACGGCTCAAACCGATATGGTCGCCAGTCGGTATGTTGGTGAGTCGCTATCAGCTGAGCCAGTTCGTCTTTGGCGCGTAATGTCTCATTGTTCAGTACAGGACAATCAACGTAGTAAATAGGGAGAATCAGGTCGTTCCTTCCAAGTTCAGTCTCGATCTCCTGAAAACGCTCTAGCTCTTCCCTGCACGCGTCGCTGTTAAAAAAACTCGGCGTGATTATAGGAATTAGAAACGTGGATGCATCTATGCCTTCCTCGATGCGTGATTTCCAGTTTTGACCCCACTTGATATCGTTCCGGTCCTGGAAGATCGGGAAGTCAAGGCCGGTCTGCATCCGCACTTCTCCGGCAAGCCGCGTTCGAAACTGAGTGAGGCGGCCATCTTCGTGCTCGTCATCAAGTCGGACATAACTCATGAAAGCTATTGGAGGAAGCTTCTTTCGGCGTGGCATTGTCACTCCTTCACCGCTGCCGATACCAGTTGCACGACCCCCGGCACGTCATCGCACCAGCGCGTCACCGTCACCAAGCCATGCTCCGGGTCGATGTTCACCGTGTTGCCGCCAGCGCCCGAAGCAGCGAACAGCTCATGCGGAACTGACTCGCCGTACCGTATTCCTCCAGTGTTCAACCACCACATGAAGCCGTAGCTGGCGTTCTCGCTGCACGGCTCACGCATCATCTCGAACCAACGCTCCGATATCAGCCGCCGACCATCCCATACTCCGCCGTTCAGAAACAGCTGGCCGAAGCGGGCGTGATCGTAGGAATTGATGTGAACACCGCCGCCCCAGTGCGCGCCGCCTGACACCGACTCAAACTGTCTGCCACCAATCTCGATCTTCGAGTTCCTGTAGCCGTGCCATTCCCACGTGCTACTGGCGCCGATCGGCTCCATCACGTCCCTGCGCAGCACATCCGGCAACGGCTCACCCAGCAGCGCCGCCAGCGACAGAGCGCACAGGTTCACCCGAACGTCGTTGTACTCCCAGTGCATTCCGGGGTTCTGGCGCACTTCACGACCCTTTGAGTCATCCGAATCGAGCGACCGGTTCCAGTCAACCGTGTCCGGACGGTCCCACAGCGTGCCCTCCCACTCGGAAGTCTGCTGCAGAAGCTGCCGCCACGTGATCTGCGCGTTGTGCCCATTCTGCGAAGGCGAGAACGGCGTCATCACCTGGCCAGTGACCACCTCGCATATCTCGACGTGGCCAATGTCCGCCACCACCGGACCGTCGATGTCCGATATCAGGCCGCGATCGAACGCAAGACCGGCGACCGTAGCCAGATAGCTCTTGCTGGCGCTGAACGTGACATCGACGCGATCAAGGTCGCCCCACTCATGCACGATGTAGCCGTCCTTGAGGACGATGCCAGCCGGACCGCCGCGGGGCCGCATCTTGCCCAGCTTCTCAGCGTACTCAGGCGGGTCGTCGGAGACGCTGACATGAGTCAGGTCTTCAGGCCACGGCATGTCGCTGTCGATTGCGAATTCCAGGGCGATTTCCAGAGCTACAGAATCGAGTCCGAGCGACTCAGGCTCTCGACGCTCCCACCTGGCGGGATCTGGCGGCGGAAAATACATGCGGTGTGCTCCGTGGGGTTCGGTAAGCGATTGCCGGATGGTATCTCAGCAGTGAGCGCAGGGGACTCACTATAGGATCAACACCCGTTACTGAGGCGTGCGTACGTCACACCACCCCCGAAAAGGAACGTATCTAAGGCCGAGTTGAAGAACGGCGTTACCTGTTCTCGCAAAAACGACCTCACTTCGTCTGCATCTTCATCACCCTGTTCGACCGCTGCAATCACGTTGCTATGCGTCATCAGGTACGCCACAAGCTGCTCGGGCGTAAATGAAACCTCGTTCTCGTACTGCTCAGTCTTGATCCACTCGAACCGAGAGCCTTCAAACGGTTTCGCTGATGGGTCGTCGGCAGGCCGCGGTGGCGTCGGATAGCGGACTCCGTACACCTCTGCGCACCAGTCGTGAAAAGCCGGATTGCCCACCATCTGCGCACGAAAGCTGTTCGAATATGGGACGAGCCAGCCGCCTGGCCTTAACACCCGCGCCGCCTCTGCGAGGAACACCGGAACATCGAACCAGTGGAGGGCAAGCGAGACTGTGACGATGTCAGCCGAACGGCCTGCAACCGGCAACTGCTCTGCGCTGCCATGGACATACTCGACGCGGATTCGCTTCTCTGCGTGCGCCAGCATCTGCTCAGAGTTGTCAACACCGGTCACCGAGTCAGCCAGCTCGAGCAGCGCAACGACCGATTGCCCGGTGCCACAGCCCACATCGACGCCTTGGTGGAGTTTTTCACCTGTCACCAGGCCCAGCTTCCGGCGGATCATGCCGATGACGACCGGGTGAAAGTAGGGACGAGCGTCACGATAGCGCTGTACGGCAGTCGCCACGGTCCAGAAATCGCCTTGTGCGGAGTCCTCAGGCGTTTCACTCGCTCTCAGTCTTCGCCTCTTCCTCGGTCACGACCTGCGCACCCATCGCCATAGCAGCCCGCACGAGTGGACTTTCCGCAGAGGCCGGCGAACGCTTCTTCGCAGCCTCCTCTTCCTCGTGAGGCGAGCTCGTCTTCAGGGCAAGGCCCGCTCCGTACTCTCGGTCAATTGCCGTTCGCAGCGCAGTCTGCGCGCGCGGGTCCTCCATCTCCTCCATGAACCGGTCCCTGTTCGAGCGGCTCTTGAATCGAAGGGTTATCTCTCCGGCCTCTGGCGTTGGCGGAATCACGTTGCTCAGCACAGGGCCCAGGTACCAGCGACGGAACTTCGTCCGGCGTAGACCGTCCCAAACCTTGCGCCACGTCTCCTCATCCGGCGAAAGGTTCTGCCTGCGCTCCGGCGCACGCTTCTCAGGTTCCGGTGAAGGCTGTGGCGGCCTTCCCGGCGCTCCCTGTTGCGAAGACGGATAGCCGCTCGCTGTCGAACCTCTACCTGTCGGAGCCGGTGATGTTGAAGACGCTGCGGCAACGGGCGGCGCTGGCAAATTGACCGCCTTCAACACCGCAAGCTCCAGTTCGAGCGGTGACGAATCGCCCTTCAACTGCGCCTGTCCAAGCGCCGAAAGTGCATGCAGCAACTTCTCCATGCTCGCCTGCTTTGCCGCCGCTGACATCGCCTCCCGCACCTCCTCCGGCTGGCCCATCGCATCGTCAACGCCTGCCTTCGAGAGCAGCGCTGTGCGAATCGAGTCGACCGTGCCATTGCGCAACGCGCGCAAATCCGCACCGCGGGCAGCTTCACGATTGATCACCGTTAGCGCCGATGACGTGTCCCCGGTAATGACCGAAGAAGCCAGGTCAACGGCAGATGACGTATCGCCGAGCCCCAGCAGGTCCCGCGCGTTTTCGAGAGTTATCTCGGCACCGTCTGCGCCATAGGAGACCGCAAGTTGTTCCAGCAGGTTCTCGGCATCACGCAGGCTGCCCCATGCGGTGCGCGCTATGAGCGACAGCACCTCTGGCTCCGCCTCGACCTCCTCTTCACCGCAGATCTCGGCCAGCCGGTCTATCACCGTCTCGTTCGACAGTCTTTTGAAGTCGAAGCGCTGGCAGCGGCTCACTATGGTTGCGGGAACCTTGTGTGCGTCCGTTGTCGCAAGGATCATCACGACGTGCGGCGGAGGCTCCTCAAGCGTCTTGAGCAGTGCGTTGAACGCAGGCTCCGTCAGCATGTGGACCTCGTCGATGATGTAGACCTTCCACTTGCCTGCGACGGGCTGGAACTGCACTGCGTCACGCAGGCCGCGGATATCGCCGATTCCCCGGTTGGAGGCGGCATCTATCTCAATCATGTCGAGGAATGAGCCGTCGTCTATCGCCCGCGCAGTATCGCTATCGTTGTTCGGCTCACCGTCTTCAGCGAGACCGGCATTAAGTGCTTTCGCCAATATGCGGGCCGTTGACGTCTTGCCGACGCCGCGCGGTCCGGTGAAGAGATAGGCGTGGGCGACGCGGTCGGTCTTTACGGCGCGGCGCAGCGTGGAGGTGACATGCTCCTGTCCAACCACGTCCGAAAACCGGAGTGGCCGCCACTTTCTGTAGAAGACCTGTCTAGCTGCCATAGTTGATCGTCATTGCAGTTCATAATCGCTGTCGCCAAACGGCAGTTTGTACGCTGTACAGAGTACAACCCGGGCGAGAATTAGCGGCTGTCAGCACGCTACTCAGACCATACAACAACGAGAGCCAGACATGGGGCGGGAACGGCGTCACGTTCGTTTCGTGCCGATCAACATCCACCGACGCTTGTTGCCGTTCGGAACCGCTTTCGGGTAGTCCGACTGCAATTCGATGTCCACCAGCCCGGCGACGCTGAGCATCTCTCTGTACTCATCAGCCTCGTATGCTGCGAACGACTGGGCGAACCTCGCGACATCAGCGGTCTGAGCGTCGAGAATCCAGTAGCGTTTCGTAGCTGTCCGCTGTTCCTCGTTCCAGAAACTCTCTTCGAGGTATACGTGAGGCCGGTCAGAGAACAGACCTTGCTTCCAGCTTCTCCAAACGAGCGGCGAGTGACCGAACTCTCGCGTCGTTTCCGGCCTGTCCACCTCGAAAAGTAGCCGGCCACCCGGCACCAGCGCCTTTGCATACCTGCTGACGATCTCGCGCGCCTGTTCCCGGCGAAAAACGTTCAGTTCGCCGTAGATCTGCATCACCAGCCCAAACTCACCATCCACCGTGGCCGACCTGAAATCTCCCTGCACGAACCGGCATTGATCAGCGACGTTGGCCGTCGACTTCCTTGCGTAATCCAGCGAAGCTGGCGAGATATCGACTCCGGTAACATCATGGCCGAGTTTGGCGAGGCGAATCCCATAGAGACCGGGACCGCAACCGAGATCGAGGATTCGGGTCCTTTCGCCGCCGAGCACCTCTTCATGAAGCCAGCGGACCTGTTCATCGATCACCGTTGGACGTCGGCTCGCGGCGTCATGTTCAGGGTTGAGATGCTCCCGCAGCATCCGCTCGCTAAAGCCAGGCTCATCCCACGGGATGTTCTCACCGTCTTTCCAGGGCTCAGGAGGGACGGTTCGGTTGATGAACTCAGAAAGGTTCAATTCAGGCTCGTCTCACGCTGCCGGACATTGGTGAAGGGCCGCTAAAGAAAATGTGGATAGCCAAAATCGAGCCCGACCACTAAGCCTCGGCGTCCGCAGTCTGGCGTAAGTTCAGGCGATATCCAACGCCACGCTCCGTCTCGATCGGATCAACCTCAGGACTCACCGCCGCAAACTTGGCACGGATGCGCTGCACATGCACCTTCAGGTATTCCGTCTCGTCGACATACTCACGGCCCCAGACCTTCGCCAGCAGAGTTCGATGCTGCACCACGTTCGGGTGATTCTTCGTCAGGTGATACAGCAGGTTGTACTCGGTCGGCGTGAGCGGGATCTTCGTATCGTTGAAGGCGACGGTGTGATCTGCGAAATCGAATCTGAACGGTCCATCGACATACGGCGCTTCGTTTGAACTGAGCGTGCCGACCGAAGCTCGCCGTAAGACCGCCTTAATTCGTGCCAGCAGCTCAAGATGGCTGAACGGCTTCGTAATGTAGTCGTCAGCCCCGGTCTCCAGGCCGTGCACCATGTCCAGCTCGCTATCGCGGGCCGTGAGCATGATGATTGGCACCTCCGTCACCTCTCTGAGCCTGCGGCACACATCCAGGCCGCTGATGTCAGGCAGGCCGATGTCGAGGATCACAACGTCGGGCTTCTCAGCCTCGAACTGCTTGAGCGCCGTGTTGCCATCCGGCGCCTGCACAAGCTCAACCTCAGGCCAGCGGAGCGCGAAGCAGATGCCCACCGCCTCGATGATGTCCGGGTCGTCGTCCACAGCCAGGACCTTCAATTGAGATCAGCTCCACTGGGTGCGACCGGCTCCGCCAGTTTCGTTGCATCAGGTACTGAGGGAAGCGAAAATTCGAATTCGGCTCCGTTGTTGACGCTGCTGCGAAGCCACATGCCGCCAAGATGCAGTTTCAGCAGGCCGATCGCGATCGCCAATCCGAGGCCCGAGCCACCGCCGCCGCGTGTGCCCGAGGGCACAGACCTGTGAAACGGCTTGAAAACCTCGGAATGAAGCCCCGGCGCAATGCCCGGCCCGGTGTCCGAGATACATACGTAGTGCGCCTGGCCCTCGAAGCGCGGCTCAAGAACGGTCGTAACAGAGGAATCACCGGCTATGCGGGCTGTCGATCCGGTCGTGAGAGTGATTGTGCCGCCAACCGGTGAGAAGCGGACCGCGTTGGAGATGAGGTTGCAGAGGATCTGGTGCAGGCGGTCGGGATTCGCCAGTATTGTCACCGGCTGATCACCGAACTTGAGATCGAAACTGATGCGTCGGCTGCGCGCTGCGTGTTCGGCACCGGCAACAGCCTCAATCAGCTGCTCCATCGCATCGATCGAATCGGTCTCGACGCTTAACATTCCGGTCTCAAGGTACCCGGCATCCAACACGTCCGAGATCTGGCGCTCAAGCCTCGATGTCGCTCGATCAATGCCCTCCATCAGCCGCTTCATGTCGTCCGGGCCGGCGACAGCTCCAGGGTCGCCAAGTAGATCGACCCAGACCCTGAGCGATGAAAGTGGTGACCTTAGCTGGTGCGCAAGATTGGCGAGGAACTCGATGCTGAGGCCGTTTTCGGCCCCGCTCGCGGTGCCGTCCTGCGTAGCGCCGCCGGGTTTCACAGTGCTCATTGCCGGTGCAGTCTGCGAGGTCTCAAGTTTGGCGGTATCTGAAGTCATTGTATTGTGAGCCTGCATACTGGGACGAGTATAGTCAGCCGTACGTTACCAAAACCAGCGATCAGCCAGCGAGAATGTGGCAAGCGGGACCGGCCAGTGGACCGGGGCGGGGCAGTTTTAGCCAGACGATGTTACCGATGAGCGTTCCGGGACTATCAGGGCTGATATCCGGTCGAGCCACCGAATTGCGGCTTGACTGGCGTCGAACGGCGCAGTTCGACGATGTAGCCGCGATGCACATATCTGCCCACGGCGAGATGATGCTGAAGCAGCTTTCATCGTGGCTCGAAGCAGGGTCCGAGGACAGGTTGCGCACCCTTGTCTCGACACCGCCCTGGTTCGGAAATGAGGGCGGCGCAGACGCGCCTCTTTCGCTCCTGCTCTCTCTCGCTGCGACGCTACGAAACGCGACAGACGGCGATGCTTCGCTGGTGAGCGACGTCGAACGAGTGATCGAGCAGCTTGCTCCTGCGATCGATGCCGTCTCGCGAGACAGGGTCCGCACATTGGAGACGCGTGCGGCCACCGATTCACTGACAGGAGCCATGAGCCGCTCCGCAGTTCTTGAACAACTGGAGATGGAGTCTGCTCGCACGCGGCGTCACGGCAGGAACTTGAGCGTCGTCTACATGGATGTTGACGGCCTGAAACAGATCAATGACGAACACGGGCATCCGGCGGGCGATGTGTTGCTGGTGAAGCTGGCAAAGTCGGTGAACGAATACACACGCGCGGCCGACATGCTCGGCAGGCTCGGCGGTGACGAGTTTCTGCTGATGCTGCCGGAGACCGACCTGGCGGGTGCTCAATCGGTCGTGGAAAAGCTAAAGCCAATACTGGACGAAAGGGGGCTGAACGTGACGATGGGTGCCGCCGGGACGCCGGACTGTGACCCCGAGCCAGACACACTTATCGCATCCGCAGACGCCTCGGTGCGGGCGCTCAGGGCTGCCGGAAGATAGTTTTCTTCGCTCGATGCCAGTGGTGACCAGTAGATTGATGACTGGTGCTAGAAGCGTGTTTCTTCTCCCCCGGCGGGGAGAGAATGCATAGTAGCGGAGCGGAAAAGCGTCCAATTGGACGCCGTACGTTTTGAATCTTCGCAGGGTTAGCAATGCTTGACGGCTTCTGGGGTCAATACTTGCCAAACAGAATACTGGGCATGGCTCTCATCACTATTTCGACGTGCGCAGCGGTGGCGTGTGGAAGCTCTTCAGAACCGGTGTCGACCGCTGATCCATCAACTTCAGCAACAGTGGTGGCTGTGAGAGCTGCTGCTTCTACAGCCACTGCCAGGCCAGTATCGACGCCTTCGCCAATCCCGACCGCCACGGCGACCGTCACGCCGACGCCGACACCCACACCCACACCAACGCCGGTGCTAGGTCCCGAACTGATCATCAACGGAGGCTTTGAAGACGGAGCCCCGGATGCAACGGGATGGGAGACCCCTGTTGTTATTGACCAACAGACTGTCCAGTGGTCAACCGAGGGTCCACATGGCGGCACGCGATCGCTGAAAATCACCTCACCGCCCGGCCTGCCCTGGGTACGGATCATGGCCGTCGATAAGATTGCGCTGGATCCCGCTGCTACGTACACGCTCTCGGCTTACCTGAAAACGGATAAGATCGCGACCCTTTTTGCAAACTTCCACTTCTTCAGTAATCAGGGCGATGATTCAAGATTAAATGCGGGCGGGCCGGGTCAGAGACCCGTCACGGCCACTGATTGGACACAGTTTGAATTCCGCTTATTTCCGAGTGAGCGAGGAAATTTTGCGATCATCGAAATAACGCTGGCGGTCCCAGAAAATAGCGCGGCGCTGGAACCAGGCGAGTCGGCCACCCTCTACATCGATGATCTGTCACTTCGGGAACTACTCGATTAAGGCCGCAATCGAGGGCCCGTTTGCAGAACCAGAGCATGACAGTCTCGCCTACCGACTCTCTTTACTCCGCCGGCCTCTCCCACAGTCGGCATGACCATGCCGATGTGACAGCCCGTTCAAGCTCGCCAATACCCGGCCGCTCCACAGGCACTCGCCACGGCGCAACACGATCGGTCAACCCGTCCGGCAGAGTCAGCCGCTTCATGAACTGCAAGATCACGTTCCGGTCTCCGCCAAACGCCAGCCAGTCCACGCGACCCTCGTGCTCGGCAATTCTTGAGCGCGCTACCTCGGCGACGGCATCGAATAGCTGCTGAATCGCCTTCTCGCGATTCCGCACGAAACGGCTCGCAGACTGACCGCCCTTGCGCTGGCGGTTCTTCACATGACGTCCGCCCGACTTGTGAACTCCCAGCTGTTCGTCCTTTGCGATACCGAACGAATACCTGCCGAGCCGGAGCAGAATGATGGCGACGGTCCACTGGCGCTTGAGCAACTCTTCCAGCTTCTTGAAATCAGGAAAGTCGCCGTACTCCGTGATCGGGAACGGCGGGGCAAGCGCAAAGAGCGGCTCAGGCTGAGCGGGCGAGACGGCCCGGGTAAAAAGAGCCAGCCCGCTGGCAGACCCAACCGCAGATGAAGGAAGCCAGTCCCAGTCCAGGCTATCCGGGGCGTTCGGCCACTCTCCCGGTGCAGTCAGCCGCATACTCCACGTCGCGCCCGGCTCCATCTCCATGTCGGCCAGCATCTCCAGCACTGCGCTACGGGACAGAAGTCTCTGCTGCACGGGCTGGTGGGCGGCCATAACTACTCTGCCAGGGCCTTCTCCATCTCGATGACGGTGATTGGACCGGAGTCTTCCTGTCTTATTTCAGCATACTCAAGTTTAGTGAATAAACTCTGAGCGCCAGACTGCAACTCCGTCACGTAGAGGCGCATCGCCGAGTAGCCGCGCCGTGCCGCCCACTGCTCCGCCCGTCGTGATAGCAGTGTCGCAACCCCTTTGCGTCTGAACTCCATGCTCACGCAGAGCCTCCTCAGCAGGGCGACACCGGGCGCATCTTCGGCTGCATCCACCGCTGCCATCGCCACAATCTCATGCTCTTGCGACTCAAGCACCCACAGGTGCCGGTTCGCCTTCAGATAGTAAGCAGACGGCTTTGACAGGTCGTCCATCAGGCTCGAATCCGTGTAGCTCTTCAATCGGATTCGCAGCTCACGCTCCGCGTCCGCAGGCAAAAGCTCGTTCTGGCATGCGATGAATAGCTCTCGCACAGCCTCGTTGTCGGTCGGCGCCACTCGCCGCACCGCGAGTCCGGGCGGAAACATGTTGGGAGAGACGGGCAACTCTGACATACGTCAACTCTATCGCGGAGAGAACCGGCGAAGACCTTGCGTTATCGCGCTAATCTCACGCGACCTGGGGCGTCGCTGAGGCTGGAAGGGCGAGAATCGGATACTAAGGAGTACTCGGTTCAATGGCTGTGAGTACAAGACAAAGCCGCTCGTTTACAGGCTGGATCACGTTAAAACGAGTCGCCGTCGTGGTGGTCTCCGGAACATTCCTTGCGCTGTTCGGTGGAACGCTCTTCTGGGCGGGCTGGGTTCTCAACAGCTGGGGAGCGGCTCAGTTGCCTGTGATTACGACCGAAGGCGAACGCGGCTACAGGATTCTAATCTCGCCTGCTGAATCCGATCTGCTGGCGATCAATGGAATCACCGGTGAAAAGGTGGCGTTTCTGCCAAAGAGTGACATGAACATGCTCGATCCTTCGGAACGCTACCTGTTCACCTCGCACGAGGCAGGCGCGCAGTCCGGCGTGACTCGAATCGATCTTGTATCCGGCGAGACGGACATCATCATCGACTACCGGGACCACGACTTCACTAACCTGGACGGGCTGTTGTGGACGCCGTGGGACACGCTCCTGGTGAGCGAAGAGGCTACGGGCGGAAGGCTTTACGAAATACTGAACCCGCTGTCGCGCCCGGACGAAGTGAGATTCGTCGAACGGCCCGCTTTCGGCAAGCGTCGAAACGAGGGGCTGGCGTTCGACACTCAGGGCAATCTGTACGGTGTAAACGAAGTGCCAGACGGTGGAATCTACCGTTTCCGTCCCGACTCACCGCTTACTCCCCGGTCGCTTGAGTCCGGCACGCTCGATGTGCTCGTTGCAGACGAGCGCGTCACAGATCTTAAAACCGGACGGGTCGTCGCACGATGGGAGCCGGAATCAACCGCAAGCCTCACAGGATTTGGGCGGCCGGAGGATATCGAGATCGTTGGCAACACTCTCTATGTGGCTCTCACAACCACCAACGAAGTGATCAGTATCGATCTGAGCGATCCCAATATCACGTCGGTCGGTCTGTTCGCCAGCGCCGACACGAACGCCCCTGATCTCTCAGGCCCAGACAACCTGGCGAGCGATCAGGATGGCAATCTGTACATAGCCGAAAACATAACTCTTTCGCGCTATCGAGGCCGGAAAAACCAGCTCTGGTTTGCACGCGCCGGTGATCCGCTGGGACGAGCCATCGATGTTGAGCTCGTGGCCACCTTGAACAGCCCGCGCAACGAGTTCAGCGGCATTCTGGTTGATTCGGCAGGCGAAAGGCTATTCACTAACGTCCTGGGCACGGACAATTACGTCCTGGTCCTCCAACCAATGAGGTAATTCAGACTCAAGTTCTTCACTCTGAATACCAGGCACGGTGCCGTTTGAACATGAGCTCATCCCATGAGACCCGCAGCAGGCCGTTTCGGCCACTGAACCCCGGCCGCAAAGGTCGGTTGCTCTGGATGGCCGCGACCGTAACGCTTGCGGTGGCGCTGATTACGCTCGCAGCCCTCATCCGTGCGAACCCGGAATCTGAACCGGACAGGCGACTTCTCGCAGACATCGTTGAGTGGGGCGAAGAGAGTTTCCTGGACGATTGGTACGACCTCATAACAGCCGTCACGGGCGCGCGCTGGGCAATTATCGCAATGGCTGCCAGCGTCGTGGTGGCGCCGATCATCAGCAAGGCCAACAACGCCGTCGCGTTTGCGATAACACTGGTCGCAATTGGAGCAGCGGACCTGCTGGCAGGATTCGGGCTGAGCCACCTCGCAGGCGTGGCGCGACCGGACCCGTCCAGCACGACGCTCTCATTCCCAAGTGGCCACGTCGCATACGTTGTCTCCGCTGGCATCCTGTTCGTCTATGTCGCCTATCTCCGTCGAGCCCACCCGGCGCTCATAGCCCTCATCGCAGCAGCGGCTCTATTCGTCATATTTTCGGTCAGCGTCGGCCGGGTTGTGCAGGAGGCGCACTGGCCCAGCGACATCCTCGGTGGATACCTGCTTGGCCTGATTGGACCGCTGATATTTGTTCCGGTCTATCACCGGCTCGAAGCGATGCGCTGGGTCACACCGCCGCGTGTTGGCATCGATGTTCCAGAGCCGGACTCTGCTGACGCCGTCATCGCAGGGTCTTATGGCAGTGCGGTGGTAATCGAACCTTCAAAGGGCACCGCTACGAAGTACTTCGATCCGCCGATCCTGATGAGGCTGCTCTATTGGGCGTCGTTCCAGGACGCATTTCCATACAAGGACGATGTCGCAGCCATAGAAGCTGCAATTTACAGGCGGCGGATAGCCGGCCTGCTGACGCGCTATCGCTACGGAAAGGACCTGGTCGCCGACATCACCGACGTTCGCTGGACCGACGGCAAGGCCGCGCTTGTGACCGAGTACGTGCCGGGGCGGGAGGCCGAGAGCAACATCGAGGCGTGGGACTTCCTGTCACAGGTCGAGGTGCTGTTCGACGAAGCCGGTCTGCCCGGATGGCAGCTCAACCCGCACAACCCGCACGCCCACACGAACCTGATCCGGCGTGAGGATGGCGACTTCGTGATCGTGGACATGGAATCGGGCTTTGTGACTCCATTTCCCTCGTCGGCACAGATGCGCGCTTCGTTCAGACACGGCTCTCTGCCGGTGTTCGATGACATGGATTTCGAGAAGTTGCGCCAGTTCATGGCTGAACGCGAATCGGACCTTCGCAGGCAGCTTGGCGAAGACGGGCACGTTGAGCTGCAAGATGCAGTGGAGAAGGGTGAGGCGGCATACAACAAATGGCACTCGAGCGAGCCTCGTATCTGGGGCCGTACCGTGCGCATCATCTACCGGACGCTGAACATCCGTGCCGACCTGGCAGCGGCTCGCCGTGGCATGGCCTCAGCACAGCAGCAGGCATCGCGACATATGGAGGACGGGATAAAACGGTGGGAGGCCGAGGGGAGGATTGAGTCGACGCAAGCAGATGAACTGAGGGCGCAGTTGGCCAGCCCCGACGTACAGATTGCGATGAGTCATCTCGGCGCGCACCTTGTGATCAGCGCTGTCCTTCGCTTCCCATTCGGCAGCATCGCCCGTTTCCTGTGGACGTTGATCTTCATGGTGCGCGCAGTTGACGAAGCGGTGCGCTTCCGAGGCCGAAAGTCGACTTCAGGCGGCCTGAAGGTACACAATCCAATTGTGCTGATCTGGGGAGCGATTCCGGGGTTCGGCGCGGTGGCGTACATATTCTCAGGACCGCTCATGAAGCCGTTGCTCATCCGCCTGGCCATCGACGAAACGATCTATGACTTGCCATTCAGGCTTTATCAGCGACTCGGATTCAGTAGATGGCTTCCGCCCCGAATAGCGGCCACTGACTGAGCGACACATGCCAGGGAGTTCGTCCGCTCGTAGGTTCCGAGACCGTTCTCTCAGTAACGACAGGAGGCCCGGCCAAACTGGCCGGGCATCTCCAATCATGGTCAATCGAATCTATTCAGCCGGAACAGCCTCTGTGGCAATGGCATCGATTATCGCAAGGCCATCGCCATTCTCCTCAAGGCCGGTCACCGCTTCATCGATCAGGTCCAGCGTCTGGTTTTCCAGCTCTCGACGCTGCTCCTCCACCAGCTTCTCCGCATTACGCAGCCGGTCTTCGATCTCGCGCTGAGCGATACGCAGTTCTCTCAACTCGTCTTCCAGTTCGTCGATACGAGTCTGGGTGGGTGCAAGCTTTTCTTCACGAAGGGCATCCATCTCAGCCTGCTGGTCAAATCCGACGTCGTTGAACTGGTCGAACGCATTCTGCTGCTCATCGTCAAGATCCCATCGCAAAGTCTCCAGTTCGAACCTCTTGAGTTCGATCTCCTTCAGCTGCTCGTTGGCAGCAGCGTGCGGGTCGGAAACCTGTTTGTTGCCTGAACGGTAAGCCTCGTTGACCTGCCCATCCAGCTCCCAGATCTCGTCTTCGAGTCCACGGATGTCGAGGCTCAGCTGCTTCTCCAGCTGAACGGCCTTACTCTGCAACTCCTCCATCAGGATGTCGTGGTTCCTTGATGCGTCGAATCCGCTATTCTGCAGCTCGTTCAACTCATCGTGCAGGTGCACGAGTTTGAGTTCGAGGTCAGCGACAATTTCGTTTCTGCCTGCGGCAGTGCTGTCAAGCGATGAATGTAGCTCGTTCCGGCGCTCTTCGAGCACTCGAACCTTCTCATCGAGATCCTGTTCGAGCTGGAACGCCTGGTCACGAAGCAACTGGATTTCGATCTGGAGGTCCGCTGTGGCATCCGGAACAGTTGTGGTGGCGCCAGCGGGATTCGTCGTGCCGTCGGATTGCTGAAGTTCAGCAATCTGGGCCAGGTAATCTGCCTCGATCTCGGTGATCTGGCCGATCACAGAATCGATCTCAGCGAGGATGGTGCTGGCAGCGGTATCACGGTTCTGTTCGATAGCCGTGATCTGGTCCAGAATTTCCTGGCTAGCGGCCGTTGAGGTGCCAGCGTCGGAGTTCGCTGCATCGATCAGAGCCTGTAGTTCAGCGATGTGCGCCTGAAAGCCAGCGGTTTCACTGTCTGCGTGGGCCTGCACGGTTGCCCTGCCGTCCGTGTGGGCGGAGATCAAAGCTTCAAGTGCTGCGACGTCCGCTGACTCAGTGGCAATTGCCGACGCCATGGAACTTTGCAGCGTTGCAATCTCGCCCTCAAGCCCGGACTTTGTGTCAGTGTAGTTGTCCGCAGTAGTGTCCAGGGCATTAATCTGTTCCTGGAGGGCATCAACCGCTGCCTGCATGCCGGCGGTCTCGGTGTCGGTCAACTGGTAGATCTCCCCGATCTGGGCCTGGAGATCTGCGATCTGAGTATCGTAGTCGGCGATTAAGGGCGCAGCCGAAGACTCATTCTCAATAATCTGCTGCTGCAATTCATCGATTTCGGCCTGCAAAGCGACTGTGTCGATCGGGTCGACAGTTGTGATTTCGACCTGCTCAAGCAGGGCGTTGATCTCGGCTTGGGCTGTATCGCTGTTCGTATCGAGATCTGCGTTGAGTCTTTCCAGCTCCTGGCGCAGGAATTCGGTGGCCGAGAACATCTGTTCCTCGAGCAGCCGAATCTCGGTGGAATCATCAGATTTCACCGTGCCGTCAGCGTTGAAATCGCCGCCTGCTGCTGTGACATTGACAGCGCCTGCCAGCTGCTGCTCAAGCTCAGCGATGCGGTTGTATCGCTCCTGGATAGGAAAAGAGCCCTCGGACCGCACTAAGTTAAGCTCGTTCTCAATCTTGGACAGCTCGTCCCGGTTCGAGCCATCGGACTGGGCGCCGGTGGCATGCGCGTGGGCAATCTGGTTCTGAAGGTCCGCAATCTGTCTGTTCAGCTCTTCAGCACTATAGATATCGCTCTGTGACCAGCCGTTCGAGGCGTTCAGCTCATTCATCTGCTGGTACAGATCTTCGATCGGTCTGCGCCCGAACTGGTGCAGACGGTCCAACTGACGCTGCAACGCAAACCGCTCATCTTCGAGCGCGGCAATCGCAGGGTCTATCCCGGCCGCGGTATCGGTCCACTGCATATCGATCTGAATGCGGCGTGCCTCGACATCGAGCTCACGGTACTGCCGGTCGATCTCGGCGTACTTCGCATCGAACTCCTGCTGCAGCGCGTAGGCTTCGCCGCCGGGAGACCACGGGTCCTGGAAATCACCGAAAGAGTTCTTGAAACCGCCGTTCTCGAAGTCCTGGACCTGGTCCCACAGGTCTTCCAGCTCACGCTCCCGAGGAATGATCTCATCCTCGTAGAGTGCGTCCAACTCGTCCTGGATGGGGAGCAACTCACGCTCTTCGATCTCGTTGATAGCCCGCTGGTTGTCAACCGCCTGTCGAGCCTCGGTGAGGCCGACGCCCTGGCAGGCTGTTGCCGCTACTGCGAGAACTCCAACCAGAGGGAGCACGGTTGCTCTTCGCGCAAAGATCTGACTGAGTGAGCTAAACATTAAGTTTGTCCCTGTTGTGATGCCGGTCCGCTGAGCGCCGGACCCCGGAGAAGACGAGGTGCTGGTCAAACGGCCTGACATTCACAATCAAACCGCGGGCAAACATTCAGGTAGGTGCTACCACCCACCGATCGGCTCAAGGTGCAGAGCCGAATGGCTCACGGACTGAGTGGGAGCCGAGTTGCGGTTCAGCGGCGCGACAGACTGAGCCTGCCGGCGGTGACGCGCTTGTGCTGCAGGTGTGCGGGCAGGCCTCGATCAGAGAGAGGCGATGACGCGGTCAGCTAAACCGGCATGAACTCTTCTTCGGACTCGATCTTCTCGCTGTCCAGGCCCATGTCGATACCGGGAGCCGACGGCGCCTTGATCATGCCGTTCACCGGCATCAGCGGGTCCGCAAGGAAGTGCTGGTGCACCGCATTCCACTTCACGAGATACTCCTGGTACGGCGTGTGGATTGGCGACTGTGTGACCGAGAAGTGGATGCCCGCAGGCGTCGAGTGACCGTGCGGAATCGTGATCAGGTCATTCGTCGTTGCCAGCGCGGCGATCTTCATCACCTCGGTCAGGCCGCCCGCCCAGTAGATATCCGGCTGCAGGATGTCCAGCGCCTCCTGGTCGATGAACCGCTTAAAGCCCCAGCGAGTGTACTCGTGCTCTGCGCCTGAGACCGGGATGTTGATGCTCTCGCGGATCTGGCGGTACGTGTCGATGCGGTCCGGCATTGCAGGCTCCTCCAGCCATCGAGGCTCGTACTCCTCGATGCGCTCCGCCAGCTTCACCACGTAGTTCAGGTCCATGCTCTGCCAGCAGTCGAGCATGATGTCGTCGTCCGGTCCCAGCGTCTCTCGCAGCGTTTTGGCCAACTCCACATTCTTCGCCAGTCCCTCGGGACCTGACATCGGACCATGACGGAAGAACCACTTCTGTGCAGAAAATCCCATCTCCTGGTGCTGCTTCGCCCGCTCTCGCACGAGACCGCGATCGAGCACGTTGTTGCCGAGCATCGACGCGTATGCCGGAACTTCGGTGCGCGTCGGACCGCCAAGAAGCCGGTAAACGGGCTGGTTGAGCGCGTTGCCCTTCAGGTCCCAGAGCGCGCAGTCGACCGCTGAGACCGCCATCATCGCCTCGCCCTGCCTGCCGTGAACCAGCGAGCGGTGCATGATGTCCCAAAGAAACTCGTGTGCGAAGGCATCACGGCCCATGAGTAGTGGCCGGAGCGAACGGGCGACGATAGAAGCTACCGATTCGTCCATCGGACCGCCGCGGCCGGTTGCGCCTTCTTCCGTCTCGATCTCGACGAACACGGCGGAGAGCTTGTAGTGCCGGTCGTCGACCTGGTTGCCCCACGCAACAGGTGTCCTCTCACGAAACTCTTCGTAGACATCAAGCGGCTGCACGAGCCGCTCCTCCCACAAAACGCCGTCCGTCTCCAACGTGCCACTAACTTTGCGAAGTTTTATTCCCGTGATGTTCATTTTTGTCTCCGTTGGGGTCAGGTGGTCACAAACGGGTGAGCGGACTCGCGAGAAGAAATTGGTCGAATGTGGCGCAGTTTAACGTGACGAAAGCGGCACACGAGCCATCTTGCCGATGGGAATTCTCACGACGGTGACACGCGAACGTTTCGTTCGGAAGCTATTTGAGGACTATCTTCTAGTTCGAGCAGGAGACAGAGATGGTCATAGAGCCAGAACAAAATAAGAATCAGAGTGGCGTTAGCGGGCTCGGGATACCGGCAGGTCTTTTGATCGGTATGGGCGTTGGTTATCTAACCGATGAACTCACAGCAGGGTTATTTATCGGTCTCGGTGCCGGATTCCTTGTGATGATGGTTGCAAGAGCCATCCTCGGCGAGTGGTGATGCGTTTAGCAGATTGACCAGTACCAGTACCAGTAACTGTCACCGCAATGTCTATCAGATACGACCGGGAGGCATCGATTCGTGCCGGACAAAATTCGGTTTCTTCTGATTGTGATCGCAGTGGGACTCACGGCGTTCACCCTGTGGCCTGTTTACGCTGTTGGCACCAGCCCGCTGATTCCTGTTCTGATTGTCTTCCTCGCAGTAGGCGCATGGCTGACCACGTGCGCCTATCGGAGGCGCTCACACTGGCCGCGGTTTGGACTGATCGGCGGCGTTCCAGGAACCCTCATCGGCGGTATCGCCTTCGTACAGATTGCACGGGCCATCGGTCGCCAGGATGACGACGGCATCGAATCAATGGTCGTGCTTTCGGCGGGAATTGGCGGAGCATATCTCGGCGCGCTCGCCGGGGCAGCGGCTGGAGCGATCGTTGGCCTCCTGATCGACAGGTCAACGCGATCGTAAGCCGGTGGCTGGCCGAAACTCTACTCAGACAATCATCAGCAAGTTGTACCTCAGGAGGAAAAAATCAGTCGCCCCGCAAGAAAACGCTGCCCGCCGCCCTAGTTCCTGCTCGGTGACGTCACAGGCTCGCGAATGTACGGGACCAGCCGCGGCGGCTCGAACTGCTCCTCGCCCTTCACCGACTCCACCAGCTCAAACGCCTTCTTTACGACCGACTCCTCGCCCGTCAGCGCAAGCACCACAGCGCCCTCGGACCCGGCAACTCCGCCTGATGCGATATGTATCGCCGTCACGCCAGTCAGCAGCTCAAGCGCCTGGATCTCCGTCACAACCTTCGCATTGACAACGGGCATTAGGCCGGCCGCCTGTCCCATCGTGTAGTCCCACAGGTGATTCCCGCAGTACTGTGCCGCTTCAATCACACTCGGAATAAGCCGCTCCAGGCTCACCGGAGCGACCCAGTGCGCGCCTCGTGCAGTGATAGTGCCCCAGATGCCGCCAACGGTCCCGCCCGCGGCGTCTGCGGCAAGAACGCCGATATTGCCCTGCGGATCAACCGCGTTCGCGCCCTTGACCGAGACATCTCGCGACCTGAAGTTGGCAAGCGCCTGCGGTGCAGCCTCTTCCGAGATCTTCCCATCCTTGAAGACCCACGGCCCGAGCCTGTCCTCCTCAAGGACGCTGGCAAGACGATTGCCGGTGACGATGCCTGCGGTGCAGTTGGCCTTATCCTGCTGCTGACCCGTCAGCTCCTCCAGGATGTACGCCGGTGTGACGCCCCGCGAGACCACGAAGTAGCCGTTGTCGAGGACTCGCTTGACCTCGGGCAGAGCCAGCACGCCTTTGGCTATCAGGCGCTTCGACTCTCGTGGAACCAGCATGACGATGGCGTGTGTGCGATCGTCACGAACCGGGGCCAGTGGCTTCTTGTAAGAGGACGTGTCATAGAACATGCAGAAATCTCCGTGCGATTAGTAAGTTCGGCGGCACTTTATACCCGAAGACGCAGCGGTGCGAGCCTTCAGGACCGCATCGCGTGAAAATCCGGTGACTATTGCGGTGTCATCGGTTCTGATAGGCGACCACACTCAGGAAAGCGGGCTGAACGGGAACGGCATGTACAACTTGTTTGCCTGGACAAGAGGAGCAGGACCGCCCGGGGCAGGCCAGATTTTGCGCTCGATCATGTCGGCCCGCACCCGGCCTCGCTCCTCAAGCGACGGATACGCCCACATATGTGCCCACTTGTTCAGGTCTCCAAGCTCGGTGTACCAGGCTCCGATGAACGGAGAATGCTTCCGACGCTCATCGATCGCCTTTGACCAGGCATCGATCACCTTGGGAGTATCGCCTGATGCGTATGTGTAGATTCGCAACTCGTAGTACGGTCCCTGCGCTCCCGTTATCGACTCATCGTTGAACGGCGCCGGGTAGTAGATCTCGGTGTTCTGACCCGTCAGCAGATCAGCCGTAGCGGGCGGCCACAAATCCAGGTCCACAACCTTCTCCCGAATCTCGGTCCGCTCCTGCAGGTTCTCGTATGGCCAGACGTGCAGCATCTGGTTCAACGGTCCGAACTCGGAGTACCAGTAGCCAAAGAGCGACGACTCTTCCAGCCGTCCAGCAGCCAGCGATTTCGTGAGGATCGATTCGTACTGCCCCTGGGTCCTCGGCTTCAGGTCATATGTCCGGAACTCGTAAATCATCAATTGGTCCTCTCGTTGTCGATAGCCGACAGGGCAGGCTGTTCCGATGTGGACGGAAAAAATAAGTCGCAGCGGGACGATACCACGAATTGCACGGATCTATTCGCCGTGGCTGGAAGCAGGGGCAATCCTAACCCTCCAGGATCTTCTTTGCCCTCAGTGGCCAATCGACCGTCGTTCCTGCAGCACCAGAACTGCGAGACCGCAACAGGTCCTCATCGGTCTTCACGCCCCATGTCCGTACCACCAGGCCACTCCGAACCGCCATCTCAACATCGCCGACCGTCACACCGCCTGCGTTCGGGTAGATGCCGGAGCAGCCCAGGCTCACCGCAAGCTCACAGTCAAGCTGCGTTATTCGGCGTAGCAGGAAGCCGTGGTCCAGGTGCGGCATCGTCTTCTTCGACCGCCAAAGTTGGGACGCATCGAACGAGCTGATCGAAACGCCGGGTGTCGCAGGCGATTCCGGCTTCGACCAGCCGTACTCATCAATCAACTTCGCAACCACATCCACCAGCTCCTGCTCGTGCGACTTCAGCTCCAGGTGCAGGTTCACGTTGCCCTCGTAGCGCGCTAGGAACTCCTCAAGCGTCGGCACGAACGACTCACCGTACGCGCCGGGACCGCGGCGTCCAATGCTGTCCGCAGGCCCCTCGAACCAGATCCCTGCATCGAGAGAGTTCACATAGGCAAGCTCGACTTCGGCAACAGGTCCAGATCCGGTAGTTGTGCGGTCCAACGTGCCGTCATGTATGAGCACAGCCACGCCGTCCGAGGTCAGCTGGACATCTGTCTCGATGTTGTTGAAGCCGTTCTCGATGGCGAGATCGAAGGCGTCGTAGGTGTTCTCCGGCGCATCAGACGAGAACCCGCGATGAGCAATCAGCGTGAAACCGGAAGCGCCGGATTTTGTGGATTCGTTGGTCATGGCCGCAATTATGCGCCGTTGGTCTCAAGCGCCGCTATGATGTGTCCGCTTCCTAAAATTCAGCAGATCGAGCGGAGAAATTCATGACCAGTCCTCCAGGCAGCGATACGACCGACCGCCCAAACTTCATCGTGATCATGGTTGACGACCTCGGCTTCTCCGATGTCGGCTGTTACGGCGGCGAGATCAACACGCCCAACATCGACTCGCTCGGTCTCAACGGCATTCGCTTCACCCAGATGTACAACGGAGCCCGCTGCTGTCCTTCGCGGGCCGCCCTGCTCACCGGCCTTCACCCGCACCAGGCAGGCATCGGCCAGATGACAAACGACCTCGGCGTGCCCTCCTACCAGGGCTACCTGAACCGTACGTCGGTCACGATGGCCGAAGTGCTGGGCGGGGCCGGATACCGAACGATGATGTCAGGCAAGTGGCACGTGGCAAGCAGCTGGGACAACCGATTGCGAGATCAGTGGGTACTCGGTGACGAAAAACACCCGATGCCCAAACAGCGCGGCTTCGATCGCTTCTTCGGCCTCATGAATGCGGCCGATTCCTACTGGAATCCGAAATCGCTCGTGATGGAAGACCAGCTCATAGATGTCGAGACCTCAGACTTTCACCTGACGGACGCCATCGCCGACAACGCGGCCCGGCAGATCGATGAAGCTGCCGGGATGGACCAGCCATTTTTCCAGTACATCGCCTTCACCGCTCCGCACTGGCCTCTGCATGCGTGGGAGGACGACATTGCGAGGTACGAAGGCAAGTACATGAAGGGCTGGGACGCCATTCGCACGGCTCGCCACGAGGAGATGAAGGGTCTCGGCATTGTGGACAACAAGTGGCCGATCTCATCGCGAGACGAGGATTCGCCGCCCTGGGAGGATATCGAGGACAAGGAGTACGAGGACATCCGGATGGCGGTGTACTCGGCGATGATCGAGCAGGTCGACCGTGGCATAGGCCGAGTTTTAGACACGCTGAAACAGCACGGCAAATTCGAAAACACGGTGATCATGTTCCTGTCTGACAACGGCGGGTGCGCCGAACTGTTCCAGGAGGACACCGATTGGCCCGATGATTCGCAGTGGTCGTCGGCGAAAACGCTGGAAGGCGAAGAGGTGCGCGTTGGCGACATCCCGGACCTGAGGCCGGGGCCGGACACCACGTTCCAGGCCGTTGAACTGCCGTGGGCGAACGTCTCAGACACGCCGTTCCGCCTGTTCAAGCGCTGGATTCACGAAGGCGGCGTGACGACTCCGTTCATCGTGCACTGGCCGGAGAAGATCAAAAAAACGGAGATAAAGCACTCTTCGATGCAGATCATCGATATCTCGGCGACGCTGTATGAGCTTGCTGGTGCGAGCTATCCGGCCGAGTTCAGCGAGAACGCAATCACGCCCATCGAGGGCGAGAGTTTTGCCGGTTTGCTGGGCGATGACGATTCGTGGCAGCGGCAGAAGCCGATCGCAATCGAACACGAAGGCAACCGCGGCATTCGCATTGGCGACCGGAAGCTGGTCGCTGAATGGGACAAGCCTTGGGAGCTGTACAACATGTCGGACGACCGCACGGAGCTGAACGATCTTGCGTCAAGCGAGCAGGAGCGGGTGAAAGAGATGGAGCGCGCCTATAACGAGTGGGCGGAACGTGCGGGCGTCCTGCCGTGGCCGGTCGACCCGACGGTGATAGCAAAGAGGTTAAAAGGCCAACACGCTCACATCTCGCAGCACAGACAGCCAGCAACCGGCGGCGTGTTTCGGTGATGGTGGGCTTTCTTCTCCCTCCCTGGCAGGGAGGGAGTTAGAGGGTGGGTTGTTTTCGTCTCCGTAGGCTAGTTTCTGGTAGGGGCGCGCCTGCAAGCGGGCACCCGGCTGCGCCCCTGTTTGTAGACGGCGCGAAGCGGACGATCGTCTGTGTCATCCCGACCGCAGCGGAGGGATCTCACTGGGCATCAAACTCGACCTGCTCTTGCGAGCAATATGCGATCCGCTCCACCGTCCATGTGAGAACGCCGAGAGAGTCTGAACGTGATTCAGAATTTCTCGGAAATCTCTCATAGGCAGTAAGATCCCTCCGCCGCGGTCGGGATGACAAACACGCGACAGCGAAGCCGTCACCGAGTGCGCCCATACCAGATTGATCGCTAACCCTCTGACTTGTTCAGAAATCTGCCGGGGGAGAACAGCGTCCTCCCGTTCACCCACCGATCACCGGCAGCAGCAAGTGCGATGGGTGCCCTGAGTCGTGATGCACCGTGTTCTTCGCCACCACCCCGGCTGCCTCCTCAGCGTTGACCCCTCCGGTGTTCATGTTGCGGTCCCAGCGCGGGAAGTCGCTGCTCGTCACGATCACCTGCACTCGATGACCGCCCCGGAACACATGGCTCGTGCCCCAGAGATCGATCTCGTACCGCTCAATCCCGCCCTCCAGCAACTCTGGCCGTTCCCGCGAGTTACGGTAACGCGCCCGCAGCACCCCGTCGCACACAAGCATGGCTCTGCCGTCGGGATGGACATCAACCAGCTTCACCACCCAGTCGGTGTCAGGAGCCGAACTGCTCGCATACAGAACAGCAGTCACGTTGCCCGTGACGTCGAGATCCCGCTCAAGCACGTTGTCTGTGTACGTGAGCACACGTCCGTGGTTCGGCCGCTGGTCCCTTTGGCCGTTCGGAGTACCAAACTCTGCAGATCCCAGGTGAGAACCGCCAAGAGTCGGCACCGGGTTCGCGGGGTCATATTCGTACGAGTCGGTCTGCTGCTCGTCCGGCTTTTCACGGCTTAGCGAACCGTCGTTCAGAGAGCGGCACGCATCTGCTTTTGTGCCACTCAGATAGATCGGAGTCATTCTGGCTTCCGGAGGCGGCCAGTTACCGAACTCCCTCCACCTGTTCACCCCCATTGTGAACAGCTTCACCGGCGGTCGGTCCCGCAGCCCCGTATCGACGCCCTTCAACCAGTGATCGAACCACTCGAGCCGCGTCTCGAAAAAACCAATCGCCGCACTCTCTCCGAAATCGGTTTCACCATTGACCGTCGTATCGGCAGCGTCAGGAGCGTGCACCCACGGCCCAACAGCCAGCCGCTGGCCGGAGCGAGCAGCCTCCGTCCGGGCCTGCTCCCGCATTCCGGTGTAGCTGTCCAGCGTGCCCTTGAGGAAGCCGTCGTACCAGCCGCCGAGGTGATAAACCGGCACAGTAACTTTCTTGAAGTGGGGCGAGACGTTGAGCTCGTCCCAGTAGGGCCCACTATTGGGATTGTCCAGCCAATCACGCCACCACGGAGCGATTTCAGACAGTGCATCGGCGCGTTGAAGCGGAAGTTGGTGCATCGCCTCCGGTAGCTTCTCGGTTACCGCTTCCAGAAGCTTTTCGAGGCGGTCGGCCTCACCGGGTTTCGCCCATTTCCTGGCATGTGTCTCTGCGTGGCGCGTCGCCCAGCTCAAGTTGAAGCCGAGCTCGAGCACGCCGTTTCGGTAGACCCATTCGTTGCTGTAGTCCGCCGAAGTCTGGCGGACAAACTGTGTGACGAGATGAGGGGGGGAGGCCGCGTGCATCCTGTACTGCGTCGCGCCCGAATACGAGCCGCCAATCGTGCCGATCTTGCCGTTGGACCACGACTGTTCGGCCGCCCACTCGACAGTGTCGTAGCCGTCCTGCCGAACGCCACCGCCGTCATCTCTGAAGGGATAGAAATCGCCTTCAGAGGCAAATCTCCCTCGCACATCCTGGATAACACAGACGTAGCCGCGGGAGGCGTAGAACTCGCCTGCGCCGAACTTTGTCTCCGAAGATTCCGATTTACTGTACGGTGTACGTTCAATGAGCGCAGGGAATTCACCTGATGAATCGGGACGGTAGACGTCGGCCATCAGGACGGTGCCGTCCCTCATCCTGACCTGAACGTCGGTCTCCTTCACCACGCCATGAATCGGGCTTGAGTTCTCTACACTCACCGGTTTCTCCTGCGGCTGTGCCTGCCTCACGACTGCAATGCCAGCGTGACATTACACCTCACCCGCACAGACTACCGATACAATCTCTTCACGTCCGCTCAGAACAGCCCCGTTCGCCCGAAAGCGCCGCCTTATGCCATCCCCCATCGGGCCCGACTTCAATTACCACCTCAAGTCCGCCAGCGAGCCATCGATAAGTCCCGACGGCAAATTCGTCGTCTACACCGTTGGCCGCTTCGAGCGCGATAAACCGGTCGAGCTCAGAGACATCTATCTGCAATCCGTCGCAACCGACAGCGATTCCCTGGAGCCGCGGCTCATTCTTGAAGATGCAAATTATGCCAGGTGGTCGCCGGACGGCTCACGCATAGCCTTCATCCGCAACGACGAACAAGGCGTCTCGCAGATCTGGACCTGTGCGCCGGATGGCTCAGACGCAACGCAGCTCACGAGCCATCAGCTGGCCGTCGATGCGTTCTCCTGGTCGCCGTCCGGAGAGCAGATCGCCTACCGCGCAGACATGGCATTTGAGCCGCACCCTGGCGACGAACTTGCGCCTCGTGTCACTCGCTCGGTACGCTACCAGCAGGATGGACACGGCTGGCGCGGCGACACGTTCCGCCAGCTCTTCATCATCAGTGTTGCCACTGGAATGACGCAGCAACTGACCAGCGAGGAAGCCGAGCACGGTCCGCCCTCATGGTCTCCCGACGGAAACAGCATCGCCTACCTCTCGGACCAGGGGCCGTTCCGCGACACAACGCTCCGCAACGAAGTCTACGTCGTCGCGTCAACCGGCGGAAAAGCCGAACGCTGGTCGGGCGGACTGTTCATGTCAGACGCCGTTGCGTGGTCGCCTGATGGAGAGCGGCTGGCCGTAATCGGCGCTGAACAGGTCGAGCAAGTCGGCGGCTACGGCCTCATCTGCCAGGGCTGGATCTACGTCCTTGAACAGGGCTCGTACCCGCGCCGACTCACAGACGACTCGTTGCGACCTGTCTCCGGCCCAAACATGCCGCTCGGCTCCGGGACACCCGGTGTTGACTGGGCCACGCCGAACCAGATCTTCTTCGTGGCCGACTCTCGAGGCGAATCGTTCGTCTGTTCAGTCAATCCGGAAGACAAAACCGTTCGGCGCATCACAGCGGGCAATGAGCAGATCGTCGACTGGGACATTGCACCGTCGCACGACACCGCCGTCACCGCATCTACGACGCTTGAAGGCGTCGGCGAGCTATATGCCATTGACACGCATCATGGCGAACGCATTCAGCTGACTCATCTCAACGACGAGTACTTCACTCTTCATCCGCCTGCTCGATTCGAGCGGATCAATGTGAAGAGTGAGGGCAATGAGATAGATGTCAGAATCTGGCTGCCGCCGAATCTTGAGCCGAATCGCTCGTATCCGGTGCTTCTCGACGTGCACGGCGGCCCGCACTCGACCTTCTACGATGCGTTCTATCCCATACACCAGGTGGCTGCGACAAACGGATTCATAGTCGTGGCGCCAAACCCGCGCGGCACCTCGTCGTACGGACTGGATTTCGCCACGGCCGTGCATGGCGATTGGGGTGGCGGCGACTATGTGGACGTGATGGCTGCCCTGGCAAACGTTCTTCGCAAGCCGTACGCAGACGAATCACGAGTTGTGCTGCACGGCTCCAGCTATGGCGGCTACATGGCAAGCTGGGCGGTCGGCCACTCAGACAAGTTCAAAGCGGCGGTCATCGGCGCTCCGGTGACGGAGCTAGCCAGCTTCTACGGCACATCCGATATGGGAATCCCGTTCTCAGAAGTCCAGTTTGGCGGGCCTCGCAGCAAGCACTTGCCGTGGTACGTGCGCCATTCACCGATCACTTATGCAGACAGCGTCAATACACCGGTCCTCTTGATTCACGGCGAGGACGACGGGCGGGTTGCTATCGAGCAGTCTGAGCAGTACTTCGTAGCGCTGAAGCGTGCAGGTAAGAGCGTCGAGTTCGTGCGGATGCCGCAGACGAGCCACGGCATAGCGAAGGCAAAGCACCCGAGCATCCGGGAAGAGTATTTCCGGAGGATGCTGAGCTGGTTCGCGCAGTTCCTGAACCAACCGCCCGATTTCACCGTGACCACCACAATCGGAACGACGAACGGCCACCGCACGGTTTAGGCCGCTTCTCTCTCGAATCAACCGCCATCCGGGGCGGGATTTTGCTCTAGTGGACCGCGCCCATCTTGTCGTCGGCCCCGTTCACTGACGCAAGCTCCCACCGCTTTGACGCAGCATCACGCAGCTCAGCAAAATCGGCGTTCACACCGTTCCTGATAAACCCGGCGTCCGTGTTGTGCAGCACCCAGCGTGCGCCCAGTTCGATCGCCGTCTTGCTCGTCGCAACCGTCTGCTGGTGAATCATCACAGGCTTCCCGTTCGCCTCGCTGACCTCGATGATCCGCTTCAGCGCATCGATATAGATCGGATTCTCCACCTCGTCAGGAATGCCCAGTGAGGTTGTCAGGTCATTCGGGCCAACGAAAACACCGTCGATCGGCGCACTGGTCACCATAGCCTCGAGATTGTCCAGCGCAGGCTTAGACTCAACGCCCATGATGAACAGTCGGCCGCCGTTCTTCTTCTCCAGGTACTCCTGCGACTTCTTGCTCGGGTACTCACCCGTCTCCATCGCGTTCTTGAAACCCTCACCCTTGAGCGGGTGGACACGCAGTTTCCATGCACAGGCGCGGACCTCGTCGATGTCTTCACAGTAGGGGACGAGCACGCCGTGGGCACCGGCATCGACAGCCTCTGCCACCCAGACCGGGTTCGGCTCAGGCACTCTTACAATGACCGTCTTGCCTGCCGCCTGCCCCATCACGACATGATTGGCAATCTCCCGCCGGTCGCGTGATCCGTGCTCAGTGTCAATAACTACGTAGTCGAGAGTGGTAGAGGCGAGCACGCTGACCCACCGCATGTTCTCCATCATCGAAATCATCATTCCGAATACGGGCTGGCCGTTTTCCAGAGTGGTTTTCAGTTCGGTTGGATTCATCTTGCTCTCCTCTAAGAAATTTAGTCACCGGCCCCATCGGCATTCGGGTCGCCAGGCGGGTCGGCAATCTGACCGGATTCGTATGCCCGGTGCAGGACTTACCAGGCTTATTTAGCGCAGGGCAGATTTTGTGATGCCTTTTTACCACCGGCAGGCTTGCTCTGGTTACGCGCACGCATAGGGCGACAGTGTGGCATGGTTCTATCTGCCGCGCCTCTGGGCATCACCCCCGGGTCGATCCAGGGGCGCCTCGGTTACATTCTGTTCAGTTCACTCGATCTGGCGAACGTAGTTGACGACTTGGGGAGCACCCTGTTGGACAGGTTCGGAAGCATAGCAGTTTTACAGGCTATTCCTGGTCGGCGGATGCTGTTTGCGGTAACCGCGGCCACTGCTCTCGTGGTCTTCACCGCATGCACACCACCTTCGACTTCACCCACGCCCACACCTGTGCCATCAACCGCCACTGCGACACCGGTTCCGCTGAAACCAACCCCGACCTCGACTCCGATCCCGACACCGGCCATCGTGAATTCGCCAACGCCTGAACCTACCGCGACGGCTACACCGGCGCCCGCAGCCACCTCAACGCCATCGCCCACTCCGACGCCACATCCCGGCTCGACCACAGAAGCCGTATCTGCCTTCCCTGAGCCGCAACCTTTCCAGATACCCGCAGCCCCTGCTCCCGTCGTTCCGGCAATTCCAGCCGGACCGTTTCCGAACCCGACTCCGAAACCGAACCCAACCGCCAACCTGACTACAAAGTTGCCGGGCGGAGCGGGGGGTCTTTCCGTGAACGGGGCAGAGCCGTCGGGGGAGTACACAGCAGAGAACGCGACCATCAGTTGGCGTGTCACCAACAGCGGACCGTTCACCACCAACCAGACATTCACAGTAGAGATCAGGTTCGATGGCACAACGGTGACCCAGTGGACTTCAAAGGGGCTGTCACGGAACGCATTCATATTCGTCGACGACGTCGAAGGGCTGCTTTCCGGCATCACGATAACGCCCGGTGTGCACGAGATCTCACTCGTAGCGGACCCGTTCGACGTAATCGCAGAGACAGACGAGTCCGACAATATTTCAACTCGCCTCATAACGATGATCGGCACTGAGCAGCCTGCAATATCTCCCGACCTGCTGCCGAACCTCGTCCCGATTCCATACTCAGGTAAGACCGAGCCGCTGTTCGCCTCGTCACACCCCGACGACCGCCTTACCGGAAAGCTGTCGGTCGACCGGCCAACGCACGTGACCATCGCAGCGCACAACGCCTCGATTCAGTACATCACCGAGAAGATTGAACTGGATATCTACCTTGACGATGTAATGGCCCGCAGAGTGGTCTGGAACGATCTGTCTGCGAACAGGACCGTCGAGTTCGCCATCGACAGCCTGCAGGACCTGATCCAGATTTCGCCCGGGCCGCATACGCTTCGTCTCGAAGTGGACCCACTGAACCGCGTGAGAGAGTCCGATGAGACAGACAACGTGTACGAAGTTAGGCTGATCTGGGGCGTTGGCGAGCCACCGGCAGCCGAAGTTCCGTTCATACTCGAACTCCCACCGCGTGAGCCGGTCACACTCCCCAATTTCGCGCCGTTTCGCAGGTTCGGCTGGGACGCGGCGATAACCGCCTCCACCGCCAGAGTTGATTTTTCGCCCGGCAAAGACAGCTGGCTCCAATCGTCTGACCTGGTGCGAATCGATATCGGATTTACCAACGCCAGCCGCGTCGACGTGCCTTCAACGAACGATCTGATGGCACACGTACTGCTCGATGGCGAACTCATCGAACAGTTGGCGTTTATCTCCGGCTCAAGCAACGTCGGCAGCATTTGGACCAGCGACTTTCTGATAGCCGCTGACACAGTCTTACCCGGCGAACACACAGTTCGGGTTGTGCTTGACCCTGGAAACCTGGTGGAAGAGTTGGACGAAGATGACAATATCTTCGAGCGCACCTTCACGTGGAACGATGGCCCTGATCCTGAAAAGGGGGGTTCGTTCCAGATAACCGACGAGGAGATAGCCGCCGCCTTCGCACCGCTGTTCGGCGAGATGCGCCGGGAGGTCCGTCCTGTACTTGGCCCTGGTTCGGGTGATAGAGACTGGACCCCGGAGATCATGGCGGCAGGCCGAGCCGTCTACTTCCTGCTAACCGGTCGCGACCTGGAAGACGAGGGCTACGCGCTGCATTTTCTGCCACCTGACGAGTTTCGCGACAGCTCTGTCGCCTCGTGCATGAGCAGCTGGGTCACGATGACTTCCAGCCAGTATGAGGACAAGTTCAAGTCATGCACCCGTGAGCGGGGTGAGGTTGGATTCAAGACGCGTTCGAACGGCCAGATTCACCTGTTCGTCGATCTTGGTCTGTCGCCGCTCGACGCGCTCGGTACCTACATGCATGAGCTTGGCCACGGTCTGCAAGATCTCGTCAACCCGGAACAGACAGTGCAACAGGGTTCGATCAACTCACGAGGGCTCTTCGAGGCCCAGGCGCAGATCTTCGAGGCAGCGGGATGGCGGGCGATCGAGCAGTTCACCGGCCAGTCGCTCAGCTCATATCCGGATATCGTGCAGGCGAGAACACAGTTCACCGACCGCTTTGCCCTTCGCAGGGATCGCGAAACGGAACACGATATCGGCTACAGGCTTCTCTGGGCACGAGCGCTGTCACCCGAGTCAGCGCCAGGCATCGCCAGCCAGCTGCGTACGGAAGGCAAACTCGACTCCGCGTCCGCAATGGAACTATTCAACCTGCTGGCCGAACTGGAGCCGGCCGCCATCGAACGGTGGGCTGCAGACCTCCTGGCGCGGACCGATCTCTTCGATGAATTCGAGCAGATTGCAATCGAGCGCTTCATCCCGGACATCGGCCCTGAATCAACGGGCCATCCTGCCCTCCAGGACTCGAACTGGACTGCGCCATAGAGTTGACGGCGCAACTCGGCCGTGAAGGTTATTGTTACTCTTGACAGGTTTGGAACGATTCCCGTTCCTGTCGACCGTCAAAGCTTCCAGGTATCCGGAGACAGCACCGTTAAATGATCCACGAAAACGTCCAGTTCGATCTCTACTTCATCCGACACGGCGAATCCGAGAACAACATCACTCCCGGCATCGCAGCAGGGGCCAACTTCGACGCGCCAATGACCGAGCGCGGTCACCAGCAGGCGATCTCGCTCGGTCAACGGCTGGGCAGGTTGGGAGTGAAGTTTGACCGCATCTACTCATCGACGCTTGTCCGCGCCGTCCAGACGACGGAAGGCATGCTGAAGGGTATGGGGCTGGAAGGCGCACACTTCGACCGCGTTCCACAGATCATCGAACGGCAGATCCCCGCATGGCGAGGCAAGCTCGCTGACGACGTCTGGTCAACCGAGTTGCGGTTTATTTCTGCTGAAAAGGGAAAGTGGTTCCAACCGGCAGACGGTGAATCGGAACGCGCCGTCGAGCGCCGGGCAGGCAACTGGCTTGAGGATGAGGTTCTCTACAACTCGGAGTGGAACGACAAGCCCGGAAATCACACCATAGCCATCGTCTCTCACGGGATCACCATGAAGGCTCTGCTGCACTACATAACGAACTGGGACAATGTCTTTATACGGCGTACTGAGATACACAACACGTCCATATCCCGCTTCCGGTTTGGAAAGTCAGGCTGGTCCATCGTGTCGATCAACGACTACGCTCACACCGAGAATATTGGCGATGTCATCCGAGAAGGCGTGATACAGGGCGACACGGTGGTCCCGTGAACCAATGAGCGCCACCGGTCCCAATCGGCCAGACATGATCGAATCGCTGATGGACCCGGCGGCGTATCCGGATACCGTCACTGGCGCGGTCGAACGCATTTCGACCCACATCTCGAACGTCTTCCTCGCAGGTGAATTTGCCTACAAGATTAAGAAACCGGTCAACTTCGGGTTTTGCGACTTTTCGACGCCCCAGTTGAGACATCAGTTCTCGGAACGTGAACTGGCTCTGAATCAGCGGCTTTCTCACAACGTCTACCTGTCGGTCGAGCCGGTCAGGCTTGATGTTGCACGAGACAACTACAGCATCGGAAGCACCGGTGGCAGCGAGAGCACGACGGTCGATTGGGCGCTGAAGATGCGCCGTCTCAACGCCGATGATCAGCTCGACAGACGGCTTGAAGCAGGAGAGGCGGGCGCTGCTGAGATCGCGCAGATCGCACACCTGCTCGCAGAATTCCACGAGAGCGCCGCGGCTGCCCAGCCAGAGTACGGCACCGTCGAAGCCGTCTCGAGGGTTGTGCTCGGTAACCTCGGCCGCGTGAAGGAGCACGCTCCTCCTGAACTGGATACCGTGGCGTTCGCAAACATCTCTGGATACGCCGGTGCATTCCTCAGACAGCGAAAAGACCTGATCGAACGCCGCCACCGGAACGGCAAGCCACGAATGTGCCACGGTGATCTGCACACCGGCAACATATTCCTCGAACGCCAGTCTTCCGGCGAATCGTCCATACAGATAATCGACTGCATCGAGTTCAACGACAGCTTCGTCCACATCGACCCGGCGGCAGACATCGCATTTCTCTCGATGGACCTCAAGCGGCGCGGACGTCACGATCTGGCCCGGCTACTCATCGAGACGTATGTCACCGACTCAGGCGACACCGATATGACCCCGCTCTTGCCGTTCTACGAGTCCTATCGTGCGATGGTGAGATGCATGGCAGCCTCGATCTCCGCTGAGCAGGCCCTGCCAGATCGCCGCAAGGCGCACGTAGATGATGCGGACTCCTATCTTCACCTTGCGCGTGAAATCGCATCACAAGACCTGCGGCAGTTCCTGGCAATCACTGCCGGTGTCACTGGAACCGGCAAGAGCACTGTGGCAGGTTTTGTTGCGACGCAATGGAACGCAGTTCACCTGCGGACAGACGCCATTCGCCGAGAGCTGGCCGGACTCAGTCCGATCGAGCGCAGCGGCTCAGATATGTTCAGCGGTATCTACACGGCAGAGATGTCACGCCGCACATACGAAGAGACGCGTCGTCGAGCCGCGGCTGCGTTGGAGGAAGGCAGATCGGTGATCATGGACGGCACGCACCTGCGACGGGAGCACAGAAAGCTTTCGCTGGACCTGGGACGGCGGGCCGGGGCAACGACCATCATCGTCGAATGCAGTCTGTCTGAGGCGGAAGCGGTCAGGCGGCTGGAATCCCGCTACGCAAGCGGGCGATCGGAGTCGGAGGGACGCCCCGAGGTTCACCTCAGGCAATCGCAGAGCTGGGAATCTCCGACACCGGACGAAGCAGACGCAGTGGTGCGTATCGACACAGGTGTATCAGCGGATGAACTACCGCCTGCCGTGTTCGAAAAGCTCTGGGATGCGGTACTCGCGCCGACCGATAGCACCGGCAGGTAGATAGTCAATCCTGGTAGGGGTGCCGCTTGCTGCGCCCGGTGCGCTCCGCGAGCGCACATACGTGCCATCTTTCGACAAGCTCAGGATGGCGTCGGCTCTGTTGACACAATCGCCAAATCCCCTCTCCCGTTTACGGGAGGGGGTTAGGGTGAGGGTCCGGCTGAGGCCCGTTTCGGCCTTCTATCATTCCGACGAAAAAATTCGGAATCTCCCTCAGACCGGTTTCAGGGAGATTCTGAATCAAGTTCAGAATGACAGTTTCTCCCTCCCTGACAGGGAGGGAGTTAGAGGGTGGGTTGTCGCGACGGCTACGCCATCACCGGGCGCAGCATTTTTGCCCGCCCATACCAGAACGTTGACCAGTCAGCGCCCCACGCCAGCCTGCTACCGCACCATCGGTACGCCATCCATCAGGCCCGCGTCGTACATCTGGTTCCACTGGTCAAGGAACGTCTCGTTCCACTCGGTCGTCAGTTTGCTCTGCATCATGTCGCGGAGAATCGGCCAGAAGATGATGATCCCGTCTGCGCCGTCCCGCAAGCAGGCCTCAGCCGTCTCCACAGACCGAACCAGGGCGGCCGTGATGTACGGCCGGTCATCCCAGCCTTCAAACATCGCCCGGCACTCACGCACCAGCTTCGTTGGGTCGCCACCGACCTCCCTGTACGGCTCGCAGAAGGGCAGCACATGCGTCACGCCCGCCTGCGCCACCGCTGCGGCCTGTGCCAGTGTGAACACCGTCGTGCTGTAGGTCTCGACACCCTGCTTCTTCAACTCGGCGAAGGCGTCCAGCGCATACTCAGTCGTCGGGATCTTCAGGATGATCTGGCCCGGTGCCATCTTCACGAAAACGTCGCCGACATCGAGCAGCTCCTGCGTTGAGTGGCCGTCAATCTCGACAACCACCGGCTTGTCCGTGATGTCTAGATAGCGCTGAACTACATCCTTGATCTGCCCGTACTTATTCACCATGTCGTTCAGCACAACCGTATTGGTGACGATGCCCGTTGCGCCTCTTGGCATCCACTCCTTCAGGTCTTCCGGGTCGCCCGCCAGCCAGATAGCAGGCCCGCGTCCCAGCTTCCTGTGAGCATTCACCGGCATCACGGCGGGACTTGCGCCGTTGGTCTGCTGTTGCGAGGTGGTCATGGCTGGCTCTCCAGGTTCTCAAAATTTTTCGCAGGGCCGGAATCGGCACTAAGCGACGCTCAACATGCCGCCAGTTTACCGCGAAGGGAAAGGACACGTCTGAGCCGTTAGGCTAATGCATTCGTGCAATCGCCCTTAGCCTTCCAACCCGTCGATCGACCGAACCAAATCTCCGAATTCAATGATCATTCGTGCTATTGCTCGGCCGCCCGAGGCTTTAGAAATTCCAGTCAGGTGCTGTTCGTATTGGACTGCCTCTTCCCGAGTGCGAACCCGAGTGAACCATTTGAGTTTGGGTTCATGGCCTGCGGTGGATTTAGTACGACCTTGCCGATGCTCAAGCTTACGTGCTCTAACGTCGTTTGTTTGACCAACGTAGTAATCGATTCCTCCGTCTAGCTCCATAATGTAAACATAGAAATTCTCCGTTTCAGAGTCCTTCCAAGGATCCGGTACTGACGAGGCGGCTGGTTTACGGGATTTAGATTTGATGCGTGCCGAAGATCGTTTCGGCTCAGAGGTCACATCATCGATGATCTCTCGGACAGCTGCAACCGCACTCCCAAGAACACCCAATGACCCCTTGCGTGAGGATCCATCTTTGCAGTTTAAGCATGACTTGTAGCGTTTGAGCTTCAGGTGACCGCACGAAGGACAATCATCGAATTTTTCTGCTTTGTAATCATCATAGTGATCGCGGCAGACGACATAGTTGGATCGGATCGATTCATCACAATCGAAATAGCGGCAAGTTTTCAATCCCGAAATCCACTCCACTAATAATTTTGGAAAGAATTGCTGGAGTATAGCGCTACATCGATCCTGTTCGAGCTAACCGATGAACATACGGCCTTACCCTGCGCCCACGTACAGCTCAGTCTCAGGATAAAAGTTCGTCCAGCCGAACCAGAACGCCTGGTGCCCCGCCACCCTCGGCAACGCATCTTCGCCAGAGCCATCCGGCGGCTCTAGCTGCTCTTCGCCAACCTGCCACTCTCTGCCGATCTCGTCCACCAGCGTCCGTGCATCAATGCCAGTGCTGAACACATGCTCCCCGCGTTCGTAGACTCGTGCTGACCTGGCCTCTGGATCACCGACAACGACGATCCCCATCGATGAGAACACATCGTTGATGACCTGCTCCTCGGCCACCAGTTCGATCGGGTAAGCCTTCGATTCTCCGGCGACCCGCAGCGCATAGACGGAAGTTTTCGGGTCCAGCAGAGGGTTCAACTCAAACACCGGGAACATCAGCCCGGGGTCCGCAAAGTAGGCGTTGTAGACAGCGCCCGGCACTCCCGGCTTCACGTACAGACGACGGAAACCTGTGTTGAACGCAATCGTCAGCGTTTCCGGGTGCTCAGCCGTCCACTCCCCCCACGTCGTAACTGTGACAGGAAGCAGCTCCAGCGTCTTTCCGCTTCCGACAAGCGGCCCCAGCACAGGCTCTCCGGTAAGTGAGTGCCACAACGAACCGGTCCCGCGGTCGAACATCAGCTTGTTCGACTGATACAGGAATCCGGAAGAAGCAAAGCTCAGTGCCTCACCGTCAAGCTCGGCGTCGTACAGGACGCCCGATCCACAGAGCGTTCAATAGGCGAGCGTGACAGGCTTCCCACCCACGACATCGTTCGCCATCTCATGCCAGTTCATAAAGCGAAACGGATACGCACGCACATCGCCGTTGATAGAAACACCGAACACCTGCTCGTCCGGCTCCATGAAGGTTGCCTGTCCGGCCGTAGTCATGCCCGGGTTGTCCAGCGGCGGAATGCCGTCCGACGTGACGCCTCCCCACTGTGCCGTCCAGAGCGGGATCTCCGACTCGACGCCATCGAAGAACCACCGGGCAAAGCGAGGGTCGATGTGATCGTAGAGTCGAGCTTTCCATCCGGGATAGTTCGAGAATTCCTCGCCCTCGTAGTTCCGCCCCAGCCACGAGTACCAGTTGAAGAAGTCGTGTGCCGCGAAGCCCTGGCCGCTCATCCGAGTGAGCGCAGTCTTCAAGGCGCCACCCGCCGGACTCAGCCTCACCCACCGAGTCAGCTCGACCAGCGGCGGCAAAAACCGCATGTCGCCAGTTGCAAGCGCTGCGTCCACGGCCCCGGGCGATATTGAAATTCGGTTGGCCCTTGAGTCGAATACAAACAGTTCATCGAGAATCTCCTCCGGCGAGAGACCTGCGAATGAACTGGAACTCAGGTCCAGGGTCGGACTCGGCGTCGAGGGGCCGGTCGTGGAGGCAGAAGGTGAGGATGCCTCTGAACCGTCTGTTGGCCCTGTTGTGGTGTTGGAACCGCCGCTCTCGACCGACGACGAGGCACATGCAACAGCCAACGCCATCGGGACGATTAGCAGGGCTGCGATTACGGGGCGGGATCTATTCATCTGCGGAATACGCATGACAACACATACGGCAATTTGACCGGTGTGGGCTTACCCGGCAACGCCCTGGCTCTCAGGAACCGCCAGTACAGGATGCGTCTGTGAGCGCACGAGCCGATCAGTTGTCGAGCCTAGAACGTTCAGCTCTGCGCTCAGGCTGCGTGTCGAGACTGCGATGATCGAACTGAGACGAGAATCTGCGATCGCAAGCAACTCCTGCTCCGGTAACCGCTTGCCAACGTGTGTGCTCACGTTTAGCCCCGAGCTTGCCAGCTCATCACGCAACTTATCGAGATCGTCTTCGGCAAATTCGTCAACAGCGCTGTAGTACTTTGCCGCGCCGCCAAGTCCTGCTACAGGGTCGACAGCTCGCACCAGTACCAACTCACAGCTGATCGCCTTCGCCAGTGTCACCGCAGGATCGATCACTGCCTGCGAGTTCACCGTGCCATCATGGCCGACCACGATCGCCACAGGCGGCGCGTAGTTCGTGAAGGTTAGTGGCACGATCAGAACCGGCCTGGTGCATCGTCTCAACACCGAATGTGCTGTGCTGCCCAGCAGGTCCTTGCGGCCAAGTTGGGACGCATGGCCCGTCATCACTATCAGCCTCGCCTCGTAGCGCCTCGCCGCATCTACGATCTCCTCTGCCACATCGCCGGAACTGGTGTCGGTCGCAACACCCATACCGCTTTCGCGCAAACCGGAAGCAACGCTCTCAAGCCTCGCCTCCACAGCAGCGGCGTCTTCACCGGCCAGGACCACCTGGAACAGCACCACCCCGGCGCCGCTGGCTTTCGCCATTCCGGCAGCGTACGGAACAATCGCATCGGCAATTGCCGAACCGTCAAGCGGGACGAGGATCTTATTTAACGCCGAACTGGCCAATTTGGATTCCTTTTCGTTCCGCTCAACCGAGTTGGATTGACACACCCGAGGTTTTCGTTCGCCTGCATCCGTTCGGGATCAGCCACTCGTCACAATAGAATCTTAGCGAACCCCAACATAACAACGGGCAAGCGCCGGTGAGCAACCCGTGAGCCGCATCCTGGCCGCCGACCCTAATCGGGCAGTGCCTCTGCCAGCACCTCCGTCAGGAAGCGCGGTTTGCGGGCCGTGCCATCCTCTATCTGCTGCCTGCATGAGACGCCGGTCACCGCAATATCCACATCGGCAGGAGCGGACCTGATCGCCGGGAACAGTCGCTCTTCGCCAATCTTCATCGACACATCGTAGTGCTCCTTCTCGAAGCCGAACGACCCGGCCATCCCGCAGCAACCGGCATCGATCATCGACGCCTCGAATCTCGGCGGCAGGTTGAGCACCTTAAGCGCCGCCTGCGTGCCAACAAGAGCGCGCTCGTGGCAGTGGACGAACAGCCGCACGTCTCTTGAAAGGGTTTTTGGGGCCGTGTCACCCCAATCTATCTGCTGCATCCCGTCGCCAGCCGTTTCCGCAAGCAGCTCCTCGACCATCATGACCGCATCTGCGACCGCCCGCGCCTTCCCGTCGCCCGGCAACAGGTCCGGATACTCGTCCTTGATCGCCATCATGCAGCTTGACTCACACCCGACGATCTTCGCTCCCTGCGCCACATGCTCGTACAGCGAGTCCACGTTGTAGCGAGCGTTCGCCGCCGCCATGTCAAGAAGTCCCTTCGAGACCATCGGCCGACCGCAGCACTTGCGATCCGCCAGCACAACCTCGTAACCGAGCGCCTCCAGCAATCTCGTTGCGCCGATGCCCGCTTCCGGATGGTTGAAGTTGATGAAGGTGTCGTGGAAGAAAACCACCTTGCCGCGAGCGCCGGTCGTCTTCGGTGTGTGGTTCTTGAACCAGCTCTCGAAGGTCTGCGAGACAATTGGCGGCAGTGCCCGGCGGCGATCCATCTTCAGGAACTTGTCGGAGAACCAGCGGCCAATGAACGAACGGTTTAGCGTGTTGGCAACCACCGCCTGTGGCCCGGCGCCGAATGAATTGATCCGGTGGATATTTGCCACTACTCGTGAACGCAGCGGGACGCGATGCGTCTTGTAGTACGAATTCAGGAACTCGTACTTGATCTTTGCCATGTCTACGTTCGACGGGCACTCGGATTTGCAAGACTTGCATTCGAGACACAGGTCGAGCACGTTGAACATGCGCTTGGAGTTCAGCTGCTCGATCGGCAACGCGCCGGAGATCGCAGCGCGCAGAGCATTCGCCCGGCCGCGCGTCGAATGCTCCTCCTCTCGGGTCGCCTGGTAAGACGGGCACATCGCCCCCGCGTTCACCTTGCGGCAGTCGCCGACACCGTTGCACTTCTCGATCGCACCAGCAAAGCCGCCCTCCTTCGAGAAATCCAGGCGCGTCTCTACAGGCGCGGTCTCGTACGAGACGCCGTAGCGCAAATTCTCCGTCATCGGCGGCGTGTCGAAGATCTTGCCGGGGTTCATCGTGCCGCTGGGGTCGAAGACCTGCTTCACATCGCGGAAATTTTGCACAAGGTCCCGGCCGAACATCTTCTCCGCAAATGCGCCGCGCACGATGCCGTCGCCGTGCTCCGCCGACAGCGCGCCTCCGAACTCCAGCACAAGATCTGAAATTTCATTGGAGATACGCTCCATCCGCGCCGCGCCCTCAGCCGTCTTCAGGTTCACAACGGGTCGGACGTGCAGGCAGCCGACCGATGCGTGCCCGTAGTAGCCGGCCTCGGTGCCATTGGAGCGAACGATCTCGTCGAACCGCTTCACGTACTCTGGCAGCTTCTCCGGCGAGACCGCCGTGTCCTCGACAAACGGCAGCGGCTTGGCGTCGCCCTCAATGTTCATCATCAGGCCAAGTCCGGCCTGCCGCATGCCCCAGACCTTCGCCATTTCTGCGGCCGCCGTCAGTCGGGTAGTTGCGTAGCCAAGCTCAAGACGCTGCATCTTCTGCTCAAGCCGGTCCAGCTTCGCCTCAACCTCTTCAGGCGTCTCGCCGTTCATCTCGACGACCAGGATGTCTGTCGGCTCGCCCTGCAGGAAGCCCAGGTTACGAGAGAAGCCGATCGAGTTCTTCGCCTCGCGAATGATCATCTCGCCGATGTGCTCGACTGCCGCCGGATTCTCTTCCAGCGTGGCGACCGTGGCCTCCATCGACTCCACGATGTCCTTGAAGTGAATTACCGAGAGCCCCTTGAACGCCGGTATTGGCTCAAGGTTCAGCTTTGCCGCAGTCACCGCAAGCAGCGTGCCTTCGGAGCCGACCGCCATCTTCGCCAGGTTCAGGTTTGCCGGGTCCTGCACAAGGTCCAGGTTGTAGCCGCCGACCCGGCGCAAAATCTTCGGAAAGCACCGGTCTACTTCGAGAGCCGAAGCCGATGCGATCTCCGGTATCCGCCGGTATATCTCAGCCTCTCGACCCGAGCCACCCTGCTTCTGGGCCAGGATCTCTGCGCTTATCTGGCCCAGGTGCGCCGGTGTGCCGTCACTCAGGACGACCTCCATCTCCTTCACCTGGTCGACCGTCTTGCCGTAGATGATGGAGTGGGAGCCGCAAGAGTTGTTGCCCATAGCGCCGCCGACATTGGCCCTGCTGGAAGTCGAAGGGTCCGGCGTGAAGAATAGTCCGTGTGGACGGAGCTGGCGGTTCAGGTCGTCTATCGTCACACCCGGCTGGGTCCTCACCCAGCGTTCCTCCGGGTTCACCTCAAGCACGTTGTGCATGTACTTGGAGAAGTCCATCACGACTGCGTGGTTGACGGTCTGGCCGGAGAGGCTTGTGCCGCCGCCTCGTGGCAACACCTTTACGCCGTTCTTCGATGCGATCTCCAGCACGGCCGAGACATCATCGGCGTTGCGCGGGATGACGACGCCGACCGGGTCCATGCGGTAGATCGAAGCA
>JAJCYY010000006.1 GCA_029262735.1 Chloroflexota bacterium | reverse complement strand
ACGGGTGGGGCTCGTGGTGGTGACGATCTGCGACACCGCCTGTCCAGAGACCCGGTTTTGGTTGGGCGGTTTGGTAATCCCCACCCGCGCCCGCGGCCGCGCCGACACCGCCCGGGCGGTGTCGGCGACTCTCGATTCGTCTGCCGGAGGGATCTCCGTCAATTCGACCTCATCAGATGCGGTGCCCTCGGCTATTTGTCTGTCTTTCGCGACCGGGAGACGAACACAGGCCATGAAAACGTGAAGCTGCCGTCGTTCGTTGCAGCCAATTCGAATTCCGTGACTGCGATCTCAGGTGCCGCAGCCCAGTCCTTGCGGAGCCTCTCCGTTTCGTCCACCGATGTCCCGGACCGTTCAGTCCACGAGTTGAACTCCATGTTCACCCTGGAAAACGTGTGAAAGTCTGACTGCAGCCCAGCACGCTCCAGCGCGTCGAGCCACTCCGATGGGGAGAGACAGCGAATGTGGGACGGGTCACGCCGTACCTCCATCTCGTTGTGCCACGCGTCTGCGACAGGGTCTTCCGACGTGCACGTGTCCGCCAGCAGGAGAGTGCCGTCGGGAGCAAGCACGCGGCTCACCTCGCCGAGAAATGCGTCGATACTCGCAAAATGGTGCGGCGCTGTGCGGCAGGTCAACAGGTCGATGCTCTGATCGTCCCACGGCATATCTGTAGCGTCGGCGGTCTGCGTGGTCACATTGGACAGGTTTTTTTCTGCCGCCAGCCGCTCAACCTGCTCCAGCATCTTCGCTGAAATATCCGTGGCGATGACTTTTTCGCAGAAAGGCGCGACTGTGAACGCGGTGAAACCGGGACCGGTGGCGATATCGACGCCGAGCCCGTACCGACGCTCAGATGCAAGCCGCTCAATCACGTGCAGGCTGGCGCTCGTCGAATGCGGCACGCTCCCAGCATAAGCTGCCGCCTGCCTGTCGAAATGAGAGCGCGAAGCGTCTGCGGCGCCGGGCCCTGTATTTGTGTTCATCCGATACCTCGAACCATTCTGGGTCGATCACAGACTGAAGTGTATGACCGTGCGACCGTTGAGGGTAGACGCGCCGTTAGTTTTGCGGGCAGGGAAAGGCCAAACTCGCTCTGTCAGCCGCTTCCCAGTTTCGTCACAACCGCTACATCGGCCACCGCAATGGACAAGTTCATCTGGATAGCGTTCGCTGGCGCGCTGGGTTCACTTGCGCGCTACGGTGTCGCGACCTATGTGCAGCGCCGGGCCGACACAACTTTCCCATGGGGTGTGTTCGCTGCGAACATGCTCGGCTCGTTCATGTTCGGCTTCATCTGGGCTTACAGCGAAGACCACGGATGGGTTAGCGAGAATATGCGGGCGTTCGCCTTCGCGGGGTTCCTGGGTGCTTTTACAACATTTTCGACGTTTGCTTTCGACAATGTCCAGCTTGCACGGGCTTCAAACTGGCAGTTCTTCATGATCAACATCGTGCTCACAAACGCGGCTGGTATTACGCTGGCTTTTGCAGGCTTCAGGGCCGGCAGGGCGATCTAGCGGCTGTGTTTAGAACCGCAGACGTATGAACCGCTGGCGATCGCGCCCAAACGGAGCAGTGATTCCAGAACCCTCACTCTCAAGGCCGCTAAAGTCGGCTATTCGCCTTCCTCAGACGGCTTTCCCCAGTCCACCTCGACGTCGTGCGACTGCGAAAGGACATTACCGGTCTCGTCCACAACTTTTAGCCTGAACCACCAGCTCCCGCCCTCTTTATGTGACTGTCCGATCTGGTCGTGATACAGGAAATACTGACCCTCGTCCTGATCGAGACTGTAGTCGTCATCGAAATAAGTCGAGCCAGGATTATCTCTGTCACCGATCGGCTGGAGATCCTGGCCAAGGTCGACAATCCAGTCGCTCTCCTCACCCTCGGTCTGTCCCAGATGGCCTCCGTCCGGAGTTACCGCCGCATCCCACTTGATCTCGTAGATCACCTCGTGGAGCGGGCTAGACATCCATGCCTCGGCCTTGACGGTGGCGGTTGAGTAGTTGTCGCCCTCGTGAGTTATCCCGAGCAGCGAGCATTCGGCCATGTCGAGCGAAGTGTTGTTCGCTATCGGCTGGCGCTGCACCACGCCGCCAATCTTCCTGGAAACAGCCCCGTTGCCTGCAAGACCCTGTAGCTGAAGTACCGACTCGGTGGATATCGGTCCGCCTCGCAAAGCCGTTTCAGCTCCGGTTCTGGTAAACGTCGGCTGGTGTCGTTTTGCGCCGCGTTTTTCGCCGAGAGCAGAGCGGTCAACAACTCTGGAAGACTGCTTCGTCTCCCCGGCTGTAACACGCTTCTTCGAGAACATGGGAATCTCCTCGAATCCGATGCTATTGCTTTCCTCGGGCAGCCGCCCTCAACTCGTCTGTGGGATGCGTGAGTACTGAGTGGGTGGCGTCTCATCCAGGAAATTCAAGAACACGATTCGGTTGTCCGCTGAGAAGCCGCTGGAATAAACGTTCTTCTACAAAACTACCGAACGAGGAGTAGATAGAAGTTGGCGATCACGCTGGAGCAAGATTTGATCTCGTGAGCCACGGAATAATGGGTAGTTGCCCTGTCTCTTAACCGTACGTTGCAGCCTCATGGAATAATGCTGCACTAGATGTGTAAGGGATTATCGACGCTGCGGGGAACCGGATGCGTCCGAAACCAGCCAGGACCGAACATCATGGAACCGTTCAACAGTCCGGATGTCGAGAGTGTTTTTGGCGAGTATCCACAGAGGCTCAAATCCAGGCTCCTGGCACTGCGGCAACTGATTTTCGATACCGCTTCAGAAACCGAGGGCGTCGGTCCGCTGGAAGAGACCCTCAAATGGGGCCAGCCCAGTTACCTGACTCCGAAAACGAAAAGTGGAACAACTATCCGTGTCGATCAGATCAAGTCGAACCCCGACCAGTACGGGATGTTCGTCCATTGTCAGACTTCACTGTTACCGACCTATCGTGAGCTCTACTCGGGCGTTTTAGCTTCGACGGCAACAGAGGCGTCATGCTTAGCCTCAATGAAGATCCACCAGAAGATGTGCTTCGCCACTGCATCGAGTTGGCACTGACATACCATCGTTCGAAACGGCGCGTCATTTGAATCAGACACATTGTCAATAGATTGCGAATCGCACGATCGGAGCCGTCTTGCAGACTCAGAATGAGGAACAGACACGATGAAGGTTTGCATTGTCGGTGCATCCGGCAAGCTCGGGCGGTACATGGTGCAGCATGCGCTGGACCGAGGTTACGAAGTAGTTGGCGTGTGCCGCGAGAAAAGCGTGGGCAAGCTCGAAGAGTTCAAGGGCCGCATCACTATCATTAAGGGGGCGACGGACGACCGTGAGGTGATCGAGAAAGCAGTCGCAGGGTGCGATGGGGTGCTCACCGTGCTGGTTCCGTGGGGAGTCCACAACTACTCATCCGGAACAGCGCAGGCTGTTCTCGACTATGCGCCTCCAGGTGCCCGCCTCGTATTTTCCTGCGGATGGCACATCAGTCGCGATGGTAAAGATGTGTACCCACGCAAGCTGAAACTCATCGTAGGTGTCCTGGGCCCAATCGCGCGGCTATTCCGAGTTGCGGATATCGGCGACCAGGTTGAGGCGTGCAGGAGAGTGTTCGCCAGTGACGCACAGTGGACCGTCGTCCGCGGAAGTGACCTGAAGGAAGGCGAGAGCCAGGGTCTGCCGGTGTGGAGTCGGCATGTCGGCGATCCCATCCTCAGGAGCAACATGACACACCGCATAGACTTCGCGTTATTCATGGTTGAATCACTCGAAAACGATGAACTGGTCCAGGAGGCTCCGGCGATTGTCGGCTGCCTGACACCGTCTGCACTCGAGCACGCTGAAACTGTCGGTGAATAGAGGATGAAGAGCTGACTGGCTAATCAACGCTGCTCTGACCCTGCGAAACAGGATTGGCACCTGAGGTGGGCTTTGAACCTGCGCCCGGCCGATTGACAGCCAGCCAGTCATATTGGATGAGGCGTGAGTAGTAGATGCATCTGTCTCGGCCAAATGCCGAACAATGGTAGGATGCGCCTGTCTTGAGTTCGAAAAACTCGAGAGATTCGCGATTTGCTTAAGTTCACACAATGTAGGGGGACAACCTGTGAACAAGGAAGATTACGAAATACCTGCACCAGGTTCGCCAGCTGCGGCCGAAGTAACTCCAGATCTGCCAGCACCTCCAGCACGACAATCCGGATGGGACCGGATGATGGAGATACTGAGAATGCCGAAGTCGTGGCGCAGGGGTTTATACAAAGAGTTTTTTGGCCTGTGGAGCAGCATGTTCATGGCAGGAGGTCTGATCGTCGCCATCGTTGGGGCAGTCCTCCTGTTCTTGTTCTTCGCCGGTGATGAAGACCCTGCTCGAAGCAACTCCGAAAGGCCTCCCGGCAGCGGCGCTGGTAACAGCAGTGGCGGCGGTCGCAATGACAGCGTTAGCGATGACGACCGCCTGGAAGATTATGTGCCGCCGGAGTAGCGGCCGACGACTTCCACCGCCAACACGATCTTCGGTTACGGCTGTGAACTCACACGTCCGGGACGCCGATTCATAGCTCCAGATCACGACGTCCTGCCGCACCGGGCAGCGAGATCACAGGCACTGAGGTTTTTCTGTCGGATCCGGAGACAGGATTCGAACCTAGAACCCGCTGATTGACAACCAGCACGTCAAGCTGTGCCCTGGCGAAACGAAGCGCAGTCTCCTCAGTGCAGAGACCCGTTGTTGCTGTCGTCATCACCCGGCCTGTATCGCCGTCGGGACTGTGAGTGAAAGGAAGATCCCGATGCCGCCACCGAGTTTCGTCGTAAACACGCAGGGCCTTGTCCTGCGTGACAACCGTTACCTCATGATTGTCCGAGGTGAGCATGAAGACCAGGCACCTGGTGCGCTGGCTCCTCCCGGGGGCAAAGTCGAACAAAGTGCCGAATCGGGTGGAGTCCTCGAGGAGATCTTGCGCCGCGAAATCCTCGAGGAAACCGGCGTTACCGTCGGTCGGATGGCTTACGTTCGAAGCAGTCAGTTCACTCTCGAAACCGGGGAGTCCGTTGTAGACATCGCGTTCCTGTGCCAGTTCAAAAGCGGGGAAGCCCACGTTGCTGACCCTGACGAAGTGGCGGAAGTTCTCTGGCTCACCGTTGAAGAGATCGACGCCCACAACAGAACGCCCCCATGGACACGCGCGGCCGTTACCGCAGCCGAGGCGACCCGGAAGACCCTCGCATGGTGACTGCGGTACATCGAAGTTGAAGGAGATTTGGCTCCCGAGACAGGATTCGAACCTGTGACCCGCTGATTAACAGTCAGCTGCTCTACCGCTGAGCTACTCGGGAACGAGGATGGCGACGCGCCTGGCGTTTGGCCAAGTGGCTATCGATCCGTACGCCGCCCTGGCCCGCAAGCCGGGTTTTGAAGGACGTCGCCGGTGCGAAGAGCCACTACATGGCACTCTGGTGTCCAATGCCAGTGTTCTATTGAATCTAAAGATCAACCCGGAGTCAATCAACTCTAGCCGTTGTCAGGTAGGAAGAGGCACGCATTTCCGGGGCTCTTTCTAACCATGCCAACTAAACTTCGTCATACCTGAAGCAGCTCACGACGTGATCGTTCACCATGCCTGCTGACTGCATGAACGCGTAGCAGATCGTTGGTCCCACAAAGCTGAACCCTCGGGCTTTAAGCGCCTTGCTCATCGCCTTCGACTCATCAGTCTCGGCTGGAATGTCGGACATCGACTCCCGCTTATTTACGAACGGTTTCCCGCCAACGAACGACCACAAATACTCAGTCAGGCTCAAGCTTTCCTCGGCCATCTGCAGTACAGCCCGTGCATTTTTGATGACCGATCTGATCTTCGCCCTGTTACGCACTATGCGCTCATCGTTACGAAGCGTTTCTGCTCGCGTGTCGTCGAATGCCGCCACACGCTCGATATCAAAATCCTCGAACGCGGCCCTGTATCCGCCTCGGCGATTTAGGATCGTGCTCCAGCTCAGGCCAGCCTGTGCGCCCTCGAGGCACAACAGCTCGAACAGCTTCTGGTCGTCGCGGATCGGCACTCCCCATTCGGTGTCGTGGTAGTCACGCATCGGGCCTGCTGAGTCACCGCCCCAATCGCAGCGTTGTATTCCATCTGGCGCAGTCATCACATATCTCCGTGTCACTTGTTCTTCAGCGGATGGTACGGCAGATCAGATAGAGAAGGGACGGCAATGTCACATTAGTGTCGAGACGGGATCGCTACGGCCACCAATCACTGGCTTGACCCGAGTAACTTGCGCGACGCGATACACTTCGTATAGACGAATTTGAACACGTTGCATACGCTCGCTCAGTCGCATCCTGAGCGCGCTAGCAATATTCGTATGATTGTCCTGGCTGACCACCGCAAAAGGTCCAGTGTCTGGAGCTCAAATGGCAGATGAAGTAACTAGCCGGCCCAGGAAAAGCCCATCAACCCGCCATCAACACGGCGAGATCAGGCTGACACAGGCGATGGAGAACTACCTGCTCTCGATCTACCTGGTCGAGGAGCAGGGTCTGCGAGTCACGAACTCCAACCTCGTCGCACAGCTAAGGCGCGTGCCCGAAACAGAACACCTGGGAACGTCGTTGCCCTCGGTGTCTGGCATGCTCAGGCGCATGGAGCGTGAGCAGTTGATCCGGGTCACGGAATCGCGCGATATTGGCCTCACCTCAACCGGGAAAGCGCTTGCAGAGCGCATGATCCGTCGGCATCGCCTTGCCGCTCGCATGATCGTCGACATGCTTGGCGTCGATCTTTGGGAGGTGAACGCACAGGCCCACATGCTGGAGCACGCAATCTCCGACGAGATCGAGCAGCGGATACGAGAAAAGCTGAACAACCCGCTTTCCGATCCGTTTGGGCAGCCGATTCCCGGATCCGGCTACAGGCAAGCGCGCAACGTGGTTACCCTCGACCGGGCTCCGAACGGCAGCGACATGGCTATCGACCGCATCCCGGAGGATGACGAGGAGCTTGTGAAGTATCTCGTTGAGACCGGCGTCCTGCCGGGTGTGCGCGTGACAGTCGACGAGGTCGCACCCTACCGCGGCGTTGTGTCGCTGACGGTCGACGGCAAGGCCGCAGTGCTGGGCTATGCCGTGGCGAACCGCATCATGCTGCGGCCAGTAAATTAAGCCGCGTCCAGGCCGGCACTACTTTGCCGTGTCAGCCCCTGTCACTTCGTGCGAAGCCAGGAAATCGGGGTCAAGGTTGATGCCAAGCCCCGGCGCATCCGGGTCGATGTACAGGTCTCCGTTGCGAATATCGAGCGGATTGTCGATAAACACGTTGTAGCCTGACAGGTCGTAGCGGCTCGTCTCAAGCTTGTAGAAGTTCGGGCAGGTCATCATTACGTGCGCTCCGGCAATGACGTTGATCGGTCCCGAAGCGTCGTGCGGTGACATCGGAATGTAGTAAGCCTCCGCCATCGTCGTGATCTTCTTCAGTTCCGTGATCCCGCCCGTCCAGGTGACATCCGGCATCACGAAATCTGCCAGGTTGTTCTCGAAGATCGGCACGAAGTCCCATCGAGTGTGCAGCCGCTCGCCCACGGTGATCCGTACGTTCACCTCATCTTTCACCTGCTTGAGAGCCTTCCAGCTCTCAGAGGGCACTGGCTCCTCGAACCAGAAGATGCCGTACGGCTCAAGTGCGTTTGCCAGCTTCACCGCGGACGGCACGTTGTACATTCCGTGCGCGTCGATCAGGATCTCCATATTCGGCCCGACAGCTTCGCGCGCCGCTGCGGTGGTCTCGACCGCCTTTGCGACCACCTCGGCCGATATCTCGCCGTCCAGGAACGTGTCGTTGCCCACGTGCAAGTGCGACATCATCGGGTCCATCTTGAAGGCGCGGTGACCTGATGCCTGGATCTCTTTTGCCGACGCTGCGATGTCATCTGGCGACTTCGGCTCGGGCGGGTGAGTGTAGAGAGCGATGCGGTCCCTGACCTCGCCGCCAAGCAGCTTGTATATGGGAACACCGAGCTTCTTGCCGCGGATGTCCCAGAGCGCGATATCGATACCTGAGATGGCGGCGGTCGTGGCGCCGCGTGTCCCAACATAGGTCATGCCTCGGAAGATCTTCGCCCAGATCCACTCGATCTTCTCCGGGTCCTCGCCCTCAAGCCAGTCGCCAATTTCGTTCACATAGGCGGCGATGGCTCGGTTGGCCACGGGTCCGGGATAGGTTGTGATCTCGCCCCAGCCCGTAATACCTTCGTCGGTATTCACCTCGACGAATACGAACGAGCGTTTCGTCGGGCTTCGCATCAAACTGGCGCCGGGATTGTCGTCCCAGTCCAGCCGAACGACCCATGACCTGATGTTGGTGATCTTCATTTTTACTCCGTGGGGTGAGGGCTGGGCTGCGCGGATGCTTCGCCACCGCTAGCTAACTTGAACCCACTGACTCAGTTGGCCGTTTCCCTCTCTCTGTCAGAGTGGGAGTTAGAGGGTGGCTGGCGTTGCAGTCAGGATTCCGGTTAACGGGATTATCTCTCTCCATCTTGCGGAGTCAAATCATCACAGTTGCATCGCTGGTGCTCACTTGACACCCAACCTGTTCGACGTAGAGTTGCGCTCGCCTCATAGCGCCTGTCTGTCGAGCGCGCTACATTCCACCATCACAGCGATCGGACCCTGCTCGAATGCCCCAGAACCTCACCGAAGCTGATCTCAAAGCCGCCCTGCCTGATGTCACATCGCCTCAGAACTTCACTCAGCTCAAATCCGGCGCAACCATCAGGCGAGACCAGTGGGGCGTTCCTCACATCAAGGCGGACAACGAGTACGACCTGTTTTTCGCCCAGGGATTTGCCACCGCGCAGGACCGCCTGTTCCAGATGGACTACGACCGCCTGCGCTGCATCGGCCGCATCTCCGAGTATCTTGGCGAACAGGCGATCTCACAGGACACGCTAATGCGCCGTCGCCGCATGGAGCGAGTCTCAAAACTCGACTACTCACTTGCCAGTCCTGAAGTGAAAACTGCGGTCGACGCATATACAGACGGCGTCAACGCGTTTATCGAGAACACCAGCTCACTCCCCATTGAATACAGGCTGCTTGGGGCTAAACCGGAACGCTGGCAGCCGTGGCACTGTGTCGTCGTATACAAGGTCAGAAACACGGCCGAGGGCTCGTTCCAGGGAAAGCTCTGGCTCTCTCGGCTGGCAGCAGAGATTGGTCCCGAGCGCGCTGCCCAGCTTTCGCCGGGTTACCAGCAGGGAAACCTGCTCACGGTGCCTCCGGGCGAACGCTACTCAGGCCCGTTGCTTAATGCAGTGGATCAGCTGCGAACGGTCGTCGAAACGGCAGGAATGCTGAACGATATCGATGGTGGCAGCAACGGCTGGGCAGTCTCGGGAGATCGTACAGAGTCCGGGCTACCGCTAGTCGCCGGTGACTCACACCGTGGACTTGAGGCGCCGAACGTCTACTACCAGGTCCATCTGATCGGTCCTGACTTCGCAGCGCTCGGTCACTCGATTCCTGGCGTCCCAATGACGCTTCACTTCTGCCACAACGAACACATCGGCTGGGGTATGACGCACGGAGGCGTGGACACGCAGGATCTCTTTGCTGAGAAGTTCAGGACAGAAAGCGGCAAGACCGAATACCAGTACCGCGACGATTGGGTGCAGGCTGATGTCACGACCGAAACGCTGCGTGTGAAGGGTGGCGATGACGTCCAGGTGAGAGTCGTGGAGACCCATCACGGACCGGTGATCGCAGGTGACCCCGCAGACGGGATGGCGATAACGCTGGCAGATCCCGGCTCCAGGGAGGGAACCCCCTGGCTGAATGCCGCATACGGAGTGATGAAGTCGCGGTCGGCAGACGAGCTCGAGAAGGCGTTCGAGGGCTGGACCGACCGCGTGAACAACTATCCGTACGCCGATGTCCATGGCAACTTTGGCTACACGCTGCGCGGGCGGATTCCCATGCGCACCAGCGGGAACGGCTGGGGACCGGTTCCTGGCTGGACGGGTGACCATGAATGGAAAGGCTACATTCCGGCTGCCGACCTGCCACGCTCACGCAATCCCGAGACCGGATGGGTCGTGACCTGCAACCAGCGCGTCGTGGATGAGAACTATCCCCACTACCTGACCAACTTCTTCGGCACCGGGTTCAGGGCAGAACGCATCGCATCTCGAATCGCCGAGCTTTCCGGAACAAAGATCGGCGTTGACGAGATGTCTTCGATACACGCCGATATTACGTCGATACCTGCACAGGCTCTGAAAAAGGCGCTTTCCAGAGTAGATGGATTGGGCGGCAAAGCGGCCGATGCGGCCAAACTGATCGCTGACTGGGACGGTGTGCTATCCGCGGACTCCCCGGCGGCTGCGCTGTACGAGATGACGGCTGCGAAGCTCTCAGAGGCGATTGTTCGGGGCAACTACGGATCGTTCGCCGAAAGGATGATTTCTTCTGTAGATCCCGGAGCAGAAGAGCACTTCAGAAGGCATTTGAAGTCGGCTCTGGTCGTCGCTCTCGAATCCGGCGAAACCGGAGTGTTGCCAGATGGCGCCACATGGGACGGGTTGCTTAGCGACTCACTCAATGAGGCGGTTTCCGAACTCGAAAGCAGGATTGGCACCGATTGGAATGGGTGGCGCTGGGGTGATCTTCACGGCTCCGCACAGCAGCATCCGCTCTCTGCCGTTTACCCCGAACTGGGCGAAACGTTAAATCCGCCTCGAATCGAGACCGCCGGTGACGGTGACACGCCATTCGCGTCTGGAGCGCGCACCGGAACCGAGTTCAAGACCGAGACCGGGCCAATCAACCGGTACATCCATGATCCCTCAAACTGGTCGAATGGTCGCTGGATCGTACCGCTTGGAGCTTCCGGCCACCCGGTCAGCCCGCACTACTCGGACCAGCAGGAGAAGTGGGCGAAGGTGGAGACCATTCCGCAGTTGTGGGACTGGGACGAGATCGGTTTAAAGGCCGAATCAGAGCAGCAGTTAATGCCGTAGCAGGTGAGCTACGAGCAACTGGATTTGAGTTCAACCCCCGCCACCTGTCCTCACGGCGACTTCACGCGAAATCGACGAGTTCGAACCCGCCCGGTGCTATCGTTTAACTAGGGAGAAGTGAAGGCCTAGTCGAACGATTTGCAGTCACGAAAGGAGGGTCGCCTTGGTAAAGATGCGGAAGCGTTTGCAGGGTTGGATCATCCACGTGGCTTGTCCGGGTCGCGCAGGGGCCAGTGGATGAGTAGACCGGGCACTGTGGGACATGTAGCTCTGTCGGGTGTGCGCCGTGAAGAAAGCAGCGCCGTTGCACCCAGTTGAACCCGCCTGGATAGCAACCCGGGTGGTGGGTGCCAGCAGCTAAGGCCGTGATGGCCTCTACCAGCACACCCCAGCAGAGCGGCTTCGATGTCAGGCAGCTGGCGAGTTGCCACACCGAAGCCAGGAAAAAAAGGCGAGCGGACAGACCAGGTTCCGGTCGCCTTTTGTTTTGCCCTGCAATTGAGCCTCACGACCGGAATCTGGCTCTCGATCTGCCTGCGGCCGGATCTCCTGTTGCGCACACCTCACGTAGTCACTTCGGAAATCGCGCGGTCATATGTGACCAAAGCACCATTGTGCAATGGTTCACAATGTCGTTATGCTAGAAAAGACGAGGCGAATATTTACGAAACACGTCATGTAATCAGTTGATAACATTCCGTAACCAGTTATTAACCATTCTTGGTATTGATTATCATGACGGAAAGCGTAGAATTAATGTAGCGAGTTGAACAGGGCGATCATGTGCATCGCACGCCAGCTACGCCAAGAAGCGCGAGTTTGCGCGTACCGGCTATCTGCATGCCGGAGGAGTAAGAGAAGTGACTAACGTTATCCGTAACGTGTTTTCGCGGATCGGTCACGTTCTTGAGACCAATCTGGTTGACCCGAAGGAGCAGTACCAGGCTGTTCTGCTCGGCGAGACCCTGGCCCGAAATGCCTACAACGGCGATAACGCCATGCAGGGCAAGGTTTGGAACCAGCACAAGGTTGGACAGGACCGTCCGGCGAGCGACGTACAGAAGGCTGCATAGCCTTCTCGACGTAGATCGAACAAGAGCGCCCGCAGATTTTTCTATCTGCGGGCGCTTCTTCTTGAGTAATTACTCCCTCCCTAACAGGGAGGCCAAACTAGTCAATAGCACACTAATCATAGAGCAACGGACTTTTAATCCGCTGGTCGTGGGTTCGACCCCCTCCGAGCCCACCAGTTATTTCAGTTCAGGTATGCAGGTTGGTTTTTCGATAAGCCAGATGAATCTTGCCCAGTGTGCCAATTTCGGTGCCAATTCGGTCAAGAAATGTGCAGTTCAACGTTTTCTTTACCCCCTATGAGCATCTCCATTAACATGCCGCCCCTATGCCCAGTGAACGCCTACAGCGGCAGATAGACAGGATCCTCGATCAGTGTGAGGAAGCCGTCGATGCTCGGGACTGGGACCTGGTCCGTGAACTCTGCGATTCGGCACTCCGAATCGATCCGGACAATGAAGATGCCCTCCCATACCTAAACGCCAGCGCCCGAGGCACCGCAATTGAGAACAACTCTCGACCGGCGAATGTGTCTCGCGACACGACTCGTCTACGGGTGCTGGCTAAGCGGGAGATACCGAAAGCGTAAGTCATGAACAATCTCCTTGAGGGCAAAATTGCACTGGTCACAGGTGGGGCAAACGGGATTGGTCGAGCGACCGCAATTGCGATGGCCCGCGCAGGTGCAAGCGTTGTCGTCGCTGACATAGTCCCCGATGGGGCATCTGAGACGAGTCGCGAGATCGCGCACAACGGCGGTACGGCAGTCCCACTTGAATGCGACGTTTCTTCTGAAAACGCAGTCGAGGCAATGATTCAATCAGTTGTCAAACGGTTTGGACGACTTGACTGCGCGTTTAATAATGCTGGGATCGAGGGTGCACGAGTCCCAATGACTGAGTTCCTTGAATCGGAATGGGACAGGGTTATCGATGTCAACCTCAAAGGCACGTGGACGTGCATGAAACACGAGATCAAACACATGTTGGACCGTGGTAGCGGATCGATAGTCAATACATCCTCCGTCGCTGGACTTATTGGGATGAAGGGTTCGACCGCTTACGGGGCAGCTAAGCACGGAATTATCGGTCTAACGAAAGTAGCTGCGGTTGAATTTGCAGATCGTGGGATCAGGGTGAATGCCGTGTTGCCGGGAGCCGTCCGCACTCCTATGACGGATCGGCTGATGGGCAATGATCCCGAACGCGAAGCGATGTACATGTCAATTCAACCTATTGGGCGGTTTGGAACACCCGACGAACTAGCAGAAGTCGTTGTTTGGCTTAGTTCGGATTCTGCATCGCTGGTCACTGGCATAGCGATGCCCGTGGATGGCGGCATACTTGCGTGAAAAGGTCTCAACCCGGTTGGTTAACTCCGCCTCATGATCTTGGCGTGAAGCCTCTGCTTGAACGGATACTGGCAAAGACGGTAGATATTTAAGGTTTAGCAAAGCCCGGAGGATCGGCAAGGGCTTACAGTCCGGATTCAATCGTCAAACCATGGCCATATTTCCACACACTCCTAGTGATCTAAGCATTGAATGGCTTAACGATAATATCGCCCGTAGCGATAGCTCCTGCGAGTTCATGTCATTCGACATCGATGAAGGAATCGGCGCCCTGAGCGATATAGCCGAAGTAGTCCGTGTGACACTCGAACACGGCTCTACGACGTGCGGGCCAAGCTCAATTGTCCTCAAATTCCCGAAACTTGATCGTCTAGCAAGACTCCCTCCGGATATTGCTGGCCCCTATGCGAGTGAAGCCAATCTTTACCGGTTGCTATCCGAGCGCTCTGAGCTTGCCGTACCACGTCTGATCGGAGCACCTGAGGGAGCAACTCGCGGCCAGGTGATCGTGATTCTCGAAGATGTGTCCCCCGCCAATTCCGGGTCGCAGGTGGCTGGATGTGACATTCGAGATGCAAAGACCATCCTGAATCAGATTGCTCAGATACATGCGCTTTTCTGGGGACGAGGTTCTCTACCTGAAAATCCATCAGGGAAGGTAGTAGCACCGTTCGTTGAGCAAATAATTGCCAAAGGCTGGGATCTGTTCATCGTCCGATACGGGTCTGAATTAAGCGACACCCTGGCAGCATGGAAGTGGATCCAGAGCAACATAGAATCCATTTTTGAGCACAGAAGAAGCACTCCATCGACACTGATCCATGGCGACCTTCACCTTGAGAACGTTCTGTTCACCAAGGATGCTGTTCGTCCGACGGTTCTCATAGACTGGCAGTTATCAGGACGAGGACTCGCCGCGCATGATGTGAGTTACTTTCTGGTGGGGAGCCTTACGGTCGAAGATCGACGGCAACACGAGGAAGAACTACTCAGGAACTACTATCGCCAGCTTGTTTATGAAGCGGATCTCGACTACTCGTTCGATGATTTCTATATCGATTACCGTGCAGCCCTGACACGCTCAATGTTTCGACCGCTTTCCTCAATCGGCCGAGCTACGGAATCCGATTACTCAACTGAACTGCGGAAGCTAACAGATGCCTTTTTTGAGCGGATCAACGCTGCAATTATCGATCTCGATCCAGTGGACGCGATGAACGCCCGTGGGTACTGATGCGTTTAGCCGCTGCTTGAGTGGACGCTAGTACTCCGAGAGATACTTAAGGCTAATGCTGACGTTGTTAACATCTGAGTTGTGACCACACTTACGTCTCCATCACGAAGCGATGAGCTTATAGGCCGAAAATTTTGGCAATTGCTGGTGATCTGCCCCCCAGACATGTACCACCCGTTATGTTAGTCCGGCGACCAGCTGACCATTACCCCTTTTTCGCGCCACCTGAAGGGTTAATTTCCGGGCTTATCCGGCTGTTTCGGCTCCTGCTTTCTGGGCCAGTGCGAACCGGGCTGGAGCCAGTTGACCCAGGTCACTATGTGACCGCTCATTGTTGTACTCCTGCCGCCATTCTTCAACCTTCTCCTGTGCGTCCTCCAGCGACAGGAACCAGTTCTCGTTCAGGCACTCCTGGCGGACTCTTCCATTAAACGACTCGATGAATGCGTTGTCGGTTGGCTTTCCCGGCCTCGTGAAGTCGATCTCTACACCGTTCATGTAGGCCCACTGGTCAAAGGCCTTTGAGGTGAACTCTGTCCCGTGATCAACGCGGATGGTCTTCGGCAAGCCACGTTCGGTACCTATTCGTTCCAGCACCTCGACGACCCGCTTTCCAGTAAGGCTTCAGTTCACCTCGATCCGGGGACTAACACGGGTAAAGTTATCGACTAGCGTAAGAAGACGAATTCTCTGCCCGTTGAAGAGCTCGTCGTGCATGATGTCCATCGACCAGACCTGGTTCGGAGCTGTCGCTTCAGGCACCTCAACTCTGTTCCGGCTCGAGACGTGCCTGCGTCTCGGCTTCTTCGTCCTCCTAGCCAGTCCTTTCAGCCTGCACAGCCGGTAGACGCGCTTGTGATTCACTCTCCAGCCTTCTCTTTGAAGGAGGATGTGGATCCGCTTGTAGCCGTAGCTGACGCGTATCTCTGCAAGTTCCCTGATGCGCTTTCTAAGTACAGCCTGCTCGGGAGCGCGACTCAAGTAGCGGTGGCTAGTGCGGGAGAAGCGGATCACAGAACAGGCTCTTCGCTCTGAGACCCGGTAGCTCCTGCACAGGTATTTCGCTACATCCCGCTTCCGGGCCGGCTTCAGAGTTTTTTTCGTAAAACGTCCTGCAGCATCTCTTTGTCAAGGG
>JAJCYY010000005.1 GCA_029262735.1 Chloroflexota bacterium | reverse complement strand
CGCGATCAGCTCATTGGTGTCAGCGTATGCGCCCGGCGGGTAGTCCAGTCCGGTGCTTATGCCCCACGCGCCCTCCTCCATAGACTCGCGGATAACAGCCTGCATGTCCGCAATCTCAGTGTCAGTCGCAGGCCGATCGTTCCACCCAACGGCCCAGATACGCACAGGACTGTTGCCAAGAATGTAGGCGATGTTGACGGCGACGCTGTTGTCATACTTGTGCAGCAACTGCTGCGTGGTTAGCCAATCTGCCTCAGGTGGATATCCGTTGAGGCCGGAGTCGAGCCAGATGTAGCGCTCCAACTCCTCTTTAGTCTTGAAAGGAGCGTGAGAGATGCCATCGATGCCGACAAGTTCCGTAGTGACGCCTTGGCGAACCTTAGGGTCGTGATGCGGCTCGCCGAGAATTGTCAACCCGGCGTGCGAATGCAGATCGACGAAACCGGGGCAAACTACCCGGTCGGCAGCATCGATCACGGTGTGCGCTTCAACCTCGCCAGGGATCAGCTCTCCTCGCCGGATAGTCACAGTGTTGTCGTCGACCAGGACTGAGCCACGGAAATAGGGGCTCCCAGTGCCGTCGATAATTCGCGCGTTCGTAATCAGCAGATCGATCATGTGTTCACCGTCTCGTCGGGTGTGTATGCCGTTGAGAGCGCATGCTATCTGCATTGTGTCCTGCAGGTTTTGCGTTTGCGATTGGTTCTCCGACGCTCCTGCCCGAAAAACCGCTAAACTGCCGCTTAGCGCAGCCGCAGCACACGAAAATTACGGAGCACCGCAATGACACCGCCAGGATCCAACGGTTCACATGCCACCAACGAGCTTGAGTTCAAAGGTGTCTTCCCAGCGCCGCCAACCCCGATATCCGACGACGGTTCAGTCAATGAAACCGCTCTACGAGCCCTGCTGAACGACAATATTGCGAACGGCGTCGATGGCTTCTGGATGGCGGGCAGTACAGGTGAAGGCCCGATTCTCACCGAAGAGCAGCGTGAGACGGTTGCACGAGTTTCCGGTGAAGAGACGCAGGGCAGGGCGCTGGCGATCATGCATGTAGGTGCAATCAGCACAGCCAGCGCTTCGAAAGCTGCTCGGCAGGCGAAGGAGTTCGGCTGCGCCGCCATCTGCTGTGTTCCGCCTTTCTTCTTCCGCACGTCCGAAAAGGCCCAGATCGAGCACTACAAGGCGGTTGCAGACGCTGCTGACGGCCTACCGTTCTTCGTCTACAACCTGCCGCAGCTCACGCAAGTTGAGACCGTTCCTCCACTTATGGAGAAGTACATGGCAGCCGTACCTTCCATTGTCGGACTGAAGCATTCAGCGTTTAACTTTGGTGACATCCGGACGTTCGCAAACATGGGTCTGAAGGTCTTTTCAGGTAGTGGTGCATTGCCGCTTCCAGCACTGACCATGGGCGCGGTCGGCACTGTCGACGCTCCGCTGGCTCTCGCTCCCTGGCACTACTCGGAGCTGTACGCAGCGTGGTCGTCTGGCGACTTTGCACGGGCGCAGGAGCTACAGGACGGCGTGGTCGATATAGTCAACATCGTCCGCATGTTCGGTGCTCCGGCCGACGTGACAAAAGCCATTCTGTCGGAAAGGCTTGGCATCGATTGCGGCCGCTCAATTCCGCCGGTCGAGAGGATCACGGACGAGGAGCGAGTAGAGGTCCTGAAGAAAGCGCGGGCGCTCGGACTAACCGAACAGCACGCCGCGGTGGGCGTGTAGCGGGACATGTCATCCCGAGCCGCGTGCGGCTTTTTCCGGTGTGTCACGAGTGACCGTGAATGTGAGAGGTGCCCGTGATTCGCTGGTATGGCACACGTTCAATTGAGATGTAGCCGCAACCACCTTCGTCCTGAGCGGGCGCGAAGGACGAAGGTGTGCGGGGCGAACTCAGACACAAGTCTTGCCATCACCGGGACCTGTAGGCATGTACGCACGTGTCATTCTGAACTTGATTCAGAATCTCCCGATGACCGTGCGACACCAGAAAGCGCGGCACGCCGCTCAGATCCCTCCGCTGCTGTCGGGCTGAGACGTGTCGACAGTTACTTGCTCATGGATAGAGAGGTTTCAGATTTGTCGCCCCGCACACCAGGTCCTTCGCACCCGCTCAGGACGAAGGATGTTCTCCCTCCCTGGCAGGGAGGGAGTTAGAGGGTGGGTCGGTTGACGATATCTGGAACTATTGTTGTCCTCAGATTGAGCTAAATCGCCTCTACCGCTGCAACGATCCCATCCCTGTCGCACGCTGCCACGACTCGGCTGCTCGTGAAGTCTGTTCGGGTCTCCGGGCTTGCTGCGAGGCTTGCGAAATTGCGGTCGCTCAGGAAGGTCATCGACGCCAGGTAATGGCAGGTTGCGAGCAGGACATCCCGTTCGAGGTCGTCGAGGGAAACAAGATGCACCGGGTCCAGCTCTGGTTCGTCATTCTGCCGCTGCCAAGAGCGGAGCTGATGTTTGTCATTCTGAACTTGATTCAGAATCTCTCGGGTGACCTTGCTACTGCGGTCAGATCCCTCGACCCGCAAGCGGGTACCCCGGGTCGGGATGACAGTGTGCTTGGGGGGACTGCCATCCTGAGCTTGTCGAAGCGCCGCAATTCGCGTTGTCACCTGCTCCCTGTACCGCCGAATTAGTCGCGGTTGCTCCTTGCCAATCGTTCCCGGCTCAAGGCATGCCGCCGTCAGCTTCGCAACGTCCTTCGCTGGATTCGCTCGCTCTGCCAGCGCCCAGTCGATGAACGTGGGAGTGTTGCGATCGAAAAACAGGTTCTCCTGGTGGAGATCGGCGTGAATCAGTGACTTCGGACCTGTATGCAGGACTTCGTAAACGCCGTCTAGCTTTGTAGACAGCAATTCGCCAAGTCGTCGCTGCGTCGATGAAAGTTCGTAGGCACCAGACTCGACTAAGCGGGGCCAGAGCATCGCAAAACGCTCAGATGAAACCTGGTCGACACCCGTTTTTGCGGGATGCGCCAGCCAGTCCATCGTCTCAAGCTCATTGCTCTGCCAGTAGCGGGCGTGAAGCGCAGCGATGGCAATAAGCGCATTTTCGACACGCTCGACTGAGATCGTGTCGCTGTCGCTGAACGAATCGAGTTTGCCAAGGTCCTCAAAGACCATCGTTGCGGCGCCAGACTCGTTGTCGAATTCGGCGACCCATGTCTTTGCTGTTTGAAGCGGCGCGTTCGGCGCAACTACCTGATGGAACATGGCCTCCCGGCGAAACATGCGGACGGCATCGGGAGTCATCGCATCCAGCCTGGCCTGCAATGGCAGCTTCGCCACCAGCGTCAGCGGTGCGTCTTTTGCTCCCTTGCCGCTCCATTCCAGTTCAAGTCGAAACAGTCGTGACAGGTATCCGTAGCCGCCGTCGAGCGGAGTTGAACGGACTTCTGTAACGGTTGGAAGTCCTGCGCCAGAAGACTCGAACAGGTTGTTCAGTGTGTCCGGCGTGATCCCGGAGGCGTCGGCGACTAGATACATCTTTGCTGGCTCACTTGCGTGTTGCCGAT
>JAJCYY010000004.1 GCA_029262735.1 Chloroflexota bacterium | reverse complement strand
TACCTCGGCCAGTGGATGTCGCCGGTTCAGATCAACATCGCGGTAGGTTCCTACGATAAGAAGCCTGGAGTCGGAGATGGATTTCGCCAGGAACTCCAACAGCATCAGCGACGGTTTATCGGCCCAGTGCAGGTCTTCCAGCACTATGGCGATTGGCTGAGACCGTGAAGCGCTTTTCAGGAATGTGGTGATCGAGTCGAAAAGCCTGAAACGCGCCGATTCCTGGTCTTCTATCCGAGTGGGCGGTTCGAGTCCCGGAATCTTCTCTGCCACCTCCGGCACGACCTCGGCGATGACCGCGGCCGCATTTCCGGCATGTCTCTCGACCTCCTCTTCGGTCGTCGTAGACAAGTAAGTTCTTATGACCTGGACCCACGGCCAGTAAGGTGGCGCACCGACCCGCTCGTGACACCTGCCCCAGATGACACGAACTGTCAGTGGGACCGCCCGTGCGGCGAGCTCTTCTGAAAGCCGCGTCTTCCCAATGCCGGGCTCGCCAGCGAGCATGACGATGCGACCGCGACCCGACATCGCGTCGTCCAGTGCCGCCGTGAGCTGCTCCATCTCGCGCTCACGGCCCACGAAAATTTCCGATATTTCAACTGGCATAGTCGCAGGATTCTACCGCGACTTAGTGAGTACGAGTCGCCAGTTGGACAAAGGTGAAGCCGATAGGCACTCAACCAAATGAGTTCTTGATACTGTCCCGGTAGCATTATTTGACCTGATTGGTGGAGCTGGAGGGATTCGAACCCTCTACCTCTTCAATGCCATTGAAGCGCTCTCCCAATTGAGCTACAGCCCCGTTTCAACAGGTTCACTGAGTCCCGCCAGTATTATCGGCGTGAGATCGCCTGGGACGGCGACCACAGACTCCGCGGCAATGACAGCCGCAACCTCAAAATCGTAGCACAGCAAGCAGCCTTGCTGAAACGCACTTCCAAGCACAAGTCAGTCTGAGCCGACACATCTCCACGAGACCAGAACGCCTCAAAACATCACGTACGAGTAGAACTACTGTCAGGAGTACTAGTCGATCCAGCGTTAGTCATCGTCCCCGCGTCCATCAACGATTCATCGCCACCGCTGTTCCTTGCTCGACGAGCCCCTCGATACTGCCATATCGCAAACAGTCCGCCTCCGAACAGCACAACGCTCAGCCAGCTGATCGAACGGTCGACCACAGTCAGAGACAGAGCGTCTGTATCGCCCACTCCAAGTAGAACCAGCAGACCCGTTAGTCCGCCCTCTACAAACCCGAAACCACCCGGAGTCGGAATAGTCGTCAACATCGCATTAGCCAGTGCGGCGAACATCACAACACCGAACCCAATGTCCAGGTCCAGTGCCTGAGACACAAAATAGAACCTTCCGATCTCCATCATCCACCCGATCGCACCGAGTAGTAGTTGTAACGGGAGTTGACTTCCACGGAAGCTGGCCAGTGTTCCTTCTTGAAACTTTCCATATGACTCTTGAAATCTGGCAGGCAGAAAGCGTGAAGCGCGCATACCCAGGAGCCGCATAGCAATTAGACCTGCAACCAGTGCCACAACAAGTCCGACGGCTGCAGCAACGACCACACCGGGAACTTCGGAATCGCCCGAGACGGTCACGAGAACAACGGCAACAAACACAAGTACCAGCACGGCGATCATGTCTTGAACACGCTCAGCAAGTATCGTGCCAAGCGAAGAAGCGAACGGGCTGGCCGATTCACGGTGCAGCGTCCACCCGCGAAGCGCGTCGCCAAGCCTCAGGAACGCCACTGAGTTGGCGAACCACCCCATCAGGATGATTCCACCCATCTTGGTAGAACCGGGAATGGTCTTCCCATCCTGGCCATCCGTGTTCGCCGTAATGGCGATCAGACGCCATCGCAGACCACGGAACCAGAAACTGATGTAGTAGATGATCAGGCCCGCGAGGTACAGAAGTGGGTCAATGCCACGGATATTGGCCCACAAACCGCTCCAGTCGAAATCGAAAACGCGCCACAGCACGAACGCCAGCAAAGCGGCACCGGCAAGCAATGCGATCAACGTGGGGAGCGACAGGATACGGCGTCTGACCGCGCCAATCGATATCTGGCTACCGTTGCCGTTCATCGCTTTCGCACTGCGTCTGAGCGCCCTGCCACCTGCATGCCTCGGGTAAGCGGTCTCGAGTGAGGAACGCCATTCCTACGGGGGAACTCATCGGGTGTCGAACCAATTTTCATCCAGTAGACCATTGTGTCCGTATCTTTATCATCCGAACCCGAACCGTCCGCTGAATTTGTCGAAACGGCTGGAGCCGCACCAAGTAGCTCTGCCGCGAACTCAGCCTCTTCAAGTTCGTCCGACACATTCGGGCCCTTAGCAGCGACAGTGGCACCGCCAAGGGAAGCGAAAGGCAGGGTGAGTTCGGCAAGTTCGACAAGCCGCGCAACACCTCGTGACACGACCAGGTCGTAGCTTTCACGGTGGTTCGGATCGCGGGCGATCTCCTCCGCTCTTCCCGTCACTACTTCGACACTCTCCAGACCCATTTCTGCTACGGCATCGCGCAGGAAAGCGGTCTTCTTTTGGGACGAATCGAGGAGAGTCAACGACATATCGGGAACGGAAAGCTTGAGCACAATGCCGGGAATTCCTGCCCCGGCTCCAACATCCAGGATTCTGCGACCAGAGAACCACTCTACGGCGGAGATGTGTCCGCCAGCCACCGGCGAGAGAAATTTTAGTGAGCGAATAAACAGTTCATCCCGCACACGCTCCCAGCCGGTAACTCCGGTCAAGTTAAACCGCGAATTTGCTGATTCGATCAGCTCAAAATAGCGCGCGAATTTGCGCCTGAACTCATCGTCAGCGTTCACTCCGACAGCTTCGGCCGCCTCACACAGCTTGTTCAATTCAGATCGAGGTGAATCCTGCCGACAATTTGCATCTCAGGCACATTCAAACCACTCTACGCCCGTCTAAGCGCATGGGCCATACAGACCGATTCGCCAGTTCAGGCAAGTTCAGACAAGCTCAAGACCTTAATTCGCATGCCAATTGACTGCAATCTAGCCCGGTGCTAGTTTTCAAAGCCTCGACTTTCGACTACTTGCACACCGGAATTTCTCAACTCTCATGCGCATCGCCGTCTGCGCCAAACAGGTGCCTGACCCGGACATCCCACCTTCTCAGTTCAAGTTAGACAGCTCCGGCACCGCAGTCGAGCCTCCAAGGAACACTTCACCCGTCGTCAACGGCTTCGACTTGAATGCCGTCGAGGCGGCTGTGCAGATCAAGGAATCGCTTGGGGCGGACACCGAGATCACGATCTTCTCGGTAGGTCACAACTTCGCACTCGACGTGATGAAGAAGGCGCTGGCGACCGGTTCGGACGCGCTTGTGCTTGTAGATGATCCGAAGGCAGATAACCTCGATGCAGCAGCCACAGCAAAGGTCCTTGGCAAGGCGCTCGAGAAGAGCGGACCGTTCGATCTTGTCCTGTGCGGTAGACAGGCTTCGGACTGGGACCAGGCGCACGTCCCGTTATTCCTTGCCGAGTTGATGAGATTGCCGAGCGTGACGGTTGCTCGCCGTATTGAGATCAATGGCAGCACAGCTATGATCGAGCGAGTCCTCACAGACGGCTACCAGGAGGTCGAGACATCGCTTCCCGCGCTGGTTACGGTCAGCAACGAACTTGGTGAGCCTCGCTATCCGGC
>JAJCYY010000003.1 GCA_029262735.1 Chloroflexota bacterium | reverse complement strand
CATTCGGATCGATTCACCAACGATCATCATGTCCGAGCTGCCCGCATCGGGACTCAACGAAGCGGTGCGTTCGACAGGTGAGGTGACGGTCGAGACGTGGGCCAGGTCGAGCGATCCAAACCTTGGAGGACCGGCGCGCATCGTCACAATTTCTGACGACACGCTGAACCGAAACCTCACGCTGGGTCAGCATGGCAGGGACTTTGATGTCCGCCTCCGCACGACCAAGACGAGTTTGAACGGAACACCGTCTACTTATTCCAGAAGTGACCTGGTTACGACCAAACTCACGCACCTTGTCTACACCAGGACGTCGTCTGGAAAGATGACCCTGTTTGCGGACGGAATCGCGGTTGCTTCAACCAGCGACAGCGGGAACCTGTCGAACTGGTCGGAAAGCTACCAACTGGCTCTCGGCAACGAGATGTCGGGCGACCGGCCGTGGCTCGGTGAGCTGTACAGGGTTGCGGTGTACGACCGTGCGCTGAGCGCGGCTGAGGTTGCTGAAAACTTCGCCGCTGGAGCTGAGGTCCGGACCGATGAGCCCACACCGGAGCCTACGGTTGTACCGACGAGCACTGCGACACCGACGCCCGAACCGACCAGGGCGCCGGAGCCGACGGCAGTCCCCACGGCAGAGCCGACTGCGACGCCACAGCCGACTGCCACTCCCACTCCAGTGCCGACGGCGACATCCACTCCGTCGCCGTCCCCATCGCCAACACCGGTCCCGACTCTGGAGCCGACGGCCACCCCGGTCCCGACCGCCACACCGACACCGGAGCCAACGGCTACACCTGAGCCGCCTGCTGCACCAGTGCTGCGTATCGCAGACCTGGATGGAACTACTCAGAAGCTGAGGAGGTTCTGGGCGGCGCACCTGCTGGTGAGCGTGACTGATGTTGAGGGTGATCCGGTGCCGAATGCGGTTGTGAGTGGCAGATGGCGCGGCACGACCGGTGATGCTACTTGCACGACCAGTTCACTTGGTGTGTGCATGGTTTCGACCGACGGCATTCCCAAAAAGATCGGCTCGGTAAGCTGGGAGATTGACCGGCTGGTTCATCCAGAGTACTCGTACGAGGCCAACTTAAACTTCGATCTGGACGGTGACAGCGACGGTTCGAGAATCGTCATGTCCAAGCCGTAACACCGGACCGTTAGCCGAAATTTCGGGGCGTGGACTGCACGAGGCTCATCAGCCTGTGCAGACCACGCCCTGTCTTATTTCGAATCACATTGCGGCACACCGGCCACTTCGTTGCGACAGGACCGGTCGCTTGCCCATCTTGACCGGTGGGTCGAAACGACCCTCTCCTTCTGTCCCGCGCTCGAATGCGGGCGTCTCTGTCAGAAACTGGGCCGAAATTGGGAAAGGAAAGTCATCCACTGCCCCGGGACCTGCCGGTGATTTTCACATCGTGCTTCTGGGAGCGAGGAAGGAACGTCGGACTCTCAACTTTGCTCCCTGCCGGCGTGCGCCTTCCGCAAGCTATGTACTCTCTTATGTAGTACGCGCCAACACATAGCCGGGAGTTCTGGGAGTTTTGTATGAGAGACGTCATCAAGGAAGGGTTCATCCTGTTCCTGCCCATCGGCATCGCCTTCTTTATCTTCAAGTTCATATTCGACACGCTGGACGGCATTCCGCAGCCGATCATCGAGGCCATCTTCGACCGGCCGATCACCGGCCTTGGCTTCGGCATCATCGTCGCCCTTTCGCTGCTGCTCGGGCTGTTCACAGCATCGGTGGTCGGCGCCAGCGCGTACGGAAAGATGGAGGTCTACATCGCCCGCATCCCGTTTTTCGGCCCGGTCTACGGGGTTGCGAAGCAGGTGGTGGCATCGGCGACCGGCGGCGGTGAAGACGGCGCGTTCAGCCAGGTCGTTGCGGTCGAGTATCCGTCGGCGGGGATTCACTCGATCGGCTTCCTTACGAAGCGAATGAGTGACGGCCGGATCATGGTTTACATACCGTCGACGCCGATGCCGAACACGGGCGTGCTGATCGTGATTGGCGCCGAGAAGGTGACTGAGCTTGAGATGACGGTTGGCGATGCGATGCGGCTGATTACGTCAGCTGGGGTTGTTTCCGGGGATATCAAAATCGGTGGTGAGCCGGGATCGGGATGAGGATTGGCGCGGCGTGTTTCCTGAGCGGAGTCGAAGGATCTCATGTGCAGACGGTCGCCCTGCCGGGATCACTCGTCTCCCACGGTCCCGGACACGTCAGGACGAGTTGACCCCTTTTGCGAACCGTTGTGACAGGCCGACTCGTCTCCCGCAGAGACCCTTCGACTTCGCTCAGGGAACACACCGGGCAAAAGCGGGTACCCGTCGCTCAGGGCACACGTTCAGCTGTTTTCACTCTCCCCCGAAGTGCGCCTTCATGGGGTCGAAGTAGTGCTCTTGCCAGCCGGGGCGGTAGTGGTCGCCGTCGTCTGGCACGCTCGTGTGGTGGAGCGTGACGCGGGTGCCTCCTTCAACGGGCTGGAGAATCACCTCGATCTGGGAGTCGGCGTCCTTGGCGTCAAACTGGGATGTGCGCCATGACTGGACGATGCTGCGGTCCTGCTCGAGGGCGATGTTTTCGCCGGTGATGTAGCCGTCCCAGGCATCGAACGTTCCGCCGATCGTGTCCGAGCAGTGCGCCTCGCCGCCGGTCATGGCGGTGTGGCCTTCGCTTGAGAGCCACGCCCGGTAGATGTCGGCCGGGCTGGCGGCAATGATGTCGCTGATGGTGAACTCAATCATTTCAGGTATCCCGTTGGCTGTGGTTTCGACTAAGGCGTATCGCTGGTTGCGAGCGAGTGTAATGGAACTGCTGGTAGTGTCGGGTGTGAAGAGGGGCGGGCGGCGCTCTGGTTAGGGGTGAGGAGGGCTTGTCATTCCGAACTTGATTCGGAGTTTCTCGGCGTCCTCACATGGACGGTGGAGTGGTTCGCAGAATGCTCGAAAGAACAGGCTGAGCTTGGTGACAAGTAAGATCCCTCGGCTTCGCTCGGAATGACAGCCTTGGACGGGCTCAAGATGACGAAAAAACAACCCACCCTCTAACTCCCTCCCTGTCAGGGAGGGAGAACTAAGACCGGCTTCCGCCATCACTGGTTGATCCAGCAAGCACCACCTGAGTCGGGCGAAGAAAACATGCAGAACGAGGTTGATGCCTTTCTTCACTATGCCGCGGTTGAGCGCGGCATGTCCGGTAATACGGTCGCGGCGTATCGCAACGATCTGTCCGGATTCGCGCTGTACTTCGCTGAGGATAGCGACGACCGGCGGCTGAGCGACTGGCGAGACATCACGCCGGACCATGTGAACGAGTTGCTGGCGGACATGGACGAGCGTGGCTACTCGGCGGCGACTCGGTCTCGGAAGATCGCCGCGCTTCGCTCGTTCCTGAAATTCCTGGTTGAGGAGCGTGTCCTGGAGGAGAATCCGGCGTCGCACATTCGCACGCCGAGGGCCGGCCGTCCTGTACCGGATGTGCTGACCGCAGACGATGTCGAGTCGGTGCTGGAGGCTGCTGCCGCGGGCACGGCTCCCGAGGACCGCCGCGACCATGTGATGATCGAGTTGATGTACGCGGCCGGGTTGCGGGTGAGTGAGCTGGTTTCCCTTGATGTGGGCGACGTGGACCTTCGAGGTTCATCTGTACGGACCATCGGCAAGGGGTCGAAGGAACGGGTCGTTCCTCTGCATGACTTCGCGGTCGAGGCGGTCGATGGTTACCTGGCTGGCGTGCGGCCGCTGCTGGCGAACCGGGCGCATACCGACGCAATGTTCCTTGGGCGTCGGGGCAGACGTCTCTCCCGGCAGGCGTTCTGGCAGCGTCTGAAGCGGGTTGCGGTACGTGCGGGCGTTACTGTGCACGTGACTCCGCACACCCTCAGGCACAGCTTTGCGACGCACCTGTTGCAGGGCGGCGCTTCGCTGCGGCACGTGCAGGAGTTGCTTGGCCATTCGTCAATATCGACGACGCAGATCTACACGCACCTGACTTCGGAACATGTGCGGACCGAGTACGACAGGGCGCACCCGCGGGCTTGAGCGGTGGCATCCGTGATCCTGAACCTGATCCTTCGACAAGCTCAGGATGGCGAAAAGGTGTGCTGGTAGGACGGTGCATAGCAAGCGGCGCCCGGTTGGGCAGTGGGCTGATGGGTTCCCTGAGCGAAGTCGAAGGGTCTCTTGTGCGATGTCATCCCCTGTCAAGGTCACTCGTCTCCCGCAGTCCCGGTCATATCAAGACGACCGATCTCCATTGCCAACCACCGTAACAAGATCACTCGTCTCCCACAGAGACCCTTCGACTTCGCTCAGGGCCCAGGCATGCTCAGGGAACATGCGTATTCAGGGCATACCGCTTCGCACTTCGGACCACGCAAAGGGCACCCCGACCCACGGCGTTGCCGGGATTGGCCGTTGCTCGATGAGGTCGGCAGAAACCTGCGTTAGCTTTGTTCTCGGACCCTAGCGCAGTGGCCCAATCCAGATGTAGTCGTTGGCGGCCTGTGCGCCATGGCAGGCCGTGCAGCCCTCAATCCGGCCCTCGGCCCGCACCTCTCCTGCGGCGGAGATCATGGCCCAGAACCAGTCGTTGTGTTCGGGATCGAATCCATCGACTTTATACATGATTGTCGTCACGTCGTAGACGCCTTCTGGTGTGAAGTTGTCCTTGATGACGAAGGCTCCATTCGGCAGTACTCCGGCTTTGCTGTCCACAGCATCCAGTGAAACCTGGTTTGCGTACACCGTGTGCAGCGCTCCGTGAGGTTCCTGTCCCACGAACCGTTCGGTCGTCCCGGGCCACAGCTCCCAGTCAGTCTGGTAGTTGGCAGCCTGCAGGAAATCCCACACCTCGGCTGCGTTGGCAGCTGGAAGGTCAGGCTCGTCCGATCCGCAAGCCGCCGCGGCGACTGAAACGATAGAGAGGGTTATCCAGAGGGCGGCAAATCGTTTTTTCGAAGCAACACGCATCACATCATCCTTTTAATGATTCCGTAGTTATCTGGCTTATGCCGTCCCTCTGCCTCGTTGGATGTCGGATAGCCAGAGTCAACCGAGTACTGCCGTGAGGATCTTGTGATGCAGATCACCATATGACTGCGGAAGCCCATGCGATTGGTTGGCTCGCTGCGATCCCACCCCACTCACGCCGCTCGCAAGCATTCGGCGCTCTCAGAACAGGTAAACTGTTGTTGACTTCAGCGGTGTTGGCCCCAGGTTCGACGGTTCAGAGTGCCCGCACCGTTCACGCCCGGATCTCTCTGTATGCACGAAATCAGACCGGACGCCAAGGGGGTTCGAATATGACTGTGATCACTATTGAAGGCCGCGCCGGGGCAGGCGCGCCGGACGTCGGCAGGCTCGTAGCCCGTGAACTCGACATCGACTTCGTAGACAGGCTGATACTGGCCGAGATCGCTCGGCGGGTCGGCTCGACTGTCGGGGCACTGGCGGACCAGGAGCTTCGGGTGCCGTCGTTCGTCAACCGGCTCGCGCAGTCGGTTCAACGCATGCTTCACCGCTCTGCGGTTGCCGGAATGGGCGGTGATCCGTACTTCGGCCCCGGCGTCGAGCACCTTCTTGCCAGGCCATACCACGAGATGGACGAGCCGCCTGCATCGACGGGCGCGGAGCTTGACGATGAGCATTTCCGTACCGCAACGGCTGAGGTTGTGCGGGACATTGCGGAGGCCGGGAACGTTGTGATTCTGAGCCGCGGCGGGTCGGCGATTCTTAAGGACCGGACCGATGTGCTGAGGGTTGGGATGGTGGCCCGCATGGAGGACCGCGTGGCGCGGGTGATGAAGCAACAGACGCTGGATGAGACGGCGGCTATCGAGTACATCGAGCATGCCGACCGTGCACAACATCGCTATTTTGAGAAGGCTTTCGACTCCAGTCCCATCGATCCGTTCCTGTATCATTTTATGTGGAACACTTCGGACGTTTCGACTGAGTATGCCGCCCAGGTGATTGTCGATGCAGCCCGTGAGATGGCTGACAAGGGGTTGAAATGGGCGGGCAACCCGGAGCCTGCTGCTGTTAACGAGTAGGCGTCGGACGCTGATGGCGACGCAGATTTTCCAGCCCGTTCTCCGGGCAGATTCATTGGGACAGTAATGCCAAGACAGAGACGGCGGCGCGATCGGCGCACGAATGTTTTCATTCAAGAGAATGCACCGCGCGGCCGCGATGAGATAGATGAGGACGCGCCGGTAGATATGGACGATGTCGATGACGACTCGTCTGCCGCCGCAAAAACTGCGGTTTCGGTCGGTCGCTCCCGGCGTCTGCGGGCCCAAAGGGCTTCGAGGCAGGCACGCGTCCGCTCTGAGGTGTTCACACGCTCCATCACCAAAGAACTCGCCAAGCTCGGCGTGCTAAGCGGCGGGATCGCGGTGATCCTGGTCGTACTTGCGTTTGTGCTGTAGTTTTTTTCGGTCGACTTAAGTAGCGCTTGATGGATTAGCGTGTTGTGGCGGAAGCCGGCTTCGTTCTGAGTTAGAACGAAGGACCTGGGGCGGGGTGGCAAGAGCGGTCAGAAGTCCTGTTCGCTGCGTGAGCGCTGGTTTTCGCTCTTGCAAAGAGCGGTTCTGGTGCGTCGCCCATGGGTCCTTCGCCCAAACTCAGAACCAATGTGTTCACTATCCCGAAGTGACAGACTGGTAGTGCAACCCGACTAATACTGTGCCTGGATTACGACTTCCCGGATCAATGGAACATTTTCGCCATCCGCTGCGTCGTTTTCATATGTGAGGCCGCGCCGATAATGGAGCTGGCCTGAACCTGCACGGCATACGAGGAGTGGACCAAGTGCATTCCCGGCAGTCTGACAACTTGACCACAGGTTCTAAAGCCAGGGCGATAGCCGGGGCTGGCATCGGCAGAACATCGGCTGCACTCGCCTTCTTCGCCACCATCACCATTTTTTTGCTGGCCGGTTGCGGCGACTCAAAAAGCCCTGCGGCTTCGGGCGGTCAGCCGCAGCCCGAACCGTCGGGGGCACCCGCGACGAGCCCGAATCTAACCCGCGAGCTGGCGGTGATAGTCGCAGAAGAAGCTTTCAAGCAGGATCATTCCCTGGCGACCGCAGTGGAAAATCCCTACGACATGGTGACCCGGCTGATGCGCTTTCGTGAGTTGCGGAGAGCCGAGTCGCTGCCGGACTACAGTGACAACCGAGACAGGCTGGTCTGGATAGCGCAGGTGGAGGGCACTTCACGACCGGTCCAGAAGGTTGAAAATGCGGATGGTCGACCCGAAATATACCGGTTCAACGCGGTGGCGATTGACGCGGCGACAGGCGATGTCATAAGCCGCTTACAGTCGGAGTATGAGCCGTTCATCCTGCCGCAGGCTTTTCTCCAGAAGGACGTAATCAACGTCGCGCTCGACGAGCGCGACATCCTGCGTGACTCGTTGCCTGTCTCGCGGGACGATGCAGTAGAGATCGTCTTTTCGAAGTACGGCAACCCGGTACACCGTGACAGGGACGCGATGGAGACGGCGCTTGTCATGTACTCGGCCCCGGTGCGACCCGGCGGCGGTTCGATCGGGCCGGAACCCACTCCGACGGCCGCTCCAACGACCACTCCGGCAACCGGGCCGCAAGCCTCGCCGACCGCTGTCCCGACCTGGCGGGTGAGGGCGACCAGCACGCCCGTGGTCGATCGCTTGAGCTGGCTGGTGACGATGCCGGGCCGGTTCGGATTCGATCATTGTGCAATCGGTGGACCGCCGTCGGAAGCGCACCACACGTGCTGACTAACGGTCCCGCACTTCTTTGTCGATGCTGAGACCGGCGCTGTGTACGAAGGTGATTGGCCAGGATACGTCGGACCGAGGCTGACCAACGGGGAGCGGCGTGCACTGCAGCGCTTCGCGTGGGCAGAGGGATGGTGGGCGCTGTGGCACGAGGTGCACCAGTACAACGGCGAGCGGATACCGGCAGGGCTGGCCGCACAACTCGACCGGCCCGATGCTCCTACGCCGACGCCCGGACCGCCAACACCGACACCAACAGCCGGGATCCCGCCAACACCGACTCCTACGCCGACGCCCCCGCCTACGGCAACACCCATTCGTTAAACCTACGGGCCAGAGTTGAGCGCTCCGCCCCTTAGATCGTAGTCGATGATCTGCCAGGTGTCGTCCTGGTTGACGAGGTTGAAAGCGACGGACCAGCTCTGGTCGTTGGCTACCGTGAAACGGCCTGTGATGACAGCCGTGTGCTCATCGGCGTCGGTCGACCACGAGCGATTGGCTTCCCTCAGTGACACGGATCGGCTGCTCCACACCTCTACAAACTCGGGGAAACTCTCCTGATTCTTCAGATCGGCATGATATTTTGAGTAGGCGGGCTCGAACTCGTCCGTCTCGATCAGTGCGACGAAGCTCTTTGCTGCTGACAATGGAGCAGGCGTTACAGTCAGAAAATAGACTGCTGATGCCACGAGCACGACCACCGCACCGAGAACGGCCGAGCCAATCAGCATGTAGTTGTTTCTAGTCATTGCGGTGTCGCCTCACCGATGCTGGCTCGAAAAGGCCGAACTAGTCCGACTGAGGTTTATCGATAGTCCCTGGCATGACCACCACCGACCCAAAATCCAGCCCTCGGGCCAAAACCGCTCCGCTGTTTGCCGAGCGGATGGCGGTCGTGCCCACGAAGCCCGGCATCTACATTATGCGCGGGAGCAAGGGGCAGGTTCTGTACGTTGGAAAGTCGGCTTCGTTGCGAAACCGGCTTCGGTCCTACTTCTCCAGCCCGAAATCGCTCGTCGGCAAGACCCGCGATCTTGTCCGTGCCATCACGGACTTCGAGTACATCGTCACCGAATCGGAGCAGGAGGCGCTGCTGCTTGAGAACAGCCTCATCAAGAAGCATCAGCCTCGCTTCAACGTCAGGCTCAAGGACGACAAGACGTATCCGTACATCAAGGTCGATCTCTCCGAGGACTTTCCGCGCGTCTACATCACGCGCCGCACCGCCAACGATGGCGCTCGCTACTTCGGGCCGTTTGCTTCTGCCGGCAGCGTGCGCAAGACTCTCGACCTGCTGAACCGGCTGTTTCCGTACCGAACCTGCACCAAGGCGATCACCGGGACGGACGATCGGCCGTGCCTTGAGTTCCACATCAAGCGCTGTAATGCGCCGTGCACCGGTTACTCGTCGCAGGCCGAGTACCGTGACGTGATCGAACAGGTGCTGATGTTCCTCGATGGCAACACCCGCGAGGTTGTCCGGGAGATCAAGTTTGCGATGGGCGACGCCTCAGAGTCGTTGGAGTTCGAGCGTGCGGCGGCTTTACGAGACCGTCTTCGGGCGATAGAGCGCGTCTACGAGGGCCAGAAGGTTGTCGGGATGGGACGCGAGAACATCGACGCCATCGCGCTCGCTACCGCGCACGACGAGGCATGGGTCGAGATCTTCTTCATCCGGCAGGGAAACCTCGTCGGCCGCGATCACTTCATCATGCAGGGCACGCGTGACAGCTCAGTCGCCGAGATCGTCGGCCAGTTCGTGCAGCAGTTTTATGACTCGGCTTCGTACATCCCGCGCACGATTCTTGTGCCGGAGGCTGTCGATGACGCAGAGATCCTTGAGAGCTGGCTCGCGTCACGCCGGGACGGGCCGGTGAGTTTTTCCATCCCGCAGCGCGGTGACAAGAAGCGGTTGTTGGAGATGGTGAACGAGAACGCTGCGCAGGGATTGAAGCAGCTCGAGATCAAGATGCTGTCGAACGACACGCTGATGCAGGGTGCGATGACGGAGCTGGAGGAGCAGCTGAACCTGCCGCGCACGCCGCGCCGGATCGAGTGCTACGACATTTCACATATCCAGGGTACGAACGTGGTCGCCAGCATGTCTGTGTTCACGGACGGCAAGCCGAACAGTTCGCAGTATCGCCGCTTCAAGATGAAGTTTTCCCAGAACAACGACGATTTCGCTTCGATGAAGGAGGTGCTGGAGCGCCGCTTCAAGCGTCTGGCTGCGGCGGAAGAGGCGCGGGCGAAGGGCGAGGAGCCGGACAACGGTGCGAAGTCGTTTGGCGAGACGCCGGATCTTGTGCTTATCGATGGCGGCAAGGGTCAGTTGAGCGCGGCGCAGGAGGTGATGCTTCAGATGGGCGTGATCAATGTGCCGCTGGCGTCGCTGGCAAAGAAGGAGGAGGAGATCTTCTTGCCAGATTCGCCGGAGCCGGTTTTGTTGCCGCGCAATTCGCAGGCGCTGTTCCTGGTGCAGCGGGCCAGGGACGAGGCGCACCGGTTTGCGGTGACTTATCACCGGAACCTGCGGAGCAAGGCTTCGACGCAGTCTGCGCTTGACCTTGTGCCGGGTGTGGGGCCAAAGCGAAAGCGCGATCTTGTACGAAAATTCGGGTCGGTGAAGGGCATACGAGAGGCGAACCTGGAGCAGCTGGCTTCGACGCCGGGCATGACGCGCAAGCTGGCAGAGCGAATCAAGGAATACCTCGGGTGATTTTCTTCGGCCGTCTTAAGTGGTGATTGCTGGAATGGCCGGTTGTGGCGGAAGGTTTGTTTTTCGTCTGGCCGTTTTTTTCTTCGCCCGACTCAGTTACATACCGAAGGATTACCGGGTTGTGGCGGAAGCATCTTGTTTGGGCCGTATACACTCGACCCAATCCCATGATTGCCGTCTCCCTCTATTCATCCGGCCCCGAAATTGTCGAGCTGCCGCGCCCGCAGATTGAGCAGCCCGGCGACGCCATCGTCATGGTCACTACCACTGCTATCGGTCACTGGGAGATCGATCAGGCGAAAGGTCCAGGAACATCGCAAACGCCCGGCGCGCAGTTCGCAGGCATCGTGGTCGAAACTGGTGACCGGGTGGCGCAGGTCAACATCGACGATCTTGTGGTCGCCATGTGTGTCGGCACGCTCTCGGACGGCCGGAGGGTCAGGTTTGGTCACGACTCACTTGCCGGTGGGCACGCCGAGTATGTTCGGGTGCCGCTGGCGGATCAGGTGCTTGTGAAGACGACTGCCGGTGCCGAGGAGCGGACGGTGTTCGCAGGCGGAGAGGTCGCTCTTGGGATACGGGCAGCCGGGGAGGCGATTGAGGTGGCAGGAGACGGGCCGATCGCGGTGCTTGGCTGCGATAGCTCGGCGCTTGCGGCGATTGCATGGGTCCGCTATCGCCGCGGCAGGAACGGGACGATATTTGCGCATGACCCGCATCCTGCACGGCTGGCGGCGGCGAAGTCGCTGGGAGCTTCGGCGATCGAGTTCGACGACATCGGTGAAGCTGGTCTGGCTGCGGTAATTACCGGCATGAGCGTGGGAACATCGTCTACCCGAATGGTGGCCGGGATACCGGCATTTTCCAGTCTGCCGTCGAGTTCCGGGAGCTCTGGCGATTGGCCGACGTTTGAGGAGACACGGCGGGCCGAGATGGCGATTCGTCTTCGCCAGATCGACCTGACGCCGCTGGTGTCGACCGTATTGCCGCTTGACGAGGCGGCTGAAGGCTATCGGATCACAGTGGAGGAGGCACCGGGAATACGGGCGGTGTTGTTGAAGCCGTGATACGGCAGGTACAGATGGCGCGCAATCAGGTAATGTCTGCTGGCCGGTGATCCGCCATTAGTGAGCAAAGAGCCAACATGAGCGAAATTGAACAGAGCCCGTCCGTCCGCATTAACACAATCAACCATGTTGGCGTGCCAATCACAGACAGGAGTAAGTCGTTCCCGTTCTACCGGGAGCTGGCTGGACTGAAGCTGATTCCATCGATGGAAGGCGGCGACGCGCTGATCTGGACTGAGACGCAGGACCACACGATGGTGCATGTGATCGAGGGCGCGCCGATTCCTCATGTTGCTTTCGAGGTGGAGGATTTCGATGCGGCGCTGGCAGCTGTTCGGGCCGCTGGAATTGAGATCATCAAGGGTCCGCTTGAGCGAATCGACGGCCAGCGAGCGTTCTACTGTTTCGATCCTGACGGCAACCGCCTGGAGTTCACAACGGCACGCAACCTGAAGCCGATTCCGAGGGAGCGGGTTGTGGATGAGTGGGGCAGGACGCGGGAAGTCTGAGGTTGTGGTTAGGCAGGGAGTGAACGCCCTGCTTCCGCCAGAACTGGCTGATTAATGTGTCGCCAGTTGAGTCGGACGAAGAGAAAGAAAAATTCCTCCGTGCTGGCAGGATGGAGGACCGGGTGCGGCGACACTTTTTCGGGAGGGGCGGGCAAGTATGCCGCGTCCGGTGATGGCAGAGTCAGCACAACAACCCACCCTCTAACTCCCTCCCTTGAGAAGGGAGGGAGAACTGACCCACATCACCTGACCCTGACCGACTCGTTGGTGCTTCTCCGGTTGTTCCAGCTTCACGGCATGCTCACAGTGACTACCTCTGGCCCCAAAACCTAGTATTCTTGAGAGCCGTATTAAGAGATGGTCCGATTGGACTTCGCGACGTCGCGAAATCAGCGGACCGACGACGTATACAAGCCCGTGCGCGGAGCAGGTGCGTTCATAACGCGTCCCTGGATCCGGCGTACCTGAGAAATCATGCCGAATCTTCCTTTTGCTGCGATCGAGATTCCATTCGACCCCAACATCTCAGGTGGCAGCAGCGTTGCCCTTAGCTGGCACGGGTTCCTCAGCTTCGTCGCCGTCACGGTTGCGGTCTGGATAGTTGCTCGAGGTGCGCGCAAAGACCCGGCGATCACCGCTGACATGGTCTACAACACCGCAATCTGGGGAATTATCGGTGGGATAATCGGCGCCCGCGTCGTGCATGTGGCAGACAACTGGGATTTTTACGGAAACAACCTGACCCAGGTGTTTGCTGTCTGGGAAGGTGGAATCGGCCTGTGGGGAGGCATCCTGGGAGGCTGGCTGGGCGGCGTTACCTACGCATTTTTCACGAAGTACCCGGTTGGCAAGCTGATGGACCTGTCGGCGCCTGCGCTGCTGCTCGCGCAGACGATTGGCCGCATTGGCGACATCATCAACGGCGAGCACATCACGCACACGACCAGCCTGCCTTTTGCCTGGTACTTCACGCACCCTTCCAGTCCGGCTCGGTCGGGAAACCTGACGGCTCACGGAGACCCGAATGCTGAGACGCATCCGGCTGTTGTCTACGAGATGTTCTGGAACATCCTGGGGCTATACCTGCTGTACAAATTGCGGGGAAGGCTGAAGCCCGACGGCAGCCTGTTCATGTTCTACCTGGGCTTCTACTCACTCGGCCGCTTCATGATCCAGTTCGTTCGCATCGACAAGACGTACTTCGCCCATCTGCAGGAGGCGCACCTGATTGCGATTGGCGTGATGGTGATCTCGGTGGTGTTCCTGGCATGGAAGGCGCGGTGGCGGTCGTCGGAGGAGGTTGCCGCCGGTCCTTCTGATGAAGGCGGTCCCGACTCGCCATCAGCGCCTGGAAGAAAGCGCAGAGAGCGTGCTGAGCGTAGGGCAAGGGCGAAGGCGAACTAGCAGACGCGAGCCTGTTTTTTCGGTGGGTGAGCGCGGTCCGTTTCAGGACGAGTGATTGCGCGGAAGGTCCTTCGACTTCGTTTCACTCCACTCAGAAAACGCTGCCCACTTTACGAGCGGCCCGGTCGCAGTCGGGCGCGCTTCTTACGGAATAGAACACGCCTCGAAAAGGCGAGCGAGAAGGCAGGAGCACGACATGCCTGGAAATCAGCGGTTTAAGGCTCTTCTCTTTGACTTCGACGAAACGCTGGTGCCGGAGTACGAAGCAGCGGATGACGCTCTACGTGAGCTGACCGCAGAGATCAGAAAATCACACACCTTCGATCACGATCTCGGATCCGTCATCCGGTCAATTGCTCATCGACTGATCAACGAAACACCTATGGGACCGGCAACGGTCAAGGCATTCGGTCCGGGATCAGTCCGGTGGGCGGCGGATGAACTGATGTGGGACGACAAGACACCCTTGACCGGCCTAGCCCAACTCATGGGCGATTTCCGTCGCCAGGTATGGTCGGAGACATTCAAAACAGCCGATATCAGCGATATTGAGCTCGCGAACGAGATGGCGGAACGGCTTCCTGCTGCCACGCATGCAAGAAGGGTCCCTTACCCGGATGTCCAGGACGTGCTCAGCGCGCTCGGTCAGAGGCATCCGATGGCGATTCTCACGAACGGCGAGCCGGTTATCCAGGCTCACAAAGTCGATCGAAGTGGGCTGAAGCACCACTTTGACCATGTGGTCCTGTGCGACGAGCATGGTGCAAAGCCCAATCTGCTGCCGTTTCGAGTTGCAATGGACCTGCTCGGTTGCAAGCCAACTGAAGTGGCGATGATCGGCAACAGCCTGGCCAACGATATCGCCGGAGCCCGTAATGCCGGGATTTTCTCTGTCTGGATTAATCGGCCGGGCATGAGTGAACCGACGACGGGCGAGACGCGGCCCGATGCCACGATTCGGCAACTGAGCGAGTTGCTGAACCTGCTCTGAGACTATCGATTTATCTCTTCGCTGGTCGAATGTCGAGCAGGGGTCGGCGTCGCACCTCGCGAAATGAATACCGGCTTTTTGTTTGTGGCCCCTGATGGGTTCATTGCAGAAGCGAAATCCGACCTGCCGAATCTCAGCGAAATGTTGAGAACTCGCGAGGTTAACTGCGCTAATTTCGTCAGTCAGGTTTGCCGCGCCCGGTGATAGATGTTGAAAGTAACGCTACTGGGTGTGCCGGGTAACAACCGCCTCATGAAGTTCGCCGCGCCTGGGCAGTTTCTTTCGAAACTTCCATCTCCGAGCGAGATTGGAAGGTTTTGTTAACCGCAAGTGAGTTCCCGTCGATTCACTTCACTCCGGGTCATGTGCTGTCCGCAATGTTATTGGATCCTGTGCACAATCAGGCGACTATCGGATGTTGTTCTGCTGTTCAGCGACCGTCTGTGAAATTTGACACTCACTAACACGGACCATAAACTCCGCCGCCACGAGCCAATGTGGGAATCGATGGCTGCGTTCAACTGTGCGCGGCGACATTGCACCGAGGCTCGTGGCTGGTGTATGACGATGTCTGGCAACTGCGCCGAGCATTGTCCCTACGCCTTATTGATGCGACCTTCCATACCCGAGATTCGGGTCGTCGGTCAGACGTGTTTGCCCTCTCACGGCGGGGCCGCGACGTCAGCCGAGCCGTAGAGGAGTGAACGATATGAGTCTTGTTAGACGGCCGAGTCTTAGACTGCTGATCCCACTTTTAGTGGGTTTGACCGCAGCTGTATCAGTTGCGTGTGGCAGTTCTGAGCCATCGACACCCATTATTCAAACGGTGCTTGTCCCAGGCGCTGAGCGAACGGTGCTTGTCCCGGGTGCTGAACGGACAGTTATTGTCCCAGGCGCTGAGCGAACGGTGCTTGTCCCGGGCGCTGAACGGACCGTTGTGGTTGTTCAGACCGCGGCTCCAGTTGCTCAGCATGGAACGCTAAAGGTTGCGGTCACACAGGTCGGCAGCCCAGTGTTTGCCAACCAGGACGCCGTTTTCCCAGCGAACATGAACCAGTACATGTTCGGTATCCAGGAAACCCTGCTTACGGGAGACGGCCAGAGTTGCGTGGTTCCCCACGTTGCAACAGGATGGCAACTTTCAGACGACCTGAGCAAGGTCACGTTCAACATCAGGCCCGGAGTTCGCGTCTTCACGGACGACCGTGACTGGGGCGAGCTGACGGCTGAGGACGTTGCATTCTCGTACAACGAGGCGGGAGCTGACAATCCGTCATCGCGGCACTCCGCAGCGGGTGAGTTGAACTCGATCTTCGACCCGTGGGTCGCAGTCGGCCCGCTGAAGGTTGATGCGCCGTTCAAGCGATTCCAGGGCGACTACCTGATCGCGAACACAGTGAGCGCATGCAACGACTCAGGGGCAATTGTCTCTAAGGTGCTGTTTAATGAGCTTGGCGCTGACGAAGCGCTTCGCACACCGCACGGCACAGGACCGTTCATCGTGACGGACTGGAAGTCGAACGAAAAGGTTGAGCTGCGAGCGAACAACGACCACTGGAAGGCTGCTCCGAACGTTGAGAAGATGGTTCTCATCGAGACGCCGGAAGGTTCGGTCCGCACGGCTCAGTTGAGGACGGGTGAAGTTGACATTGCGCCGGTGCCGATTTCGGACGTGCCGTCCCTCACGGGCGATGGTTTCGAATTCAATGACGGCCTGAGGCAGTTCCTCGGCAACTTCGTCTACTTCACCGGCAACTACTTCCAGACCACTGACCCGGAGACAGGCGATCCTGTTGTACGGGATTCGTTCCAGCCTGACGACAACCACCCCTGGATTGGAGACCCGAACGACGCGGCACGCGACGAGTCGGCTCGTAAGGTCCGCAGGGCGATGGCTATGGCGATCGACCGGGACCTGATCAACGAGACGATTCTTGCCGGGTTCGGTGGCCCGATCTACGGTGGCCACGGACAGGTTCCGATTCACCAGAATCACCCGGAGTTCAAGGACCGTTGGGTTATCCCCTTCGACCCGACTGGCGCCAAGGCGCTGTTGGCAGAGGCCGGATACCCGAACGGGTTCGATGTCTCGGACTACTTCTGCCCGGTTGACATCGGTGTGAACGGCGAAGTTTGCCAGGCGGTTGCTGGTGAGTGGGGCGCGCACCTGGACATTGATGTCCAGATCGACACCTCTGCTTACACCGCACGCAGGCCAACCATGGTCGGCCGCACGATCAACACGATCTGGCAGACGACCTGGGGCCCGAACCGCCTGGGCGACCCGGAGCCGGGTGGCGCATACGGTTGCTGCCTGTTCCCGCAGCCAACAGGGGGTTACAACCCCGGTGTTGAGCACGAGCGGTACTTCGTGGCATTCGAGGAGACCTCTGCGCAGTTGAAGGGTTCCGCGGAGAACCTGACATCCCGCGAGGAGATCTTCGACTGGGCTTTCGACCAGATGTTTGCGGCAGGTGTAGTTGAGGTTCCAACCCTTATCGGAGTAAATCCGGACAGGGTTTCAGAATGGAAGCTGCTCCCGTTCCGTGACATCAACAACTTCGAGAGCGTAGTTCTGAAGTAATTGATTCCGCCCGTTGCGCGCACCTGCGACGCAGAGCATCAGGCTCATCGCAGGTGCGCAAGACGGGCGGTTAATTCGATCGAACAGGCTCCTCGGGCAACCTGGCGAATCGAGGAGTGCCCCGGCGGCGCAACCGGGTGGGCGAAGGCTACATCACACGCCGGTTGCGGTGAGTTACGCGGCGGTTGCTTCGCACGATCCGCACCAGCTTCGGTAGCGGCTCGGCACAAGTATGAGAATCGGAAACTGGCACTGGTAATCCCGGCAGGCCGGAGGCCGCAAGATAATGGTCATCTTCCTTCTTCGCAGGCTGCTGTTCGGCATACTTTCCGTACTGGGCGCTACATTCATTGTCTTCGCGCTCTCGCGGCTGGCCGGTGATCCTCGGAATCTATACCTCAGTGTTGGTGTGACGAGTCCTGAAGTGTGGGAGCAGTGGGGCAAGGACTTTGGGCTGGATAAGCCCCTGCCGATTCAGTACGTGATCTGGGTCTCAAAGGCCGTTCAGCTCGACTTCGGCAAGTCACTTTCGACAGGTCACCCGGCCTTCGACACGATCGAGGAGAAGATCCCGGCCACCCTGCAGCTTGCAGCAGGGGCATTTGCATTCGCACTGCTCATCGGTGTACCCCTCGGCGTCCTGTCTGCGGTCAAGCGGAGCAGCTTTCTCGACGTAGGCGGTAGATCGTTCGCACTGTTCGGTCAAGCGCTGCCGCCTTTCTGGTTAGGGATCATGTTGATCTTATTATTTGCTGTGCAACTGGAATGGTTACCGACCAGCCAGAGAGGGGATTGGCAGCACTATATTCTGCCTTCGATAACGCTCGGCTGGCTGCCCGCGGCAGGCATCCTGCGCATGGTGCGTTCATCGATGCTGGAGACGCTCGACGCCGAGTACGTGAAGTTGGCGCGGGCCAAGGGCGTGAGCAGGCGGAAGGTGATATGGAAACACGCCTTCAAGAATGCGTTGATACCTCCCCTCACATTTGCCGCACTCATCCTCGCAGGCTTCCTCACCGGCACAGTCGTTACCGAGACGGTGTTCGCGTGGCCGGGCCTTGGCCGGCTTGTCGTGACAGCGATAAACAACAACGACTTCCCCGTGCTCACAGGCTCTGTGCTGGTATTTACAGTGCTCTACGTGTCGGTCGTGTTCTTCGTGGACATGACGTATGCATTTATCGACCCAAGAATAAGGATCCGCTGACGAATGGTTGATCTAACTACAGAGCCGGTCGCGCTGGAACAGTCGCAGGTGTCGTGGTATCGCGGCGCCGGGAAGATAGGCTATGTGCTTAGGCGCTGGCCGGTGTTTCCAATTGCGATTGTTCTCACCCTGATCATCTCTGCGATCTTCGCTCCGCTGATCTCTCCACACGACCCGGAGTTGAACTCTCTCCGTGACAGGAATGACGAGCCGATCTGGATGGACGGCAGCAGCGGTGATTTCTTGCTTGGAGCCGATCCGCTTGGCCGCGATGTGCTGAGCCGCATCATCCACGGCGCCCGCGTTTCCCTGATGGTCGCGGCAGTGGCTATATCGGCCGGCCTGACCATTGGCACGACGCTTGGACTGATTGCCGGATATGTGGGCGGCGTTGTCGACGAAATAATCATGCGGCTCCTGGATATGAACGCCGCGATACCGTTCTTGTTATTGGCCTTAATCGTTGTGATCGTGATCGGCCAGAGTCTGACAACGCTGATGATCGTGCTTGCCCTCAGCGGTTGGGGCGGCCCCGCGCGCCTTGTTCGTGGGCAGACGCTTCAATTGAGAACGCTCGGCTATGTTGAGCAAGCACAGATATCGGGGGCGTCAACCCCCAGGATTCTGTACAAGCACATCTTGCCAGGCGTTCAGAACACGATTGTGGTGGTGGCGACTCTTGAGGTCGGCAGCGTGATTCTTGCCGAGTCGATTCTGAGTTTCCTCGGGGCCGGAGTGCCGCCGCCCACCCCGGCATGGGGACTGATGATCGCCGAAGGCCGGGACTACCTGGGCACGGCGTGGTGGGTCAGTTTCTTCCCCGGCGTGGCAATATTCTTGACGGTGCTGGCGTTCAACTTCATGGGTGACTGGCTGCGAGACCGATGGGACCCGCGCCTGCGACAGCTGTAGGCAGACTACGATTTCTGAGTGCGCCCGGCCTGTCGATGGCGGATCGGTGAATAGTCGGCGAATAGAGGAGCGAAATGGCAGAAAAACTGCGTGTAGTGCACTACCTCAACCAGTTCTTCGGTGGTGTTGGTGGCGAGGAGCACGCCAATACGCCGCTCCAGATCCTGGAGGGCAAGGTTGGGCCGGGCAATGTCCTGGAGCAGGCGCTGGGCGACCGCGGCACAGTGGTTGCGACATTCATATGTGGAGACAACTACTTCGTCGAGGAGACCGAGACTGTTTCGCCGCAGGTGCGCGAGGGATTGGCGAAGTTCAAGCCCGACGTCGTCGTGGCGGGACCCGCATTCGATTCAGGACGCTACGGCATGGCGGCCGCGCAGATGTGTGTGATGGCGCGGGAGGCCGGGATTCCGGCCGTGACGGCGATGCACCCGGACAACGTTGGCTACACGACGTTTCGACATGACCTGGTGTGTCTGCCGACTGGCACGCAGGTCTCTGAGATGGCTGCTGCTGTGGGCAGGCTCGCCGAGTTCGCCGTGAGGCTCGGCAGCGGCGAGACGCTCGGTCCGGTTGCTGACGAGGGCTACCTGCCGACCGGTGTTCGGCGTCACATTGTGCGTGAGAAGCCGGCCTGGTTACGTGCGGTGGACATGGTCGAAAGCCGCATGACCGGTGAGCCATTCAAGTCCGAAGTGCTCATTCAGCAGTATGAGACCGTGCCGCCGCCCGCTCCGCTGAAGGATCTATCTACGGCGAAGTTCGGCCTGGTGACCAGCGGAGGGCTGGTGCCCCGGGGCAATCCCGATCACCAGGTCTCCGGTAACGCGCAGTCAAAATTCCGCTACTCGATCGAAGACATAGATGAACTGACGGTCGATGGCTGGGAGTCGGTGCACGGCGGGTTCAACACCAAGTATCTGAACACCAAGAACCCGAACTATGTGCTGCCGCTGCCCGCGCTCAGGAAGCTGGAGGCGAGCGGCGAGATTGGCCCCATCTATCCATTCGTCTTTTCAACCGTTGGGAACGGCACAGCGGTCACGAACGCGAAGAGGTTCGGCGGTGAGATTGCCGCCGAGTTCAAGGAAGCGGGAGTGACGGCGGCGCTGCTAGTTGCAACCTGAGGAAGCTGCAATCGTTGCGGCGCAACGATCACGAAAGAGCTTGAGCGGGAGGGCATCACGGTGGCGATGCTGAGCGCGATGCCGATGATTCCGTTCGCTGCGGAGGCGAGCCGGATTGTGAAGGGGATTCGGGTCGAGCACGTCTGCGGTGACCCGAACCTGTCGGATGACAAGGACGCGCAGCTAGCCGAGAGGATCGTGGGGACTGCGCTGCACGCGCTGCGAACCGATGTGGACGGTCCGACCGTTTTCGACCCGGCCGAGACGAGAAACGCTGAGGTGCCAGTTGAAGCTTGATATTGGAACCTTCCCGGTCTCGAACGTGGAGTTCGGTGACCGAACGGCCTGGGACAACGGGAATCTGCAGATCGACCGCGCCGAGCTGTTGGACATCGTGCTGGAGACTGGCGACCTGAAGTGGGCGAGCATAGACCTGGTTGCTCCGGGTGACTCCACACGGCTTGTGAACCTGAAGGACCTGTTCGAGGTGATGGCGAAGGTGGAGGGTCCAGGCACCGTCTATCCGGGAGTCTTCGGCAGGCCGATAGAAACCGTCGGCTCCGGCGTCACATTCCGGCTCGGCAACGTGGCGGTTGCGCTCTTCGTTGACGACGAGGACCTGACCGACAGGGAGCGCGCCTGGCCGCACGAGGGTGGAAACCAGGCGAAGAAACCGAGGTCTCGCGCCCACGCACGCTTTATCGATATGTCTGGGCCGGGCAACCTGGCGCCATATGACTCACTGAACCTGATCTGCGTCAGCGTCGATACGCCGACCGAGCTGAACCTGGAAGACAGGTACGTGGCTGTGCGGACGGCGGCACTGCGCGTAGTCGACCGGCTGGCCGAAACGATTTCCAAGCAGGAGCCGCCTGATGTCGCAAAGTTCGATTTGACCGAGTGCGACCCGGACCTGCCGGGCGTCGTCTTCATCCCTCACCTGGCGTCTGCGGAGTGGCAGGCCGAGGCAGGACCGCGCTCCAATTTCGGCACCGCAATCTACGGCCAGACGCGCCTTTCGTCGCCGTGGTTCCTGTACCCGACGGAGGTGATGGACGGCGCTGTGTTTGGCACGTACATGGTCGGCCGTCCCGCAACCTGGCAACTGTCGAACAGCCCGATCGTCGAGGAGCTGTCGCGGCGGCACGGCAAGACATGTAATTTTCTTGGCTGCATCATCCAGCGCACGAACTGGACAACGCAGCCTGAGAAGGAGATGGCGGCTGAGCGAGCGGTTCTGATGGCGAAGCGCCTTGGCGCCAGCGGCGCGATAGTAACGACGGATCTGCGCGGGCAGCGGTTCCTGGAGACGGCGCTGACCGTGCGGGCGTGCGAGCGGCAGGGCATTTCGGCTGTGCTGCTGACTGAGGAGGAGGACAACGAGGAGGGGACCGCTCCGCCGTTGCTGGTCTCATTCCCCGAGGTGGAGTCGGTTGTCAGCTCGGGCACCGGAGGTGTGGACGAGCCGTTCCCCGCTGTTGAGCGGATCATTGGCTCCCGCGATCCTGCTCCCGAATGGTTCGGGGAGCAGGAGGCGATTCACGGCTCGTACGGCTCTTCGTACCTGACCGATTACTATGGCTTCGGACACAACAGTTTCGAGGATTTTTAGGTAGGTGAGCGGCCGATGGATCGGACGCATTAACGGTAATAAAGACCAGCAGCAACGGGCAGTTAGCCAGATCTCCTGAGGTGATCGAAATGAAAGTAATTCATTATATAAACCAGTTCTTCGGCGGCGTTGGCGGTGAAGATCACGCCAACGACCCTCCAAAGACTGTAGAGGGAGCAGTCGGACCTGGCCGCGCCCTGGACGCGGCGCTGGGAGATTCGGCTTCGATCGTCGCAACGATCATCTGCGGCGACAACTATTTCGTTGAGAACGAGAACGAGGCGGACAAGTTCGTCACCGATGCGATCGAACAGTACAAGCCTGATCTGCTCGTTGCTGGACCGGCGTTCGACTCCGGCCGCTACGGTCTCGCCTGCGGGCTGGTGAGCCGCATCGCCACAGCCAACGGTGTGCCCGCGCTGTCCGCAATGGAGCAGGACAATCCAGGAGTCGCCGTTTACCGTCGAGACTTCATCGTGATTCCGACCAGCGCGAACGTGGCCGATATGACGAAGATCATGGGCCAGCTGGCGGGTCTGGCGAATCGCATCGGCAAGGGCGAGGAGCTGGGCTCTGCTGAGGACGAGGGTTACATCCCGCGTGGGCACCGTAAGGATGTTGCCCGTCCAAAAGCGGGAGCGGCCCGCGCAACCGACATGCTGCTCGCACGCATCAGCGGGGAGCCGTTCACGAGCGAGATCGTGATACGCGACTACGACCATGTGACGGCGCCACCGGCGCTCAAGTCGCTGAGCGATGTCAAGATCGGGATCATCACCAGCGGCGGCCTGGTGCCGAAGGGCAACCCGGACAAGCTGGCCGCGGCGCGCGCTGACTCGTACTACCACTACGACATCTCTGATATGCCGGAGCTGAAGGTTGGTGACTGGGAGGCGATTCACGGTGGGTACGGGCACCGCTGGGTGAACGAGCGTGACCCCAACTACGTTGTGCCGCTCCGCAGCCTGCGCCAACTTGAGGCTGCAAGAGAGATCGGCTCGATCTACCCGCAGTACATTTCGACCGTTGGCAACCAGACTTCGATCACGAACGCGAAGCAGTTTGGAATAGAGATCGCAGCCGAGTTCCTTGAAGCGGACGTTGGCGCTGTTGTCGTCATTCCAACCTGAGGAAGCTGTAATCGTTGCGGGTCAACGATAACCAAGGAACTTGAGCGGGTCGGGCTGCCTGTGGTGCTAATCAGCGCCATCCCGATCGTGCCCCAGACGGTGGGCGCGAACCGGATTGTGCGCGGCGTGCGAATTGAGAACGTCTGTGGCGACCCGACTCTCTCTGAGAGCGGTGACCAGGAGCTCAACATGCGCATCACTCGAACAGCGATCAATGCGCTTCAAACAGAGGTCGAAATGCCGACAATCTTCGATCCCCTGGACACCAAGATTCCGGAGGCTTCCAGTGTCTCTTAAGCTTGGAACATTCCCAGTTGAGCGTTTGGAGACCGGCTCAGAGACGAGCTGGCGCGACGGGACGCTGACCATTGACGTTGAAGGCCTGACCGCGCTTCTCAGGGAGGACGCGAACATCGTCGACGCGTCGATCTCGATTGTTTCGCCGGGTGAGTCTGCGCGCATCATCCACGTCCAGGACGTGCTTGAGCCGCGGGTGAAGGTGGACGGCGGCGGCGTGCCGTTTCCGGGTGTGTGCGACCGCTCGGTTGACACGGTTGGCGCCGGGGTGACACACCGGCTCGGCAACCTCGGCATTATTGAGTCGTCGATGGGTCAGCGCGGGGCGTCCGTGCGAACGTCCACGGCGGCGGAGGCGTTGCAGCTGAAGCAGAACGAGCGACCGCAGGACTTTATCGATATGTCGGGACCGGGCGCTATCACTCCTTACGCTTCACTGCACAATATCTGCGTTTCGGTTGACGCGGCAGAGGGGATCGGCGCCGAAGACCAGTACCTGGCAACGCATGGCGCCGTGTTGCGGGTTGTCGACAGCATCGCAGAGTCTGTCAGGGACCTGACGCCTCCCGAGGTAGAGGAGTTCGACACGGCTTCGCGAACAGAATCGCTGCCGGGCGTTGTCTTCATCTGTAACCTGATGTCGATGGAGTACTGGACTGGTCCGGATTCGAAGATGGGAACGGCCGTTTACGGTGTGACTCGTCTGTCTGCGCCGTGGGTGCTCAAGCCGGAAGAGATGCTTGATGGCGCTGTCTCGCAGCGGGTGTCGTGGCAGTTCTCCAACAACCCGCTGGTTCGCGAACTACTGGGCAGGCACGGCAAGGACCTCAACTTTCTTGGCTGCATCATCCAGCGGACCAACTGGGGCGGACAGCGGGAGATGCAGCTTTCTGCGAACCGCTCGGCACAGGCTGCCAAGATGCTTGGAGCAGACGGCGTGATCATCACGACGAACATTCGTGGCCGCCGCTTCGTTGACACTGTGCTTGGGATCCAGGCGTGCGAGAAGCTGGGCATCAAGACGACTCTGATCACGGAGGAGGAGGATGACGAGAATGGCTCTGCGCCACCGCTTCTCGTGTTCACTCCCGAGATGGAGGCGCTGGTCAGCACGGGCGCGGGCGCGGCAGGTCCGTTCCCGCCTGTCGACCGGGTGCTTGGCGCACGGAACGGCGATGCGGAGTCGTGGTCCGAGGAGCTGCCATCGATCGTCGGGAGATACGGTGCTTTTCACCTGCAGGACTACTACGGGTACGGCCGCCAGAGCAGGGTGGACTACTAGGAACTCAGCGGCCCCGGACTGACCTCGTGACGATGAAGACGACGGAGCTTCCGAGGATTACCGCGCCTGCAATTACTCCGTAGCCGGCAAGGTCACGGATCTCTTCGACGTTCTTGCGCTCGGCTATGAGCAGCTCCGCAACTGGTTTGCGCGGGAGGTCTTCGAGCTGCGCCTCAGAGAGCGCGTAGAAACCTGCCGAGATTAGCAGCACAGCAAGACCGAAGAAGATGAGGCCGATCGTTTTCATTGCTTTGCGAGGAGGACGAACGATGACGGAGAGGGGTTTTGTGACATCCCGACTATAACGCAGGGATATGGCTGATCATGCGAGAACGGGCGGGAGATTCTGGATCAAGTTGGCTCTGTTGACATCATCATCGACACAGGTGCCTTTTAGGCGAGGACAGCAAATTCTCCCTCCCTGACAGGGAGGGAGTT
>JAJCYY010000002.1 GCA_029262735.1 Chloroflexota bacterium | reverse complement strand
CCACCACTTCGACCATGATGTTGACTACCCGTGCTTCATGATGACGAGGTGGGACGAGAGCATTGGCAAGGAGAATACGCTCAAGGTATTCGGGCCAAACAACACCGAATCCATCACTGACCGGTTGGTCGGGGAAAACGGCGCGTTTGCCTACGACCTGAACGCCAGGATCAACCACCCACTAAGCCAGAAGATGTTCGAATTACGGGGCGGCACGCTGCCAAGGCCGCAGATGACCGTTGATGCGCGCGATGTTGGCCCTGGCACTGTGTACACAGGAAACGACTTCGAAGTCACAGCCGCCCCGGCAGAGCATGTTGAGCCTTTCCACGATTCGCTGGCATACCGGCTCGATACCACCGAAGGTTCCATCGTATTTACCGGGGACACACAGCCCTGCGAACGCGTGGTTGAGCTGGCCAGGGGCGCCGATGCGCTTGTCTCCATGTGCGGCAACTTCGATTCAAATCTCGAAAAGCGTGGCATTAACTGGGGCCAGACGGGCACACTGGGCGCTGCTGAAGTTGCCGCAGAGGCCGGTGTGAAGGAGCTTTTCCTGGTGCACGTGGGCCCGGATCTTTCATCTGAAGAGGGGCGTAAGGCGGGAGTCAAGGAGATCAAGACGATCTTCGATGGCGAAGTGACCATGACGGATGAGCTACAGACCTATGACTGGCACGCCCATGACCACAGCGGTCCTGCGCCTACTGCGGACCCTGTGTCGCACCCCCACATCCACCGCCACTAGTCGGTCTGTTTCGCTCTGACGCCATCCGCAGACATCCCAAAAGAACCACCATCAGCGCTGCACTACGCTGAGACCGGGTTGAGACCGGCGGGTCAAACCGCTGGGTGCCTTGCAGGTCAGGTACCATACCGCCAGAGTCGGCGCGGCACCGGCTTGAAGTGAACGTCCGAGTACAAAATCCCAGGCCGTTTGTGAGGCGAGAGCATGGGCGATTCGCAGATTCAACTGATGGCGCACCTGATGCGCCGGGCCGGATTCGGGGCATCTCGTGAAGAGCTGGAGATGCGCGTAAAAGCAGGCTACGAAGCCACCGTCGAAGAGCTCCTGGATCCTGCTCGCCAGGAGCCGGTCGATGTCTACGAGTTCATTCGCTACTACCCGCTCTGGTGGAAGCCCGGAACCATGTTCGGTTCGGGGCATGCGCCGTGGGTCTGGAGGATGATCAACACCCGCGCCCCGCTCCAGGAAAAACTGTGCCTGTTCTACCACCAGCTATTTGCCACCGGTGTGTCGAAAGTCGATCACTACGACGAAATCTCCGACATGATCGACATGTTCCGAGAAAAGGGACTTGGCAGTTACAGGGACATTCTGACCGAGGTCGCTAAAAGCCCGGCCATGATCTACTGGCTCGACAACAACGAGAACCGCGCTGTTTCGGTGAACGAGAACTGGGGCCGTGAGCTGCTGGAACTTTTCACGATGGGGGTCGGCAACTACACCGAGACCGATGTCCGGGAGTGCTCACGAGCCTTCACCGGTTGGACCGTCACCCACAAGCTGCCCCGGTTTCACATGGGCAGATGGGACTGGGAGTTTGAGTTCAGGCCACAGGATCATGACTATGGCGAAAAGACATTCCTGGGGCGCACTGGCGATTTTGACGGCGAAGAGATCATCGACATCGTCCTTGAACAGCCTGCAACGGCGAACTTCATAGCGAGGCATCTCTACAGTTTCTTTGTGGCGGATGAGCCACAGGTCCCGGCATGGTCGGTCACACCGCCGGGTGATCCTGCCGCGGTCCAGGCCATTGCAGACGATCTCATAGAGAACGACTACAACATTGGACATGCTCTGCGACTGATCCTGAACTCAGACTTCTTCAAGGAAGCGAGGTTCAGAAAGATCAAGAATCCCACCGAGGTGGTTGTCGGCACCCTGCGACTCGTCGGTGGGGCAGAGCGACCTTCGCCACAGACGATGGAATGGGCCAACGAGATCACATATATGGGCCAGGATCTGCTCAACCCGCCCAGCGTGGAGGGGTGGCACTCCGGTGTGGAATGGATCAACAGCGGGACCTTGATGAAGCGGACCAACTTTGTTGCCGAGATGATCGACGACCGATCTCGTCCCGGCGTAATGAAGATAGTTGAGCGAGTGAGGTCTTCGAACGCTTCGGCCGAAGAACTTGTGGATGCGTGCCTCGATGTTATGGGACCGATCGAGGTTTCCGAAGAGGGCAAAAAAGAGCTGATAGATCACGCCGAGAGCCTGGCTGAACAGCACGCTGCGCCCGGCGCAGATTCTTCCGCAGACGAGTCCGACATCTCAGAGATCCTTCAACTGATAGTTTCGTTGCGGGAGTATCAGTTTGCCTGATGTCCAAACCGGTCTCATCCGGCCCATTTTTGCCAGTCGTCGTACAAGAGGTAGCCAGTGGCACTGAAAACTCAAAAAGATCCGGTGATCGTGGTCCTGCAATTGAGCGGCGGGAACGACTACCTGAACACAGTCGTTCCGTATGAAGTTCCGCTCTACCGCGACTATCGGCCGACGGTGAATGTCGGTGAAGACGAGGTCCTCGCGGTCGACGATGGAATCGGTTTTCACCCTGCAATGGAACCGATCCGGCAGATGTACGCTGACGGCGACGTCGCAGTCATTCACGGCGTTGGATACGAAAACTCGCCCCGCTCCCATTTCCGCTCGATGGATATCTGGCACACATGCGAGCCGGACAAGCTGGGCACCGAAGGCTGGCTCGGCCGCGTCATCAGGGAGATCGATCCCCGCAAGGAAAACGTCGTCACCGCGGTCAGCATGGGGCCATCGCTATACCGCGCCCTGGTTGCACCGGACGTACCGGTCGCAACGGTGGAAAACCTCGACAGCTACGGAATGCTCACCGATCTCAGCCCGGAGGAGAAACTGAACCGGGTGCTCGGCAGGTACAAGCGAATGTACACGCCTGCAATCGGCTCCGGCGCGGTGATGGACTACCTGGGACAGACAGGACTGGATGCCTTGAAAGGAGCAGACATCCTTAGCGCGGCCCCGCAACGGTATTCGTCCACCGTCGAGTACGAGAACACGCCGATTGGCCGAAAGCTAAAGAGCATCGCGCAGGTCCACCTGGCAGGACTTGGCTCAAGGGTCTTCTACTGCGATCACGGCAGCTTCGACACCCATGCCGACCAACTCGGCGCTCACGGCAAGCTCTGGAAAGATGTGTCGTCAGCGATACGGGACTTTTTCGACGACCTGGAGGAGCACGACGCGGCAGACAACGTGACCATGTTCCTGTTTTCCGAGTTCGGCAGGCGTGTGTACGACAACGGTTCGGGAACGGACCACGGAGCCGGCGGTGTCTGCCTGGCTATTGGAAAAGGTGTGCGCGGCGGTCAGTACGGCCAGTACCCGTCAATGAAGTCTGCGGATCTCGACCAGGGCGACCTGGTGCCCGGAATGGACTTCCGCAGCGTATACACAACCCTGGTAGAAGACTGGCTGGGGCTGGACCCGGTTCCAATCGTGGGTGGAACGTTTGAGAAGCCCGAGTTCATCGCTAAATAGGCGTCATATCCGAGGAGTAACCGAGTGCTCACGACATCCGTAGCGGGGCGCGTGTTGGACTTCAGCCACGTTGTTGGAGGGAGGCAGATCACCGGCGTCGTCAGTCTCGCCATCGGCCAGGACGATGACGTGTTCATTGTGAAAAAGGCCGCGCTCGCTACCGATGTGCAGCGGCTGTCGATCGGCAGTGAACCGGGCGATGAAGAGATAACCGCCACGTTCAGTGAACTTAACGCCGGCCTGTTTGACGATTCGTGGCCTGCATGCGTTGCCGTTGCTCCCGATGGGAATGTCTACGTCACTGACGAGCTACAGAGCGTCGTCATGAAGTTTGACCGGGACGGACACCTGCTCTCTCGATTCGGTGGACCCGGCCATGATGCCGGCGAGTTCGATAGACCTTCCGGGATCGGGTTCGACAGCTCCGGCCATCTTTACGTTGCGGACACACTGAATCATAGGATCCAGAAGTTTGACACCGAAGGGAAGTTCGTCGCCGAATGGGGCCGCCACGGCAGCGGCGAAGGCCAGCTCGTGTCGCCGTGGGGCATGACGACGGACACGGCAGGCAATGTCTACGTAGCGGATCACGGAAATCACAGGATCCAAAAGTTCAGTGGCAGCGGCGAGTTCCTGCTGACTGTCGGCCTGCAGGGAACAGGGCAGGGCGAGTTCGACCACCCCACCGATATCGCGGTCGACCCGACCGGCGACATCTACGTCTGTGACTGGGTGAACAGCAGGGTCCAGATCTTCGACGACACCGGCAAGTATGTCGCCGAATTGGAAGGTTCCGCGCGCGAGCTTTCGAAGTGGCAAGAGGTATATGTCAAAGGCAATCCTGATGTCCACAAGGCCCGACGCCGAGTTCCCAGCCTTGAGCTGGAATCGGTATTCGCGTTGCCAACCGGGCTGGAATTCGACAGCCGCAAGTCAAGGCTCCTGATCGTGGATTCGCAACGCTGGCGGATACAGATATTCAACAAGATCGACGACTACAGCGATCCCCAGTTCAACATCTAACCCGGCATCTTCACTCGAGCCCGATCATGATCTTGCATGTATCGGGACGGGGTGTCCGGGCGAACTCGAATGCGGAGACGGCATCGGCGAATCGGTACCTGTCAGTGATCAGCGGCGCAACGTCGATAGAGCCGTTCGCCACCAGCTCGATCGCTTTCGGGTAGGCGTTCGCATACCTGAAAACACCGAACACATCAGCCTCCTTGACCATCGCGGCCACCGTGTCGACCGTAACCGGCTGCGCTCCCATCCCGATCAACACCACCCGTCCTGCACGTGCGGCTGCCTCAAGCAGTATCCCGGGCGCGCCGGGCGCACCAGAGCAGTCGAAGCCCACGTCAACGCCTCTGCCACCCGTAGCATCCATCACCACTTCCGCCAGCGATTCCGACCGTGCGTCCACAACCTGCGTCGCCCCGAGAGATTCCGCCCGTGCAAGCCGCTCCGTAACTACGTCCGAGACGAAAACCTGCTCCGCTCCAAACGCCTTTGCCGCCAGCAGCGTCACACATCCAATGGTTCCTGCACCCACGATTGCCACCGTGTCGCCGGGCTTGACACCGGCACGGTTGCAGGCGTGGACTCCGACCGCGAGCGGCTCCATGAGCGCGCCCTCTTCCAGCGACATCGAATCCGTGAGCCTGTAGGAAAACCGGGCCGGATGCACAACGTATTCGGCCAGCGAGCCGTGTACCGGGGGCGTTGCCCAGAACCGCACGTTTGCACACAGGTTGTAGCGACCTGACTGGCACACTTCGCACTCATCGCACGGCACACCCGGCTCCATTGCCACCCGGTCACCGGGACTCAAGCCCGAAACGCCTGCTCCGACCGCTTCGACCACTCCTGCGGTCTCATGGCCGAGCACCATCGGTGCCTCCACTACGAAATCGCCGATTCTGCCGTGCTCGTAGTAATGCACGTCGCTGCCGCAGATACCGACCGCGCCGACGCGCACGCGTACCTCACCGGGCCCGGGTTCACCCGGATCCGGCACTTCGTTGATCGCAATGTCTCCCGGTCTGTTCAACACGAGAGCCTTCATTCGGCGAGTTTCTGTCATATAGCGCCTTCCCCTCCGTCAACCGGCAACGTCACTCCGTTAACGAAATCGGACATCGGCGACGCCAGGAACAGGACCGCTTCTGCCACCTGCATCGGCTCTCCGAAATGGCCGGCCGGGATGCGGCCCAACTTGGTATCGGTCGCAGGGCCGGGCTTCCACACCTGTTCAGCCATCGGCGTCATGATCACAGTCGGGGCGATGCAGTTCGCCTGGATGCCGTGAGATCCAAATTCAACGGCCATCGTCTGCGTCAGAAGCTGTAGTCCGGCTTTTGATGCGCTGTACGCGCCGTGTTCCGGCAGCGCACCGATAGCAGCGCGACTCGAAACGTTGATGATCTTGCCGTGTCCGCGTTCGATCATGCCGGGCGCAAAAGACTGAGTCAGCAGCAGCGGCGCAAGCATGTTGACGTTCAGCGTGGTGTTCCACTCACCGAGACCGATTTCGAGAAGTGTCTGCGGGAAGGTCAGTCCGGCATTGTTGACCAGTATGTCGATGCGCCCGAACTCTTCGAGTACAGCGTCGCCGAGAGCCATCACCTCATCGGCATTCGCCAACTCCGCCGTTCTCGTCCAGGCTCGCACACCTGAAGTTCTCGCCTCATCAGCGGTGAGTTCAAGCTCTGCACCATTCCGAGCCGTCAACGCAAGGTCTGCCCCGGCCGCTGCCAGTGCCCTGGCGATCGCCACGCCAATCCCTTTGGATGCGCCGCTGACGAACGCGACCTTGTTCTTGAGCGATATTTCGTAGGCACTTGCCATGCGTATGAGTTCCTCAGGCCGTTCTGTACCGGGAGTTTAGCTGTCGCCGGCTCCGACCCGGTGCTTAGTCCGTATCGCCAGCGAACAGATTGTTGCACGATGGGCCGCAGGCTGCCGGTCACACCAACCCGCAAACACCGACTGGCGCTGTTCAAATCCTCTCTCCCCTCCGTGGGAGAGAGTTAGAGAGAGGGGGTGTCGGCCGGGACGGTCGACAGTCGCCATCTGTCATCCCGACCGCGGGGCACCGCTTGCGGGTCAAGGGTGTTTTTGTCATTCTGAACTACATCCTGAGCCTGTCGAAGGGTTGATTCAGGATCTCTCAGGCGGACTCACGTCGTCCAGTAAGATCCCTCGCTTCGCGCTGGATGACACCCCTTCGACAAGCTCAGGATGGCGAAGGGCGTCACCCTCTCCCATCAAGGGAGAGGGTTTATATCAAAGCCACACAGACTCGAACCGGCAAGCCGAATCTGCCCTCCACTCGACGGGCTACGAATCTGCCCAATGCTGGAGTGACCGGGCAGCCATCGTCCTCAACTACAATCGTCTGACATCCAGGTACCGGGGCCTGCCCCCAATCAACATGCTTCTACTATCAGGATGACAACGAAGGCGGGATGACAACGAAGGGCGCAGAGATGGACCAGAGCTTCCTCAATCAACTCGAACAAGAAGTCACGGAGATTCGGGAAGCCGGTCTCTACAAGAACGAACGCATAATCGTTTCTCCACAGGGAACCCTCATTCGCATGGAAGATGGTTCCGAGGCCATCAACCTGTGCGCGAACAACTACCTCGGCCTTTCGGGCGATCCGTCCGTGATTGAAACGGCCCGAGATGCGATCCAGGAACATGGCTTCGGCATGTCATCCGTGCGATTCATCTGCGGAACACAGGACGTTCACGCGGCGCTCGAACAGCGTCTCAGCAGCTTCCTCGGCACCGAGGAAACGATCCTTTACTCCTCTTGTTTCGATGCCAACACAGGGCTGTTCGAAACTATTCTCGGACCAGAGGACGCAGTGATAAGCGACGCTCTGAACCATGCCTCCATCATCGACGGGATTCGACTTTGCAAGGCCAAGCGTTTTCGGTACAGCAACAACGACATGCAAGAGCTGGAGTCGAGATTGGTGGAAGCACAAGGTGCTCGCCGCCGCTTGATCGCCACCGACGGAGTGTTTTCGATGGACGGCAGCTACGCGAATCTGAAGGCAATCTGCGACCTCGCTGACCAGTATGACGCCCTGGTGATGGTGGACGACTCACACGCAGTCGGGTTCATCGGCGATCATGGCCGCGGCACGCCCGAACTGGCAGGTGTAGTGGACAGGGTGGACATCGTTACCGGCACGCTGGGTAAAGCACTCGGCGGGGCGTCTGGCGGATACACGTCAGGCCGCAGGCAGATCGTGGAGTTACTTCGGCAACGCTCTCGCCCGTATCTTTTCTCGAACACCCTTGCGCCCGTAATTGCCGCCACGTCGATTGCCGTGCTCGACACTCTCGAAGCAAACAACGCCCTCCGCACACAGCTTCATCAGAACAGCCAGCGATTCCGCGATGGCATGACCCGGGCCGGCTTCGACCTGGTCCCCGGCAACCACCCGATCATTCCGGTGATGCTCGGTGACGCAGGCGTGGCCGCTGCTATGGCTGATCGGCTACTGGAGGAAGGGATCTACGTTATTGGTTTTTCGTATCCCGTCGTGCCAATGGGACAGGCGCGCATCAGGACCCAGCTCTCAGCGGCGCACACATTCGATCAGATCGATCAGGCTATAGCTGCGTTCGAGAAGGTTGGTCGGGAAATGAACGTCATAACGTGAAGGCACTGGCAAAGACAAAACCGGAATCCGGCATCTGGATGGTGGATCAGCCGGAGCCGATCGCGGGGCCTAACGATGTGAAGATCCGTGTCCGAAGAACGGCGATCTGCGGAACGGACGTCCATATCTACAACTGGGACAACTGGGCAAGAAACACGATCCAAACCCCGATGATCGTCGGCCACGAGTTCATGGGCGAGATCGTAGAAATCGGGAGCCATGTCGCGGGTTTTACTATCGGTGACAGGGTCTCCGGAGAAGGTCACATCACATGCGGGCACTGCCGTAACTGCAGGGCTGGAAAGCGTCACCTGTGCCGAAACGCGGTCGGAATCGGCGTCGATCGCGATGGCAGTCACGCCGAGTTCCTGGTGTTGCCGGTCACCAACGCCTTCAAGCTCAGCGACTCCATCTCTGACGATACCGCCGCCTGCCTGGACCCCCTCGGCAATGCTGCCCACACGGCTCTGTCGTTCGACCTGGTGGGAGAGGATGTCCTGGTCACCGGTGCCGGTCCAATAGGCGTCTTCGCAACCGGTATCGCTCGATTCGCAGGCGCGCGCAACATCGTCGTCACCGATGTCAACGACTACCGGCTGGAGCTTGCGCGGCAGATGGGCGCGACGAGGACCGTCAATGTGCTGAGTGAGCGAATCGAAGAGACATTCGGCGAACTCGATATGACAGAAGGATTCGACGTTGCGTTTGAGATGAGCGGAAACCCGGAAGCACTGCGCGATCTTTTGCACGTCATGAACCACGGAGGCAAGGTTGGCCTGCTGGGTATTCCGCCATCGACGGTTGAGATCGACCTGGGTGAAGTGATCTTCAAAGGGCTAAGTCTCAAGGGCATTTACGGCAGGGAGATGTTCGAGACGTGGTACAAGACAGCGGCCATGTTGCGTAGTGGGCTGGATGTGTCGTCCGTGATAACACACCGCTTTCCTGTAGCCGAATTTGAAGCGGCCTTCGACGTGATGGCCTCGGGCCAATCAGGAAAAGTCGTCCTGGACTGGGAGAACTGAAGTGAGCGAGTCGAATCCGCAGGCGTCCTCCACAATCCCGGGTGAACTGGCCGGGCGCGCCGCAATAGTGACCGGCGCAGGCCGCGGGATGGGCCGCGCTGTGGCCACGAGACTGGCGGCCGCAGGCGCCTCAGTAGTGGTCAACGACCTCGCCGCTGATGCTGCCCGGACCGTTGCCGATCAGCTCAACGCGGAAGGCGGGAAGGCCGTCGCAGTCGCCGGAGACGTGAGCGACCCGGCAACCGTCGAATCGCTGATCGGGCAAGCGACTGAACTCGGCCACATAAACATCCTGGTGAACGCCGCGGGAATACTGCGGCGCACATCGGTGTTCGATATGGAAGAGGCCGAATGGGACCTTGTCCTGAATGTGAATCTGAAGGGAACGTTCCTGCCATCGAAGGCGGTGTTGCCATCGATGCGCAGGGCCGGGTGGGGCCGCATCGTCAACTTCTCCTCCACCGCAGGCAAGACAACGTCAACGCTTGGCGGCGCCCACTACACGGCGTCCAAACACGCCGTACTTGGCCTGACGCGACATATGGCGATGGAGGAGGCGGCGCACGGGATTACGGTGAACGCTGTTTGCCCCGGGCTTATCAACACCGAGATGGTCCGGGAAGAGGTCGACGACGACCGGCTGAAGCGATACACAGATAGCTTCCCGCTTCATCGCATAGGAGAGCCTTCAGAGGTGGCCGAGCTAGTAGCCTTCCTCGCTTCAGACCGGGCCGCGTACATCACGGGGCAGGCACTCGACATCAGCGGTGGCGACCTGATGGTGTAGTCCGCCAGATCGACTCGACGGGTCAATGGCCAGCGTGAGCCGGTGTGATCCGGTGCGAGTGACGGCCATGCTCACCTCACCATTCAGAGAATCCAGCTCAGCCTTTCCCAGCCCGTTCTGACCAATCTGAGTACAGTTCAGGTCGCCTGAAATGCCGGAAGAACGTCTCAGGCACACGCCGCGCATCGGCCAGGTCCGCTGCCTTGAAGTCAACGAGAACCATCTCTTCGGAACTGTCAGAGTTGCTCTCCGCAATCACCTTGCCCTGCGGATCACAGGCGAAAGTAACACCCTTAAAGTCATGGCCGGATTCGTTGTCGCCAACCTGGTTGCAGATGCCAACGAACACCGTGTTGTCGTAGGCTCGGGCCGGGACATAACGCTCCCACCGAGCCCTCTTGTCGCGTCCCGTCTCATCACCGCCGGAAGCATGCGGCATCAGAATCAGTTCTGCCCCTCGCTTCGCAAGTTCCGCCGACACCTCTGGAAAATGTGAGTCGTAGCAGATCTCAATGCCAAACCGAATCTTCGGATGATTAAAGATCGGAAGCTCGTCGCCCTGGCACCATGTGCCGATCTCAGTGGTTGGCACATGCGTCTTTCGGTATTTCCCCTCCAGGCCACCCGGCGAAATCACCACCTGAGTGTTGTAAGTGATTCCAGACGCGTCGATCTCAAGCAGACCGGCGATCACCCAGATATTGGCCCTCCTCGCAGTACTCGTCAGAGCCTCGGTCGCATGGCCCGGCACCGGCTCAACTCCGGGTATCGTCCCTCCGTTTGATGGAACTCCCGTTCGTTCAGCGGTGTTGTAGCCGGAAACGCTCAGCTCCGGAAAGCAGATGATTTCGGCCGACGACGCTGCGGCGGAAGCGGCCAGGCGGTCAATCGACCGCAGATTCGCCGTTGAATCGCCAACAACCGATGTCATCTGTACCAACGCTACGCGAACGTCTTCCACCATGCCCTCAATTCAGATGTGTACCTGTTTCGCAGTTTCTCAGCCGTCCTGCGCGACGTTGTCCGGAGCCTCAACCTCTCACAGCCAACATCACGCTGTAAAATCCTGCGCCCAACGATCGAGAAGGCTATTATGGCACCTCTTACGTCGCATCCCGGAGTCCGCAACTCGAGAGCGTAAACGGTGAAGATCCACCTCTCATCCACAGTCCTCGACCTCGACAGCGGCGAACAGCTCAATGTCTACTTCGCAGCAGCCAGTCTGGCGGCAATCGACACATCGTTGAGCACCGTCTGCGCCGGTCTCGCAAACGGATCGGTGTGCATGCTGGACCTGCCAGCAATTGCAACAACTCCATAGTCACCGGCAAATGCCAACGGAAAGTGCCTGCCTCTCTGCCGCGAATAGCCGGAATAGCAGCCAGCCGCAAATCGCCAGCCTGTCTCCCCAAAAAACACCCATCCCGGAGTTCACGGCGGCAAACAACCCATTAACATCACGGAACCTGGTACCGCCCACGTTGTGCTGCCTCAAACGACTCCAGGCAAATGACGGGAAGACAGATGAGATTCGCTGAAATATTGATGCAAGACGCGGCTCGTCGCGGGATACGTCACGTATTTGGAATTCCGGGCTCAGGCTTTCCAATGGATGCCATGGAAGCCGGACGTAAGGCGGGAATCGAGTTAGTTCATGTTGCACATGAATCCACCGCCGCAATTGCCGCAGCCTACTACGGCGCGTCAAAAGGCACCGCAGGATTGGCGATCGGGGTGAAAGGTGTTGGCGCAGCGAACATGCTGGGCGGCGCGGCAAACGCGCACTTTGAGCGGATGCCAGTGGTGTGCGTATTTGAAGCGGGCCCGTCCGACTCCGACGTTGCCCTGGTGCAAGTTGCCGATCATCGTCACATGTTCGAACCGGTCACCAAATTTTATGCGTCACTGCAACGTGAAACAGCATCTCGCTCGCTGAGTGAAGCCATCGCTGCAGCTACTCATGATCGCCCGGGTGTTTCAGTGCTCGATGTGCCGTCCGATTTCGATGATGGCGATTGCGGCGATTTGCCACTTCTACCGAAACAACGTGAGCCTCAAGCCCCCGAAGTAGACATGTTGGCCCGCGCACGCGAGCTGATTGAGAAATCACATCATCCGGTCGTGATTACCGGTGCCGACATAGTGCGGGAGGGAGCCGAGCATGCCCTGCGACAGTTTGTTGACGCAACCGGCGCCGCGGTAATGGTGACAATGGAAGCGAGGGGTGTATTCCCCGAGTCCGATCCCAGGTGGGCAGGCGTTCTTGTCGGCTCTTACGTCGACCGCTCCGTTGAAGGAGAGCTGGGGACAAGGGCAGACCTGTTCATACTGGCGGGAGTCGATTCGTTGATGACCCACGCTCCGTGGCCATACGAGACACCGACTATCGAACTGGTGCAGCACGCTGACTATCGCACGATGTCCCCGAACCCCGGGGTCAGGGTTGACGGTTCACTCACCGACTCATTGAGTGACCTGGCATACAGCGAGGGCGGGGGATTTCCTCTCGAGGAGATCGATGAAATAAAAGATGACATCCTTCGGTACTTTACTCGACCGAAAGCTGCCACATTCACCGTCCAGGATGTCGTGAGCTCGGTTCACGCGGCCCTTCCGAGCGACGGAATAGTGGTGTCCGAGACGGGAGCGTTTGTCCGCATGCTGGAGCACCTCTGGCCGTTTGACGAGCCCGGCCACTACCTGGGCACTTCAGGCGGCCGCACGATGGGCCTCATGATTCCGGCGGCAATTGGAACGAAGCTGGCAAATCCCGACGCAAACGTGGTCGGCATCGGCGCAGATGGCAGCATGCTCATGCGTTTTGGAGAACTGGAACTGTTCGCCAGGCTGAACATTGCGATGCCGCTGGTGATCGTAAATGACCGTGCACTGGGCACGATGAAGTCCCGCCAGAAGTCACGCGGGATGCAGGAGTATGGACTGGACATTGCGGCCGTGGATTTTGCTGCCGTTGCGCGGGCCTGCGGCCTCAACGGCGTGGTTGCGGAAACGCCGGAACAGTTCTCCGAGGCGATAGAGGCAGCGCTTGTTTCTGACAGGACGACACTGATTGATGCGCGAATCGATCCGCAACCGTACTGGGACAGCTTCGCACTGTCTATCGGCGCTATTCCAGATGGCTGGACGCCAGAATAAGGCATAGCTCCGCGGGCAAGAATGTGTCACCGCAGGCTTCCCGTATTCGGCTGCTTCCCGGGAACCTCAATACCCTCACGCCTCTATTCGCGTTCATCACCCTGCGGTACACACGCCGTCCACGATCCTTTTCGGAGTCTTTTTCATGGCTCAGACATACGAAATGAACCTCATAAAGTTGCTGGATGAGTTTGACTCAGATGGTGACTGCCGCGTGTACCTTGAGCGGCTCCGCTGGCCTAACGGTGTTGCTTGCCTTGAATGTGGCGACACTTCGATCTCTCGCATCACTACTCGGGACAATCCGTTCATATTTAGGGACGCTCTTCGCGAGTTAGTGCAGGCTCAGCGTCTGCACTATGCGGAACTGACCGCAACCCATTGACATTATTTTGATGCTCCCAGTTTCAGCATCTTGGCTTCGACAGTCCAATTCGTTTGTGGCAGCCCGAGTTCACGCTGTGCGCTCCGCAGATTCACATTCCAAACCATGGGAAAGTGAATCACATCAACAAGACGATCAACAAATATTTGTTTGGTCAATGTCTCAATGGCTATGCGTGCTTTCACTATGACTGGTTTATCCATCGGATGCGCGAGATTTTCATGCTCCAGCCTCAACAAATATAAATCCCGTCTCAGCCCATCAAGGAACGTTGTCTTTCCAGGGTCTGTCAAGTCTTCGCCGAGTTCGGGCATCAGCACTATAGACAAGATTATCCACGATGCATCAGGCCCAGATTTGTCTAGGGATATATTGAAGGGCCAATTCGACCGGTAGAAGCCAAAGTGAAAGTATCTGCCAGCTTGTTCTACGGTCTGCACAGGATTCCCTGATTCCTCCAACCAACGCTTCACTGTCTCAGCCAAATTATCGATTGCGGTATCCGTAGAAGGCTCTATAGAAGTCGGCATTGATGGGTTCCTGCCCCGCATGTACCAGACAATCGCAAACATCGCGGCGATGAATGCGAATAACAATCCCCAGTCGCGCACCTGCTGATCTATGCCGATGATGGTGCTCACGAGCCACCAGGCAACGACGATGAGGAACTCGACAGCGACGAACTGAACAAGATGCTCTTTCCAGTCCACCGGGGTGCGGATTTTAGCTTTTGACAATCGGCTCTTGATACCCATAGTGGGCGATTGTCGCGCAGCGGCATTGACCCTGCTGACCTTCTCCCCGGAATCTAACCGTCCAAGTGGCACAAGGCAGGGGACAAGGGTCAATCTGAATGGTGCATCTGTGTGCACGCGTTCAGCACCGCCCGCCAACCAATCTCTAGTCCGCGTCGCCTTCTGTTCCACCCGCATCGGCCGCCTCCATCGCTTGGCGCTCTGCGCCCTCAGCCCGCAGCTCACGCACCCGCTTCCACACGAACCAGCTGACCAGGGCCAGCACCGTCACGATGATCGGCACATCGAACGGCTTCGTCACATGGCGGATATCTTCGTAGTTCTCGCCAAGCGCCCAGCCGCCCCACGCCAGCCCGAGCGTCCACGGAAACGCGCCAAGAAACGTGAAAATGCTGAACTTGATCACATTCATCCGGGCGATCCCTGCCGGAATCGAGATGAATCCCCTGACACCGGGAATCATGCGAGCGATGAAGATGGTGATCTCGCCCCGCGTCTCGAACCAGCTATCAGCCCGCTCCATGTCCCGCCGGGTGATGAGCAGGTACTTCCCGTACTTCTCGATCAACGGCCGTCCGCCCGCGCGAGAAACGTAGTACTCAGCAAGCGAGCCGATCAGCGACCCGACCGCCCCGTAGAACCCGGCGAGCAAGACCCAGCCGAAGCCCCGGTTCTCGTCCGCCACCAGCAGCCAGCCGGCCAGGGGCATGATCACCTCGGACGGCAGGGGAATGGCCGTGCTCTCGATGGCCATCAGGACGATGACACCCCAGAAGTCGATGAAATCGTACGTGCTGGAAGCGAAATCGATGACGAACGTTTCGATTGAGTCGATCAGCTCTCGCATATTGAATCAGTAGCGGTGGAACTCACCGGAAGGCGGTTTAAACTCAAAAACTGGGATTTTTGTGTTGTGGTTTGATGTAAATATTCGTGGTCTGCGTGGAGGGCGGTTTCGTCTTTATGTCGTGCTGAACTTGATTCAGCATCTCTCGTGATCCGGTCCCAAGGAGACTCCGAATGTCATCCTGAGCCTCTCAGACGGCGCCATCCTGAGCCTGTCGAAGGGCTGCACCGCTTCGCTCGGAACAGGCAACGAATGACTGCACCCACGACCCACCCTCTAACTCCCTACATTGCGATGGGATGGACGGAGAATTTTGTCCAACCGAACAAACATACAGTCGGAACATGAACGTCCGCTGAACAGAGCGCTTACCGAAAAGCAGCCAGCTCAGGTTCTCACCCAGTCCAGCCTCGAACGATTCTAGCCCCTGCCCATCGTAGCCGCCCGTGCGCATCCACCCACAACAGCAGTGGCATGCGCCCTACACGGCAAACAACCGGCCCCGAACCAACTCCAACCTTCAGTAAACGGCCTGAACATGCTAGTCTCAGGCCGAAAATCGACGCCAACCAGTGCGGAGGGAACACTGTCATGGTTTCAAACTCAACGCCACAGGCCGATCCACAACCGACAACCGACCGTCCTGACTGTCCTGAGCCACCGCCCATCTCCGGCGGACGCAACCTCATCGTCTCCTGTGACGGCACCTCGAACACAGCCGACAGGCGGAACGTTACAAACGTCGTCAGACTCCACCAGGGGCTCGCCGGAACCGGAGTAGCAGACGTCCCGCAGCTGCCGTTCTACGACGAAGGCGTCGGCACCAAGGGCGGACTCGACGCGATCACCGGTGGCGCGTTCGGCTACGGCATGCAGGAAAACGTCGAACAGGCCTACCGCTTCCTCGTCAGGAACTACCAGCCCGGCGACAGGATCTACCTCTTCGGCTTCAGCCGAGGCGCATTCACCGCCCGCAGCGTCGCCGGCTTCATCCGCCAGTGCAGCATCATCCGCGCCGAACACGAAGACAGGGTTTCCAAAGGCTACAAGCTCTACCGAAACGCCAGGAAAGGACCGGACCACCCCGACGCCATCAAGTTCCAGAACGACTACTCACACCCCATGCCCCTCGTCGAATTCGTAGGCGTCTGGGACACCGTCGGCGCGCTCGGCATTCCTGCTAACCGAATCATCGAACTCATCAAGCAGTGGACGATATACAAAATCATCGGCAGACCGAAGCGTGACAAGTCGAAGTCACCCTCCCGACCTCGACGCTTCCTCTCATTGCCCCGCAGCCGGCACGCATTTCACGATATGTCGCTGACAAGTCGCGTTAAGAACGCCTACCATGCACTCGCCATCGACGAGAAGCGCCCGGTCTTCACCCCATCCATCTGGCTGAACAAGCCCGGCACGCACAGGATTGGCGAAACCGACTACTGCCAGGAAGTGCACCAGTCGTGGTTCCCCGGCGACCACTCAGACGTCGGCGGCGGCAACAGCAACACGCAGAACTCATCGGTCCCCCTCGAATGGATGGCCACGGCCGCTGAAGCAGCAGGTCTCCGCTTCACCCCCGAATTCTGGACCAGCGTACGCAGCGACGCCTCTTCGCCAACCAGGCGGGTCAGCGATTCACCACCGTCAGACTGGCGCAGGTTTGGAACCGAGTTGCGTGACCTCTCACCCGGCCCGTCCGGAACCGAATGCATTCACGCATCCGCGAAAACCCGGCAATCCGACCCCGCCGCGAACTACGCCCCACAAAACCTCGCTGACTCGACCCTGGACATCTGCAAGTAGCTAGGTCCGCCGTTTCGGCCCGCACCCTCTCCCGATGCGGGAGAGGGAATATGGCGATCATGTCAACCGAGCCAGCCAACCCCTTCGTCCCGAGTCAGGGCGCGGGACCCCGAGGCGGATGAGACAACACACCAGAACCGCTCTCTCCACTAGCATCACAGCTCGAGCGCACAGCACGTTGAATCCACAAGTCCAACCAACGCACGTTAAGGTTGCCAGGAAAGTGCGGCGCATCTCGCCAACACTCTAAACCGGCAGCCAGCACAGTCCCTGGAGTCTCACATGTCATGGATACGTGAAACGGATGAACAACTGTCGAACATCTTTAAAGTGATGAGCATCAATCCCGCAGCCCTGCAAGCCATCCAGGATGCGGGCCAGGCAATCACCTTTGGCGGTTCGTGCCTCACCCGGGTCCAGGAAGAAGCGATCTCCACCGTCGTGGCCACCGTCAACAGGTGCCGTTTTTGAACGCTGGCTCACGGGGGGTCTCTCCGTCAACAGTCCGGCGACCCGGAACTCGCCAGCCATATAATGCACGACTACACGAAGGCCGATCTCGACCCCCAAACCTGGGGAATGCTCAACTTCGCCGTCAAGCTAACCCTTGAACCGTGGGAGATGCGGAAAACCGATGTGGAACGCCTGCGGTCACTCGGTCTGAGCGACGAAGAGATCCTTGCGACAACTCTCGTGACATGCCTGTTCAACTTCATGACCAGGCTTGCCGACGGGCTGGGTGTCGAGTACCCCGCGGACGCAGAGGCATCAATGCGCAGTTGGATGAGCCCGGATGTGGTCGCACAGGACTGGCTAATGACACCGGTCGACGACCGGCCCTGAACCATTCCGAAGGTTCATGCCAACTCCTCTGTTGTCGATCGCGGATCCCATCTTGCGGATCGAGGATCCGATACGTGGGGTACTTGTTCTCCCTCACAGCCTGGAAGGGAGCTAGAAGGTGAGTTGCAGGATGAGGAAGCGCCGCGTAGGAGTCCGAGGTTGGCGAGAGATGGCGATTCATCGCGTCTCAACCGACGTGAACGCCACTGGCAAAGCGAAGTACGTCACCGAGCCGCGCCTCATCGAACCAGCGCCGGAACAGTCGGGTTTTTGGGGCGTTAGAGATAGACTCGGACATGGAGACGAAACCGGACGAAAGGTAACAATGATATTGGCCCGATTAAGCGCCCTCGAAGCCACTGCGCTCATCTTTACAATCATCACCGGCGTCGTACTCGCTGGATTCGCCGTGATGGCATTCGTCATTCAGCGTTCACGGTTTATCAGAGAGCTATATCGCCCGATTGACTTCCAATCAATCGTATTTGATTCAGAGCCGATTCATTCCGATTCGAACGTACGGTCATTGCATTATTGGTTTACTGGTGACAGCGACGTGGTGACGTTAAGTTTCACGAATCCAAATCAGGATCCTATGAAATTGGATGTGGTTGATTCAAATCTATTCGGATATGTAGTAGGACATGGAATGAGTCACCTCAACGGCGAGGTTTTCGGGAATTCCACGGTTTACCCAAACGAAGTTGGGCGAGTCTACATTAAGTGGCTGACTGAAGAGGTGAATCAGTTGCGCATTGGCGAACATAGTGCGTCCGGGGAACGATTAGCGCAGCGTCCTAGTATGTGGATCATGTACCGATTTGCTGCCGAGTCAGATTTGTTGTCGAAGATCCTCATGCCGCGCAACTGGGGTTACAGGTGGAGAATACGCAGGATTTACGGAGACGTCCGGACTCTTCCAGATGGAACAATCGACATCATTGAGATTGGCCACAACTGATTTCGTCTAGAAGAGTCGTAAAAGTGCTCCCTCACAGTCCCCCATCCTTCAGCACGTCATCCGCCTCACCGTTCGCCTTCCCATCGCACACAGCCAACATCAGCACCCCCCAGCCATTGTCCTTGACGGGGCCGCTTTTCGATCGCATGGTGCCTTCACACGAGCCAGGCGATTGCAGAAGCAGTGACCCCGGTACCTACAAGAGCAAGCAGGTCCATTTCGCCACCCTCGAAGGCTTGCCAAGCCGCTCAACCCCACGCCAGCACAGGCCGGACTCTGAACACTTTCGCGTAAGATCGAGTCAAGACGAATTTGGACGAAAGGTAAGAACGATGGCTTATTCACGAGCGGTTATCAGAAGGCGCGGCGGGCGAGGTGCATATTATCTCGGGGATGAAAGACGACATTGACCAATGGGAATGTAGCCATCAGAAGGTCGCAATAAATTGAAGACTAAATCCTGTCACGATCAGCACCACGCCTGTTAAAGGTAGAAGTCCTTTGAGTCGATGTTTTTCAACTTTGTTCGAACCGTAGATGCCGATGTTCAAGATCGCAATCAGTACAGCAAACAGTAGGGCCGAAGCTAGAGCGGCGGCCAGCCACAGTAAAAATATCACCATTGCCATGGTTAGGTTGACGATAAATCCGATTTCGCCGAGAATCCATGCGATCAAATCGAGCACGGCTAAGGCAGGATTGAAAATACCGAGGTACGGTTCCAGAAGAGTTCACGTTGATTCGAATCTCCTATTGTCCGAACCGAAATGTGGATCAGCTCGAGGGCCTGATGCATCGCTGAGCACTTCAGCTAGAATGGCGCAGGGCGACCACGATTTATGGAATGCGATGACCGGCTTCGGCATTGCCTGTTCAAGGTGTAATGATGAGAATCGTTCGCGTTGACCACCTTCGCGATAGGACACCATTATCGACACCATGACGTAGACATAGGCGATCCAAAATGCTATCTGTTGGAATACCGGCAACTGCAACGGGTCCCAGACCTCCCGAGTAAACAACCAACCCTCCGCCCAATCGGCAAAAGCATCGAACGGGCCAAGGTATTCTCCGAACGGCCTAGAACCGGGCCAAAGGCCACTGGTAATCAAAATAGTGGTGGGGTACACAGTCGTAACTAACACCGCAATTATGATTGAGGCTTCTGAAAGCCTTCTACTAAACCCAGATGCACTTCGGATAAGTGGCAAGTCATTTTTCAGAGCAAAAAGAAACTCACGAATCACGCCGTCAATAGCTTGAGCCCTTTGAGTGCCGAGCAAATCTATCGCAACGAGCAATACTCCAAATACGTCGAGCAACAACCCCCAACGCGTCAGGGTAAGGTCCTGCATCTAGAAGTCGCCTCCCGGCAGATTCGTTACGTTCAAGAATTCTGCTGATCGATATGCTGACAGTAGCAGAAGGCTGAGTTGTCGACCGGTCAACTTAGCCGAGCGACTGAGTAAGGAAAAAATGCGGCGTCACTAGATGACTATCTCCAAGCTCGGTTGCAACCGTTACTTGGGGCACGAGCTAGCGATATGGCGGTGATCTTGAGCGCGCTGAGGTTTGTTCTGGCTAACCTACCGAGACCGATAATTGAGGACCGAACGTCAGAGACGATCTGGTGAGGGCAGTCGCTCATTCATCAGCCCGAAATAGACCGCAAGCGTGGCAACGCCTCCGGCTGTACTGAACATCCAATCTGAAAAGAACAGCACCGGCATAAGGGGCGCCACTACAGCCGGTTTGATCAATACTCGACGCCCGCGCCACAGGAACGCACCGAGTATCGGGATGCTCAATACGCCAGCCAACGCCTCGACGACGATCCCGAGCCTTTTTGCAGTGTGCTTAGCGTGCCCGAGAAATTTTGCTCCCTCCGCGCACCCACCGCAGTTCGCTGACGCCCGGACAGCGCACGCGAAGACGGGGAGGGCAGTGGAGGGCCAGAGCTGCCGGGCGAGACCGTTGTCCGCGGATGATTTTGGTGCTCGATTCGTCGGAAGAGGTATTGGGGAGAAATCTGAGCCCGTTTTACTGTGTGATTAGCCTGAGGCGGGAATTTTCGCTCGCCCGGCATGCTTCCCGCAGTTCACCGACGCCGGGAGAGCGCACGCGAAGACGGGGAGGGTGAAGCGGGACATCGGTTTGCGGTCGAGCTGTGTCTACGACGTTATTTGGAAAGTGCGCGTTCCGTCTTCAGTTGTCACCTGTGAAACCAGGGCACGGACCGTTGCCTGCTCGACACACACACGGCTCGGTCAGATCCTGTCGCCAGGCTGTCCACCGCGCAGACATTCAGGACCGCATTGCGAGCAGGGCGGTATCAGGCGAGTGCATCAACTCCCGGAGCGCTCAATACGGGATGTTTTGCGCCGTGGATGCACCGATGATCCGCGTCATCCTTGCACAGTCTCCGCAGGAATAGCCGCCCGGCAGTGCCCGAACAGCACAGTCAATCGTCCGTTTGTACGCGCATACCGTCCGCGTCGCGGTGCAGTTGAACCCGGTCTAAGCTGACAGTGAAGTTCTAGTTCGACGCCAGTTCACGGCCAGTACGAGTACAGAGCACTACCCATGTGATGTTCGGAACAAAGACCAGACACGTATTGAACATGTTCGAGACGAATACGGAAAAAGTACAAAACAAGTTCTTGACTTGTATATGACGTGTTCCGTATTCTTTTGGTCGCTGTACATGGAACGTTTTTCCCGGAGAATTTGCCAGTCTTGATCGAATCACGCAGTGGATCAAACAGGCTTCGGTCTCACGAGGTTCGTACGATTTAAGTGTTGCGAATAGTCGTTTTAGTCACAGGTGGTAAGAGCAGATGACGACCGGTGGTGGTCTGAAGAAGACCCCGAAGATGCTTCAGGTAGAAAAGCGCATAAGGCGTCCGCTCGAGCGCGCTGTGCCGGAGCTGGTGAATGAGCACGGGCTAACCGGCGCTGCGAAACGTTTGAATGTCTCGAAGGCGACCCTGAGCTACTGGATGCTGAAGCTGGGAATCCAGATGAGGCACATCGCGCTTGCTCCTGGTGAGACTTTCGAGGTCAAGCGCACCAGCGACTGACCGCATTCACGAGTATCTCAAGTGTCGAGGAGCTGCCGGGTTCTGGCAGTGTAAGTGTTCACTTTCTCTCTATTTCCCATGTAGATTCGATTATTGGGTGGCTACTCTCGTTGACCGGTATGCGGGCAGTTAGTAGCCTGAGCAGGATGTGACGACGCGGATGGTGTCCTGGTTCTGATCGACTGGCCTGACTACCGGGTTCGGTAGGCACCTGGCTGATGAGTCGGTGAATAATCAGCTATTCCCCGGTTTCTGCGAGGGGACGGATATGTTCGTATATGGAGGCGTTCTGATCTGATGAGCAAGCGATCACTCGGCCTGTTTAGCTTGATGCTGGTCGGCATGTTTGTCTTCGTGGCGTGTGCCGATCCTCAACAGCCAACCGCTACACCAAGGGTGTTTGAGCCCACGGTTGGTGGACAACCTGTGGCTACCTCAACGCCATCTGGTACTGCTCAGCCTCAGCCGACGGCGCCGCCATCGGGGCCGGACGCGGCAGCAGGTCAAGCTGCATTTGTGACGAACTGTTCAACCTGCCACAACATCGATGACCAACCGCTGGTTGGCCCGG
>JAJCYY010000001.1 GCA_029262735.1 Chloroflexota bacterium | reverse complement strand
CCAGCGGTAGAAGGTGTTCTCCGAGATGCCCATCTTCCGGCACACTTCACCGACGGATGTGCCGCTCTCTGCCTGCCGCAGGGCAAAGGCGATCTGCTCCTGCGTAAACCCCGATCTCTTCACGAGATGACCTTCCTTTCTTGAGGCCGAATCATCCCGGAAAACTATCACTTATGCCGGCGCGGTTATCGGGGAGAAGGTCAGTCTTTAAAGGGGGATAGAGATGCCGAGAAAGAGACACAGCCCGGAGCAGATCCTGGACAGCTCCGTGAAATAGAAGTTGCCCTAGCCACGGAGCAGACGTTAGCCCATGCCGTCAGAGTGTCGTCTGAAACGAGCGGGGAAGGTCCGGGACAGATCACACCTGATTGATGGCACCTACCCACCACATCTTCGCCATGAGCGGCATGGTCGCGCTCGACGGGTCAGAACTCGAAACAGGCTGTCAGAGTCAGGGAGGTGACTCCCATCGATACTACAAAACGTCCACGGGAGCCACCTCCACAGAGGGTTGGTCGAGTGGAGCTAGTCCATCTCGCCCACGGCGGATCATACACTGACGACCGCATTTCGCCGTATCTGTACATGATTTGTGCATGAAAAGTTCATTCGAGATGAATCTTCAACCTGAATCCTCAGCTACTGTCGCCGTATCTCACTCTGCCAATTGCGCTGATGAGTAACGGAGGTCAGTCATGCGGAAGTACGCGTTTGCCAGCATCGTAGCTGCGGTGGTAGTTGCCACCACCCTGGTTTTCACTCTCAGTTCGGAAGCCACCGGAACCCTTATCGGTCACTGGACGTTTGACGACGGGTTAGCTGCCGACATTTCAGGTAACGGCAACAACGGCGTCGTCAACGGAGCGATTCTTGCCGCTGGCAAGGTCGGAGCCGGTTCTCTGAACTTTGATGGAACCGATGACCATGTAGACCTCGGCACGCTCGACCCTGACGGCACTGCCGTCACGCTCGCCGCATGGATCAATGCCGACAACCTGGCCAACTGCGTGGCATCCGACTGTCGTATAGCGTCCAAAGCTAACGGCACGGGCGAGCAAGATCATTACATCATGCTGAGCACGATTGCTAGTGGCGGCGGCGTGAAGTTGCGGCTTCGGCTGAAGGCTGGCGGCACAACCACCACGCTGATCGCTTCCTCTGGCAACCTCACGGACGGAGTGTGGACTCATGTTGCAGCAACTTATGACGGTTCTTTCATGCGCGTCTACGTGGACGGCGTTGAGGTCGGCAGCGTTGCAAAAACCGGCCTGATGGACTCTGAACCTGCGGTTCCGTTCTGGATTGGTGGTAACCCGGACAGCCCAACTAGCAGGCCTTGGGACGGGAAGATTGACGATGTCAGGCTGTATGACGGTGCGTTGAGTCTGGCGGAGATTGAGGCTCTAGCTGGCTCTACGATCCCACCGGCTCCCGAACCACCGATTGACATTTCGGGATTGGATTACCGCGGCGCAGATTTCACCCGCGATGACCTCTCAAACGGGCGCTTCGTTGGTGCCAATCTCACGGGAGCCACCTTATTGGGAACGAATCTGAGCAACGCTGACCTCAGGGATGTGATCTTCGATGGTGGTGTACTTCGATATGCCAATCTCACTGGAGCCGATTTACGGGGCATACACCTCCAGCCCAATTTAGCCACCCACGGTGTTCGGTTTGATGGTGCGAACTTATCCGATGTTGTAATCGTGTCAGGTCTAAACGGGGACGGCATGTCTTTCACCAACATCGTGATGGACAACGGCAGGTTACAAACCAGCGTGCTTACTGGGGCAGACTTCTCTGGGGCAATAATGACCAACTCCAATGTGAGCGATACGGACTTCACAGCCGCGAATTTCACTAATGCCGATCTGACGGGAACCAATATGGACCTTGCCATTTCGACGTCCGGCGCGATTTGGTCGAACACGATCTGCCCCGACGGTACAAACAGTGATGTCAATGGTTGGACGTGCGAAGGTCATCTCAGACCTCAAGCCCCTGCTCCGAACATCGTTTCCTTGTCGCCGATTCCTGCTGTTACTGGTGATCCTGTGCTCGTAACAATTGAGGGGTTCACACCATTCAGCACAGTCAGATTCTTTGTTGGCACCAGCCCAGAATTGGCCAGTGTGCAGGTGGGGGATGATGGAAGGGTCACGCAATTTGGGGTGATCATCCCAGTCCCCGGCGGCACCTACACCTTCACGGCTGAGGAGGTTGGAAGCGGATTAAACGCAAGCGCGCCACTTGTGGTCGCTCCTTCTTCCGGTGGAACATTCCCAATCGTGGAGTTCTTGAATCCCGTTGGCGACATCACGACCTCCGACGAGATTCTCAATGACATTAGAGTGAAGTTCACCGCGGTGGGTAATGGCATTAGTCAGACGCGAGTTACGAATACCGCAACTGGAGCAAGCGGTGGAATCAATGCCGACTGTGGAAATAATCTGAGGGAGCACGTAGGTAACTCAGCATTTAGGCTGATAATCGGAGATAACGTTATTGAAGCCCGTGCTACCGATTGTGACGGCAACGTCTCGGTTGAGGCAGTGAAGGTCACACGGGTAGCACCTTAGACTCAACTTTCGCACGAACGCTAGTCGCTGCTGGATTCGCCTTGTCCTCGGCTATCCCAGCCAGGCCAGCAACAATGCGGTTGTTGGTTATCTGTTGGCCCTGCGCGAGCCTGTCACGTTCCTCAGCGACGATGATCTGCACGTCGGGACGCTGACCAAGCCTGTGCGCCGTGACCTTGAGACCGTTGCCAGGCTTGTAGCCGACCAGCGCGGCAGCCGCGGTTGCGTCGCCGGTGACGGCGAGCGGGCTGGCGAATTGTTGGTGGCGGGGGTGCAAAAATAACTCGGTTGTGATATCCAGTTGGCTTCACCGTAATCACAGGACGGCACCACACCGCAATTGTATTGGAGCGTTTCATGGTAACCCCACAACAAGAATGCCGCCTAAATGCGAAAGACGTTTCGTTTAGTGCTCTGCAGGCCACTATTGCAAATCTCGAAAAGAACGAAAACGTCCATTTGCGGGGCGAACATGATGGCGAGATCGAAGGCGCAATTACGGGATCATGGGTGTGGAATATGGCGTCGTTCAATCTTGCGGTCCGAGCTGACGTGCCAAGTGTCGTGTGTCAAGAATTGGAGAGACGATTCCGGGAGTCGTTGGTCATTTCCCCGCCCGACTCGCTTACCAGCCGGGTCGCTACATTGTCTGATGCTCAGAACCTTCACGCTGCTCTAGATAAAATCGGTGATTGGTTTCCAACCGAAGCTGAAGAGATCAATCGACAGCGGGACGCCATTGTCGCCGAAGTTTCGGTCAACACCGAAATAGCGGTTAAGGCAACCTCGGCCGCACCTCGGTCCCTGAGCGGAGAAGAGACCGGCGAGATCGCTGGCGAAGATTCGACCGCAGTTGATCTGTCCCCTTGCCAGGTAGCAATTCTTGAGGCTTTCTTTGAAGCAGCGTTGTTTGTGTGGGGCATCTTAGGAATACGCAGAAGTGTCATGGCTCGCCGTAAAGAGGCGTTCTTCAAGAACACGAAAAGTTACGCAAATTCTGCAATGAAACGATCGATCAACGCGATGCATGAGGCGAATGGTTTGGCAGCCAAGGCCCGCGCCTTTGCGAGCTGGATGCTAGGCTCGGCCGGAGCCGCCGGTATTTGGTGGGGCATCCGAGAATGGTACGACGGCCTGTCCACCACTGAACGATGGTGGCAAGGGGCGTACGTCATAGCGACATTTGCCGCGTGGGTGGCCTCGGATTCGATCGCATTCGTCGCGGAAGTGCTTCTATCAATCGCTCAAGCTGTAAAGCTGGTCAACAGTGTCGAGCACGTTGTGGAAGTTTGCTACCCGTGAGACCCGATTGACGAAAGGTCCCAATGAATGGCCAGGATGTCGCGCCCCGAACCGAGAACAATCGATGGCGGGATACGCGGCAAGCCATCAACCCTTGGCTAACCACCCGCTAACCCCGATACGCACCGCGGCCTACTTCTTCGGCAATGCGGCGATACTCAGGCGAGTCGTAAGGTGGATATGAGTGCGCCGCTCGCCACACTGTCTGACGGGTGCACGGTGTGCCTTCAGATTCCTGGATGGCCTCAGCTACCTCTTGGAGGCTTCTCCCCTGCCGAAGGTACGTGGTGCGTGGAATCCTAGAGTCGCCAAAGGGTGACTTTGTGAACTCCGGGAACAACATCTCAACAAGTTCCCTTCGCGAGTGCATGTAGGGAAAGTTCTTGAGAAACGGTTCCGAAGTTCACCCTTGAGTTGAAAAACGCTCATCAGAGTTCACCCTGATCGGTGTATCCGGTGAGTTTCAGGCCGGTCAAATAACGTGCCCTGGCCTGCCCGACGATGGTGCGGAATCCCCTTTCCTCCATTGCTTCCTGGAAGCTGCGCCTGCCGAGAGCCTGCTTATCGGCTACCTTGCGAGTCCTGCCGTCCACAACCTCATCGTTGGACATGAAGTCCGTGTAGTCGGCGAATGCATCTTTGAGCAGGGTGCGTGATTCGGAATCGGCCACGGTGCGTTGTTCCAACCATTCGGCGAGCACGTCCTGGTTGTCACGGTACTGTCTTGTGGCAGTGATTACGCGGGTGCTTAGCTTGATTTCGCCCGCGGCCTGGATTTCCATGAAGCCTTCGTATGCCCAGTTGAAGATCCCGGCCAGTTCCGGCGACAGGAACTTGTCGGCATAACCCTTCACCCGGTTGGCTTCAGGTATCCGGTAGTTGAACTCCACCAACCGCAACCGTCGCCACAATGCCTCGTTGGTGCCGCGCGTCCGAGGCTTTGAATTAGTTGCCATGATGGGTAGCCAGGTCGGATTGAACTCAAAGCTCATGCCGTACTTTTTCTCTGCCCGCATCCTGTCATCGCCGGTCATGTTCTTGACCGTTGCTTCATTCAGGTAACGTGTCGAGTCAGTCTCAACCGCCGTTACGAGCCGTGCCCCTACCAACGGGTGGATGTCCCAGCCTTTGACGTTTTCTGAATCTCGCGCCGCGAACACGCTCGATTTGGTGTGCGCAGCATAGTCACCGAGCATATGGGCATGAACCTTGAGCACGGTCGATTTTCCGTTTGCGCCTTCACCCCAATAAATGATGAACAGCGACTTGCCGGTGTCCCCTGACAGTGACTCTCCAAAAATTAGTTGCAGGTCCTGAACAAAATGGGAGTCGCCTTCCGCGATCTCGTTCAAGGACTCCAGCCAACGCGGAGACTTGGCATCCCCGCGATAGTCGAATCCAGTGGTCTTACTGTTCAGATTGCCAGGCGCAGGCTGGCCGAAATCGCCAGTCAGCAGGTCCAACACGCCATTGTTGAAGCAAATGCGGTGCGGCTCGGCGTCGAACTGGGTCGGACTCACCGGAAGGTACGGTCTTGCGCCTTCCATCATCGCTACCTGGGCTTGCCTGGATTTCAGGCGAGAGGTCAAAAACTTCAATCGCCTGTCGCGGCGCTCACCCTCCATAAGCGCAGCCTGCTGGTAGAGACGGTTAATGACCGGTTCTAGGTACGATTCACGCTGGAGGCCGATGTCAGGTATCCACTTAGACCTATCCCACCACCACCATTGCCCATTCGTACCGTCCCAAAGCAAATGGCCCGTGACGTAGTCGGCAAATGCCTTTGCATTTCCGAGGTCCGTATCTTCGATGTGCTCTGGTAGGGCATTGCGGTCGGCGGGCTTCTCCCATTTCTCGGCTGACCGAAGTATCCCTTCGACTTCGCACTCATCCAATGGGTCAGGAAACTGTGCGTTGCGCTCGAACACCCTGGCCCGGATGTTTTCGTTCGAGATTCCCTGTGCAGTCAGGTGCCCTGCCACCCTCGTTAATTCGACGTTACGACCTGTGCCGTTGTTACCCACTGAGGGTTTTGGGGCGTCGGGCAGTCCTGCCGCCTCTGACTCGAATTGCTCCAACATCGCGTCTATTTTGGGTGTACCGCTCAAAGGTAGGCTCCCGTGTCGAAGATCACACCAACATCGATCGGCGGATGAGTCTTGTGGCTTTGTGAACCGGGAGCGCGAACCAGACGGGCCAAATCTGCGGTCGAGTCAAGCACTACCCTGTGCCGGTCGTAGACGATTCGGCGCACTGCGGTTTGTAGTTTCGTGCTACGGGCCTTCATCGCCTTCCGTTCATCGTCTGTAGAAGTGAACACCGGCTCACTAAAGAGCCACACTGGTTGCAGCCCTCCTCCAGTCTGGATAACCATGCGTGGTTGGACTGGCAATGCCTTGATCGCTTCCAATGCGGCATCCGGGTGCTCGAACAGGTTGCCGTGTTTGCGGTAGGGCATCACGCAGTCGAAGTCCATCGAGAATCCCAGCACAGCGCTCACCCGGCGTTCAGCTACGCGCAGCTTTGGCGGCAGGCGTTCACTGAGCAGACCCAGGCAGATGTATGTGTCTGTATCGGATTCGCCGATCCAGCGTGCAGCAGAGGGCAACTGTGCTGTGCCGACGCAGATCGAGACCGGAGAGCCATCGACGAACCGCGAGACATTGAGGTAATCGCCGTCAGGTATTCCGCGCCGCAAGAGGTCCATGAGGAATAGTGCGGTGCGCGCCGTACGAATCGAATCCAGCTGCCCACCAACTTCATAGGCATGCGTTCGTTCAAGCACTGATCTCGGACTCCGAAAGCAGGCGCTCGACGTAATCAAGCAGGGCCTGTTTTGTGATCCGTCGAGAGCGCCCGATTCTGACGCTTTCGAGTTCTCCCTTGGTCAGAAGCAAATAGAGACTGGAGCGGCTAATCGACAGTTGGTCGGCGGCTTCTTCTGGCGTGAGCAGGATCGCATCGGTCATTGGCCTGTACCCTTTCGTTTCGTAGTGGACATGTACGTATATAGGGACTATATTGGGGTTAGTAGCGCCGTAATAGACCGAGTAACCTTCTTAAGAGTGCGCAAAAACCGTAACAATGGCCGGGCGACCAACTAATAAATATCGATCTGAGGTCGAGCATTTCTGGCGGCGCAGCCCTGAGCAGTCCGCTCGATCAATCCATGCGGCAATCGTTAAGAGTCACGGTGCGGACGCGATCTCGTTGCGAACAGTTGAGAAGGCCGTACGCGATCTGCGAACGAAATCATCACCACCAGGTTCAACATTCAGCGCGGTTCATTGGTCGCCCTGGGACGGTGAGGACTGCTTGTCTGCGGAGGAGTTCGAGTACTTCTCCGACCTTGACCTGGTATGCGTTGCGATTATTGGCAGGAACTTGTACCGGCACGAGATGAAACGAGCGCGGCTTTTTAGAACGTCTTTGAACGCATTGAATCCGATTTCGCAGTTGTTACTGATCGCTGAATACGGAGATCGAAAGCGACAGGCCCACGACGCCGGGATTGAACCGCCTTTTACCGAAGACCTTGACATGCTGATTAGGTTCAAGCCCTGGATTCCAGGCAACAAGCGGATGTTCGACGCGGGGGCGCGGTTCGCGCCTGCGTTCTACTTTCTTCGCTTCGACGCATTCACCGGTACCAGCGATATGGCCGAGAGAGCGAGCGTCTACGCCAAGTGGAAACTTGGCATCGAGGAAGCAGACGAGCGAATGTCCTCTGATTGGAGGGACTACGTCGTAGAGGGACTGGGCGGCGACGAAACACTCAACACTGAGGTGCAAGATGGCCAGGAACAGTAGAGGCAGGAAGCAGAGCAATGGCGCAGGGTCCGTCTATCGCAGGGCAGACGGTCGTTGGGTGGGCCAGTTCTTTGTCCCTGCCGGACAAGGGCGAAAGAGGAAGTATCTCTATGGGCGCAGCGAGAAACAGGTCCGTGAACTGCTCCGCGAGCAGCAGTTCAGGCTTTCTCGCAACCTTCCGCTTGACAACGAAAGGCTAAAAATTGGTGAGTGGCTGGGGCACTGGCTCCGCGAAACCGTAGCCGACAGCGTTCGCCCCAAGACCTATCGGGCGTATGAGGCGATGATCCGGCTCCACTTCAAGCCCGCGCTGGGATCGGTAAGGCTTGCGAAACTGACGGCCCAGGACATCGAACGGTACAGAAACGCGAGATTGGCAGATGGCCTTGCGCCAAAGACGGTCCGGAATCAATTGACGGTGCTACGTCAGGCTTTGGACGTAGCGGTGAGCCGAGACCTGATAGCGCGAAACCCGGCCACGTTGGTGAAGCAGCCTCCGGCCAAACAGTATGAGGTGACCGCGCTAACACTGGAAGATGCCAAGCGCCTATTGGTAGCAACCGCTAGCGACAGGCTGTCTCCTCTGTATGCGCTGGCGCTAGGTATGGGCCTGCGCCAGAGTGAGTGTCTAGGCCTGCGTTGGAGCGATTTTGACGCGACGCAAGGGATCTTGAGCGTGGCACGGACGTTGCAGCGGATCGGCTCGGAGTTCGTGATAGGCGAGACCAAGACGAAACGATCCAGGCGGACGCTTTTTCTGCCGGTCCGTCTAGTTGAGACGCTTGAGCGTTGGCGTGTGAGACAGCTTGAGGAGCGGTTGGAGTCCGGTGGAGACTGGCAAGGCGGCATCTGGGGCGACCTGATGTTCACCACACCGCAGGGAGAGCCGTTGATTGGCTATAACGTTACGCGGCGGTTCCAGACACTGCTCAAGGCCGCGGGGTTGCAGCGGATGCGCTTCCATGACTTGCGACACGGTGCTGCAACGGTATTGCTTGCGCTTGGCGTGGATATGCGCACCATCATGGAAACGTTAGGTCACAGTCAAATTCATGTGACAATGAACACGTATGCGAGCGTGGTGCCTCAGTTGAAGCGGGATGCGGCGGAGCGGATGGATTCTGCGCTGTGGGGGTGATCCGAAGCTGGTTGCTGTCTTTTGGTGCTGTCAACTGGCGCAAGAGTCGCTCAGTGGCGTTGATGAAATCGCATAGGTGAACTGAAATTTGTGAGCTTGCCGGGGTGGCGGAACGGTAGACGCAGCGGGCTTAAACCCCGCGGCCCTCAAAAAGGGCGTGTGGGTTCGACTCCCACCCTCGGTACCATCTCTCCACCTGCGATCACAGTTGATTTCGAGGTGGTTCTGCGAAGATTCCGTTCTGGATTCGCGATTCTGATTCGAAGCGGTTGCCGGATATTCGGTTCCCTGGGTTGCAGCACATCCGGGGCAATCCCTTTAGTGACTTGTAAGTAATAGATACTCGATGTTCGCATGAGCCATTAGTGACTATTCGGTCAGCAAATTGCGACGATTTCAGTTACATTTGACCGAAAATCCGTAGAAGCATGTAAGGGAAACAAGAGTGACAGTTGGGTAACGGTAGATATGATTATCAGACAGTTTTAGGTGGATGATTGTCGGGAAAACAGGACCGCTTGTACGAACAGCTGATGAGCTAGTCCAAATCGTTTTACAGCGTTCGTACGATCATTTTCGAAGGCCCAGGAACCGCCAGTTTGGATGATTGGAACGTGCAGGATGACTAATGAATCCAAGCCTGTCGCTGAAATATCACAGTTGGCTGACCAGCTGATTGACGTGGCGAAGGAGCTCATGGAACTGGCAGGCAGACCGTCTGCGACTCCCTATGAGCGAGTTTCGACTGTCCCAGTCTTCCGAGCCGAGATACGCCGCTACCATGCAAACGGCGAGTTCGTCGATCTTTCAGAGATAGAAGCGCGGATCCTCGACGCTCTACTGCGCAGCCGTGGCAGCCTCGTGACAAAAAGCCAACTCTGCGAAGCGATTGGCCTTGACCCTGGGAGACAGGAGGGCAACCTCAAATCATATGTCTACAGACTCAAGGCCAAGTTGAACCGAATGCGACAGCCCGGTGTGAAGATCAGGCCAATTCACGGCGCCGGCTACGTGATATCGGAAGTTAGCCTGAATTCAGCGGTCATATCCACCTAGCGCTTGGGCTTGCTAGCCGCGTTGTTCCCAGTTGTCTGCAAGCCGGTCATAGCGCTCATGCAATGCCTGCACCGCTTCAGTGGATATAGGTAGACGGCTATTTGCCATCTCGATGTTCGATTCCAGGTGCGCTGGACGTTGCGTGCCAACTATCGCCACATCAACCTCGTCGTGCGCGAGCACGAAACCCAGAGCGGTCAATATGCGGTCATCCGGTTCTGATGGCAGCGGGCCCTCGGCCTGCATCTTGCCAGCCCTCCGGAAATACTCTTCGGTGTATGTCGGGTTGTGGGTGTAAGGCTTTGGGTCCTGTGGCGCACCCCAGACGGCATTGCCGATCGGGCGCTTGATGATGACGCCCATGCCTTGTTCCTTCGCCGCTGGCAGAACTACAGAACGGGCTTTCTGGTCCACCAGGTTGAACGATGTCTGCAGCGTGTCGAAGATGCCCGAGTTAACGGCCCACTCTGCACTCTCATTGTCGCCCGAGTAGCCGATAAACCGCGTTTTGCCAGCGTCCCGCGCCTTCTGCAGTGCTTCGATAACCTCACCGCGCTCCAGTATTTCGACTGAGCATGAGTGGAGTTGGAGCAGGTCGACGCGGTCCGTCTTCATCCGCTTGAGGGATCGCTCAATACTTTGCGTGACTATTTCTGCGGTCCAGTCTTCCCCTTCGCCTCTAGGAATGTAGTGACCGGCTTTTGTTGCAAGAGTAAATTCGTCGCGACGATGAGAGACCGCTGCACCGACCTGCTCTTCGCTCAGGTCATAGCACGCTGCGGTATCCAGAAAATTGATCCCTTGATCGAGCGCCGCATTGATGACCTCTCGGGCCTGTGACTCTTCGGATTCGGAGAGATTGAACCCGGTCTCTGAGAGCCCAATGCCCAGTCGGCTCACTTTTAGGCCCGTTTTTCCAAGAACATTGGTCTGCATCGTAGATACTGCTTTCTCCGGAGTTGCACCGAGTGACGACGATTGGCGCGTCAGCGAGAGCTGTCGGCACCGGCCTGAAGCGGAGATGTTAACTCATCGACGGCTTCTCAGGACGATCCGTTTCGAGAAACCGACCTGTACTCGTTCGCGACCGGATCCGGTGACCGGATCACATCTGGCAGCTTCACATCGCCTCTCTGCAACAGGAGCTCTGCCATTGCCCAGTCGAGCTCAGTGTTGATGTCGAATCCTTCATAGCCGCGGGTAAGGAATGGGAGGACACGATGCCCGGAAATTGTGCCCGTGTCTTCAAGGGTTTGAGTGTGCGAAATCTCGAGCGATGCGTTCTGTACATAGACTGTCGGCAGTTCTGTGTACTGTGAGTCGTGCCACGGCTGTCGGGCGGGTTGCGGCAACAACGAAACCAGTTCGTCGCCGTGCAGTCGCCACATCTTTCCGGGATGCTGCGAGACTGGTTCGACCGCTCGCAGCGACGTGTAGCCTCGGCGCCGAGCGTTGTTCCACAGCTTGAACGCACGTCTGATCGTATCGGTAGTTCTGAACGGTGAGGTCGGGCGGAGGATCGAATAAACTACGCTGCATTCGGCCTGCTTGAGCACATCGAGGGCATGCGTCACCCACCGGATGTCAGGTGAACTGCCGATGGCAAACTCTTCTGGTCTCCGCAGAACGTCAGCACCGTAACTGTTGGCGATCTCCAGAATCCGTGTGTCGTCACTGGAGACGAGCACCCGGCTGAACTCTCCGCTCTGTTTCGCCAGCGAGATTGTGTAAGCAATGAGCGGGACGTCGTCTAAGTGGCGGATGTTCTTCCCTGGAACTCGAGCGCTGCCCCCTCTTGCTGGAATCAGCGCAACTGTTTCGCTCACCGCTCGCCCCTCCCTTCAACACACTGCTTTGTAGACATTTTCGACCATTCTTACGTTGACAACACCCCGGTCATGACACCGGTGTTCTGCATACGCCGGGAACGTTCACGCAAGGAAGCACGCGCGGAACAAACATTTGCTCGAATTCGTCCAGACAGTTGAGGCTCAGATCACACAACATCGGGATTCGATGCCAGTCCTGCGAGTCAAGAATGAAAGCTGAGAGGGACGCCAGTTCGTGAAAATAGTTATCCTGACCGGTCTATCGATAGTGACCTTGCTGCTCGCAGCTTGCCAGGGGAGCTCGGATGTTCGCCCGACGCCTTCCACAGGCCCGGTACAGGCAACCGTTTCGCCGTTACCATCGGCCACGAACGTGCCGCTACCGTCGCCAACCGCGATACCGCTCGCAACGGCGACAAACGTCCCGCGCCCCTCACCTACACCAACTCCATCGCCGCAGGTTCTACGAGTAGACACGCTGGTATGCGAGCGATTCTTTCCCGGTGTGCCGAATCCGGATGGTCCAAACGAGCGGCTGAACGTGAATGGATCCGTAACCAACACTGGAGGATCGGCGATCGACCTCTCGGACAGGCCTTCCGGTTTCGTTGTCGAACTGCTGACCGCAGAAGGTGCCTTGATACTAAAGCTCACGCCCGAATTCACCGAAACCGTCATCACACCCGACCAATTGACATCGTTCACCGCACCAACGGTCAATGCGCAGCACCCGACAGCCGCCTCGTGCCAGATCAAAACGGTCTCGGGCACCTCACGCGCTGACGTGGCACTCGAAGGCAAGTTGACTACTGAAGTTACGATCCTGGCCGCGCCATAGCTAAGTAGAGGCCGTCTTCTGTACGGTCCGGCTACAAGTTACTTTTACGCCAGTTCGTACTCGGATTTCGGTTCCGGTTCTCTTGCATTGAATCTTCACCCTTCGTAGTCGCGTCGAACAAAGAGAGGCGGGTTGGGTCTCGCACTGGTCGGATCAACCATGCCCGGAGTTAACAGCGATGATATTTAGAGGATTCTTGGGCGGATGTATTTCGTTCAACGACTTTATTCGCGGCAGGGTCTTTTCTGGCCTCCTGTACATGGCGCCGTTCCTCATAGCCCTTGCCGTGATCGCCTGGATCTATGGAACGGTAGCCGGTGCACTGGAACCGTTCTTCTTTGGTGATTCCGACGTTTTCCTGCCCATCGTGACGGTAGCAGTCATCCTGTTTCTGCCATTTCTCATCGGGATGGTGTTGTTGAGCAGTCCGGGGCGACGAGTGTTGACACTGTTCGGTTCCGCAGCTGAGCGGACTCCGTTCGCCGGACCGATCTACCGGGTCGGGAAGGATGTTTCGACGGCATTTAACCCTGGCGGCCAGACCGGTTTCAACAGGGTTGTGCAGGTCGAATATCCAAGGCGCGGGATGTGGGCGATTGGATTCCTGACCTCTACGGTTGTGTTCGAGGACGGTTCAACCTGGGGTTCGGTGTTTTTGCCAACTGCGCCATTGCCAAACTCTGGCTGGGTGGCGTTCTTGCCCATTGAGGACATACTCGACGTTGCGATGAGCACGGGTGAGGCGATGCAGATCACTCTTTCCGGCGGAATTGTCATGCCAAAAGCGATCACCAGGTCGAAGCTCGAACTATCGTGAGCGGATGTGCCGTTTGGCTCAGCCTTCCCTGACCTTTAGCGGTGCGTTCGCGACAGCAGCGTATAGCTGATTAATCTGACCGGAAAGTTGCAACGCCCAGTCGTCAATCCGTTTTTGCTGGGCTCGGTCCAAATCGTCGATTCGCCGATAGATACTTTCTCTTCCAGCCTTTTGTGATGCAATGACCGCAGTTATGGACTCCTGGAGACGCTCATCCTCGGCTCTGCGCGTCGCGGCCTGATACTTAAGCTCCACTTCAAGCTCACGTATATGCCGACCTATTTCCAGCCAGGAGCGCATACAGCCCCAGGTCCAGAGCAAGAAACCATTTAGTGTCGTCAACACAGTCATAGCGCACTGCCTCCCAGCCTCCCACCGTGTACCTTCATTTATCGGCCATTCCGCAGCTGGACACAACTGCAGTGTCAACGCTGTGGCTCGAACTATGTGTGTTGTGCTCGCGTGCTATGTGGGCAGGCGCACATGAGACTGTTCGACGCAAAAGCAAAACTCTGGTAATGAATTCACGCAGCATCGACTACGGCATCAAGGCCTATCGAATCGACCCCGGAGCTCGGAATCAGAAAATCGGTCATGTATCGATCATCCCGGATTGGTGCGATGCTGAACTCATGAGCGTCGCCGATCTCACATGTGAACTTGCCGGACAGATGGTTGTGCCGGCCGCCGGGGAAGACGACCAGACAGTTTTCTATTCGCCGGCAATCACACAGAACCGATTGGCTTCATCCGGCGATCCGGGATTCCTGTTCAACGGAGACGATGGAGATTCACTGTGGTTCTGGCCGGAGTCCGAACCGGTAGCGTTCAGGCTTGAGCACGAGAAAGGAAACGGACTGCGAATGCAGCTCAGTGAAACTGTGGATCGTCTCGTCAACCAGGGCGCACTGGTGTTTTGCTACCGGGTCCGTTCGGATGGAACGGGTGATCAGATGTTCGAGTTTCCTGAGTTTGTTGATGAGGCAGCCTGATCCCAAGTAGATCGGGCTAGTCCACATCGTTCCAGTCAACCCGTTTTCTCTCAGTGATGTCTCGCTTTGCGTAACGACCGACGAGCCTGTTTATTGCGTGCGGAGACACACCGGTGCCCGGGCAGAGCGGGATCAGGTCTTCTGTTGAGATCTGCTGGCCTTTTCTGATTGTCCGATTCCAGTAGAGCGCTTTCCTGCGCTCAATCGTGAAACTTTTCTCTCGCTCATCCTGGGCTTTGTCCGGGTTGCCCAACGCCAGTAGCGATTCATCGCATGCCGTCCGAAGAGCAGAGAAATCACCAGGTGTCAGGGAGAAGTTATTGTCAGTGCCTTTCCAGGTGCGGTCGTTGGTGTAGTGATGCTCGAATATTCGACCGCCGAGCGCAAATGCGGTCAGCGTAGGCGCCCATCCCTTGTTGTGTGTCGATAGTCCGGTGACCACGTTCGGGTAGCGCTCTCGGTACGATTCGATCACTCGCAGATTCAACGCATCGGTCGGGGCAGGATAGATACAGGTGCATTGGAGGAGGGCAAATGACGTTGAGGTTTTCGAGACGACGTTCACGATGGTGTCGACCTCGGCCTGGTTGCATCCGCCGGTTGAGATAATCAACGGCACACCAACCGCGGCTGCGTGCCGGATCAGCGGTGTGTTGGTGGCGTCACCACTGGCGATTTTGAACGCAGGAACGCCAAGGCGCCCGAGTCGGTCCAGGCTTTTGAAATCGAACGGCGTGCTGAACGCAGTAACTCGCTTCTCGCGACAGTACTCGAACAGCTCTTCCCACTGGAGGTGAGAAAATTCGAGCTTTTCACGGTGCACGCCGTATGTTCCATCGGTCCAGTTCGGGTTGTCTGATTTGAACCCGTACGCGCCAGGTTGAGATCCCTGCGCATACACATCGACAGGAACACGAGTCTGGAACTTGACGGCGTCTGCGCCCGAGGCAATAGCTGTGTCGACCATTTCAAACGCTCGCTGGAGTGATCCGCCGTGATTGTGGCCGATCTCTGCGATCAGGTACGCCGGTTCGCTGTCCGCGATCAGCCGGTCTGCAATCGACATGTTCCGGGTTGCGACCGCCGAGTCTGGGGTGCCATTTAGAGCCGAATCGTATGTTTGAGCGGGGCCTTTGCTGCCCGCGTACATTGAAGCCTGCAATCCGCACCACCTCCGCTGCCGCCACTGCCCTGGTATTAAAACTATCTTCGAGCAGGCGCCGGAAAGGGACAATCTTGAGGTGGCAGGTGAGCTGCCCCGATGGCATGTGATGGCTGGATGTTCACTCGTTCCGCTCATACAACTGATTGCTCTGCCTGCCTGACCGTGGCCAGGAGCCGGTCTGCTCAAGACCTGCGGCCAGCAAGATAGCGGCGACCGATTCTGCGGTGTCTGGACTGACCTCAACCATCACCGAGCGAACATCTCGCAATGTATCGCGAGCGCCTTCGACGACGCCAACCTCGCCACCATCTACATCGATCTTGATATCGCTTGGTTGAGGAAGTGCAAACTCCCTGATGAATCTGTCCAGGGTCATTCCGATAGCACTTTGTGAGATCGGAGAATTGACGGGATCTGACAGCACGGTGCTGTGCATACTGTGACTCGCAGCGCCCGGTTGAGGCGAAGAGAGGTCGATTGCCAGGGGCCCGTTTTGAGCCGCACATGCCACTGGCCACGCAGTAATGCTTGACGATCTGTTGAGCCAGATGTTGAGCTGCAGCTCCGCGTAGTTCGGAGCAACCGGCTCGAACGCGTGTACAGCAGCACCAAGCGCAGCTGCGATGAGCGAGTAGCTGCCAACACAGGCTCCAATGTCAAAGAAAACGGAACCCGGATGCGCCGTTCGTTTGATCCATTTCGCAGTCTCAGGCTCTTTGGCGCAAGCCCCTGAGCGAAATCCACGCCAATCCCCGTCGGCGTGAATGAAAAGCTCAGCCCCATCAAAATCTATACGGCGTACGTCCACCAGGAAAATTCTCCAGTCGCAACCTGTCTCCATTTGACTCACCACCGTTCCAGAATGGAGCGTTCGTCACAAGGGCGCCATGTCGTCCCAAACGGCTATGAGAGTCTGGTAAAAACAGAACATATGTGCTAGTATCTGGCCGTCCTGGACATAGTGGAGGTGTGGTGATGGGGCTTGCGGGCATGGTTGCGCTGGATGCCGGTGTGGAGAGAGGGATCGTCTGGTTTTTCTCGCGAATTGGCGGACGTGGGGCTGTAGAACTGCAGGAAGAGGCGATCATCAGGGGGCTTGCAGGTGCTTTCGCTGCCTGGAAGGTCTGTGATGGCTTGCTCAAGTTGCAGGAGCAGGGCGTTGCTGTGTCCGTGAGCCGGGTGCAAAACAGATTTATTCGACGGTGCTGGTCAATTGATCCCAACTCCTGGGATCAGATTGCGCTCTTTAAACCCTCGCGAACCTGGACCGATTCGGCCTGGCAATGACCTGGGTTTATGAAATTGGATGGTGAGGTGTGTGGTGCGCTTGTTTTTATGCTGTCTCTGTACCGGTGACGACGCTTTTGCATGCCCGACAAGATTCAGACGCACATACATGCAACTTCACCTGGAGAAAGCGCACGGCATGATTGCGAAAGAGTTGAAGTTCTCCAGGAAAGAATCCCACCTAGACAGTTCAGTTATCGAATGGAACACCGTCACCGCCGCCAGAAAAAGGCGCATCCTGCTCGAATTCGAAGCGCCGCTACCGGTTCTGAATGAACGAGAAGATGACGGTGGCAAACAGAGTGCGAAAGCCGATACCGGAAGCGTCCCTGTGAATGACGGTCGGTCAGTGAGAGAGGCTACGTCCGAAGGCTGGACGACCGGGGCGATGCGAGAGCTGTATAGAGAGCGAGAGGGCGCAGGCTCTAGTTTGTGAAGTTGTTGACGGGTCAGTATTCGGACGACTCGTTAGTTTCGTGTCAGTTCGTCTATTCCGAGACTTGCCGACGTGTCTTCCGTCTTCTCCTCTTTCCTGTCCGGCACCATCTGCACCCCTTCGCTCGCGTACTCTGCTCGACCTCTTTACTGTCAGCGAGACCGTTGCCGCCAATTGTCACATCGACGAAGGTGCGCCTGATGCACTCAGCGCCGGGTAACCACGGAAACATGCCGTGGAACGCTTTGCGCGCCAAGTAAGCCGCCTCGCCGTCATCGAGCGACTCCGGGTTGCCAACGCGGGCGCGCAGAACGACATCGCCGGGCTTCTTGTCGCTAATCGGTCTGTGGGCGTAGAGCGGCAATGTGTGGTGCTCGAAACCGGCCAACTCTGCAATCTCGAATCCTTGCGCTTCCAGTAGATCCACCTTATCTGCGGTTAACAGCTGCATCACGACGCTCCGGTAGGCTCATGTAAGTAGAAGTACGAACTGCAAAAGTGACGCGAAATTCAGGCGGTGGCCCGCGTCACGGGCCACCGCCTTTTTTGGATTCCTCGTCATCTGCACAGCTCGCTAGACGGTGTCTGACGGTGCCAGGGCATCGTAGAGCAGGGGTGCGCCGTGCCGGTCGTCGAGTTCAAACACTCCGTAATCGGATGTGAACACGACCTCGGTGGCGCGCAGAGAGGCGTTTCTCTCCCGCTCCGTTCTCCAATCAACGCTTGTCAGTCCGACCAGCGCATCACGCTGCGCAAGGACTCCGGTTGCATCACCTGAAGAATCGACGAACAGGTCTACGCCGTTAAACGCGATACCGGTGAAGAACCGCCGCAACAGCTGCTCTTCCTGGCGGTCGTTTAGCCGTTGACTCGTGCCAGCCCCGATCGCGGTCGCCGACTTCACGATCTGGAAAACCGAATGCGGGTGCTGGACCGCGTAGTCCGGATCAAACGGCTCCAGGCCGTCAGAGTCGGTCGACGAGGCGCCGCCTCCGAGTCCCTTTGCGATAGTTGCCGCAAAGTTTGAGAGCGTGAACGTCGCTCCTGCGGCTCCGAAAGCGACACCGCCGTTCAGTCCCGGATAGAGCGCTTGGACGTCCTGGTCCTGCTTGCGCGCCGCGGCGTCGCCGAACTGTTTCCCGATCATTCGGAAAATATCGGTGCTGCCGTGTTGCCGGGCGAGCTTGTCCGTGATCACGATTTTTGCGCCGCGTTCAGTGGCGGTCAGGTCGACCAACGTCATGTTGATCGACTGCTCCGTGCTGATCGTCGTGCCGTCCACGAGGTCAGCCACTGTGAACTGTCCGACCTTTGGCACGCGCGCTGTTGAAGCGCCCTTCGGCAGCCTGATCTTTTCGATCAGTTGCCACGAAGGAGAGTTGGCCTCCTGCGTGTAACGCGCCTCGCGAATGATCGTGTTCTGGGCAAGTTCCAGGTCCCCGGTAGTGGCCGTTTCAACCATAGTTACCTCACTTCACCTGTTTTCATGTAACGCAGGTCGGCTTCCGTCCATTCCCACGACGGTTTGGCGCGGATGCGTTCAAGCCGGCGATCGGGAGACTCAGGTGCCGGACCTGCGTTGTAGCCGTTTTCTAGTTGAGTCTGTGGTGTCTCGGGAGGCACACGGTCTCGCATTGCTGCCGTACCCTCACCACCCAGCCTTCGTGCGAGACTCTGCATCGCCTTCGGAGTTGACGCCGCAGCGAGCAACTCGAAGTCCTCAGACGGCACGCCGTGTGCGCGTGCAAGGGCCTGTGCGACAACGAATTGTGCCTGACGCTCTTGCTGTTCAACAGCCTGTCTTCGATCAGACTCTGAACGCGTAAGCAACTGCTGGGTTGCAATCGATTTCCGGACGAGCGCTGCGTTGTGCGGTGAGCGGACCAACTGCCCTGCCCTGTCTGCACCGACGCTGGTGGTCAACTCGGCCTCTTGCTTTTTCAGCATGGCCTCTACCGCAGCGTCCACGTTGAACCGTTGTAGTTGGGCGCTCGCCTTCTCGGAGTCTTGCCTGGCCTCCTCGATCTGCCGTGACCAGGCCGCCTGCATCTTCGACACTTCGTTCTGTGTGAATGTGCGTGGCGGCTGCGGTTCCCCCGGTGACTCCTGCCGGATCTCGGAATCCTGCTTTTGCGCTGCACGTGGCTCTTCGCCGTTTTCAGGTTGCGGCTTTTCACGGGCTAGAGATTCGGTTGCCGATTCTTCCTGCTCAACAGGTGCCAAGAGCTGCTGCTCTTTTGCGACCTGTTCCGGGGAAGTCTCATCGACAATCTCGAATTCGAGACCGTTACCAGCCGATTCTGTTCGGCGCTGAGACACATCATCAACAAGCGGTTCAGATACCAACGTCTGCCTCCTCCCAGTCGCTCAATGATTGCCTGGGAGGTCGCAGTCGGTGCCCGTTCCCATCCTCAGACTTGATACGAGTCTAGGAGCGGTCGAAGCCGGCTTAAAGCGCAGTGTCAGGGCGGAATGCTGGTGGCGTCGCCGGACAATTCAATGATGCCGATGAAACGCTGTTGGCGGATTGGGCGGCCTGGGGTCTTGCAGTCGCGGGCCAGAGGTTCGCAGACTCACCCCGGCTATCGTCGATCGAACGGTCGGCGGCAGACCTTATCTACCCTGTTTCTGACTTCGGAATGCTCCGAACACGATTGCCAGTCCGAGAGCAATCAGAAGCACTGGCCAGAAGCGGCCGAAGCTTAGCCAGCTGAACAGGCCGAAATTTGTGGCGAGCATCAGAATGCCGAGTCCGACAATTATCCAGCCTCCGACATTTCGGCGATGCTCAACGAGTTTTGTGTCTGACGACGTGCGGTACCGGTGCAGTGTTTTTGAATCCGTGGCTTCGGTACTTCGTTCCTGCTCTGGAACAAAGATAGCCAGTAGAAGATAGGCCAACAGAGTTGACCCGGCGCTGAAAAACACACTTACGACGAACAGCACGCGTGTCAGAACGATGTCGACGCCGAAGTAGTCGGCGAGGCCTGATGCCACACCAAAGATCATCCTGTCGTCAATACTTCTTCTGAGCTCAGGTGACACGCGGTCGCTCATTTTCGTCTCCTGATACTGGTTAAGTCGAGTAGAAACATCGACAGTGGTGCGCCAGTCATACATCTCGTGACACCGGACACCGTAATTGTGTGCGAAAGGTCGATGAAGGTTAACCCGATTGGTGCCAGTACGAGTGGATGCAGATCAACGATTCCGACGCTATCACTTTTCCGATAGCGAGGTGATTCGAATGCGCGGCTTCTTGCTGGCAACAGAGCGATACGGCCAGCAGGGTGACGACCAGCAGGAACTGAGCCCGCCAAGCTCATAGACTTGCGTCAACTGGCAAATGAGCGTGGGGGGTTGTTGTGTGGTGGTTGAGAAAGATCAGCAGGTCGTCTCGTCGGTCGCACAGCATCCGATTAGTGCCGCGTCCATAACTCGTGAGGCCATTTTTCGTGCACTCGGTTACTCGCCTACTCCCGCCCAGCGTGAAATTCTCGACGATACTCACTCGACGCAACTGGTAGCGGGTGGGTACCGGGGAGGAAAGTCGCGAACCGCATCGATCAAGGGCCTCTTAGCCACCCTGGAGTTTATTTCACGCTACCGCGAAAGCGCGGCCGGGCAGGTTGCGTGGCTTGTCGCAGCAGACTACGAGGCCACGCGTGCGGAGTTCATGCACCCAGACGGCTCGCTGAGCAACGATCTGCAGAGGCTCTGGCCGGGTGTCAACTTCAGCTCTCGTATAGACCCTGGGGAGATTCGCGTTCCTGTTGCGGACGGCAACGGCAACAAGATGGGTGAACCGTTCACTATCAAGACGAAATCGGCGTTCGATCCGACGAGCCTTGGTATGGAATCTCCAGTCTGGATCATCCTATGTGAAGCCGCGAGGGTGAGCCAGGACGTCTATCACCGGCTCCTCTCACGTTGCTCAGAGGCACGCCGCAGGTTTCCCGGCTTTGGCTGGCTCCACATGGAAGGAACGTTCGAGGGCTCTCTCGGTTGGTATGCAGCGCTCTGGACCCGCTGGCAGTCCGCCGCAATCCAGAAAGATGACGATGCCCGCAGCTTCTCTCTGCCCTCCCATTCAAACTCGGTGCTGTTTCCAGATGGGATCGATGATCCACAGATTGCCGCACTGCGTCGTGCTCTGCCGGAAGCGAAGTTCATGGAGCGGCATATGGGCGTGCCCGTACCGCCTTCAGGCCGGGTTCACGGTTCGTTCTCCAGTGACACTCATATCCGCAATTTGGAGTATGACCCGGAACAACCTGTGTACATCGGAATAGATCCCGGATACTCCGGTCAACCATCGACTTATGCCGTCGAGGTTTGCCAGGTGAGGAAGTTCGAAAGTGGTCACAGACAGTGGATGGTGATAGATGAGATTGCGGTGAACAGGCATGCGATGCCGGGGTTCACTGTGGCGGATGTTTGTGATCTGGCGATGAGTAAGAATTGGTGGCACAATCCCCAGAAAATCGGCGTGATCGATATTGCCGGGACTGCCCACGCTGGTGCGCAAGAGAGTAATGCAGAGGTTTGGCGAAAGAGAACCGGTCTCGTCCTGCAACATGAGAAGGTCAGCATTCTTCCGGGCATCGACCGGTTCGATACCTGTCTGAAGGCGGACGAGGGGAGCGATGAGCCAGGTCTGGTGATCGATCCGACGTGTGAACTACTGATCTCCGAACTCGGCGGCGGACCGAATCCGTTTGACGGTCAGTCGCACGTTTACCGCTGGAACACAGATCGCACCGGTGATGTTGTTGGGCGAGTTCCCCGTGATGAGTACTGCGATGGCATCAAGGCGCTGACATATCTTTTTGTCAACGTCATGGGCTACGCCGGACAGGCGCTGGGCAGCACGAGGGACCGGATCCGGGTAAAGACGCGAAGACGTTGACGAGATGTGCGTATTCAGACGGCGTTGCTAGTGGCCGGCCTGTCTGAGCGCCTTGTCCAACAGCTCCAGTGCCTTTTTCGCAAACAGGTCCATGTTTTCAGCGCGATCAGTGAGTCCGGTTTCGAGGGTCTCTGTCAGTTCGACGGGTCCTGACACCGCCACGCAGGTGTGCCCGGATTCGTCCCCATATCGATTCCCGGTCGGCCCTGCCGCCCCTGTCTCGCTCAATCCCCACGTTGTGCCGAGCCGTTCCCTCGAACTTTTGGCGCACAGCAGCGCATATGGCTCACTGGCGGATCGCATTCCGGGATGTGCGTCGAGATCGATTTCGAGATAGGCGTCTCTGGCAGTTCCTGTGTAAGTCACTGCTCCGCCCATGAAGTACGCCGAGGCTCCGGGAACCGACAGCAGCGCTGCTGAGACCAGGCCGCCGCTCGAAGATTCAGAAACGGCGATCGTCTCTTCGCGCTGTTTCAACATCGCCCCGACTGTGGCAGCCAGTTCGTTCAGTTCAGACATATTGCTCCTCCGTTTCCGACGATTCTGTTTGATGAAACCTTGTGTATCTCGTTTCGATCCCTGGCCAGGAACGTGCGCCCCCTTCGCCCCCGAAGACACTCACTGACACTGCGACATTCAAAGTAGGTCGATCATGGCCATATTCTGAGGAGCAATCGGCCATCGGGGTCAGACAAATCTTTACGGCAATCGGCGGGACAACCGCCTGTCTGTTTCAGCGGGGGACTTTATGCCTGACAACTTCACGAGTGAACTTGTTGATTCGGCAGGAGAGATTTTCGCTACCGATGCCATCGGCGGCTCGTCCGTTCACTATCCCATCGGCAAACTGGCCTGGGGTCCGCTCAACACAGCCAACCTAACAGACACTTCAACTCCGTTGCCGGTCCAGGTGAACGGGAACGGAACATCTTCATCGGCACCGTTTTTTGTACGCGGATCTAATGCTGATGCCACGGTGCCAGTCGCCGGAACGGTGACAATTCAAGGGAACGCGTCGGTAAGTCCTGCCGCCGGAGCGTCATTCCCGGTTGCTATCGACTCGACCGATATCGTTCGTGCCAAGCTCGTTGAGTCTGACTCGGCGGGGCCGGTGTTTACCGAAGGTGACTCGGCTGGCGCGGCGCGATTTTTTGCAGTCGGGTTCGAAAGCGATTCCACTGCCAACGTCTTCAGCGTTGTGTCTTCCGGCACCCCGTTGCCGGTGCAGGGCGACACCCTTGTATCGGTCACCGGATATGTCGCTCCGTCTACCTCTATCACCGTAACCAACATGTCCGACTCCACTGTCACCGTCAGCGGGACCGTTACGGTGCAGGGCAACGCCTCAGTTGCGATTGTCGCTGGATCATCTGTGTCGATCTCGAACGACTCAACTGCGAAAGTCGGTGTCGGCCTCAATGCCATCGCAGGTAATTCGGCCGGAGCGCTGCAGACATTCACAACGGTCCTCAGCTCAGCGATAGAGACCGTGACATCCAGCGCCGGTCGCCTCTACGGATACATGCTGACAAATCCGGACACCGCATCAATCGTCTACGCGAAGCTCTTTGCTGACGACTCGACGGGCGTTACAAAAGGCACAACTTCACCTGCCCTGAACCTGGGTATTCCACCTGTAGGTGGCGCCAACGTTACGTTTGCGCAGGGCCTTCTGATGTCGAGCGGAATGTCGCTACTCGCGGCCGGAGGGTCCGGACTCACAGACACGTCCGCACCGGCGAGCAACCTCGTCGTAAACCTCTTTTATAAGGACTAGTAGGGCGCTCTTGGACAGGCGTTGTGGCGTTCAAATTTGCCGTTTGCAGGCCGTCGGATTCGAGGAGAAGCAAAATGGGATTCTGGTCAACTCTGCTCATCGCTCTCAGGTTTAAAACCGGAGCGCTGCAGGTTGTGACCGATCCACTGCACAGTCACCGGATTCGGTTGGATCTTAAAGCGACGCATCTGTTCACGGCTGAATCGGTGTCTGCGTATCGGTTTGTCAACGATGTTGAGTCAACGTCAAGAGTGCGCGTGGAGGCCAGGTGATGGCAAGACAAGTGTGGGGCGAGCCGGACGGAATCGCCGCAGGGTCTGACGTTTCGCTCGAAGCGATTCTGACCGTTGACGGAGCGATTGTTCCATCCCAGGTGACGTCGAGTGGGATTTACACACTATCTGTTGAGAATCTAGTCCAGCCGTTGCAGACAATCCTCATAGATGAGCCGAACGATGCGGTGACTGCATCGTCCGGACTGGTGAGGTGGGACATCACGTCAGTTCAGTCGTCATCGTGGAGTGCCGGAACCTTCAATGGCGACATCAAGCTTGTCGACTCCGGTGGCTCGATCACCTACTGGCCGGTGAGCCTGAGAGTGAGAAGTGTAGTCGACTGAGTTGGCGTTATGACGGCAAAACTGGTGTGTCTAATGGTGGTGAGGAGGAGTTCGGATGCCGGTCACGCAACGGCGGAACAGGAAGCAGCTCAGGCACTCAATTGGCCTGCTGCTCGGCGCGGTACGACAGGAGGGCGGCCAGATTGAATCGGCCCCGTCCGAGACTTCTCAGAACGCTGTCAAGCTCGTTGACGACACTCTTGCTTTCGGAGCCGAAAACGAACACCGCGGACGATGGATCTATGCAACGGATTCAGCTGGAGCGAAACACTCCAGAAGAGTTTCCGCATCGTCACGGGACGAGCGGTCGATCACAGTCTCAAAAGGGTTTTCGGTGGTCGCAGGAAGCAGTTGGTTGTATGAGCTCTGGGACGCAGACATTTCGCCAGGAATCGTTCACGAGTTCGTCAACCAGGCGATCAGCGGAGTCACCCGGAAGGGGTCCGTCGAAACTTCGGACGAATCGTTTCACACCGGTGGTCAGATAAACGCGTTCGCTCTGTCGTCGGCATGGACCGGGATCAGGGAGCTGAGCTGGCGGTCCGCATACTCAGGGCTCCAGGTAACCGACCTGGATGGACCGCTGACCGAGCTTTCCGGCAACGTTTCTGCCAGCGTTGACTCGGCCGATTTTCGTCAGGGCAGCGGATCAGCCCAACTTGAAGTCCAGGCTGCCGCGGCAACCGGTGAGCCACTGGCAGAAAAAATATGCTCAGCGGTCGATGTGAGAGGCTTTGATCGAATCGAGTTCTGGCACAAGTCGAACGGCTCTCTGACCTCTTCGAACCTTGTGGTCCAGCTGCGCCAGGGTTCATCGACACACGAATCGTTGCCAGTGCCAATGTCTGTTGGCGGTCAGTGGAAGTACTCCTCTGTCCCGCTGGCTGTGCCAGAAAAGAGCAGTGCAGTCGACGCTGTCCGGATTGCGACCGGTAGCAGCGATGCTGGTGCTGTAACTACATGGTTCGATGACATCAAGCTTGTCAGGTCCAATTCCGAGGTGTGGCACCGCGTGCCTCGTGAGTTTTGGAAGACCAATACTGGCACTCGTCAATTCTCGTTGACGGAGGACGCGCGATTGCCCTACGCCCGCTTGCGGGTTACCGGCGTACGCGCTCCCTCTCTGCTGGAATCTGACTCGCAGGTATGTGAGGTGGATGCGCAGTACGTGATCAACGCTGCCTCTGCTGGAATTCTTCGGTCCCGAAGTGAGCGACGCGGCGCTGCCAGGGATGCGTCCATGCAGCAGGCGGACCTGTACGAACAGCTTGCCCAGACTTTACGACTGAGGATGAACACTCCGGCAAACATCAGGTGGGTGGATGACTAATGGCACAACCATCTGTGACAGGCGAAGGCCAGATCCGGCTCGATGGCAGGACCTACCGCATAGAGGGACCTGTGCAGCGTGAACTGGCAACCCGCTTCGCCCCCAAAACCGTAATTGGTGACTACACCGATGAATCAAACCCGCTGATTTCCACCGCTACGTGGAGGTCATGGAACGGCGGGTTTGGTCTCGAAACCATCCGGAACGCTGACGATTTCGACCGAAATCGATGGAGCTCTCTGTATACCCGCCTGCCGGGTCACCTACTGCTGGCTCCGGGAATTCGTCAGGTTGGCGGTGGCCTTGGCACGTTTCTGAGTCGTTACTTCGACTTCAGTGACAGTCTTTTCCTGATTAACGAAAAAGATGTCCACATCTATGACGAAGCGAACGACAGCTTCGGATTGATTCCCGTAAGAACCATGTTGGGAGCAGTAACCGACGCTACGACGGGAGTTCTCAACGGCAAGCCTGTCACAGTGATCGCGCAAGGCGTCGCTACCGAATGGTCGTCGAATGCGAGCGACTCCGCCGCATGGAACAGAGATCTGACGAGCATGAAGAGAGTCACGTTCTGGCGAGATCTCCTGTGGGGTTCGGATTCTCTCGACCAACTGTTCTTTTCAAACGACCTGAACGATGGATGGACGCAGGTCGCAGAATTGCCGGAGCCATCCGACGATGTGGTGAACCTCTTTGCCGGACCCTCTGGAGACAGGGATGATCCTGAAGCGCTGTACCTGGCAACCCGCCGAGGACTCTGGGTCTACGACAATCTCAATGAGAGATTTCGCAGCACTGGCCTCACACTGCCTCGTTCAAACGCTACCGCCGCCGCCTGGAACGGAGCTGTTTTCTACACCAACGAGCAGCGAGTCTTCCGCTTTACGCCGGGTCTTACAAACGTTGTTGATGATCTGACTCCGGATGTGGTCTCAGACAGCCTCACGACGAGGGCGACCCTTGGGCACTACCAGGAAGCTCATCCTGGTATAGACGGCATTTTTTTCCTCACGAGCGGCGAACCGATCATTCACCAGTGGGACGGCAAAGCATGGAGCGGATTTGACGCAACCGGTGGTGGATTGTTTCAGGCGACTAACAACATGGGCGGCATGTTCCTCTCGACAGCCAATGGCAGGCACCGCCTGTTGTATGGACACCTGGAGCCGTTTGTCGCAAATGGAACTGTCGGTGCAAATCTGCCCGTCCTGAGTGCGGAATTGGCTGGTCAGAGCAGCCTTGGATTCGTCCCAACCGGGAGGCTTGAGACGCCCTGGTTCGATGGTTTTCTCTCCGGGCGTGACAAGCTGGCTGTCAGCGTTGGTCTGGAAGTTTCGATACCGGATTCCAATGAGACGGTCCGAATTACCTATACAAGTGACAACGGTGACACATCTGGCCAGGTTCTTGAACTTAACGAACCCGGGTATCACGCGGTTACGGTGCCGGTCCGAAATCTGAACGGAGAGCCGTCAGGAATTCTGTTCGATCGGATATCGCTCGGTATTGAGATGGAGATCAATTTCTCCGATTCGACTCATTTGCTCCACAGCCCTGACCTGAAAAGGCTATCCCTCAACTACATAAAAGCACAGCCGATTCGCTGGGTTTATAGCTTTGTAGTTCAAACCGACGCCGGTGAGAGTGCAACCGAAGTCAGGCAATCGTTGGAGCAGGCGTTCCAGAAGCAAACTCTTGTCCCGTTCTCCTACCGTGACGAGGCGTCCGATCTGCAAGACGCGAAGCTGGTGACTCCGGTGAGTCTGAGGAGCGAAGAGACCACTGGATTTGAGGAGAGCGGCAAGTTCCGAATTGTGGTCACGGAGGTCTAAATGGCGAGGATGATTGTTGCATCGCTGAATGTTGCGGACACCGTTAGCTCGGTTCAACTGCGCTCAGCAATAAGGCCAAGGATCAGATCGGTAATATTCAAGGCCAGGTCAGGGAACACTGGCTCGATTTTCCTGGCATCGGATTCGGCGGCACAATCAGCGGGATTCGAGCTGGGCTCCGGCGACCGGGAGGAGTGGTCATTCCTACCTGCAACGGTCAAGGGATCTGTGTTCTGGGCATGGGGCGCGTCTTCGGGGGACAGGCTCGACTATGCTCTAATTTTGGAGGAGTGACACAGGTATTCCGATCGGCGCCATTGCCCCCAAATCTACGCACGAAGCGTTGTTCTTTTCAGCCTCGCCCAGGAATCCGACGTCCCAATTAAATCTCGAATCGGCAATGTGAACAGCGTTCGGCTGATGTAATATCGCCCCATCTCCGGTAAGACCAGTTGATCTTGCCGAATCAGCCTATGTGGAGCGAACTCAATGCATCTCCTAGAGGTCCTCAACCCGGTCGCACCCCAGCGAGGAGTGCTCAACACGTTCAGCGCCAGCCCGCGCCCGGACACTCTCGACAACAAGACGGTCGGTCTGCTTTGGAGCGGAACTCATGGAGGGGACATTGCCCTCAACACGGCCGGTCAGATGCTCAAAGACCGCTACAGCAACGTCACCGTCAATTTTTACAACGGGAATAACTATCCTGCACCGCCGCCGCTCGTGAAACAGGCAGGAGAGGAGTGCGACGTCGTTATCGGCGCCACCGCCGATTGAGGGACGTGCGCGTCGTGGATGGTCCACGACATGATTGAGCTCGAAAAGATGGGCAAGCCTGCGGTGGCCATCGTGTCGGGACGTTTTGAAAGCGATGCAGTTGCCAGTTCCCGGGCATTCGGCATGCCAGACTTGCAGTGGGTTGTGGTCCCGCGCATCTACCGGAACCTTGAACCCGAGTTTTGCAAGAGTCAGACAGAAGATGCAATAGACAACTTGATCGGCTCACTGACTGCGTCAATCGATGCCCGTACCCCTGGTGTTGATACCGACAGCACTCACCGGTTCGAGGGCGAAGACCGGCACGACGCCATACTTCGGATGAACGATGCATTTATTCGTGACGATCTTGGCGACGGTCTGTTTCTGCATCCACCGACCGCAGAATCGGTTGAGGCGATGATGAGGGGAACGAGCCTACCTCCGGAACACGTGGTCTGCGACATGCCGCCGGGGTTCGGTCTTGCAACGGTTGAGAAGATAGCGATCAATTCAGTGATGGCCGGAGCGAAGCCGCAACATTTGCCGGTCATCATCGCCGGGGTGAAGGCCCTATCGAAAATCGGTGGACAGGGCGGGAAGTCGTTGCTCATGTCCACCAGCCCACAGGCTCCGCTACTCATCGTAAACGGTCCAATCACGAAAGAGATCGGACTGAACCCGCGTTCGGCGCTGGGGCCGGGACGAGACAACCAGGTAAACACGCTCATCGGGCGGGCATTCGCACTGTGTTTCCGCAATATCGGCTACTGGTACCCGAACCAGATGGACATGGACACGATCGGCACGTCCAGGAAGTTTGTCCAGTGCATTGCCGAAAACGAAGAGATGAGTCCGTGGGACCCGTTCCATGTCGATCGTGGCTTCACGCACGACCAAAGCGCGCTCAGCCTGTTCATTACGGACGGTGAGCTGGATGTGCAGGACCAGGGGAACCACACAGCCGAAGGGCTGCTCAGAAACCTGGCCTACGGCTGCACGTTTGGCACGCGAAGCCTGCAGGGCGAGAAGGGCGGAGTCCAACGATTGATTCTGTTGCCCCCGGACGTGGCCCGGCCTGTAGGTTCGCAGGGTTTCTCGAAGCAGCAGGCCAGGGAGTTCATCCAGGAGCACGCCAGGGGCAGCTTGGGCCAGATGATCGAGTACATGCCTCTTGAAGGAGAAGCTCGTGTGAGCGAGCACTGGAAGTGGCTAGAGAAGCTGACACCGCAGCAGCGAATGGAGATCAACATCAATGTGATGGACTCTCCGGAAGACTGCTCGATCATAGTGGTCGGCGCTGACCGTGCGAAGACTGCGGTATTCCCAAGCGGACCGTCGCCGGTGACAGAAGGAATCGATCAATACATGCCGTAGAAAGCCCCGCTGCCGACTGGCGAACGCATGACCTCACTGTTGGTGTGCGTATCCACAGCCTGTCCCCTGGGAGGTGAAAATGTCCGCGCAGTATGACGCAATCGTGATCGGCGTTGGTGCAATGGGCAGCGCCACTGTCTACGAGCTCGCGAAACGCGGGTTGCGCGTGCTCGGCCTTGAGAAGTTCGATATCCCAGGTGACCAGGGTTCCTCCCACGGTATCAACCGAATAATTCGCCTCGCCTACTACGAAGATCCTTCTTACGTCCCACTGATGAGGCGGGCGTATGAGCTCTGGCACGAGATCGAATCCCGCGCGGGCGAGAATCTGCTGTACACGACCGGCTCAATCGATACTGACACCGAAGACGGTGAAGTGTTCACTGGCTCTCTGAAATCCTGCCAGATCCACGATATCCCTCACGAGGTGCTTACCGCCGCCGAAACGAACGAGCGTTTTCCCGGATATCGGCTCCCTGAGGGCCATCTCTCGCTTCTGCAGCCGGACGGCGGTTTCTTGCTGGCTGAACGGTCCATAGTTTCGTATGCGAACATCGCCAGTGAACTCGGTGCAGAGATTCATGCCCGCGAGTCTGTTGAGGGATGGGAGGAAACCGGTTCTGGCTCTGTAAGGGTCACCACAGACCGCGGCGAATATGAAGCGGGTTCCCTCGTTGTGACGGCCGGAGCTTGGAGCGAGAAGCTACTCCCCGGACTGTCCGGGCTCGCGGTGCCGGAACGGCAGGCACTCGCCTGGCTTCAACCCGAGACTCCCGCGGACTTCGCGCCGGAACGCTTTCCGGTTTTTAATGCGCTGTTCGAGGAAGGCCGCTACTACGGATTTCCGGTTTTCGGGATACCGGGATTCAAGATCGGTCGATACCACCATCTGGATGAACAGACGGATGCGGACGAAGTGGATCGGAGCGTTCATGCTGAAGATGAAGCGATTTTACGAGCCGCGGTGAAGCGTTATTTCCCCCTGGCAAACGGCCCCGTCATGAGCATGAAGACGTGCATGTTCACCAACTCACCTGATGAACATTTCATAATTGGATCACCGCCCGGACTGCCTCAAGTTTCGTTTGCCGCAGGATTCTCAGGACACGGCTTCAAGTTCGCCAGCGTGATCGGGGAGATCATGGCGGATCTCACTGTGGACCGAAAGACGCAACACGATATCTCGCTATTCAGCCCTGACCGCTTTTAAGCTGACTGCCAGTTTCCAGTGAGTGACGTGGGGTCTGCGTTCTGGTATTCACAGGTCCAACTGACAATACTCGTGCGGTTGCGAACTGCACATCAGCCCTTTGTGTGAACCGCTACGCCCAGCTTCATCTTGGGAACCAGTGGCGCTTTTCGACAAGTCCGCGAACGTACATCAGTTGCCCAAGGTGAGCGAGTCCGCCGTGGACAGCGCGGAAGACCAGGGCTTCCACCGAACCATCACCCGAACTACCGGTCGGCTCCGCTGATGATTCGAGATCGTCTAGATCCTCGATTTCACTGCGGAGGGATGAGTGCGCCGCGCCCGCGTATTCACTGAGTGCAGCGGCCGATTCAGGGCGCACTGCGTCAACATCTTCGTCTGAATGGCCACGACCGTGATTGCCTGGATCTGGAGGCAGGCCGAACCGATCGTGCCAACGGTCTGAGATCCAGAGCTGCTCTTTACCTGCAAGCGCCGCCGCTCTCGCATCCTGCAGCCGTGCTATGTGCCACGCGAGCCAGCCTATTGAGTTCGACTGCGGTGCTGGGCGCCACATCACCTGTTCCAATTCCAGTCCGTTAAGCGACATCTGGAGCTCAGTGTCGATCTCATCGAGCACATGCAAGACGAAGGTATTCAGGCTCATGTCTGCACTCCCAGTAACCGGGTTCCGTTCATGTTGAGTTTGCAGCCACTTCCCTGAGCCGCTCTGCAAGAGATTCTTCACCTGAAATCTCGAGTTCAGTAGACGTTCCGCGCCCCCAGAGCCACAGGTTCAGCGCCGCCGCGGCACCGCTGACTTCGCAGTCCCAGTTCGACAGCTCAGATTCCAGCGCAACTGCCGGGACCTGCGACAGGACTCTCCCACTTCTGGTCTCCCCGGAGTAGTTTCCGAAGCGAAGAAACCAACTTCGGTTCGGAGTATTGAGTCTTATGACGCTATTCCCGAGTTCGATCGTCGCCCAGGAAGGACAACCGGCAATGAACAGCGTCAGAGCCTCGTCGATCCCGTCTCCAGCAATGATCGGGTCAATTTGACTGATCCCACCGTGCGCGAGTTCGCCATCGACCCGGTGGATCAGCGTCTCGTGCGCCATGCGGCGGTACCAGAACCCGACCGTCTTATCAGATTCGTGCCAGGTCCAGGCAGGGTCTGATGAATCAGCGGAGCGAAACGCGGCAAGCATCTTCGATGCCCCATCGCTAAACCAGTCAATAAGGTCGTCTTCGACCTCGCCCACTTGAAAATCCGGGTTTTTTGCACCTTCCCGAATGATCAGCTCCTTCTGCCAGTGGATCCGGCCTGTGTGTAGCACAAGGTCTCGCACCGTCCATCCCGGACAGGAAGGAACCGGTGCGTCCAGACCTTTTCGAGCCGCCGCCGTCAGTGCCTTCGAGTCGTTCTCTATGGACGTAAGAAACTGAGCCGCGGTCGGTGAGTTAGCCGAGTTCACTCGATAAGTCTCCGGGGAAACGTGTCAGGATTTGAAGGGTCACGAAGGCGGATTCTACTCCAACCTTCGTTAGAAACGTCCGTATTAGGCATTCGACCGGTCGCCGCGATGGAAGCGGTGAAATTCGTGCTTATGTAGCCGATGAGCGATCTCAGTCGCGATCAACCGAGCAGGCTGTTAGGCACGGTGCCCGGACACGTTCCGCTCTCCGTCAAGCAGCCCTGGTTAATGACGTTGCCGAAGCTCAGTGGTACTAAAGGCCCAGGCGATCAACCTTTGACGACGAACGAGAGTGAGTCGAGTGTGGGTAATCTCAAATCAACCGATCTCCACGCGCTGGCTCACGGTTCTCAACACTCGGATCACACGTTACTCATGTGTGGGCCAAGCAGTCTCAAAGCTGATCTCGGTGAGAACGTAGTGAGGTACTGGACCTGTCCACTTCAGGCCAGATAAGCGTACTTGCCTGTTCACCGAACGACCGGGGTGAAAGCGCTTGAGAGTCCGTGCCACACTGGTAATAGCCCTTCTTGCATCGCTAACGATACTGGCGTGCGCGCCCAGTGTTGGCGCTCAATCACCATCGGAAGTGCCAGAACCAACTCAGCAGGGTAAGGGCGGTCCCGGGCCCGCCATTTTTCCTACCTCAACTCCGTGGCCAAGTTTCGGCCCGCCTCCGGTTACCGCTGCCTCGATCACGGCAACCGTACAGTCTGCTCCAAACGCGCCCTCCGGACCTGCTGAGCCGGATCTTGTGCCGGTTTCGACGCAAACTCCGACTCCGGAAGCCACGAGCACCCAGTTCGCAGAAGAGTCCGCTATCAACGCCACTCCGACTCCCAGCCCCGTTCCGACGGCAACACCGCTCGACAGATCGGGTTCATTCCAACCGATCATGCAGTACAACTACCTCGTTCCTGATGAATGGGAAGCGGTGGTCGGGTCGGATGTGATTGTTCTGGAACACTTGTCCGGAAGAGCAAGAGTGACCGTTCGCGAGACGCTGGTTGACCGGTCGAATCTCGGGTCGATTTCCGAAATCGCGAACTCCCTGGACCCGGCCAGTTTCGTCGATTGGACTGAGCGGTCACTTTCCAATATTCAGGTTCCAGGCGACGAAACGATCAACCTGAGCTACTCCGGTACCAAACTCGAGGATCCCTACCTGGCAACGGTTCGGTGGCATCTGTGGGGCGAGTTGCTAGTGGAGGTGACGACGGAGGCCGACGCAGTTCTGTGGGCAAGTGATTCGAAGCTGCGGAACACGGCTCTGCTTGTCGCCGCCTCTTTCGCGCCGCAATCTAACGTGCCGATCGCCTTAGCCAGTGAAATAGAGAACCAGCTGCGCGCCAGGTTTGGCATTCGGTCCAGCAGAATATTCTCGAACACCGGAAGCGGTTTGTCCCCCACCGAGCTCACTTGCAAACAGGTCTTCCATGACCTGCTTTCCGAGCCTGTCCATGTTGGCTCCGGTGTATGGCAGGCGTTCGCCATAGGCGATCATGGTGTGCAGGTCTGGCAGATCCTCGAACCGACCTTCGCGATTGTTCCGGCCGATCACAACACGAGCATCTGCTAGAAACAGCGGATTACTCGATCTCCGAATCGGTAAACCTTCAACCGATGAGACGATAAAAGCGGAAGAAATCGTTTTCGATTGGGAGAATTTCGACCGATCTAAACCCGGCATCACCGGCGTACTTTCTTAAAGTCGACGGCCGCATTGCCGTACCGGTCGCCACGCTGGGTTGAGAAGACATGCTGTCCGGCAGGCATACCCAGGTGCTGATTCCGAGCATCAACCGGTCGATCTCATTGCCAGGAGCCTCAAACTCTTCGGCAACGCGCTCATCCATTACGATCACGGCGCCTTGATCTCCAGCGAGCCTGCGCGCTGCCTCGAGAACCGGCACAGGCTGTGGCATATCGTGCAACGCTTCGCAGATGAGTATCAGGTCATACTGGCCGGTTACGGTGGCAACATCCTGATGGTAGAACGAAACCCGGTCCGAAACGCCTTCAGCTTCGGCGTTTGATTTTGCGAGCCTGATCGCTGGCTCATCAAGGTCGAAACCGTCAACTTTAGCGTTCGGATATGCCTTCGCTACTCCAATCGACGACCAGCCACCGCCACATGCGAAGTCCGCTACTCGCGCCGGATCACCCTTTTTAAGCTGCTCATGTACATCCGCAACCGACGGTAGATACTCCGTACCGAGCAGGTTCATGAACATCGGCCGATTGAGGTCGACCTGAGAGAGCCTCACTTCATTGCCCAGTTCATCCCAGGCGACACCTTCGCCAGATTGATGCGCTTTGATGATCGGCCGTGCGCTCTGTGCCATTCCAACTAACATTTCTGGCAACGGCATGAGGTAGTTGAGATGTGTCGGATCGACCAGCACCTCGAATGCGTGTGGTGGTAGCACGTAGCGTCTGGCATCCGGATCGTCGGCCGGAATCTTAAGCTGGATAATTCCGGATGCACCCTGCTGCTCAAGCCACTCCCTGGCATAGCGTGCGTTCGTCCCGGCGATGGTGGCCAGCTCCGGTGGGGTCAGGCCATCAGGCGCTTCGTGTAGTTTCGTGTAGTAACCAAGCCGATGCCCGAGATAGACATTCATCACATCCAACATTGCCAGACTGGACTCGAATAGCCGCTCAACAAGCTCATCGGCGGACCTTGACATCGTCATCGAACTCTCTCCAGTCTGTTTTCGGCGCAATCAGGTGTTTCCAGTGAGAACCGGTGCACAGCGGTTCGACCCTGAGCGCACAAATCTAATGCAGGCGCGAAGTCCTTGCCACAATCGACGGCGATCAAAGCGGCGATCAAAGCGGCGATCATGACTGCGGGAGTACCTGTTGGTATCTCCGCGATCCGGGCTGGCAAGGCTTTTTCTGAATATCACAACATGATCGCTCTGTTATCCGACTGAAGCATCGAGACGCTATGCGTACAGCCGCCCTCCTGATACCGTTACGCGCTCTTGAGCCGAACTTTGTTTCTTAGTACTGATCGATAAGCGAGTAATTCCTGAGGACCCCACTGATGACCGACGCCAAAGCACCTCTGACAACGGAACAACTTGCCGCTCTTGCTGAGCTGGACACCCCGACAATTGCCAATGCCCTTGAGGAGCTGGATATCAGGCCCCGCACCGAGGGATTTTTGCGACCCGAGATCAGGTGCATATCGCCGGTGGCAAAGACAGTTGTCGGCTACGCCGTGACCGGCTTGATCTCGGCGAGACACCGCTCACCGAAGGCGTTGGGACGATCCGACTATTGGGACGCAATCGCCTCGATTCCGGCACCGCGAATGGTGGTGCTTCACGATGTTGATTACCCGGACACAATTGGCTCTTACTGGGGCGAAGTGCAGGGCAACACGGCGCTCGGTCTTGGTTGCGTGGGTGCGGTCACCGACGGTGGTGTGAGAGATTTGCGAGAAGCCGAGGAGATGGGCTTTCCGTTCTGGGCCAAAGAAGTGCTGGTATCACACGGTTACGTACACGCACTTGAGTTCAACGTGCCAATCGGCATCGGTGGCGTGCTGGTCCGCCCCGGAGACTTGATCGCCGCCGACATACACGGCGCGATAGAGGTTCCGATAGATGCGGTGCCCAAACTGCCTGACGCCGCTCGATTGTTGGTAAAGCGGGAATCTATCGTAATCAAGGCCGCCCAGGCTGCGAATGCGTCACCTGAAACACTTGGCGCAGCATGGGACGAGGCTTCGAAGATCGGCTCTGAGCAGAGCTACTAGCGCCGCCTGCTGTGCCACAGTCACCGGGGATGAAATGACCGCTGCCGCAAAGTACGCTCGATCCTGAAAGACAGGTTTATTACGGGTGGACATGCGGGAGGCGAGAGGTTTTGCAACCTGAGATCTTCGTACCGGACGGCGCGGTAATTGATGACCGAGCCGGATATGTCGAAGCTGACGGCGTCACATATGTGCAGTCCTGGCTTGTTGGCTATGCGCCAGAGAACGCTGAGCGGGTCTTTAAGCACGAGTTCCGACTGATCTTCAAGGGCGAGTCCGAGATGTTCGGCGTCCTGGCCGAAGAAAGCGCTTCTGAGGCTCAGATCGAAGACCTGGCTGCGTGGGTCAGCGAGCGGACTGCGGCTAAGATTGCCGAACGACTTCAGCTTCGTGGCAACAGGTTGACACCGGAGCAAATGGCTGACCCCGAAAACTGGGATGCTCGACGCGAACTCGCAGCCATCTGGCGTGACTACCGAAAGTGGTCGAAGCGTATGCGCTCAGGTGAGTCACCCAAAATCTACGTGCCAGGGTTCTCACCCACAGGCTAGTTTCGCAGATTTTTCGCCAAACTCCGCGGTTATACCGACTCGACATTCCAGTCAGATGGCCTCGAGATACTTGACTGACGATGTTTGTTCAAGCGGCTACTCATCTGTGCCTGTTGCAACGCACGCACGGCACGTTTGACCTCGCGATTGGCCTGCTGGCGGGCATCCATTGAATTGGAGCACTTGGCTTCCGCAATGCGTTTGAGATACAGCGATCTGGCCTGGGTCACTGAGAGTATTCGATTCTTCAAACAACGTTCCTATTCGGCGGCTGGCCTTGTAGTGAATTGACGAGATGTGTTGGATCCGGCCACGTTCATATGGTCGGTTCTTACGCCACGGAGTGAGTGAGCGTCGGCACTGCGACGAGTTGCCATTTGTTGCTGAAGATCAGGCATGAGTCGTTCACGGACTCATGGTGTGGCTGACCGGCGGTCCGAGTCGCGTCTTCGACTCTGTGATCCAAAGTACCCCGGATAATTCGGGTTGCTACCTGTCCCTGGTCGAACCGCTCGCGAGAGACATGGCGGTGTCTGCGTAGGCGCAATTGCAAGGCAAAATGCGAAACAGCATTTGTTGCATTGGCCAAACAGGAGGCGAACGGTGATCGAAGCGAAGACGTCTGAGCAGTCCGGTGTGTCACTTAAGACGCCAAAAAAGGTCAGTGTCACAAATTCGACCAAGGTCCAATCTGACTCCGACGCTTCCGCGCCTCGTGAGGTCTGCTTGCTTGGCTACGCTGAAGAGACACGTGACATGGTTTTCGATCTGCCCGAATCTACTGAGATCTGGGCAATCAACATGGCTCACGTCTTCATTTTTGGCCCGAAAGGTCCGAAAACGCGCGCACGAGCGACATACTGGTTCCAGATGCATCCACGCAACTGGTCATCTGCCGGGAAGCCGCCGACAGGCTACTTTGGTCGTCCCAGGGAACACCTGGACTTCCTTGCGTCGTTCGACGGCACTATATGGATGCAGTCGACGGATCCCGATGTGCCCAACTCGAAACGCTATCCGATAGAGGAAATTTCGACGGCGGCTGATCGAAGCTACCTCACGTCGACGTTTGCCTATCAGCTTGCTCTAGCGTGGTACGAGCACAGTGTGCTTGGCAGAACGATTGGCAAGTTGCACGTCTACGGCGTGAACCTGACAAGTATGGATGAGTACATCCACCAGAAGGCGTGCGTCGAATACTGGCTCGGACGGCTGGAAGAGGCGGGGATCTCAGTTGATATCCCCGATGGCTCTGCGCTGCTCAAGGGCAGACTTTATGCCGTAGCCGAGACGGACCTGTCAGACCACGCCTTTGAGCGGCTTCAGTTCTGGAAGGCCAAGTACACCGAGGCGTGGGCAAACATCAACACGTGCAACAGCATGAAGGCGGAGCTCAAGTTCTGGGCTTCTCAACTGTCAGCAATCGCAGAAGAACATCCGACTCAGGTAAACGAAGAGATCAGAGCGAAGATCCAGTCTGTGTTTGACCGCAGGTCGGCGAACCTGAACGCTCTCCAGGAACGATCGGGCGCCGAGTTGAACGGCGCTCTCGGCATGGTCAAAGACAATCAGCACTGGCTTGCGATCACCGGCGGCATCGATCACCGGGCTCCGCAACTTCCGGACCTGAGGCTCCCCGCTGACTACCTGAGTCGGGATTGGGATGTTCCGGAGCCGAAGGCGATTTAGCCGGTTCCGGAATGCTTGAATCCGGATTCAGCCAGCTTTTCGACAGCATGACAGCGCGCTTTGTTCGCGTATTCCACTGAACTAGCCTGAAGTCACAGGCACAGCAACATCGCCCACTAATTGCGGGCCACGCGTCGTTGCAGAGTAGAACGCAAAACATTGCGTATAGGAGCGTCAGGTTTGGCTACTGAGATCCAACACGCCCGAGAAAGCTCGACCACGACTTCCGGTGGAGGCCGTCCAGCAGCCGGCGGCGACTCAACCCGTCAAACGCGTGGCAGTGTTCACGCTGACTCCGTATCTCTCGTCGATATCCACATGAAGGTGCTCGCAGGCCGCGGCGACGAGATCAGCGGACGCATCCAGCAAAAATTTCAGAGCCTTTCAACCGTCCACGATCGAATGGACACCGACTACTCCCTGTACACGCTCGACCGCTGGCAGCCAGACCTGACCGACGCTCTGTCTCCCGAGGACATTTACACGACGAACGAGCCGCGGGTGCTGGCCGAAAAAGTGATCTCCTTCATCACGGCGACGGAGCTCGTGGTCCGCGCCCCGAATGATGAAGCAGGAGAGCCCCAAGAGTCGGCGAATGACCAGGCAGAGCAACTTGCAATTGGCATGCTCAACAACGTCGAGAGACGTCATCGTCGGCTCGGTCATCCGCCAATCGTAGACGCTCTCTCCTTCTTTACAGTTGTCCGAGGTCGGTTTGCCGCTGCACGCGCTGTTCTGCGAAAAAGACCGAACGGTGAAACCTTTGAGGACATCCTTCCACTGGACCCGCGCCACCTGTTTGTTCAGCCCGGCGTCGAAGAGCCTCTCTGGGCGGCGCATCGCTTGCGACGTACAGTGGCCGAGGTGCGAGAGGAGTTCCCGCAGTTCGAGTTCGAGCGCGCGCCTTCGGCCGGCGATGATGAAGGCGTCGATGTGTTCGAGTACTTCTCGCGAGAGGAGAATCCCGATTTCGAGATCACCTCGACGGATCCATTCCGTCGTCACCCGTTCATATACATCGCGGGCACGATCATCGACGGCCAGTGGGCCCGCCCGCCGCACAACCTGCACATGCTCTCGTTCCCAATCGTCGTTGCGCCAGTAGGTCCACAACCGATGCTCGCGCCAACCGAGACTGAAGCTGCTCCCGACATGCACTTCGGTGAAAGCATCTTTGCTGAAAACCGCGGGGTCTGGGACAGGCTGAACCGTGCGGCATCATACGTGCTCGATCTCACGGGCAAGGCGTCCGATCCTCGCAAGAAGGTCTTCTCTCTCGATGGCACGAAATCCCTCGATGACGGCGCCAACGACAAGGGCGCAGAGATAAACCTTTCGACGGCAAACCAGGAGGATGTTCAGAGTTTTCCTGAGTCCGACATCAACGGCGCGGCCGCTCTACTGATCCAGCAATTGCAGAAAGATTCCGTGGCGGGTGGACTTCCTCCACAGGCGTTCGGCCTGTTGGATAAGCCGTTATCGTCCGTAGCTCTCAGGCAGCTGGGCAACAATCTCGAGCACCGTGTACTGCCGCGGATGAGAGCGGTTGCACGCTGCATCGAAGGCTGCCTGGAGAACCTCGTTGCCCAGTACGAGACCGGCGCATTCAATCCGATTAGCGTCTCCGGCAGACGGTTCGACAACCATCGCTTTGCCAACCGGGTGATTTCACCGGAAATCATCGCCGGGCACGACCCGATCGAAGTCTCAATGTCACTGGCTCTGCCGGAAGATGAAGTGACTCGCTGGACCGTCGCCCAGATGGCGATGCAGCCAACTCTCAATGGAGAACCCCTGGCATCACTTGAGTGGGTGCGAGAACGTGTCCTGAAGATGCAGTCACATCGCCAGATCCGGACTCAGAACCGGGAGGCGCAGGCGTTCTCTCAAGATCCGCTTGCACAGGCGATGGGTATGTTCCTGGCGGCAATCAAAGACGGTGACCATGCGTTGGGAGCGATCTGGTTTGACAGGCTACAGGTCCTGCATCTGCAAAGGCAGGTGGAAGGGCAGACGGCTGTTCGTCGGCTTCTCTCAGAGCAGGCTGAAAACGGGCTGTCGGATTCACCGGAAGGCGGCCTACCTTCTCTGAATTCACTTCTCAGCGATCTGGCGAGTCGCGATCTCGCAGCGCCGGAGGGCGGCACGCTTTTCAGTCCCAATCCGCTTGACGAGGTTCCGAGGTTCAACCACGCTCGCAACCCGGCTAATGGCGCAATTCCATTTGCCCAGGCTGCTGGCGTTGGCAATGAGCCCGGTCCCGAGAAGGTGCACACGGCTGCATCCGCTGGACGTATGCAGTCGGGTCTTGTGGGTGCCGACGGCGAACCGTTGACCAGCACTGTCTCTTGAATAGGCATTGAGTCCGCAAATGGTTGCGAACTGTTAAGTGGATCACCGTGAGACCTGGAGGTGAGTGATGATTTTTGTGGGCAAAGTGTTGGGCGCAAGCGGTGTACCGAGATTCTTTCGGGTCGAATCGGCCAGTACATCTGCGGCGCGGGCCATTTTGAACTCGAGGTTTGGGTCGACGGCAAGTGTTGAAATCGTAAGCACTCCGGAATTCTTGCTCGAAACAGATCCAGACTTCCTGGAACTGCTTCAACGGAGCCAGTTAGGCGATCTAAACGCGTTCGTAAAGACGCTCGCTATTGTGGTTGCACGGGATGAGCCCGATGACAAAGAGGAACCTGGATCGGACCCGGAGGAAACGGAGCCGTCCAACGGGATCACGGACCTGCCGATCGATGTCCAGTCGTTCCCGTTCGCAAGCTTCCAGAACGCAGTAGCAGAGCTGGGATTGGACCCCGAAGGCGTGCTTGGAAGCACCGTCGGTGAGCGCTTCGATACGCTGGCACCGGTTGCGCGGATCGGCTCACTGACCGGCTCAATTGACCCGATCGGCCAGGACCCGGGCGCGTTGCAGCTGTTTTTCAGGGACCGATTCGGTGACCTCGACATCGCGGCAGAAACATTTCAAGATTTGCTGGCCCGCAGTGTGGGCGGAGATCTGGACGCGGAGCAACTGCTGACGTTTCAGAGTCTGCAGAATCCGGATGTGGCAACGAGCCGGGGACGGGGGAATGCTGCGGACGTCTTCAGGCTTGCCAAGGCGGCGGCGGCCGACCGCTTCGGATCGTTCGTTGGATCTCGCCTCCTGCCTTCAAACGCCCGTCTTTTTCGAGAGCTGGAACGTCAACTTGCGGAAAGCAATCCTGATATTAATTTCCTGGAGTTCGCACGGCAGCAAAACCTCTTGCCAGTTTGAATCTCCCGGGCTGTAGATCGGCAACACGAGTGACGAACAGGATTTTGAATGGTTAACCAGCAGATTACAGATCAGCAAGACGACTTCGATCAGTCGTTGATCGACTCGGAGGTGCAAGAGGCGTTTCTCAGGTTGCTTGAAGGGACTGACATCGGCGAACGAACGCTGTTTCAGTCGATATCTCCGTTCGATGCATCACCTGGTCAGCAGCTTCAGTTTCAAAGTCTGTTCACACCGACTTTCAACAGGTTCCTTGGAGTGCTTGGCAGCCAGATCCGTTCTGGCGATGAGCCGACCCTGACGTTCAACCAGTTCCTGACTGAACAGTTTGACCCGAGACGCGCCCTTCTCCAGTTGCCCGGCAGGAGATCGGACGTTGCCGCGGGCGGTACGATCTTTAACTTCTAATCGTGGCGTGAAAAGCGCTCAGGTCTCGGTGTGAAATCGGTGTCCTGTTCCATTGGGAACATCGGGCGAGCGCAGATCGTGTGGCCGAGCGAGGGCAAATTCGCTGACGTGGCACCGGGTGCGTCGACATTAAGATTCGCCTCGACCCAGTCGTCGTAAAATTGCGGCTCACAGTGCGGCGACTTGACGACAGTCGAGTGGAACTCTTTCGGATCAAGTCCGTTCGTAAGGAACACTGCACGGTCGACGTACATCACAGGATTCTCGGTAACCACGATGGTGTAGATCCCGGCCCGTAAAACTGCTGACTTGCCAGGGAACTGCCTGAACACCCAGGTTTCCAGGTCAAACGGTGAGTCGGACAGAGAGAGCACCTCCATGTCCATTTCGATTGGCGTGTAACGCGGATCCAGAGATCCGCCGACGCTTGCCTGAATCGTGGAGCCGACTCCACCGCTGTGTGCTAACTGGGCCAGCTGCGGGTCGGTTATCGGCGCAAGCACGCTGTGTGGGTAAGCTTGCCTGATCATCTCCGCAACGATTGCGTTCGAGTTGCCCGACGCACCAGAGCTGGTTGCGTCGGCAGCATCGGTCAGCGCGACTGGACCATCCATCGACGCTGCTCGCGAAACCGCTTCCTTCAGACCGATAAAACTGGACTGCATACTGGCCCGGTTCGGCCAGAACTCGTTCGCCATCGTAGTCGCGCCACTTACCGCCAGCGTTTCGTCTGCGTCGGTGTAAACGAAAGCCTGCGAACACAGTTCCGGTACATCTGTGAACGGATTGCAGATCAAAAAACCGGCCGAAAGTACGCTCGCATCTACCTGTAGCCGCTTTGCGTAGCGAATCTGCGCCCCAAAAAGACCCTTCTCGGTGATCAACTCATTGCCCCTGACGAGCGTCGGAATGCGCACGCGCACGCCGACCGGTTTCGCGCCGTCGTTGACAATCCGAAGGAGCAGTGCTGCGGCGCGCCTGCCGGTATCAACGAAATCGACGTGCGGGTATGTGTGATAGGAAACGACGGCATCGGAGTGGGTCATCATTCGAGCCGTCAGCACGCCGTGAAGGTCGAGAGATATGACTATCGGCACAGACTCGCCAAGGATCTTCCTGGCTTCCTGCAACAGATAGCCCTCGGGATCCAACTCATCCGGTGTGCCCATTGAGCCGTGTAAAGAGAAGTAGGCGCCGTCGACCTTTCCCGCGTGCGGCTTCAACGCTTCCAGGAACTCAGACGCCATGCGCATGAAGTCACTGTGTGCCAGTGGGCCGGCTGCATCGCCCTGGGCGTGCCAGGTTGGAACGAGTTCGCAACCGGATGACTCGAGCGCGGCTACAGCGCCGCCGATAGTGCTGTTCTTGCCGCGGTTCTCTTCGACGACTTCATCGCCTCGCAGGATCGTGAAGCGATCGTAGTCGCACTCTACCGGATTGAAGGTGGAAATTTCCTGCTCACAACCGGTCAACAGTATTCGTGGCATGCAGGCTCCTCAATGACAGCATTTTTTAGCGAAGGAACGATTGTACCGCTGCTCCGATTGAGAAGATCCAGCCACCACACGAGTCAGAAACCCGCCGAGATCTAATGCCCGTTGAACATGATCGGCTGTGTATATGACAGTGCCGGATACCAGTCGCCCCGCCCCTCGGGAGTCACATCGAGAACGTTCCACAGCGGCCACATCATGTCCACGTGCCGCATATTCTGTCCCTCTTCGGCAGGTGCGAATGCCATCTCGCTTCCCCAGAAGTGGCTGAAGCCGGATGCGGCCGACTCGTCACGCTTGAATACGTTGATCATCGTCTGTTGATTGCCATCGACCTCGCCGTAGTAGTCGGTGTTGTAACTGTTGTTTGCAGATGAGAGCAGCTGGAGGCGGTCCCAGCCTCTTGATTCTGCGTGTGCCTGGATCTTTTCGATCGGATTCCTGGCAACGACCGCAACTCCAATGCGCTGGTCAAGGTGCACGATTTGACCGTTCAAGCCATCCAGGAACGAGGTGCACATGGGGCACGCAGCGTCCATTTCCGGCGCGTACATGAAGCTGTAGATAAACAGAGTGCTCTTGCCCGGTGGCAGCAACTCAGAGAAGCGAATCTGCTGTACTGAACCGTTGACCAGTCGGTCGAAAATGTAGTCTTCTTTAAGCTCTCCACCCGGAGGAAGGCTGCGTCGTCGCATTGCCACTTCCTCGACCTGAGCTCGAAGCGCGATCTCGCTTTTTAGCAACTCGTCTCTCGCTGCACGATAGCTGTCACTTTCGTTCGGATACCCGATATCAACCATGATGGCGCCTCCTTATTTTTGCCAGTATGTCTAGCAGTAGCAGGGGCATTATACATAACCGTTCGGTTAACTATTGCTTTACTGGTATACCGCTCTCACGGTTCGGTTCAATTACAGGGGGCGTCTGGCGAGACTGAACGACTGTCCTGTGGGGCCGCCGCTTTGTTGCGTCGCCAGCCAGAGCGCCAGAGGGGCCACCTCCTCCGGTGCCTTGACCCGCTCACTTGCGGCGAATGGAGGAGGTCCACCCACTTCCATAAAGCTCTTCGTGGCATCTGTCGCCACCGGTCCCGGTACAAGTTCGTTCACCTCGATTCCGTGAACCCAGAGTTCCTCAGCCATACATTGCGTAAGCATCCACGCACCAGCCTTCCCAACGCGGTAAGAAGAGTTGGAGTCACCCGCACGGTGACCCATTCCCGAGCCAACATTGATGATCTTCCCGCCTCCGCTATCGATCATGATCGGCACGAAGTGACGCGTCACCAGGTAAACCCCATCGACGTTCAGCCTGACTGCCTGTGTCCAATCATCGACGCTTGATTCCATGATCCCGGAACGAGATGTGGCGCCACCGGCGTTGTTGACCAGGATGTCGAGGCGTGAGAAGACACCGGTGTAAGCCTCGACTGCTCGTTCGACAGATGAACGATCGGTCACGTCTGCGGATATCGCCACGGATCGCCGGTTCAGCCCGGCTATCTCTGCGGCTACAGAATCAATCTCAGCGGAGGTTCTGGCAACTATACAGACGTCAGCACCGGCCTCGGCAAACGCCAGGGCGATTGCCTTACCGATGCCTCGGCCGCCTCCGGTCACGAGGGCGGATAGCCCTGACAGCGGAAGATTGCTCTGGCTCATATCGAACTCCCTGTTCTGCGGATCATCTAACGAATCGAGGTTACGGATGACAGTTCAGGGTTGAACATACGGCCGTTCAAGACGAGCATCAATACCGACTCTCCTGATACTGGCGTTTCGAGCTATCAGAGGTCCGGTGAATTTCACTGGCGGTTCAGTTCCGTTCGCACCAACAATCAGGTCGACGAGTAATCAGATTTGCTCTAAAAACGCGGATGCCCTTAGTGCTTAGAGCGGCTCATCCCATGTTCGCCAGCGAGCCAGTTTATTGACCAAAGACCTGAACAACAACGCTTCGGTAGCCGACGATAGGTCCACTTTGGTGGCGAACGGTACGAACAGTGGATCGACCGAAATCGACATCGAAGTTCATGACGAGCCAGCACCGGCCCGAACCTACCCCGACGATTTCGTTCCGTCTAGCGTTGATGTGAAGAGCGAGCTCTGGCGGATTGCTACGGGAGAGGGTTCTGAGTCCTCCAGGGTGTCGGCTCTGCGCGTGATTGCCGACATCATGGGCCTGATGCGCCCAACTTCATCAGAGTTCCCCGAAGGAATGTCCGCGTTGCTCGATGCTATTGCGAGGGGACTCGATTCAAGTAAGAAGGAGTGACTATCGCAGGTGTCTCAGGTTTGGATGCGATAAAATCGCTAAATGTCAACGAGATTCGATAGGCTATGTTTCAGTAGCATCAGAGTGCGGCGGCCGAACTGCGCAAATGCTGTGTCGCCATGCTCGGTTGCCCATGAAACGGTTCCGATTGCGTTGGCCAGGCAGATCAGCTTCAGCTGGCGTTCTTCAACAGGATTCGGTACACGACCGTACCCATCAAAGTACGCCGTTCTTAGCTGAGGGTTCTCCGACCAATGATCGAATGCCATGCGCTGCGCATCTTCCAGCCAGTAGCCGGGTCTCGCCCGCTCCCAATCGATAATTCCGAGTGAAATAACGCCATCGCGTCGGTGAATGAGCCAGTTCCGCGGCGAGTAGTCTGAATGGGTTGGGACGACTTCGAGACTGTCGAACAGGTTATCGATCGCCGCTACTTTCTCAAGCCACTGTAAGGTCTCCAACTCGAAATACGAAGACGCGAGTTCGATGTGGTCTCCAAGCATCTTCTGTGCATACAGCCTTGGCGGACCGGCTTCGCTGGCATCAACGTCAAGGCTGTGAATCTGGGCAGCGAGCCAACCGGCGATTCGATGCATCTCCAACCGATCGTCAAGACCGATCTCAGAATCATCAAGGACCTCACCCGGAGCTTCGGTCAATATCAAGGCACCCAGTTCAGATGAGCTTGCAACAAGCTCGGGAGAGTGCCATTTTCCTGATCTTTCCAGCTCCGGAACCCACGTCCTGTAGGCAATTTCCTCTGCTTCATAGTGGCGACGGACTTCGTGCTTCTTCAGGTAGTAAGCGGCTCTGCCTTTTGCAGTTAGCCTCCACGTGATCGACCGGCGTCCAAACTTCCGCGATCTGTCAGTGATTTTGAGGTCAGACCCAAGAGTCTCCGTGGCAAATGATCGAAGTTGTTCGTGTACGTCTTGCGGGGATCGGTTGCTCACGGCGGATAACTCTCAGCGTTCAAGTTCGATGATCTTGTTGGCGGCATCCTCGAGATCAACGGCCCTCACCGTTGGCTCCCTGTCCAGGGTTCCGGTGACCATGCCGGGCCGAGCGACGAAAGCGGCCTTCCAGCCGGCAGCCAGCGCTCCGGTTGTGTCCCAGTTGTGTGCTGCGATCAGCCACAGGTCCTTCGGTTGCTCATCAAGTACACGGGCTGCCATCTCATAAACGGCGAGGGCTGGCTTGAACTTGCGAACTGAATCGACGGATAGAACTTCGTCGAAATACTCGGCAAGTCCAGAGTTCGCGATCTGAGCCTCGACAACGGCAGGAGGTGAGTTGGTCAGCGTCACCACTCGATAGCCGTTCGATTTCAAAGTGTTCAGTGCGACTGGTGCCTCGGGATGGGCCGGAAGCGACCTCAGCCCCTGCAAGATTTCAGTTCTCTGCCCATCGGAAACTGTCAGCCCGCGCCGTTCCGCGACCATGCCTAAGGCCGCCGTCGCCACGCTGGCGAAATCAGCATAGCCATCAGTAAGCGTGGCAGTCATCGAGGTCAGTAACACCTGTGTGAACCACTCCGACCGTATTGACGCATCACCGAAGTGCTTTTCGAACAACGGATCAAGAGCCCGCAGGTCGAGCAAGGTTTCGTTTACATCAAAGACGATTGTGCGGGGCATGGAGACGCCTTCCTGACTTACCGCGGCTAGCAGTCGTAGTTGTGCCGGTCTTCGGCACGATCTTTTGGAACGAACCCGAGTACCTCTCGAGCGCTATCAATATCTGTCCACCTGTACCGGTTGTCAGACATGCCGTAGAAGATGCCGAAGCGCACATGTTCCGGCGCACTGATCGCCTTTTCCCATATCTGCGTAATGTCCCGTTGGCTCACAAATATGTCAGCGCCCAGGGGTGGTCTTGGCCGATCCCTCTCAACCTGGCCGATCCGAATGCACAGACAGGACATGCCATGCCGGTTCGAGTAAATCCTGGCGAGCGATTCGAGCCAAACTTTGGAAGCCGCGTAGATTCCCCGGGGCTCGGCGGGAACGGCCGGAGAGATCGTTTCGAACTCGCTAGCGATCTCTTCGGGCCTTCTCTCCATCATCGCTTTATATGGCTCTTGCTCCCGATGTCCTTCCGAAACCATGATGCTGCTCGCCCCGACTATGCGTTTCACGCCTGCCTGCCAGCTGGCCTCATAGACGTTGTAAGTTCCGATGATGTTGTTGTTGAGAACAGAGTCCCATTCCTGGCCCTCCGGGTCGGCACCCATGTGAGCTACGACGTCCATTCCCGACACGGCGCTGGCAACTTCGTCGTAGTCGGCGAGATTGCACACTTTGAAACGATCGTCCGGCAGTTCGAGCTCCCAGGACCCGGGTACCCGATCGGAAGGGCGCAGCTCTTTATCGACTCCGTACACGTCATAGAGATCAGGCTGTGACATCAGCCTTGAGAAGACCAGATAACCGACCTGGCCGCTTGCGCCCGTGACGAGCACTTTACGCCGTGCCATCCGCTAACCTTTCACATCTCGATTGCAATGTGAGCTCAGTCCGCAATCGATTGGCTCGGAACATGATAGGAGACATCGCATGAAGATCGGAATAACAGGCGCAGAGGGACGGATTGGTGGATATCTCCGAGCGGGACTAAGCGTTGCGCACCAGATCAACTCCTTCACGCTAACCGGTCAGCAGTTCGATTCGACGGTTGTGGACATCTCAGACGCTGATGCCATGAACGGCGCTTTCTCCGGTCTTGATGCGGTGATCCATCTCGCTGGTGATCCGAGTCCTGCAGGCAGCTGGGAGAGCATGCTGAAAAACAACATTATCGGAACCTTTAACGTCCTCGAAGAATCGAGGCGCGCCGGAGTCAGGAAAGTTGTATTCGCGAGTACAAATCACACCCAGCATGGGGAGACGATGGGTGCATCACCTGAGATTCTCGACATGTCAAAGCGGGTGATGCTGCGCCTCAACGACTACTTCAATCCGAGTTCGATATACGGAGCTTCAAAGGCGACAGGCGAGATATATGGCCGCCTCTTTGCTCGGCACCACGGAGTCCAGTTTGTTGCGATGCGGATCGGCGCGATCGGGGATGAAGACTCGCCGTTGCGCTCGGTTGGTAAGCCGTCAGAGGACTACAATCGAGCGATGTTTTTGAGCCGACGCGACCTTGTGACTGCGTTCAAGAAAGCGCTTGAGGTCGATAGGGATTTCACTCTGGCATACGTGATCAGCAACAACGGGCGGCGGATCTTCGATATGCGCGAAACGAACGAGACTCTCGGTTTCTATCCTGAAGACGACGCAGAGACCTTCTTCGAAAAACCGTAGCCGGTAACCAGTCACTCTGCTTGTGTTTTTTTTGGACGCGTGAAGATCGCCAGGAGCAATCCAAACGCGGTAAATCCGGTTACCAGCAGGTAGGCGATGCGCCAACCGTCCAGGAACGCGCTCCCGGCGCCTTCAGTGCTCTCTATTTCGCTCAACGGGATATCGAATCCGCGAGAGGTCATCACGCCAACCACGACGGCGGCTGCAACGGTCTGTCCAAAGACGTTTCCAAGGTTGCGTGTCAGGTTGGTGAAGGCACCCACCACACCGAACTGTGACCTTGAGACAGATCCCATGATCGTGCTGTTGTTCGGCACGTTCCAGATACCCATAGCCAGGCCATTTACAGCCAGAGCCGCGATCACAAGCCCAAGGGGTGTTTCGTCGGTCGTCATGGCGAAGGTGATTGAGCTACCGATCAGCAGGACGAATCCGAATATTGTGAACGGTCGCTCTGCAAAGCGATCTCCCAGTCTGCCTGACGCCTGCGCTCCGGACGCCATACCGAAGGAGGCAAGAAAAAGAATCGCTCCTGCAGAGCCTTCGCTGAGACCTCTCAGGCTGATCAGGTAGATCGGCATCAGAATTCGCACCGCTGTGGTTCCCATGAAACCCATAAGCCGCGTCGTGATTGCCATGCTGAAAACCGAATTGCGAAACATCCGCAGTTGCAGCATCGGGTCAGGAATTCTCAGTTCCCAGCTGACGAAACTTGCGAAGATTGCAACAACCAGCGCTCCAAGCCCAAGCATTAGAGGCGAGGTCCAGCTGATAGCGAACGGATTACTGATAAGAACGATCACAAGGATGATCAGGGCGCCGGATAGAAACGCACCCGGCCAGTCAAACTTCGAGCCGCGTCCTCGACCCTGCTGGCTGACAATTTTCTCATCGAGAATGAAGTATCCGGCGACAAACGCAATCGCTATCGGTGGGATCAGAATCCAGAAAAGCGATTCCCAGCCAAACCACTGAATCAACGGTCCCGCGAGGGCCGGGCCGACAGCTCCGCCTATGGCCACTGCTGTCGTCTGGCTGCCAATGGCCTTGCCGCGTTCTTCTGGTGGAAAGACCGAAATCACCATGGCCGTGCCGACCGACTGACCCATTGAGTTTCCGATGGCCATCACAATCCGAGCAAAGATCAGGATGCCAAATGTCGGGGCCAGGGCCGTGAATATCGCGCCTCCTGCGAACAACGCGAGGCCGATGAGATGAACCCTCTTGCGTCCAATGATGTCTGCCAACCGGCCCATCGGCATCATGAACGCGCTGATGGTAAGAGCCTGGGCGATGACCACCCACGACGCCGATCTCAGGGTCACGCCGAAGTCGTCCGATATGGCCGATAGAGCCAGGAATACCATGGACATGCTCATGACCATGGTGAAGAAAGAAATGCCTATCGCACCAAATGCTTTCCATTTGGCGGCGTAGCGAGGATCGGGAATTACCGGAGATTGATCGCCTTGAGCGTCGACTGTGCTCACGGGCTGGCGAATGCAACTTGGCGTGCGGTTAGAGAGGGCATCGGCAGGATATTACTCCTGCACGGAACCGCTGGTGCAACGTCGGACTCATCGCCGATTCAGGTCTTAGCGAAGATGGGTACAGAGATGTGTCTCCAGTGAGTTCGATTGGTAAAAGGAACGAACCGCCAGAACTTCCACGGGCATACCGCTGATCTGCTCATCGTCCTCGGCTCGCAGAGGTGGGAATAACTGCTAACAGAACGCTACTCCATGAACTTTACCGGTGTCAGCAGCTCCAAAAACTCAATCCGCTGGCTCTCTATCAATTTTCGCACTTCGGCTCCCAGCTCAAGGGCAGCCTTCGGCAAGGTGTGACCTTCGCGGGATGGGGTCTCGAGCCGTTCATCGGTCCACTCAAGGCAAACAGTATCCTGCTCGCCGGGCAGTGTGGCACCGTTATAGGAAACCCTGAACTCACTACGCTGGCCCGCGTCGTGATAGGCCGCTGCCTGTTTGTGAACCAGTGTTGCAACTCTCCGAGCCTCGCCCGGCTTTGTCTTGTACCAGCGTCTGACAACGTACATCTCTGACTCCGTCTAAATCATGTGGTGGAGCCGAAATCATAGCAGTCGCGATTCAGAATCGTGGCTCTCCAAATACGGTCGCGAGAGGCCTTAATCCGCACCAACACCTGCGCCCCGCGCACGACCGAGTTAGCGGGAAGCGGACACTCTTCGAGACCGATAGCTTGTTCTGCGCTCCAGGACAACGCCCTCCATCACAACGTCCGCAATTGAGCGGTCTCCGTCGTTGTTTTCCAGGCGAGTGGACTCCCGCCTGTTCCTGAAATATGCGAAAAACAGCGAGTCGTCTAACGAGAATGCCACGATGTCACCTGACTCCGGCGTTATCTGGCGCGCCACCAGAACCACGTCACCAGGGTGAAGCTCCGGCTCCATGCAATCACCCTCAACAACTACAGCCGCATGCTCACCATCGGCAAAGGACTCCGCGTCCCACAGGTCTTCACCCAGGTAGGTGCCATGAGGACCTGCGTGACCCCGGTATCGGGAGACCTTCCTGAGACCGAGTGACTCGGGCAGTGAATAGGTGGACGTGGCAGCATCGTGCACGGTCTCTCCATCGTCATCAAGCCACCGTATCGGCTGGCCAACTTTTCGTGAGATTTCTCCGAGTGGCACGCCAAGGATTGCCGCTATCTGCTCAGCGACATCCTTCCACACCGTTTTTAGATCGTCATGCTCTAGCTTGTGGACCCACGGTGTGGTTCTGCGAGGGTCAAGCGACGCACCAAGCCGACCCTGCGAGAGCCGCGGGTAGATGCGATCCCTGATTTCGGCGACGCGTTGGCCGTTTACTGGATAACTTTCCGGCATTTCAGTTCGATGGTATCACTAATAGTACAACTTGACTAAGAGTGTAACATATTCTACTATAGTAAAGAGTTATTAATTAATGGTTGTTGGACTGTGACCAGACACGGGTGGTGTACTTCACGGGCATTGGCGTTAGCTTGCTTGATACAGGCTGGGGATAGTTGAAGTCGGCAAGCGATGATTGATCGGCTAATGACCGCTATCGGTCTGGTTACTGTACGAACGATCCCAGCTAGTTGTAGGGCGTAGACAGTGTTTGGGTGCAGAGTGATGCGCCAGAAGGGACTTTTCCTTCGGGGCGGGTGGCCCGATCAGGTGGGATGAGAACTGTTGTGTGGTGCGGTGTGAAGTGTGTTCTTCCGCTTGATTCGGGTCACCCGCCGTGCCTCTTTTCAGTGGTGGTTGTGGTGGAGGGTTGAATGTGTGTAGTACCTGGGATTCCGCCAGAGTGGAAGTCGCCGGATGAGGCTTCGGAATCACTGAGAGAATCCGGCGCTGACGAGCCGTCCAGCGAATCTAGATACTCGGCGGCAGAGCAGGTGAGCGAGGAAGCTGGAGCGGCTGCTACCGAAAGCCGCCATGTCGATCTATGTCCTAAAGGCGGAGCGGCCACTCGATGGTACCTGTGCCGACGTCACACCCAGGGACTCATCTTCCGTGCAGGCAGCGGCAGATCTGACTCAGTTGCAAACTCCTGTCCCGTTTGTGGCGGCCTCTCCGCTCGGTATTCGGGCTGCACATGCGAGTACGCGGCATTTCCACTGGATCGCGCAGAACGGCCTGGCAGGCGAATTCTGCGAAAGGACCCGGTCAAGGAGCGCCTATGAGCAACTGTTGAGGTCCAGAGTTCGCCGGCAGTGATGTGTTCGAACGTTGTGTGGTGGTGGAGGTGTGGCCCATGCCAGCGGGTGAAATGTTCGTCGATATCTACGCAGATCACGGGTGCAGTTACGCACCTTCATGCTTGAACTGTCCGTTTGACGTATGCCGCTACGATCGGGGATTTGCCGGAAACAGGGTGTCGAAGGCGATCAGCAGGGTGGAGCGGGACAAACAGATAACTGCGATGCGAGTCAGCGGGATGCAGGTCGAGCAGATCGCCAGTGTCTGTGGGATCTCAGGTCGCACCGTTGCTCGGATACTGAGTCGTCAGGGCCCCAGCGGCTCCGATGTTCACATCGTCAAGGAGTTCGACACTGAGGCAGAGATCGCTGCCGGCGCTCGTGAGAACGGCCAGCAGATTTCTCTTGAAGCGATGGGAATTCGGTCGAGGGCGCCATGGCCCAGCCTGCGTTCGGATCTTCCGTCGAGACCGGTCCGTAGTATCTACACAGTCAACATCTGAGAACGTCTCAGCATGTTGCTCGAGGCCCGGGACGAACCGCTTATGTAATCAGGCCGGCGGCGAATTGTGGTGGGCGCGTCACCTGGCAGGATGTTCTGCGGTCTCTGATGAGCCCTGTTCAACCTCTGCTTTTAGCCCCTGTACGAACTTCAAGAACGACGGGTGCAGGTCTGGAATCATCCGCCCGAACAGAGGCGAAAGCGGCCCGCTGAATACTTCCTGTAAATGAAACCGTACGGAACTTTCCTGCGGGGTTATCTCGAAGGTGCGAACACCTCTGAACAAGCCCATCGGCATCCCACTGGTCCAAACCATGCGACTGTTCGCAACGAGCTCACTCACCGAGACCTTGAACGCTCGCTTTGAAAGAGTTGTGTGGAGCACAAGCTTTTCGTTCAGGCCAATGGAGCCTTCAATGCTGTTCATGTTCGGATCCCATTTCTCATAACCCGGTGCGTCTGTGATTACATTCCAGACGTCTTCGGCGGAACCCTGTATCTCAACTTCGGCTGTGAATTTCTTCATCTGTTTGCTCTCGACAACCCCGTTTGAGCGCTCCGATGACCGGCAGCGCTGCCTCTCTGCTGTCCTGAAACCCGTATTTGCGCTCGGGTAGGATACCGGACTTCGCTTGGGTTCTACGGGTGCCAACATTCGATGAGGCCGTTGCCAGACTATGCCGACTAATCACCCTGGAGCTGTTGCCCCATGCATCGGTAGATAGCCGTCTTGGATAGCGATCGCTACTGCGTGGGTGCGGTTAGTTGCATTGAGTTTCGACAGTATGCCGTCCAGTCGGCTCCTGACAACTGATGGTGTGGCGAAAAACGCTCCGTTGTGCACTGACCTGATCGCCTGGACAAGCGTGTGCCAGGGCTGCGATTCCAACAGCAATCCGGCCACACCTTGCTGGCTCAAGAGCGTCACCTGGCCCGGTAAATAACCGGCCGACAGTGTGATCACTCTGGGCTGAGGATCGTTTGAAAGTATGGTCATGACCAGGTTCATTTCTCCTGATCCCGATGCACCAAGTTTCGGAGTCACGAGCAGCACGTCCGGTTGCAGCTCTGGGATGAGGTCCAGTAGTGATGCCCCGAGTTCGGTTGATGCCGTCAACTCAATGTCCACCGTCTGTCTTAACTGAAACTCAAAAAGGTCCTTGAGTAGAGCGTTGTTGGTCCCGATCAACAGTCGAATCGCTGGTCCCGAGAGTTGTCTCGCATCAGGGTTGCTGGTCATCGTTCCGATCCACCTTCTTGCGCGATTGCAATTGAGTTCGTGAGGGGGTCGAATTTTTAACGCTTAAAGGTGTGCGACCCATGTGCGGAGTGTGTGTTAGGTGTGCGACGTGAGACTTAGGTGAAACGAACTGAAGCCAAAATGAACCTCGATTCAGAACTGACGGGACCGCATGTGGATTTGCCCACGGCCGCCGGTGGATTACTCTTACCCCCGTTACAAAAGAAAAGTGGTCCGGGTAGACATTGAAGCGTGGTCGCATCAACACGGCGCGGAGGCAACTTGTGAGTACCGAACAGAAGATTGGCGAGTACCTGATCTCCATTGTCGACGACCACCCGGGCGCATCTCGCGACATCGAGGTCGTCTACCCGGACGTCAGGGCCAATGAATGGGACAGCTACCGCAGCATCGCACTCAGCAGCAGTGGAAAATTTCAGTCGCAGTGGAGAGGCCACCTGATCAGCCGGTCAGACGGGTCGGGCCCTAAAATCCTTGTTGATACGGGGATGGGACCGGGACCTCATGAACACACGGGAAGACACGGGGAGCTCCTGGAGAATCTTTCCGAGCTCAACGTGACCGCAGACGACATTGATGTGGTGGTCACAACGCACTGCCACGGTGATCACATCGGCTGGAACGTCACGTGGGATGGTCAGACTCCGACGGCGACGTTCCCAAATGCCACCTATTACGTTGCCGCCAACGACTGGCGTTACTACTCGAATCCTGAGAACGGTAATGAGGCATTCGATCGTAGCGTTGCGCCGCTTGAGGACCTTGGTGTACTCCAGCTTGCCGTCGGAGAGGTCGAAATCGCGCCGGGAGTTACTACTCTGCCGACTAACGGGCATACGCCCGGCCATCAGTGCGTAAAAATTGAATCAGGGGGCGAGATCGGTGTGATTACCGGCGATCTGTTCCACAACGTGGCACAGGTCAGCGAGCAGCACTGGTGTCCGAGTTTCGACTGGCGCACCGACCTGTCTACGGCGTCGCGGCGATGGCTCATGTGGCGTGCGCAATCAGAGGGCTGGACAGTTTTCAGCGGGCACCTGCCGACGGGCAGCAGTATCGGCCGAATCGTGCAGGGTGAAGGCAAACCGGGGTGGGAGCCGGTTTAGGCCGGAGCCGAATAACCCAAGAATGGAATTCCCGTTCCGGCTATATGTCCAGCAGTTTTTGCAGATCGCTCAGGACGGCGTCTCGGTCTGATTCGGTGTGCGCCTCTGCGTATATGCGAGCCAACGGTTCTGTGCCGGATAGCCTTGCCACGGCCCATGAGCCGCCCTTGAGTTCAAACCTCACACCATCGCGGCGGTCCGCAGATTCCACAGCCAGGCCACCAAGACTCTCAGGCTCGGCGCTCTGGATCACCTCGCCAATTGCCGCTCTTTTTGCATCATCGAAGTGAGCATCGATTCGCTTAAACGTGTGCGGGCCGGTCAGCTCATGAAGCTCAGAGAGGAGCTGTGAAGGTGTCTTGCCCGACATCACCATTGCTTGCAGGTAGAGCAGTCCGCTGAGCGCGCCATCACGTTCTGGAATGTGTCCACGGAATGCGTAGCCGCCGCTCTCCTCACCGCCCATCACGCAGTCATTGTCCGTCATCGCCGGACCGACGTACTTGAATCCCACGGAGGTCCTGAATACCGGTTGTCCAAACTCACGGCAGACCGCATCGACCATGTTGCTCATGGTGATCGTGCAGGCGATCCCGCCAGATTCACCGCGCCTTCCAAGCAGATGGTGACCGAGAAGTGAGAACACTTCGAGTGTCGATTGATAGCGTCCGGTCTCATCCACAATCCCAACACGGTCAGCGTCGCCGTCTGTTGCGATGCCGATGTCAGCGCCCGAATCCCGCACTGCCTGGATTAGTGGCTGCAGATTGTGTTCAACCGGCTCAGGCTGAGTCATCCCGGGGAACGCAGGATTGGCTTCGCCTCGTATCTCGATGACCTCAATATTGCCGTCTTCGAGAACGTTCCTGATGATGCCGGACCCCGAGCCATGCATCGAATCAACCACGACCTTTAGCCCGGAACTCTTGATCGGCGATACGTCGACAACCCGCCTGAGCTGATCGACGAACACTGGCATTATCTCGAGCTTTTCGTAACTCCCGGCCCCCGCCTTCACCGCTTCCTCACCAGTCAGCACCGCACTGACTCTTCCCTCGATCTTTTCAACCATCTCCGGCGGGGCGCTGCCTCCGGCCGCCGACTTGACCTTGAATCCGTTCCATTCGCCCGGATTGTGACTGGCTGTGATCATCACGCCCGCCGCCGCGTTCTCACTCACGACTCCGAAGCTGCACGCCGGTGTTGGCGCTGCCTGGGAGAACAGCTTCACCCTGATTCCATTGGCCGCAATCACCTCTGCGACCGCGGCGCCGAACCGATCAGAGGAAAACCGGGTATCGAATCCAACAACTACACCTAGCTCGGCTTGACCGGTCGATTTCAGATATGACGCTACGCCCTGCGCACAGGCTCTCACGTTGTCATATGTGTACTCATCGGCAATCACCGCTCGCCAGCCGTCAGTGCCAAAGCGAATTGAAACGGGTTTCTGCTGGGTCATAGTCTCTCTTCTAGCAGACTTGCTTGGTTGGTCGTCAACCGATTGTCGCCGATCAACCTGTAAAAGTCCCGAACCAAAAGGTGTCAGATCGATTCCGTCCGGCTCTTACTCCAGCGAGTGTGGAGCCGCCGGAACGGTCCAGAACTTTGGAATTTACTCACCTACGGGCCAGGAACAGCTCCGAGTCGAGCGGCACACGGAGTGGTTCGCATTCAGAGTGCTTGAGGTGTCCAGAACTACTCGGCAGAAAATGCCGGTCGATCCCAGATCTGGCCTAAACCAGAGTTCACTGACTCGGAAACATTAGATACCGGCTGAAGACTTGAGTGCGTCGACTTTATCGAGATGTTCCCAGGGCAGATCGATGTCTGATCGCCCGAAGTGGCCATACGCAGCAGTTGACTGGTAGATCGGACGCCTCAAGTCGAAATTGTCGATGATCGCGCCCGGCCTCAGATCAAAAACCTTGTCTACAAGCTCGGACAGTTCTGCATCAGATTTCTTGCCAGTGCCGTGGCTGTCGACCATGATCGAGATCGGAGTAGCAACACCAATGGCATATGAGACCTGCACCTCTGCTCGATCGGCCAGACCTGCCGCAACCAGGTTCTTCGCAACATGCCGTGCTGCGTACGCTCCTGAGCGGTCGACCTTTGTCGGGTCCTTACCGGAGAAGGCACCGCCGCCGTGGCGGGCTGATCCGCCGTAGGTATCGACGATGATCTTTCTACCTGTCAGACCTGCGTCGCCAACGGGACCTCCGACAACGAATCGGCCGGATGGATTGATGTGGTATTTCGTGTTGGAGTTTAGGAGCTCAGCTGGAACTACTTCCCGAATCACAAACTTCTGGAGATCAGCCTCGATCTGCGAGTTCGACACATTGTCGTCATGCTGGGTACTGATGACGACCGTGTCTACTCTCAAAGGCTCGTGGTCTTCGGAATACTCAACCGTTACCTGGCTCTTGCTGTCCGGCCGGAGATATGGGATCTCGCCGCTGCGGCGTACAACAGCCATGCGCCGCGTTAGCTGGTGTGCAAGGCTAATTGGCAGCGGCATGTACTCGGGAGTTTCGTTCGACGCGTACCCGATCATCATGCCCTGGTCACCCGCGCCAACCTCCTGCGCGCCCGCCTCGCCACGGACCTCGATCGCCGTATCTACTCCGGCCTTGATGTCGGGCGATTGCTCATTGAGCGCCACGAGAACTGCGCATGTGTTGCACGAAAAGCCGTACTCGTCCTTGTTGTAGCCGATTCGCCTGATCGTATCTCGTACGATCGACTTGATATCGAGTGTTGCCGTCGTCGTGATTTCACCGAAAACGATGACGAATCCGGTGGCAACCGATGTCTCACATGCAACACGAGACATCGGGTCTTGAGCCAATGCAGCGTCAAGAACACCGTCCGAGATCTGGTCACAGATCTTGTCCGGATGACCCTCAGACACCGATTCGGAAGTAAGCAGGTAGTTGCCCATAACTAGCGTTTCTCTACATTTCGTGCTTTTTTATTCGTCGATCCTGTCAACATACCCGTTCGGGCCGGCATTGGCTGGCAACCTGATGTCTGAGCAGCGTTCGAATACAACGAGGCGGTTCAGCCCGCCGCGTGTGAGATCAGGCCGTCTGCAGGCTATGTGCCGGATTCCCAGCTGTTCAGATACTTGTCCTGCTCCGGCGTGAGCGTGTCAAAGGTCATGCCCATAGCCCCGAGCTTCAGCCTGGCGATCTCGCTGTCAAGTTCATTTGGAATCGTGTATACGCCAGGGGGCATGTTCTGGTGGTTTGAGGCAATGTATTCCCCGGCAAGAGCCTGGTTCGCAAAGCTCATGTCCATGACCGACGGCGGATGTCCTTCTGCCGCTCCAAGGTTCACGAGCCGGCCCTCAGCCAGCAGAAATAGCTTCCTGCCGTCCTCAAGCGTGTATTCGTCAACAAACGGCCTGACCCGCCTCTTGGCCTCCGCCATCTCCTCAAGAGCCTTGACATTGATCTCAACATCGAAGTGCCCGGAGTTGGCAATTATTGCGCCATCCTTCATGCTCTCGAAGTGGCGCCGGTCAACACCGTGCATACCACCCGTTACGGTCAAGAAGATGTCGCCAACCTTGGCCGCCTCATTCATGGACATCACCCGGTGGCCGTCCATAACAGCCTCCAGTGCTTTTACCGGATCGACCTCACACACCACCGTATGCGCTCCCATTCCCTGGGCGCGTGAAGCGAATCCACGGCCACACCAGCCGTAGCCTACCGTCACAATGGTCTTGCCTGTGATGAGGATGTTCGTGGCCCGGATAATTCCGTCCAGCGTGCTCTGGCCGGTGCCATAGCGGTTGTCGAACATGTGCTTGGTATCGGAGTCGTTGACGGCGACAATCGGGTAGCGGAGCTTCCCCTGCCCGTGAAGAGACCTGAGGCGAATCACACCCGTCGTCGTCTCTTCCATCCCTCCGATGACTCCGTCCAGCAGATGAGTTTTCTCGCTGTGGAGCATGGCAACTACGTCAGCGCCGTCATCCATTGTGACCTGGGGTGCGGTATCCACCGCGGCAGACATATGCCTGTAGTAGGTGTCGTTGTCTTCGCCCTTGATGGCGAAGACGGGGATTCCTTCAGCCACAAGATGCGCTGCAATATCGTCCTGCGTCGATAGGGGATTCGAGGCGCACATAACAACCTCAGCGCCCCCGGCCTTGAGAGTTTTGGCCAGGTTGGAAGTCTCTGCCGTTATGTGTAGGCATCCGGCCATCTTAATGCCCTGCAGCGGCTTGTCCCGCTCGAAGCGCTCTCGGATGGTCCTGAGGACAGGCATCTCGCGCTCGGCCCACTCCGATCGAAGTGCGCCTTCCGGTGCCAGGTTAATGTCCTTGATGTCGTATTCCATTGCTGCCTCACCCCGTTTTCGTTGTTCAGGCAACCTGGTTTGCTGCCTGCCTGTCAGAGATTACGAATTACTTAGATCGGTTGCCTACTGTTATCGCAGCGGCAGTCCATTATTACCGGATATCGGTTCAAACCGAGTTAGTTCTACAAATGCCTTAAATCGCTCTTCAATGTCTGCAGGAGTCAAGTTTCGGATTCGATCAAGCCCGAACGCCTCCACTGCGAACGACGCCATCGTCGATCCCACGATCGCTCCCCGTCTCAGCCCTTCTTCCGTCGTGTCCCCGGTCGCCGCTATGTAGCCCATGAACCCACCGGCGAAAGAGTCTCCTGCGCCGGTCGGGTCCACGACTTTGGCAAGCGGATACGCCGGAGCCGCAAAGTTGAAATTCTCGCTAAAAAGGGCTGCACCGTACTCGCCCCGTTTAATCACGACGGTAGACGGCCCACTCAACAGTAGCGCAGATGCCGCAGTTGGTAGGTGTTGCTCGTCTGTGAACTGGCGCGCCTCCCCTTCGTTGATCGTGAGGATATCTACTTTAGAAATCAATTCAGAGAGCTGTGGTCTAGCAATATCGATCCAAAGGTTCATTGTGTCGCACGCTACGAGCTGCGGTCGCTCGCTCATGGCATCCAACACGCGGAGCTGTAGCGAGGGTTCGATGTTTGCCAGGAAAAGGAAGGGGGCCGCGGCATGGTGCTCAGTCAGAGACGGTTCGAAGTCGGCGAACACGTTCAGTTGCGTTTCGTGAGTGACCGCAGTGTTGATGTCCTGTAAATAGTCGCCTGACCATCTGAATGTCTTGCCATCGACAATCTTCAATCCTGAAATATCGATGCCGTGACCTTCATACATCCGCAGGTCCTGGTCCTGAAAGTCCCTGCCAACAACTCCGACCATGCCAACCTCTGTGAAATGGCTGGCGGCGATTGAGAAGTATGATGCGGAGCCTCCAAGTTGAGACTCATGTCTGCCTTCAGGCGTCTCGACAGTGTCATACGCGACCGAACCGACGACCAGGATTTTCAATTGAGTTCCATTCGTTAGCAGTAGCAGCGGACGGGGTGAGCGATGTGTGACTCTGATGCTGGACGGGGAATGGTCAGTTCATCAAGTATGAAAACAACCAAATTTTACGCATCAGGACGGGCGATTCCAGACCGCTGAACACTCCGCTTGCCGGTTTGGCCGGCTAAGACTCTTTGCCGTATGAGGTTGGCAGCCCGTTGTCGATCCATGCCGGGGTCCCATCTTCAACGTTGAAAAGCCGGTCCGGCGATGCTCCCATTGCCGCTGCGTACTCGGCCGCCAACCCGCTTCGAGCTCCGACCGCACATATGAACAGAAGCATCCCGTCTTCCGGCAACTCAGCGAACCTCGGGATCACATCGTCAACCGGGATCCAAAGAGCACCCTGAATGTGACCTGCCTCATACTCATCCTCTCTTCGGACATCGACGGCGACAGCCTCGCCATTTGCGAGCATCTCGTTCGCCTCTCCTACTGAGATGCGAGTGTACGGCTCTCCTGGAACCTGTCTTGCCATCTGAGCCCTCTCAATAAATATCACGCGTTCCGCCAGAAAGGCGTGAGGTCTGTCTTTGATGTTCGCTCCGTATGAGGCGTCGCCGATCCGGGTCTGACTCGCCGCATACCCCACAATCACATTTCGACCGGGCACTGGCAGGTAGCCGATCTGGTGCGCAGAACGATTGTAACTCGTGCAGGCGAAGGCGTCACAACGCGGACTTGATCGCCATGCACCTGACTACGTTTGCCGATTTCCTGTCTCGGCGCAGGATCCGAATTAGGTGAATCGGCTAATGCGAGGACCCGTTGTAGCCGATCTAAGATGGTTCAACGCAGGATTTCAGAATACCGCTCTCTACATTCGGGCGGGCAGAGGATGGGATAGATGCCGTGACAGTAGAGGACATCGTGATCCGCGAGAATGATGCTCAGCGTGCGCGCCTTGAAACACTTGTGAGCAGCGGGATTCACTTCGGGCAGGAACTTGGCAACGGCTGGACAGTGGCAGTGGCACTGGCCCATATGGCCTTCTGGGACCGCCGTGCCGCTGGATTGCTGCATCGCTGGGCCGTAGAGGGATCTCTTCCCGATCCGGTCGACGACGATCTGATGAACGCAACTTTGCTGCCCGAATGGTTGGCGCTCGACCCAAAACGAGCCGCCGAGCTTGCTGTGGCCGCTGCTGTGCTGGTTGATGCGGCGATTGAGGCGCTGGACGCTGACAAGGCAGACGCGATTGTGATGATCGGGAATCAGTACCTTGTTGAACGCGGCAAGCATCGGCAGCAGCATCTTGACCAGATAGAACTGGCTCTCGCTTCTTAAACCTGGGCCGCTTTCCGGAGGCTGGCTGGCTTTAATTCCTGCGTCATGACCGAAACCGGGTTCCTGACCGAAATCTTGACTGGTTGGACCGGATCGGGCCAGATTGGACCAGATGGTTCAGCCGGTTGCAATTCCCGTTGACACTCATCTGAGCCGCCGCATATACTGATTGTTCGCTCGAGAAAAACTCGATTGATTTCGGGCGGCACCTTAACAGTTGAATAGTGGATGGAAAGTTCGTCAAAATTCATGGAGAGTTTGATCCTGGCTCAGGACGAACGCTGGCGGCGCGCCTAATGCATGCAAGTCGAACGAAGACCAACCTTCGGGTGAAGTCTTAGTGGCAGACGGCTGAGTAACGCGTGAGTGACCTGCCCTGGAGAGGGGGATAACATCGGGAAACCGATGCTAATACCGCGTACGCTCATCATCGTAAAGGTTGATGAGGAAACGAATTTCGCTCTAGGAGGGGCTCGCGTCCTATCAGGTAGTTGGTGGGGTAATGGCCTACCAAGCCGAAGACGGGTACCTGGTGTGAGAGCACGACCAGGCAGAGGGGGACTGAGACACGGCCCCCACTCCTACGGGAGGCAGCAGCAGGGAATCTTCCACAATGGGCGAAAGCCTGATGGAGCGACGCCGCGTGGGGGATGAAGGTTTTCGGATCGTAAACCCCTTTTCTCAGGGAAGAGTAAGGACGGTACCTGAGGAATAAGCATCGGCTAACTACGTGCCAGCAGCCGCGGTAATACGTAGGATGCAAGCGTTGTCCGGAATTACTGGGCGTAAAGGGTCCGTAGGCGGTTTGTTAAGTCTCCTGTGAAAGTTCAGGGCTCAACCCTGAAATGTCGGGGGATACTGGCAAACTTGAGACTGTCAGAGGCAAGTGGAATTCCCGGTGTAGTGGTGAAATGCGTAGATATCGGGAGGAACACCAGTGGCGAAAGCGGCTTGCTGGGACAGTTCTGACGCTGAGGGACGAAAGCGTGGGTAGCAAACCGGATTAGATACCCGGGTAGTCCACGCCCTAAACGATGGATGCTAGGTTTGCGGGGTATCGACCCCCTGTGAGCCGTAGGTAACCCGTTAAGCATCCCGCCTGGGGACTACGACCGCAAGGTTAAAACTCAAAGGAATTGACGGGGGCCCGCACAAGCAGCGGAGCGTGTGGTTTAATTCGATGCTAAGCGAAAAACCTTACCAGGGCTTGACATGTAGGTGGTACGGATCCGAAAGGTGAAGGACCCGCAAGGGAGCCTACACAGGTGCTGCATGGTTGTCGTCAGCTCGTGCCGTGAGGTGTTGGGTTAAGTCCCGCAACGAGCGCAACCCTTGTCGCTAGTTACACTCTCTAGCGAGACTGCCCCTAAAAGGGAGGAAGGAGGGGATGACGTCAAATCATCATGGCTCTTACGCCCTGGGCTACACACACGCTACAATGGCCAGTACAGACGGTTGCTAAGTCGCGAGGCGGAGCCAATCCGACAAAGCTGGTCTCAGTTGGGATTGCAGGCTGAAACTCGCCTGCATGAACCTGGAGTTGCTAGTAACCGCAGGTCAGCATACTGCGGTGAATACGTTCCCGGGCCTTGTACACACCGCCCGTCACGTCATGGAAGATGGCAACACTTGAAGTCGCCGGGCTAACCCTTCGGGGGGGCAGGTGCCGAGGGTGGGGCTGTTGACTGGGACGAAGTCGTAACAAGGTAGCTGTACCGGAAGGTGCGGCTGGATCACCTCCTTTCTAAGGAGTTCTCACTACGGGTGGATCTGAAAGTCTGTGTGAATCTGGAGCGCGCGGTGCGCATTCCAGCCACTTTCAGACCAAGGGTCCGTAAACAGCCCGTTCGAGACTACCCAGGTCGTTCGGTGACCGGTTGAGCTTTGAAGACTACTTGAGCGAGATTCCCGAATTCGCTTCCTAACCATGGACGCGGACAAATGGAAGTGGCTCGTAGTCGGAAAAAGTGAAACCCGTTAGATCATGGTCATCGTTACTGGAAAACGGTTCGCAGGACCGCAAAACCTGCAAAATTCACACTTCGTGAAATCCGATGAGCTTTTCCATCCACTATTCAGCCGTTAAGAACTGACCCGGCATCTGCCGGGTCTTTTTGTTGCGAGAATATGACCGCACGGATTCGACCGTTTGTTGACAGCCCTTACCGGTTCAATGGGCGTCCAGTTCCGGGAATTCCCCGTAAGTTCTAGTACAAGGACTTATAATCGCTCTGGCGAATAACTTTTCACAGGGCCGTTCCACTTAACGGTGTTCTGGTCAACCTCAATCTCTTATGAGGAGCACTGTCGCGTTGGTATCTGTTGCCGGTACACGCGCCCGATTATCGACCTTCGACTGGACCAATGTCAGTAAGGCCGAGTTCTGGCTCGAGGCGATGTGGCTAAGCGCTCTTGGTCTGATTCCAATTCTGTTTTCGTACAACGGATCCCTGGTTACGTTCGACGAGAGCAAGAGTTACGCACTACATTTCTTCGCCCTGACGACCCTTGTGTTGTTGACCTGGGATTTGACGTCAAGATTCGTCTCCGCCAGGCAACGCGGCGAAAAAATCGAGACTATCGACATCGGCGACTGGCTCAAGAAAGATCGAGCAAACCTGCTCCTTGGCCTGATCGCAGTATTCACATTCATCTACGCGATTTCAACGGCGCTTTCGCCGATGCCGTTTTTCAGCCTGTGGGGACTTACGCCTGCATCGGGCGGTTACAGCCTGTATTCCTTCGTTTCAATGATGGTGATCTTGCTTTCAATCGTGATGCGCATGAAGACGATAGCTCAGGTGTGGCGAGTCATGTATGTGATTGCAGCGATCGGTTCCGTCACTTCGATCTACGGAATCTCCCAACACTTCGGTTGGGACCCGTTGAGGGAACTGAGTGATGCAAATCGCGTCTACTCGTCATTTGGCAACCCGATCCACTTCGGGGCATACCTTGTCATTAGCATCCCGATCACTGCTGCGATTGCACTGAGGCTCCCAAGGTCAGGCCGATATAGATGGCTTGGCGTCCTCGCGATCGCTTTTGTGATCCAGCTCATAGCTATGTGGTTTACGGGATCAAGAGGACCGCTGGCCGGACTGGTTGGAGCTGGACTTGCAGTAGTCGTCGGCATGGTGTTTCTTCTTCCCAAACGTCAGCTGGCTCTGGCGGCGGGTGTTGTCGTAGTAGCCATGCTGGTACTGGTTGTGACAGGTGTTATCACCGGCGATGTGAGTGAAGCGCGATCACTGCAGTTCAGTGGTCAGCTCACCGACCTGACTAACACGGACGGAAGTGGAAGAATTGATGCGGGTCTTGGAGGTAGAGGTGAGATCTGGGGTGATGTGCTTGAACTGGCGGTCTCGTGGGACACGCTTCCTGAAGACGAGGGGCTTGCCAGGGGACTTCGACCATTGTTCGGCTTTGGCCCGGACATGCTTCGTTTTTCGTCATCACTGGTTTCTCAGCCTCGAATATCCCTTCAGGTTGTTGACCACGCCCACAACCGTCCGCTCCAGGTACTGGCAGAGCAAGGTTGGGTAGGGTTCATCGTCTTTATTGGCGTCATCGGCCTCATCGGCTGGTTGATCTTTCTCACCGGCCTGGCTCTGTTTCGAAACGGGCGATCAAACTCTGCACTCAACGTTGGCTTCATCGCCATATTTGGAGCGATGACCGGTGTTGCGGTCGAGCAATTGACCGGAGTTGGACGAGTCTCCGATCTATTCACTTCGTGGGCACTTGTAGGCGTCGTGGTTGTCCTGTTCAGGATGTCGTCGGTGGCAAATCTGGAATCTGAGGTAGTCGCTGAGGTTCGCGGCTCAATGAAGAACGTCGCAGGCAGGAGCAACAACTCGACGGCATCTGCCGCGCCATTCATTGCTGGACTGATCGCTGCAGTGCTTGCGCTTGTGGTTTTTATCCTCGTCGACGCCCAGATGTTGGTCGCCAGTAGAACGGCATTCGGCCAAACCACAGCGGTCGATAAAACAGAGGTGTACCAGACGTTCTTGCGTTCACGAAATGCAGCCCCACAGATTGAGTACTACACAGTATTTCCTGTAGAACTACTGATAGAAGACGCCAGAACCTTCATGGCGATCGAACAACCAGAAGATGCGGCGAGATCCGCCAGGCAGGCTTATGCTCTGTTGTTGGAGTATCACGAGCGCAACCCGCTGGCAATAAGGACGCGTATCCTGTTGGCGGAAACCGCCGCACTTCTGCTTGAGAACAGATTTTTTAGAAACGAGGAGGAATTAAGGACTTTCAACGATGAGCTGATACTCCGTTATGAGAATCTTGCACAACAATTTCCGAATGAAGGCAATGTAATTGCTGTTGTCGCTAATGCTTACGTAGCCGCGGCTGGAGATATGGACGAGGTCAACAAACTAGCAATGTATGAAAAGAGCCTCGCGACAGCTGACTACGCGATCGAACTGGAGGCCCAAACTCGTTCAATCCCGCAGGCCTGGTGGGTAAGGGGACTGGCACTAGTACGACTCGACAGGGAAGATGAGGCTATCGAGGCATTTGAGACGTCCATCGAGCGAGATAAGTTCTCCCAATTCGCATCTCTTTCGCACAAAGATCTCGCTGCGATATATTTGAAACGAGGTGAGACAGAATTGGCAGAAACACACCGGATCGCGGCAGAGTCGAATTGAACGATGAACAAGCACTACAATAATATATGTAGACACCAAGAATTGATGAGTGAAGATTCATAATGAGTAGTGACTCAGGGGGAAGTGGAGACAGGACTTGTACAGTAGTTCGCTCAGATCAACTCGAAGTTGAGGTTAACTCCGGTGCCATGACTAGGCTTGCCGGTGTTTCTGAGTCCTTGACCGGATCATCCGGGCTTCATCTCGCGATTGCAACGGTCCCGCCGGGACGGTGCTCAACAACTCACTACCACACCAACTGCGAGTCGGCTATCTATGTAGCCAGTGGTGCAGGAATCTTTCTTTCAGGCTCGAAGCTTGACCAAGAAGACCAGATCAGCGCCGGTGACTTCATATATGTGCCACCGAACGCAACACATCAGCCGGTCAACACCTCTCCGACGGAGAATCTTGTGCTGGTCGTTGCCAGGAACACACCGGTGGAACTCGTTGTAGAATTACCTGGCCTTGGTCGAGAAGACTGTCTTTGAAAAGGCTTTTCGCGGCGGTTTTCTTGCATTGCATACCGGACAAAATGGCCACGCGGCCAGGCATTCACACGGGCCCGTAGCTCAGCCGGTTAGAGCGCTACTCTGATAAAGTAGAGGTCGGAAGTTCGAGTCTTCCCGGGCCCACCAAAGCGTCTCGACATGTGGCACCGATCCAGGTGCCACTATTTGTTTTTGGCTGGCTAGCTGCTGCTATGAAGGTCGAGACGCTGTCTACTAGCCAGACTGCCAGGTGCCACATTACTCACGTGCTAGCGCCAAAGCCGCAGCCCGACTCAACTTCATTGAAGTGAAGTGTCGAACCAGGGACGCGATTGTCCCTACGGCACCATTCGAGCGATCTCTTCCGTAACAGGCGCACCGTATGAGCGCATAATTAGACGCCATTCGTTTTGCATCTCTTGTATCAAGGACGAGCCTCGATGAAATTCGGCGTCAAACTTCCCCAGTTCGGCCCTGGCACAGATCCTGATCTGATGCTGCGGTGGGCACGCTTCGCAGAGGCGATTGGGTTCGATTTCGTACTGACGGGCGACCACACCGCGCTGACGCCTGAGGTCTTGCAAGACTATCCAGCTCCTTACTACGAGCCGTTTACAACGATGGCCTGGTTGGCTGGCAAAACCAGGCGGATCAAGCTCGGCTTCACAGTGATCGTTGTCCCGCACAAGCACCCGTCACTCCTTGCTCATCTGACATCGACACTGGATCAACTCAGCGGAGGGCGGTTGATCGTTGGTGTCGGAGTCGGATGGGCCGAGTCCGAGTTCGACGTGTTGGGCATGCCGTTTCGCCAGCGTGGTGCAGTGACGGACGAGTTCTTGGCTGCGGTCAAATTACTCTGGGAGAACGATACCGTCAGCTTCGACGGCCACTACGTGTCGTTCACTGACGTAACCGTCTCGCCACGGCCGTTGCAGTCTCCACACCCGCCTGTCTGGGTCGGTGGCAGCAGTAAGAGAGCGATCAGGCGGGCCGTCTTGCATGGTGATGCCTGGCATCCGATTGGCGCCACCATCGACTGGCTTCGCGAAAAAGGCATGCCGGAGATCAGGCGGATAGCTGAAGCAGAGGGCCGGCCTGTCCCAGCGCTTGCCCCGCGTATCTGGTGTCGAATCACTGAAAAACCGCTGTCCGAAGATACCCGTGTGGCAGGCGAAGGATCCCTGGATCAGGTTAGGCATGACCTCGAGCAGCTTCAGGAACTGGGCGCAGAACATGTCCTGCTCGACACTAAGCGCAACAGCCCGACGGCAGGTTCTGCACGCCACCTCGAAGAAGCATGGCGAGCGCTCACTACCCTCGCACATGAGCTGGTTGATCTGGAGACAGGCACACTTCGCTAGTGTAGGTGTGTCCGCGAGAACAGCGAATCCAGTTCGTCTTTACGGCAAGTCTTGATGCTGTAGACTCTCGCCGAACGTCAAACCGTCACAATTCATCTTAGCCATCAGACTGGGGCCAAAAATGCGCTTCACTTTCGTCGACGATTTTATTCCTGCTGTGGTCAGTGGAGACCAGGTGATCGAGGTCGCTGACCTGCTTGAGTCCATCCCGCGGCTCAGGCCACAGGACTGGCTGAACGGACTTATCACACGCTTTGACGAGTTCCGGGATCAACTGGAAGCAGCGGCACGCGATCGTGATGGACGCCCATTGAGTTCGGTGCGAATCCGGCCCCCAGTGCCGCAGCCTGGCAAGATCGTATGCATGGCGGGAAACTACATGGAGTCCGGCACGATACCCGTCGCCCTTGATGTGGACGCGTTCCTGAAAGCGCCATCATCGGTCATTGGCAGTGGCGATATTGTGGTGTTACCGGACGCACCCGCGGGGGTGTTCCACCACGAAGCTGAACTGGGCGTGGTGATTGGAAAGACGGCAAGCAGAGTAACGTCAGCCAACGCTATGGACCACGTTTTCGGCTACCTGAACTTCATGGATGTATCAGCGCGCGGAATCACCCCGAACGGTAACAACAGTTTCTGGTGGCAGAAGTCGTGGGACACCTTCGGACCGATCGGGCCGTGGATCCTGACTGCAGACGAAGTCCCTGATCCGCAGAAGCTCGACATCAAGCTCTGGAGCGATGGCGAGCTTCGACACGACTTCGACACGTCGGATATGGCACGACCTGTGTCCGAAGTAGTCGAGTGGGTTTCAAACGAGGTGACCCTGGAACCCGGCGACATTATTGCTACCGGCACCAATCATCGCGGGCTTGGACCGATGCAGGACGGCGAGACGGTCGAACTGGAAGTCACCGGTCTCGGACGCCTGTCCGTCAAGGTCCGCGATGATCAAAAGCGAACATGGGTTCGTGAGACCGTTGCTCAGCAAGAAGAACGGGAAGGCGCAGCTCACTAGTCTGAGTAATTTCTTCCGAATCCGACCGCGTCTAAACAAATCACATTTTCGATCGTGAAAGAGCGACTATGAAGCTATCGCTGTCGACCCGCGTCGCCGAAGTGCCGCGACAAAAAGAAAAAGCCCTAATGGGCCTGGATGACATGGCGTCGCTGGCCAAGGACGCCGGGTACAGCGCTCTCTGCATGAGGGCGTCCCAGGTTGGGGTTCAGCATCCGCTGGCCGACGCGAAAGCTGCAAGGGAGATTGCTTCGCAACACGGGCTCCCTTTCTCGATGGTGACAGGTGACATCGATACACCGGCCAACAATGATCGTGCCCAGATGGCCCTTCGCAACATCACTCCATTCCTGGACCTTGCAGCGGCGCTGGGCTCTGACCTGATCCGAATCGGCATGAAAGCAGACACCGACATCGCATGGGCGCAGCGATCGGCGGACGAGGCGGCCGACCGCGGAATCCGACTGGCCCACCAGAGCCACACCTGCACACTGTTCGAGACGGTTGAGAAGTCGGTCCAGGTGCTGAGGCAGGTCGACAGAGAGAACTTCGGCATCATCTACGAGCCGGCTAATCTGCTGGTTTGCGGACAGGAATATGGAGAATCGGTGCTCCGAGAGTTCGAGCCGTGGCTGATGAACGTGTATCTCCAGAACATGAAACCGTGGGAGCGCGGCGGACAGACGATCGAGACCTGGATCAATGGACCAGTTCCATTTGACCTTGTGCCGTTTGGTGAACCGGACGGCATCGACTTCGCCCCCATCATGGAGGTGCTCGGCAAGATGGGCTACGGCGGATATGTGACAGTTCACCAGAATGTTGCGGACGGGATGGACATTGGAGAAGGAGCGAGGCAGTTTGCCGGGTATCTCCGATCAGTAGGCGATTTCGAGTAGGTGGGCTGACTCCGGATCCCCGTATCCGGCCGAGATCAGCCTCCTGCGAGCTTGCTGGCCGATGTCGCTCGGCGATTGGCTAGTAGCCGTAGATCAATCTCGTTGACTCGACATTTTACGAGTGCTATTCTCCCGCCGGTGTTGACGATCGCCATGCGAAAGACAACTCTGTTCTGGTGAGCCGGCACTTGAGACAGGATCTGAAATCGCAACTAGCTACCGATAGGAGCAAGCAGCACTTCCGAAACTGAACCGTAACTCATCACACTTATTATAAGAAAAGACGGAATATGTATCGAATCACATTAAATGGACGGCTGCAGAAATTTTTGCTGCTAGGCGTGATTGGCGCCATGGCGGTTGCTGTTGCGTGCGGAAGTAGCGATCCCGCGCCCACATCAACATCTCAAGCCCAACAGCCAACTCAACAGGCACCGCAAGCGACGCAACCGGCACAGCCGACGCAGCGACCTCCGGCAACCACCGGACCGGCTCCGACGATCGTGCCGAGCCCGACCGTTGCCACCGCGCCAACCGCGGTGCAGGCGACTGTTGCGGCCCCTGCGGCCGGTCCCAGCGGCAAGCTAACAGTGGCCCTGCCATCAGTAGGATCACCAATTTTCGTCAATGCACTCGCCCCTTACCCCCGTGGTATTTTCAGGGCTGACTGGGGGATGTGTGAAAGCCTGGCAACAGTTGACGTAGACGACGCGAATAAAGTCGTGTCACAACTCGCCAAATCCTGGGCGCTTACACCTGACGGAAAATCGATGGTATTCAATCTCAGGGAAGGGATTCAGTTCCACAAAGGCAACGGCGAGATGACCGCCGACGATGTGGTGTTCAGCTACAACAATGCCGGTGCGGACAATCCTGAGAGCACAGCTGGTGGTGGAGCCAGCTTGCTGACGACATGGGAGCCGTGGGTTGCTGTCGACAAGTACACGGTGCTGGCGGAGTTCGACACTCCGGAGCCGCTGGCCAGTCGATGGGGATTCATTCACGGTGGAGAAAGCTCCGGCCAGTGCATCCTAAGTAAGGCTGTGTACGACCGCGTTGGCGAAGAAGACGCCGTCACCACCCTGGTCGCAACCGGACCATGGGACCCGCAGAACTGGACCGCCGGTGTTGAGATTAAGGCGAACGCCGTTGTGGATCACTGGCGCGTAACGCCGGGCTTTTCCGAGCTGCACATGCTTGAGGTACCGACGGAGCAGACCCGGATCGCGCTGATACAAACAAACGCGGCCGATATTGTTGAAGCCTCGTTGAAGAACGTGAAAGCGCTTGTTGATGACGGATTTGTGGCCAACGACACACTGCGAAACTTTTTCCACGCAGGAGTGTTTGTAGGTGGGAACTTCTGGTATCAGCCTGGCGTACACGAATTCCAGGGCGAGTCGGTTAACACCAGGCCCGGATTCAAGCCTGACGACGACCACCCCTGGATCGGTGACCCTTCCGACCCGGCGCGCCACGAACGCGCAAGGAAGGTGCGAGTGGCGATGTCGATGGCACTCGACAGGGAAGCCATCACAGAAACAATTCTCGGTGGTCTGGCTCCTGTCTCCTACATCCCGGGCATTCCGATCACGGTTCCGGAGTGGGATGACAAGTGGACGGTTCCATTCGACCCTGAGGGTGCGAAAGCCCTGCTGGCAGAAGCCGGCTACGCTGGCGGCTTCGAGTTCGACTTCTGGATTCCGAACGACTTTCCTAACGTTGACGTTGAGGTTGCACAGGCGATCGCTGCAATGTGGGAGAACATCGGTATCAGGGCCAATCAGAATGCGATCTCTTACACCGCAGGCCGTCCGAACCTGATGACCAAAGAGCAGGACTCGCCCTGGATGTGGTTCCTGGTTGGTGACGGCATCAACTACGCCAGCGCCCACCTGCGCACCGCGACCTACAACTCACACGGAGTTGGTTGGAATGGTGCTGTGGAGATTCCAGAGCTTCAGAGCTTCCAGAATAGATGGGAGTCCCTGTCCGGGGATCGTGCTGGGCAGATCGCTGTCTGGGAAGAGCGAGCCGACTGGCTACGGGAATGGATGCCGTTCATCACGGTCGCAGACATTCCAAAGCTGTGGGTCACCAACCCCAATACCGTCACAGGTTGGAAGATGTTCCCGCACGTTGAACCGGGGACCGTCAACAACCTCGAAACCGCTCAACCGGTGAAATGATCGACCTCACGCAGCCAGGGGTGTTAGCCCCTGGCTGCGTGGCCGGTCGATTTTTGCGCTAAATGTTAGGACCGCGACCTTTCGTGAGAGTCCTGTTGCAGCGGCTCCTGCATATCCTGGCCGCCGCCGACGGTCCTGCGACCCGCTTGTATTAGGCCGAAAGTACACATGACATGGCTGGATTTCTAACTCGGCGGCTACTCGCCGCGTTGTTTTCCGTCTTCGTGGCGACGATCATCGTTTTCGTCATGTCTCGGCTTACAGGTGACCCCCGCGAGCAGTTCCTCACAGTTGAAACCACCGAGGAAATCTGGGAGGCATGGGGCAAGAAATTCGGCCTCGATAAGCCTCTGATAGTTCAGTACTTCATCTGGCTGGGAAAATCAGCAACACTGGACATGGGGACCTCGCTCAATCAAGCCCGTCCAGTCTGGGACATGATCACCGAACGTCTCTGGCCCAGTGCTGAACTCGCTCTCACAGGTTGGTTTCTCTCTATTGCAATCGGTCTGCCGCTGGGTGTGTTGTCAGCAGTAAAGCGAGGCACACCTGTCGACTATCTTGGCCGGTGGTTTGCACTGTTAGGGCAGGCTTTGCCACCGTTTTGGCTCGGGATGGTCCTGATCCTGGTATTTTCTATAGGCCTGGACTGGCTTCCAGCGGGCACAAGAGATGGGCCGCGTAACCTCATCATGCCCGCTCTGACATTGGCTTTGATCAACGCCTCCAGCAATCTGCGGATAACCCGATCTGCCATGCTTGATGTGCTCGACTCCGAATACATAAAGTTGGCCCGTGCCAAAGGAGTCTCTTCCAAAGGCGTCGTTTGGAAGCATGCGTTCAGAAACGCAGCAATCGCGCCGTTGACCAACGCCGGACTGCTACTTGCCGGGTTCCTGGCTGGGACAGTGGTGACGGAGACCGTATTTGCGTGGCCCGGATTGGGCAGGCTCGTTGTCGACGCGGTGAGAACCAATGACTTCCCGGTCGTTTCGGGTCTGACTCTCGTGTTTACCGTGATATATGTCGGGGCAAATCTCCTGGTCGACATCGCATACGGGTTCGTGGATCCAAGAATCAGGATCTCATAGGTTGCAGATAGAAACCCGCGCCATACAGCCCGCTACCGAATCTGTAAGTTCCCACCGCCGGCGGACTCGTCTCTGGTACATCCTGAGACGGTGGCCGGTAATACCGGTCGTGATTCTTTTCTTACTGGTTTTGAGCGGTGTGTTCGCTCCGTTTGTTTCACCTGCCGAGCCTACGTTCACAAACCTGAGAGAACGCAATGCTCCACCTGTCTGGATGGATGGCGGCACGACCAAGCATCTACTGGGCGCGGACCCACTTGGCCGGGACCTGCTGAGCAGAATCATTCACGGCGCGCGCGTCTCTCTGCTGGTCGTCGGAGTCTCGATTGGCGCAGGTCTTGCGGTCGGCGTGAGTCTCGGGCTGATGGCTGGCTACTACGGAGGCTGGTGGGACGAAATCATAATGCGGCTCGCAGATACGTCTCGTGCTGTGCCGTTTATTTTGATAGCGCTTGTCGCCGCGATCGTCTTCGGGCAAAAACTCACAGTGATCCTGGCTATCCTGGCCTTCGCCACCTGGCCCGTATTCGCCCGTCAGGTGAGGGCTGAAGTCCTGGTATTGAGAGGCATGGACTATGTCTCTGTAGCACGAGTCCTTGGTGCGCCGTCGATGCGAATCATGCGTCGTCACATACTGCCGGGTTTGATCAACACAGTCGTCGTACTGGCGACTCTACAGGTGGGAACCCTGATCCTCACGGAGGCTATTCTGAGCTTCCTGGGAGCAGGTATTCCTCCGCCAACACCGGCCTGGGGAGTGATGATCGCGGATGGCCAGGACTACCTGACCAACGCGTGGTGGGTTTCATTTTTTCCTGGACTTGCAATCGTTCTCACAGTCACAGCCTTTAACTTCATGGGCGACTGGCTACGAGACCACTTTGACCCGCGGCTGAGGCAGCTTGAATGATGCCTGTTGCCGCGATGTCCCAGCGCGGGCGGTTGTCTAACCGTCCTGCAACGTACGGAACATTCCGATGAACTACCGTCGCCTCGGCCGTACCGACCTGCAGGTGTCAGAACTTGGCTTTGGGGCCGGAATAGTCGCCGGCCTATTCGTGCGGGGATCGACTGAAGATCAGTATCACGCTGCGAGTCGAGCTATTGATCTTGGTTTCAATCACTTCGATACCGCGCCCATCTATGGTGCCGGTTCCTCGGAGAAAAACCTGGGGCGCTTGCTGGAAGACATCAGTGGGGACTTCGTCGTGGGCACGAAGGTCGAGTACCTGACGGAGCACTTTGAAGATTTCTACGGATGGACCCGCCGAAGTGTGGATTCGAGTCTCCAGGGGCTGCGTAGAGATTCGGTCGATGTGCTGTACCTCCACAACAACATCCGCCGCGGTGGCGCAGGTCCTCATGACGGATATGAAGCTATCAGTCCCGACCAGGTGCTCAGATCCGGTGGCATTGCCGATGCACTGGACGCTGTTCGAGCCGAGGGGCTGACTCGTTTTATCGGATTCACCGGGACCGGCGACGCCGATGCGGTGCTTGAGGTGCTGGAGAGCGGACGCTTCGATGTTGTCCAGGCCTACTACAACATCCTGAATCCGAGCGGCAGTATCGGCCTGCCGCCTTCGTCCCCGTTGCACAACTTCGGTCTGTTGATCAGCCGGGCTGCAGAACTGGATATTGGAGTTGTAGCCATAAGAGTCCTGGGTGGCGGTGTTCTCGGCGGTGTCGCGGCCAGACAAGGAGCGTCTGGCACAACGAATTCCCAGGCGATGCACGGCCTTTCTCGCGCAGACGAAACCAGGCAGGCCGAGGTACTCAGTTCGATAACTGGTGGTGAGGACATAGATCTTCGCGATCTCGCTGTGCGGTTTGCAGTTGCCAATGCAGACATAGCATCGGCGCTGATCGGATTTTCGACCGTTGAACAGGTTGAGTCCGCGGTCAAGGCGCTAACGCTGGGCGCGCCGACCGAGCGCGACATGGATCGTCTCAAGCGGGTCTGGGCAAGCGGGATTGAGTGAATCATCGTGAACACACCGACCGCGGCAATTAACGGTCAGACGGCTAGTACGCCGCCCGGAGTCCAAGACCGCCATCCGCCACAATGAACTGGCCGGTTACCATCTCGGAAGCGTCTGAGGCCAGGTAGACCGCTGATCCGGTGAGGTCGCCGAACTGCAGTCGGCGGCCCAGCAGGAATCTACCATCGGCTGGGCCCGACGGCTGACCGCTCTGCGCTAGCAATTCCGGGCGTGGGATGGGACCAGGGCCAATTGCGTTAACGCGTATCCCATGACTACCCAACTCAAGGGCCATCACCCGCGTCATGTGTATGACGGCGGCTTTGCAGATGCCATACCCGGGATTATTTGGCTGTGCCTGCTCGCCAACACGTGACGCGATGTTGACAATCGCTCCTCGGATTCCGCGGTCGATCATGTGTCTGGCAATGGCCTGTGAGACGAAAAAGGTCCCTCGCACCATCACCTCGTAGTGATCGTCAAAAGGGGCTGCCTGGTAGTCGAGCACAGCACACGGAACGTCATCGGTTTTGCCTGCATTGTTGATCAATATATGCAGGTCGCCAACCTCACGCGCCGATCGCTCGATGGCATTCGGCAGAGCTTCAACGTCACGGATGTCGACCGGTACATAGCGGCAGACGCGTCCCAGCGATTCAGCCTCCGCGGCAACGGACAGGGCGGCATCTTCCTGCGCAGGCAGGTCCAGTATCGCGACGTCTGCACCAGCGCTCGCCAGTGCTAACACATAGGCGCGGCCCATGTTGCGAGACCCGCCCGTGACCACAGCGGTTTTGCCTGAAAGATCGAACGAGGGATTTGACAGGGTAGTATCTCTTTCTGTGAGCTCACCAGGGTCAGGAGCAAGACAGGTTCGCTACAGGTCGACCGGCTCTCCGCGAGCGGCCGACTCATACCCGGCAAGGATCACCTCAATGTGATGCACAGCATCGCGGGCGGTTACCTGCGGAGTGGCGCCCGTCTCGACACAGTCAATGAAAGCCTTGATATCCGCGTTCTCTGGGGTCACATCGAATGGCAACCAGCGGTTCTTAGGCAGCGGCTGAACATCGCGAGATGTTGACGACCACATCGACATGGGGTCGAAAGGATGCACGGTGGGTGTCGTGAAGGGTGGTTGATCGTTGAAAACCTCGATGTGCGGCTCGCCCTCGCTGAACGTAGCAATGCCATCAGAGGCGATCATTGTGATCCGTTGCTGGCCACTACGCGGGTGGCTCGTCGCTCCGATGCGACCGCTCGTAATGCTCGCCACCGTCCCATCTTCCAGCGTCAGAACCAGTGCGCCGAAGTCTTCGATGTCGAGAGAAGCGTGCTCCTTGAAGAAGTAGTTGGCCGTGATGCCGTAAACCGTCTTAACCCGCTGTCCGGTCAGCCAGGTGACCAGGGTGATCGGGTACACACCCATGTCGAACAGTTCCCGCTTGGCCGCGACATGCGTGAACTGGCCGTTTGAAGGTCGCTCCCGTCTTACAGTGCCTTCGGGAACGGTGCCGGGTCTCCCCTTTGCCATCAGCATATCGCAATGAATCGCACTCAGATCACCGATCTCTCCGCCGGCTAGTGCCTGCTTGGCCGCGCTCGCCCACGTCGTTAAGACCTGCGAGAACATCTGGTTCACTACGCCTGCGGCTTCAGCAGCGTCCGCGATCATGCGGGCATCTTCAACCGTGCCTGCAAGTGGCTTGTCCAGGTAGATGTGCTTACCTGCTTCAGCGCTCTTGCGCGCCACGCTGCCGCGTCTTTCGATATCTGTGCAGCTGCAGACGATGTGAACGTCATCCCGCTTCAGAACCTCATCAAGCGGCAGGTACGGCACGCCTAACTCACTCGCCAACAGCCGATTCAGCCCCTCACGATACTCAGGCAGGTCTGGTTCATCGGTTATTGCGATCAACTCGCAGCGTGGATCGGCCGCGAAAGATCGCGCATAGCCCTCGAGGTGTGTTCGATTGCCGCCGACTGCAACTACTCCGTATTTGGCCAACTACTCTGACCAACTTTCTGTGTCGCCGATCTCGTGGTAAACAGTGCCGTGCGAGCCCATCAACATCAAGTTCCCGCCAGTTGGTCCGTGCGTGCCGCTGCTTACACTCAGTATGGCGCTCTGCCCGGACTCCCACTTCAACGCCGTTACGGTGGGCTTGTCGGAGCCGCCGATTGAATATGTGGACGCCGGCTTGCTGCCGAACCACGTGGCTGCGATGCTTTCAGCATTCTGTCGATAGCTCGTAGCATCGGACTCGTTACCGCGACCGTGGTATGTGAGTCGCAGCGCTGCGGGGCGTCCGATACCACCTTTGTCGATCACACTTTGAACCGTGGATCGAAGTGACGCCCAGTTCCATCCCTGCATACTTTGGACTCCGTGAAACGAGATTGGTGAGATTGGTCGGTGGGGCTGCCAGAGTGAGCGAACGTGATCGAAATCGCCGCGTCGGCAGCAACTGGCGAATTGATACCAGTCTGTCGGGGTGGGCGTCAAGCGTCATTAGGCCACCGGACGACTCAGGAATCTTTTATCGCAATGGACTCAGACTCGGACGCTGCCGGAGCATGCAAGCGGCAAGGTTTAGGCACGTAGCGCCAGTCCTCAATGTCAGGTCAATCTCGGCTATGTCGTCGCTGCGAAGGTGTGGGCATCCGAGAGCAGCCCCGGCTCCACAGCCTTCAGCTTTCCGGCGACCTCGGTGAGTGGTGTCAGCGTGATCTGGCCGTTACGCACAGCGACGATGTTTCCGTGAGCGCCATTCAGCACTGCGTCTACCGCTCTGACACCAAACCGGCTGGCGAGAATTCGGTCTGCTGCTGAAGGACTGCCACCGCGCTGCAGGTGACCGATCACGCTAACCGTCAGCTTCCACCGCAGCGGCTCCTGCTCTTCGAGCCGATCGGCAAGAGCCGCTCCCACACCACTCAGGTGCATATACCGTTCGCCCGGAAGATGACTCCCGTACTGCCTGTCCTCGCCCTTGAACCTCGCCCCTTCACCGATCACGATGATCGTAAAATCAAGGCCCTGTTCCTGCCTCGATTTCACCGTGCGCACAACAGCAGGGACATCGATCGGTTCCTCAGGCGTCAGGATGATGTTGGCGCCACCGGCGATACCCGCGGCCACAGCAATCCATCCGAAGTCTCGGCCCATCGTCTCGATAATCATCACACGGTCATGGGACTCTGCAGTAGTTCGCAGTCGATCTATCGCTTCGGCAGCGGTGGCGACAGCAGTATCGAAGCCAATTGTGATGTCGGTGCCTTCGACATCGTTGTCGATCGTTTTGGGAATGCCAACGACCGAAATGCCGCGCTCCTCTGCCCTGAGCGCCGTAGCCATCGAACTGTTCCCGCCGATCACTATCAGCCCGTCAAGTTTGTGCTTGTGGAACGTAGCGACCACTGCATCGGCAGCAGCAGGGTCGTCCCGGAATGGGTTTTCTCCGGAACATCCCAGAATCGATCCGCCGCGGCTGAGAATGTCCCGTGTGTTCGCCTTGGTCAGCGGAACGGTCCTGTCCTCGGCCAGGCCCTCGAACCCATCCTTAATCCCGAGAACAGACGTGTCGAGTTCAGACGCCCTGAACACAGCTCCCCGAATGGCGGCATTCAATCCGGGGCAGTCACCGCCACAGGTCATGATCCCAATCGCAGCCATCTGTGTCTCCAGTTTCCTACTTGTTCCCGACGGGCTTATTCCGGATTGGCCGGATTGGAAAAGCTTTGAACTATTGTGCGGCCGTCCGAACCTGCGGGGTAAGTCCTACTCAGGAATCCATCCACAGTGCGATTGAACTGGTCTGCGCGCTCGAAGTAGACCGAATGCCCCGATTCCGGGATCATAGCCAGTTCAGACTGGGCTATTTCAGCATTCAGGGCTTCCAACCTCGCGGGAGAGCACACGATGTCTTCCTCCCCTGCGATGAGAAGCAACGGACTATTAAAACCGTTCAGCTCCGATGCAATTATGTTTCCCCAACCCCGCCTTGAGACGCCGCCGTTCTGGGCATTGATCTCTTCGTACATATCGTGCAACTCCGGCTGCTCCCGTAACATTCTTGAGCCTGCTCCCGGATGGTAGCTACCGGGTTTTCGTTCCGTCCACGCAGCCCGTATGTTCGCCTGCCTTGCATCCTGTTCTGAGTATGCGGCGCGATTTGGCAGGTAAAGTCCGCCGTCGGTGGCCGCCAGGACCAGTGAGGCAACACATTCAGGGCGGTCGAGCGCGAACCTGAGGCAGGTCCATCCGCCCATAGACTGTGCTACCAACGCCACTGCGTCTAGTTCCAGGTGGTCGAGCAGTTCACCGAGCACGTTGCCATAGATCGCTTCGGGATCACTCTCAGGTCTCAGCCATTGGGAGTGACGAAAGCCGGGATGATCGAACGTGATGCACCGGTACCGAGCGCCAAAAAATGCTGTCTGCTGCCACCAGGAAAGCGCGTTACCACCTGCACCATGTGCAAATACAAGCGGCGGACCGTTTCCCGATGATTCGTAGTAGACACTGGCCAGTTCAAGTTCGGCTATTGGCATCTACAGACCATACCAACCCGGCAATCGTCTCGCAGGAAAGCTAAACCGAGACGGATGGCTCACGGCGTAGGTGGGATTAACTACAAAAATAGTGATCAGGACAGCGTATAATCCAAGCGAATGCCGCAGGCGAATTGGCTTGAGGCAGAGCCGTGGGGCGGGTTCGGTGTCGCCGCCACGGTCACTCTGGAATCTGTGAGCCTGTCGAAACACGTCGGGCGCATTTTTCCTTGCCCGCTCTAACGGGAGTGGGGTGGTGATTATCGCAAAAAGCCGGAAGGAATCGCTCTAATGGATACGACAAGTACACCCGGTACAGCCACAGCCAACGGTACTCATGCAAAGGCCTGGCGGGAAGGCTCGAAGCCCGAGGTTGGCAACTGGCGTGAGAAGGCCGGGTTGGCTCAGATGCTCAAGGGCGGCGTGATCATGGACGTCGTGACGCCGGACCAGGCGAAGATAGCTGAAGACGCAGGTGCGGTTTCCGTGATGGCGCTGGAGCGCGTTCCATCGGACATTCGCCGAGATGGTGGTGTCGCCCGCATGTCAGACCCGGACCTCATCGACGGGATCATTAGTGCGGTTAGCATCCCTGTCATGGCGAAGGCTCGCATCGGTCACTTCGTAGAAGCACAGGTGCTCGAAGCACTGGGAGTCGACTACTGCGACGAGTCTGAAGTTTTGACACCGGCAGACACCTCTTTCCACGTGAACAAGTGGGAATTCAAGATGCCGTTCGTTTGCGGCTGTACGAACCTCGGTGAAGCGCTCCGGCGCATCGGCGAAGGTGCTGCCATGATTCGCACGAAGGGTGAGGCTGGAACAGGCGATGTTGTCCAGGCTGTGACCCATGCGCGTACAGTCCTCGGCCACATCAAGAAGATCCAGCACATGGAAGAGGAAGAGCTAATGACCGAGGCCAAGAACCTTGGCGCTCCGTTCGAGCTCATTCTGGAAGTCCATCGCACCGGCAAGCTGCCGGTTGTCAACTTTGCCGCCGGCGGAATCGCCACCCCGGCAGACGCGGCCCTGCTCATGCAGATTGGTGTAGAGGGCGTATTCGTCGGTTCCGGCATATTCAAGTCCGAGAATCCGTCAATGATGGCATCGGCCATCGTTAAGGCAACAACTCACTACAACGACCCGGACATGCTCGCCGAAATCTCTCGTGGTCTCGGTGGAGCTATGGCCAGTCTCGAAGTGAGTAAGATGGCGGACGAAGATCGGCTGGAAAAGCGCGGTTGGTAGAGAAGCCGTCACGCGATCGCGAGATTCTCGACGGCATCGATGAACACAGCCAGATAAAGATCGGGGTGCTCGCTCTCCAGGGAGACTTTAGCGAGCATATCCAGATGTTCAGACAGCTTGGCATCGGTGCTGTCGAGGTGCGTAAGCCGTCGCAGATTGATGATCTGGACGGCCTGATCATCCCCGGTGGTGAAAGCACCACGATTCGCAAGCTGATAGACCTGTTCGGGTTTGTCCCCGTGCTGCAAGTGTTTGTTGAACGCGGTGGAGCGCTCTGGGGCACCTGTGCAGGAATGATCGTGATTGCACGAGAGCTAACTGACCCTTATCCAGAACCGCTTGGCCTGGTGGACATCTGCGTCTCCAGGAACTGGTTCGGGCGGCAGGTGGATAGTTTCGAGGATGAGTTTGAGTTCCGTGGAATCGAAGGCGGACCGTTCCTGGCAGTGTTCATTCGAGCCCCAGTGGTCGAAACTGTTGGCGAAGGCGTGGAGGTGATCGCACAGCTCACGGACGGAAAAGCGGTCGCAGTAAGGTCAGGCAACGTCCTCGCAACAGCGTTCCACCCGGAGCTTACGAAGGACACTCGGGTGCATGAGTACTTCGTCGCGATGGCCAGAAAGGCATCCGCAACCCGGAACGCTGATATCGCCTAACCCGGTATTCTGGAATTCAGATCGATGATCAAATTGGCAAAGAATACGCAGAGCCACAAAAATCGTAGAACTATCTGTCACGATTCTGACACGTAGTTGCGGTTCGGCAGCAGGAGATTGCCACTCAGCCCGTATGATCGACCGTACCCAGAGATGATCAGACACCTTCATCCGACCGACGCCCCGGCGCTGCTGCAATTCAAGCAACGATCAGGGCCCGATGAGGTCTTCACGCTCCCGAGGGCGCTGAAGGGCGGCAACAACGTGTTCCCGCTGATGAAGTACACCACTTTCGCGCTCTCACCACGAGCCTGGCAGAGCTGCTGGGTGAAGACCAGGCGTGCGAGCGTTCAGGCAGTGCTCCGAGCGGGCCCCAGGTCAGGACCGCTCGCGTGGGAACTGAGCGAGATGTTTCTCCCAAAGAAGAGCCGAGACGTTGCGGGAGAGGTGCTTGAGCAGCTTGCCTTCCAGGCTGGAGCATCCGGTGCAAGACGGATAATCATCCGCATTCCATCCAATAGTGAGCTTTTCGATGCGGCTCGATCTGCCGGGTATCAGCCCGCGTTCAGTGAGGTGCTGTACGCCGCTGAGTCCGCTCGAACCGTGCAAACGCGAACCGATGAGAGTTCCGATGGCATTCAACTCCGACCACTGGACGACAAAGACCAACACGCGTTGTTTAGACTTTACTGTGCGACCGTGCCCATCGACGCCCGCACCAAAACCGGACAGACCCTTGAGGAGTGGAGTTCCTCGAAAGAATCTCCCGGACGGAAGACCAGGAACTGGGGCGTCGATGATGTCACCTCCGGGGGACTTCAAGCATATGTTGCAACGTGCCGTGTCTCGGCGGGCCACTACTTTTCGGTGCACCGCAGAAACGATGCAACATGCAGCACCGAAAGTCTTATTGCGGCCGGACTCGGTCAGGCTGGTGATGGTGCTGTCGTCACGATGGTCCCGAACTACGATCAAAACATGTCGGAATCTCTCACGGAGTTCGGGTTTACTAGTCGCGAATCTTACGATGTAATGGTGAAAACGCTTGCAGTTACTGCTGCGGCAAGAGTTCCAGGACTGGTGGCGGTCGAGTGATGATGCGGATCAGGTAAGATTGGCGTCGCTTGAAACGCTCTGGACTAGATAAGGATCTGTTACAGAACTGGTTGAGCCAAACGAACAGATTGTCGACAACCTGGACGGGTTCATCGCGGCACTGCCTGCACGCGTTGCCGAACAGCTACGTGCTATTCCCGGTGTTTCATCGCTGATTGAAGTCGTCCTTGATCTTGGTCGAGCGCCTGAAGCGCGGTTCCCAGATGGCTATATCCGGCTTGCCGAGGACGAAGTCACCCAGGCTGAAATTGCCCATGTAGTTGAAAATGTTGGTCACTTCGGTGACGACAACCGCGCAGGTATCGAACGCACTCTTCATCGAATTTCGGTCATCCGCAACCGTGCAGGTGAACCAGTTGGTATGACCAGCAGGGTTGGCCGCGCCGTCTTCGGCAGCGTCCGCCTGATCCACGATCTTGTCGAAACTGGGCAGAGTGTGCTGCTACTCGGGCGACCGGGCGTTGGCAAAACGACCATGTTGCGGGAAGTCGCGCGGGTACTTGCCGATGACTACGGCAAACGAGTCGTGATAGTAGACACGTCGAATGAGATCGCGGGAGACGGCGATGTCCCGCATCCTGCGATCGGCCATGCACGGCGTATGCAGGTCTCCAACACATCGTTGCAGCACCGTGTGATGATTGAAGCTGTCGAAAACCATACTCCCGAGGTCATCGTTATCGATGAGATGGGAACCGAGCTTGAAGCCCTCGCGGCGCGTACCATCGCCGAGCGAGGCGTTCAGCTGGTAGCTACGGCACACGGGAACACACTTGCCAACCTGGTCAGCAACCCGACGCTCTCCGACCTCGCGGGCGGAACGCAGACCGTCACACTGGGTGACATTGAGGCTCGAAGGAGACGCACTCAGAAAACGGTTCTAGAGAGAAGCCACGATCCAACGTTCGGCGTGATAGTCGAAATTCGAGAGCGGAACGAGGTTTCTGTTATTCACGATGTTGGCGCCGCGGTGGACAGGATGCTACGGGGGATCGCTCTGCCAATCGAGGTTCGGACGCTAAGGCCCGATGGCGCTGTTGACTCCAGGGTGGAAGAAAACCTGGAGATGGAAGATGAGTTCCAGACCGCCGGGTTCGATGTGGAGGATGTCCGTAGAGGACGGGGGCAGTCCAGGCGAAATACCGCCGGTCCGCGAATGCGATTGAGAGACGCCGCGGGGACCGAAGAACGAGACGTTGCACCACAACAGTCGGCTCCCGTGCGAATTCATCCTTTCGGTGTTCCGCGGACAATGATCGCCGCCCTCATTGAAGAGGCGGGCGTGCCCGTGACGGTGGTGGACAATGCGTCTGACGCCGATATATTCGTGACGACGAAATCGCACTACAGCCGGAGACCGACGGTTATCCGTCGAGCAGAGCGCGACGGGCTGCCCGTCTATGTGCTGCGCAGGGCGACAGGAGAGCAGGTGACGCAATTTCTGAAGCGTTTTGGCTCGAGCCGTAGTGCAGCAGACACCTATCCTTCAAACGGATCGGCCGAGACAGGTCGTCTCAACGGCTCCACGGATAATACCGGGGCGGTTCAGGTGGCAATGGATGAGGCGGAACAGGCCGTTGAAAAAGTGATCTCAGGAACCCGCAAGATTGAGCTTGCTCCGCAGTCGTCATACATCAGGCGCCTGCAGCACGGACTTGCCGCACGAAACAATCTCGGATCGTCGAGCATGGGGCGTGAGCCTACACGCAGAGTGGTCATACGCCGAAGATCGCGGTAGGACCGGACGCCGAGAACGTTTGCTACAGGGTTGCGAGGTTTCGCGGACTGGCGATTCGCTCGGTACCGCGTTAGCCTGTGCGTCGCACTAATGATCGAAAGCGGAGCCTGCGCTCTCGCCAATTTGCCTCTCCAATGCAGGTGATCGAGTTGAAATCCAGGAACAATCGGCCTCGAAAGGCTTCAGCTCAGCCAGACTTGATCCCGGTAGATCATGACGCGGCCGCGTCTGCAAAAGGCGGGATTACCAGACTTGAGAACGGACTTTTCATTACGTTTGAAGGGGGCGAAGGGGCAGGAAAGACCACGCAGGCGTCCCGGTTGGCGGACCGGCTGGCTGATCTCGGGATAGAGGTTCACAACACACGCGAGCCCGGTGGCACTCAGCTTGGTGAGCAAATTCGAACGTGGGTCAAACGCGAATCGGACATCTCCACCGTCGCCGAGACACTGCTATTCGCTGCGGCTCGCGCTCAGCTTGTGAGCACGGTCTTGAAGCCGAAATTGAGTCGTGGCTCCGTTGTGATTGTGGATAGATTCATCGATTCGACGGTCGCCTATCAGGGTTACGGGCGAGGTATGAACATTGGGCAGATTGAGACGATAAACCAGATCGCAACCGGCGGCATCGTCCCGGATCTAACCGTATTTCTTAACGCCGAACCTGAGGCCATACTGGACAGGATTCAGATCACCGGTTCGCTGTTCAACGGATCGGCCGATACGCCGAGATTGCGGAAAGGCGATAGTGAGGATGGACGCCGGTTTGAACGGGAGCCAATCTCGTTTCACAAGAAGGTTCGTGAAGGCTACAGACAACTCAGTCGAGAAGGTCAGCGCTGGTCTGTGATAAGGGCAGATCAAGCCCCGCATCGCGTCGCCGATGCGATTTGGAAGCGGGTCAGGCCGCTCCTTGTTGAGCGAGGTGTGGATGCCGAACTACTGACCCGGAAACAGGGCGTGCAGAGCGGGACAGGGTCGTAGAAATCTCAATGAACGAAGTTGGATCGACTGGTCCTCAGGAGATCGTGACGCCCACCGACGGTCAACTATCGGAACGTTATCGGGCGAGCTCCAGGTCTTCGTAGATTGCCGCCGTGACCATCCGCAACCGCCGGTCGTGGGCAACTTCACCGGGCATCGCATTGAACACGAGAGCGACGGCCAGCTCATGCTCCGGGTCGGCGAACGCCGTGGAAGACTCTCGTCCGCCGTGGCCGAAAGTCCTGGCTGAGGCGTACGGGCCATAGCTGTAAGGTGCCGCTGGACCGTGGACCTTATTGTCGAACATGACGCCAAGACCCCAGTCCATCACCTGTCCAAAGGTTTCGTCCTTCATGCCGATGCGTTGTGGCGACGTAATCTCCGCCGCATCTTCGGGTTCCAGGAGTCTCGTACCGTCCAGTTCTCCGATTCCCATCAGCATTCTGTAGAAACGAACCATGTCTGAGGCTGTGCTACGGAGTCCACTTCCCGGTCTCGCGAAACTGGAGGTGAATTCGCGGGTATATAGAACCTCCTCTTCATACACACCGTTCTTGATCATGTGCATCGGCGAGAAGCGGGCGCCGAGACTCTCTGCCTCTTCAGCCGTCAGTCTAAACAGCGATGAGCTCATCTCAAGCGGCAAGAACACTCGCTTAGCGACAAACTCATCGTAGTCGGAGCCGCTCACGCGCCGAACAAGCTCCCCGAGCGCCTGCCATCCACTGGTTGCGTGGTATGCGGCTCGTTTGCCCGGTTGCCAGTCACGCTCGATTCGTGTGTTCTCCAGGACCGCGATCACTTCCTGCAAGTCGGTCATCGACGCTGCAATCTCCGCAGTTCGGATTCCGGCTGTGTGAGTCAGCAGATGCCGAGTGGTGATCGTGTCTTTACCGTTGGCGCCAAACTCGGGCCAGTATGCCGCAACGGGCTGATCGAGCTCGATCAGCCCATCTTCTACCAGCAACATGGCGGCCACTGCACCGATGGGTTTTCCAGCGGAAAGCCAGAGATTCACGGAGTCGGATTCCATCGGATTCGAGCCATCTGTCGTTCCGGCACCTGCGTTTGCCACGATGCCGCCATCGTGCCAGACGCATGCCTGTGCGCCAGGATGCCACCCGAGATCGATGCCGTTGCCTATGGCGTTGGCAGTCAAAGGCATCCGATCCGCTAATTGTTCAGTCAGGTCGATGTCCTCCACAGGCTCAAGTGAAATGGGTCCTTCGTATTCGACTGCAACCCAGGAATTTTACGGTTCAAACGTTTCGAGCGCGATGCGGCGCACGACCGACCGGTTTCTGTTTTGACGGAGAGACTCGATACGACTAGGCTTTCGCACCGTTGGTTTAATCGAACTCACCATCACCAGTGTCGCAAGTAAGTCATGCAAATGAAGAAAAACACGCTCAAGGAAAAGCTAGACGCAGGAAAGGCCACGCTCGGCCCGTTTGTCGGATTCCCCAGTCCGGCGATCGTCGAGACGATGGGCTGGCTCGGATTCGATTTCGTGATCATAGACTGTGAACACGGACCAATCGACTTCGAGACCGCCGAGAACATGATCCGTGCCGCCGAACTATCTGGAACAACGGCCATCGTACGCATCGGTCTCAACGAACAGCAGCATATCCAGCGATACCTGGAAGCGGGAGCCCAGGGCGTACTGATTCCGCTCGTCAACACAGCCTCCGATGCCCTCAAGGTAGTTAACTCGGTTAAGTATCCTCCGATTGGGAAGCGCGGTTCCTTCTCCGGTCGGGCAGCGCAATTCGGCGTCGGCGCAGGGCCAGACTACTTCCAGAAGGCGAATGAAGAGACATTTGTAGCAATACAGATCGAAACGCCAGAGGCCATCGAGAATGCCGACGAGATAATTGCGACACCACACGTCGATGCGGTTTTCCTGGGTCCCGGTGATCTATCGTTGAACTTCGGCGTCCCGGGTCAGATGGAGCATGAGAAGGTCGTAAGCACTATTGAGACCCTGGTCGAAAAGATCAAGGCAGCCGGAAAACATCCTGGAACCCTCGGTAATTACCCTGCGCATGCGAAGTTCTGGCACGATCGTGGGGTCAACTGGCTGGTTAGCGCTGCAACCAGGTACCTGGTGGCCGGTGGTTCCGACTATCTGAATGGAACCCGCGAAGCACTCGGGCTCAAATGAACCGGCGATCGGAACACAGGGAGATCTGAGTAATCCATGGAACAGACCGAAAAGATCGGATTCGTCGGACTCGGCATTATGGGTCAACCGATGGCCGAACACCTGCTTGCTGCAGGTTACGAGGTGGCGGTCTACGACATTCGCCGCGAGAGCATGGAAATTGCCGCTGAGCACGGGGCAACTCCATGCAGCAGTCCGGCTGAGGTCGCGAGCTTCTCAGACGTAATCATCACGATGGTCCCCGATTCGTCCGATGTCGAGGCTGTGATTTCCGGCGAGGGCGGCGTTTTAAGCGGGGTGCAGCATGGCTCGGTTGTGATCGATATGAGCACGATCGAGCCGAAGACAGGGCAGAAGATGGCCTCGTTGCTGCAAGAGCGCGGTGCGGAGATGCTGGATGCCCCGGTGACGGGGGGATCGGTCGGTGCACAGAACGCTTCGCTGTCCATCTTCGTTGGCGGAAACGAGGCGATATTCCGCAGGTGCGGCCCGATTCTCGACGTAATGGGCGGTTCTGTTATGTACATGGGTGGCGGCGGCATGGGGCACACGGCGAAGCTGGCAAACCAGATTCTTGGCGTCACTGCAATGATGGGAGTTGCGGAAGCCTTTGTGTTCGCGAAGAAGGCCGGGCTTGATCTCGCTGCATTCTGTGAAGCGGCAACTCAAGGTGCGGGAGACTCGTGGCACCTGCGTACACTCGGCCCGAAGATCATTGCAGGCGACTTTGATCCGGGATTTGTGGCGAAGCACATGCGAAAAGACATGCGGCTAGCCTCACAGACCGCAATCGCGCTCGAATCACCCGCCCCCGTTACGGCGATCATTGGTCAGTTCTACGGCGCTCTGATGGCCGCCGGGCTGGGCGACGAAGGGCATCACGCGATCATCAAGGTGATCGAGCAGATGGCGGAGACGGAGGCGAGGGCGTAGTTCGATTCGGTGCGACTGAAAACGCCTTGAGAACCTGCTCAAACTACTGTTCTGTGCGCCCTCGTCGCCAATCGTCGATGATCCGGTCGTCATGTTCGAATGCCAGGTCCGGTAGTTCAAGAGGGCTGAATATCCGAGCCTCCAACACCTCATCTGCGGCAGACAGTTTGCCGTCCAGTACCTCGGCTTCGTACACGGCGAGCACGACGGCCTGTCCCGGTTTTGAGTACAGTCCGACCAGCTGGATTGCGCGAACCACCAGCTCAGTCTCCTCACGTACTTCGCGCTCAAGGGCCTTCTCGACTACCTCGCCGCGATTTACGTAGCCCGAAGGGAAGCTCCACTTGCCATAGGCCGGCTCTATACCTCGTTTGATCAGAACGATGCCGCCATTGTGTGGGATTATCGCTGCGACGGCCAGCTTGGGGTCGCTGTAAAGCATCCGCTCACAGTCAGCGCAGCGGTGGTGACCATCTTCAGTCGGAATCAGCTCGGGGAGGCCAGCGTGTGAGTGGTCTGAGGGTGTGGACGACATGGATCAAGATTCTACCGCTTGACCATCGACTTCAGCGTTGAGCCGAGTTCAAGTATCCAACTCGCTCTGTGATGTCATCCCCGCTGTCCTGGAGCACTGCGTCATCTGCTGCGTGGGTTGAACACATCTGTCAACGCATCACCGAGGATGTTCCACGAAAAGATGAGCAGCCAGACAACGGCGATCGGCGCCAGTAGCTGTTCAGGGTGTTGAGTGAGAACAGAAGTAGCAGTGCTCCCGCGACCGGTTGCTTCGGCGATCATGATGCCCAGGCTTGGTCGTGGAGGCTGGACGCCAAGACCAAAGAAGCTGAGAGCGATCTCAGTGCCAGCCACAGCCCCCATTCCAAATGACACGGTGACTATCAATGGCGAAACGATGTTCGGAAGGATGTGGCGGAACAGTATTCGTGGTGTTGACGTGCCCATAGCCCTTGCGGCTTCGACGTAGTCGGCGTCACGCAACTGCAGCACCTGGCCTCTTACCAGCCTCATTGTTCCGAACCAGCTCAAGGGCAGCAAAGCGATACCGATCACCAGGAAATCGACGAATCCTGACGAGACCAGGCCCGTATAGCCCGTGCTGTCCTCGATTGACCTCACCCAGTCCAACACTCTTGGGCGGACGGTGGCCGCAAGCAGGATTATGAGGAGAATATCTGGGAACGCCGAAACCACTTCCCCGACTCTGGCGATCACCGAATCAACCACTCCTCGGAAGTAACCGGCGATCAATCCGAGAGTCAGCCCGAGCAACAGCGCCCCGGTCAACAGTGTCGTAATGGTGACGATCACGGTCGTCTGGATTCCCCAGAGCAACCGCGTGTAAGTGTCCCTGCCCAGGCGGTCTGTGCCAAGGAAGTTTTTCGTATCGGGACCTTCCTGCGTTTTGAGCAGGTTCGTGTCCGTGTATCCGTGTGTGTCCAGCGCCGGAGCAAAGATGCCTGCCAGGTAGATGATCGCAATGGCCGTAAGTGCGATCATCCCCAGCTTCTTTCGCATCAGACGCGAAAGGGCAAGCGAGAATTGATTGCGTCCTCTAACCGATCTGGATGGCGGGTCAATCGGACTTTTGTTCAGGGTTTCTGCAGTCATCTGCTACTGGAGCCTTATCCGTGGATCGACAACGGTGTAAGCGAAGTCGATCAGGAGATTTGCTAGAACAAGCATCGTTGCCCCGATGAGCACCAGGGCCGTAATAACCGGGAAGTCCCTGGCGAATATCGAGTCGAGTGAGATTCTGCCGACTCCTGGAATACCGTAGATAAGTTCCGTGATGAGCGATCCTGCAAACAGACCTGCAAATGTGAAGCCCATGATCGTCATGATCGGAATAAGTGCATTGCGGGCTATGTGGCGGTAGTTGACCACCATCTCATGCAGGCCTTTGGAGCGAGCCGTTCTGATGTATTCCTGTCCGAGCACATCCAGTGTTGAGGCTCGCATCAAGCGGGTGAACACGGCTATCCCCGGTACGCCAATCGTCACCGCGGGCAAAACCATCCGCTTGTCGAAAAACCCGCCCCAGCCGGACACCGGCACCCAGTCCAGCTGAAGAGCAAAAAGCCATATTAAAAACGGTGCAATGATGAAGACCGGGAGCGCGAACATGGCCAGGGTAGTCAGAACAACAGCGGGATCACTCCATGTTCCCTGCCGTTTTGCGGCATAGAAGCCCAGCGGTAGTCCGAAGACTAGTGTGATGAGAAATGCGGCGATGTTGAGCTGTGCAGAAACCCAGAGCCGCGGACCGAGAATCTCTCCGACAGTTCTCCCCTGGAATACGAAGCTTTCGCCGAAGTCACCGCGGAGGGCACCCCAAACATACCGTCCCCACTGAACGGCAGGCGAGTCGTTCAGACCAAGCTGCTCGCGCAGGCGTTCGGCCGCCTGCGGCGTGTAGTTTTGACCAAGCCGGACTTCAACCGGGTCGCCGGGTCCGTATGTTCCGAGGACGAAGACGATGATGGAGACGACGAGTAGGAGGACAGGCGTCCAAAGTAGTCTCCGGACCATGTAAGCAAGCATCGAGAGACTCTGTACTCTCCTGTCCCGTCATGTCAAGCAGCATCGGCCGGACCTGCAAGTTTCACCGAATCCCGCCAGAATCCCGAATGAGTCGGCGAACTTTCGCAATCCCGGTCCACAAGATTTCGAGTGCCTATCTCGCGTCAGTCACCCAAACGTCTTTAAACTTGGGGATGGCGATCTGAGTGAACCGATAGTCCTGCACCCGCTGTTTCAGGAGAGCTTTCCGTTCTGTGTCGAACCATAGCGGCAGCCAGGCTGCCTCCTCGACAATGATCCGCTCGGCGTCCTGGTAAAGCTGGATGCGCTTCGAGATGTCCTGTTCGGTGCGAGCCTGCACAACCAGGTCGTCAACCGTGGTGCTCGAGTAGTTGCCTCTGTTTCCCTGTGTGTCTGAGTAGAACAGGATATCGATGAAGTCCTGTGGGTCCGGGTAGTCCGCCTGCCAGGCAACACCGCCCCACGCCTGGAGTCTCTTTCGGTTGAGGTCCTGTAGATACGTGGCCCATTCGACCTGTTGAATCTCAACGTTTACACCGAGGTCGCGGCGCCACATGTCTGCGATCACTTCGACATCGAGGCCGGGCGATCCGCCCGAGCCGGGAACAGTGACGATGATGCGCGGCCTTGTCGCTTCGTCAGCGTACTTGGACTCGGCCAGCAGCTGCTTTGCGCGGTCGAGGTCGAACCTGAGGCCTTCAAGGTCCGGGTTGAATCCAGGGAAGTCGGGAGGGATGATCCCATACGCCGGCTCAAGCAGGTCGGCAAAAACCTGGCTCGATATCAGCTCTTTGTCGACAGCCAGGTTGAGTGCCTGCCGGAACTTCGGATCGTCAAACGGAGGCTTCTCGACATTGAAACCTATGTACTGAACACCGAACTGAGCAGGTGTATCGACAAGGTCTTTGTTCAGTTCCTCTGTCGGATCGTTCACCCGGTCGAGATCGGCAAGCCCGACGCCCGTGATGTCGATCTCGTCGTTCTCGTACATGGCCATCGATACGCCGCCTGAAAGGTTGTAGAAGACCTCGTCGAGGAATGCTGGACGGCTCCAGTAGTTATCGTTTCGAGTCAACCTGATGCGTTGCCCGATGCGATATTCGGCAAGCGTGAATGCGCCGGTACCAACCGGATTATCCGTCCAGCTCCTCCCACCGCTCTCAACGTTATCGCTGTTCAGGACGTAGGCCGTTGGGTAGGTCAGCTTGGCCAGAAAATAGGCTTTAGGTGCGTCAATCGTGATGCGCAGTGTCCGCTCGTCGATCACCTGGATCCCGCTTGCTTCGCCAGCATCGCCGTTGATTAAATCGATCATCCCAACGACATCGCCAAGGTAGGTCTCGGCAACGGCGGAAGCTGTTTCAGGTCTTGCCGCCCGCTCCATTGACCACTTGAAGTCCTGCGCCGTTACGGGATCGCCATTGCTAAATGTGATGTCAGGTCGCAGTTTGAACTCGTAAACGGTGCCGCCTTCCAGTACGTCCCACGACTCCGCAAGCTCGGGCACAATCTGAAGGTTCTCGTTCAGGCTCACCAGCCCAGAAAACAGCTCAACCACGACACCGAACGACGTCCCATCGACCACGAGATGCGGATCGAGAGTCGGCGGGTCGGAATAGACGAGTGTGAACCGTCCGCCTGCACGAGGTCCGTCTTCCGAGCCGCTCAGAGGGGTCTCTTGCAGGTCGGGCGCAATGTCAGGAGCCGACGCACGTGTCGGTACCGCCGTTGCTGACGGTTGCGCTGTGGGATCGGTAATTGATTCAGATCCACCGCACGCCACTGCAACGGTGGCAACCAGGGCTGTAGCCCAGAGAAAGAAACTCTTTCGCATCTATCTTATGTTCCTGACTTAAGCAATCGGCGAGGTTCGTACATGCGCCGGATCAAACTTCGTGATTCTTGGATGCGGACCATGAGGCCAACGGTTTCAATTCGCCATCGGAAGCTGTTACGCCAGATTACATTAACCGGATTGACCGGATCACTCGTTCATGGAGGCAGGTTCGTGTACTTGAGAGGTGAGGTTTGCCTTCAGCAGGTCCTCAATTTCGCCCTCAAGAACCCCCTGTGCATCGCCCGTCTGAAAGTCGCTGCGGTGGTCTTTTACCATCTGATACGGGTGGAGAACATAACTCCGGACCTGTCGTCCAAACTCGGCTGAAATATGGGCGCCCTTAAGTTTCTCTCGCTCCTCTGATCGGCGGCGTATGTCAAGATCGATAAGCCTGGCGAGCAGTATGCGCATGGCCACTTCCCGGTTCTGCAGCTGTGAACGCTCGTTCTGAACCGCTACAACAAGGTTCGTGGGCAGGTGCGTGATGCGCACAGCCGTGGAGTTCTTTTGAACGTTTTGACCGCCATGACCACCGGCTCGGAACACGTCGAGCCGGATATCGTCAGGGTGGATCGTGACCTCTTCCTGTTCGTCCGGCTCCGGCAGCACCTCGACCAGCGCGAAACTCGTGTGGCGCCGATGATCGGAGTCAAAGGGCGAGAGCCGGACGAGCCTGTGAACACCGCGCTCAGATCGAAGGTAGCCGTACACATAGCGCCCTTCAATTCTTGCAGCAGCGCTCTTAAATCCGGCTTCATCGCCAGGCGTTTCGTCGAGGATTTCGACGCCGAATCCTTGCTTTTCCGCCCAGCGGCAATACATTCTGAACAGCATCTCAGCCCAGTCCTGGGCATCGACGCCACCGGCGCCGGATTTCACAGCAACGATGGCCGGGCGTTCATCGTATTCACCAGACAGGTGAAGTGTGAATTCGAGATCCTCGACCTTTTTCAGGATCCGTGCATACTCGCCCTGGATTTGCTCAGTCATCGAGTCGTCAGACTCTTCGACGCCGAGCGCAGCCAACTCCTCGATATTGGCAGAGGAACTTGCCGCCTCAGTCCAGGCCTCATACTCGGCTTTCATCGAGGCTAGACCCTGCATGCGCCTTTGCGCGTTTACTGAGTCGCTCCAGAATCCCGGCTCTGAAGCCGCTTTTTCAGCTTCAGCTATACGCTTTTCGAGTGCAGGCAGGTCAAAGACGCCCCACGATCTCGTCTATGCGCTGCCTGAGCGCGGATACATCGCCGTAGAGGTCACGCAAAATGAGTTCCGTTTTGAATAGAGACGCGGCTGGCCCATGCAACGCCGTCTGCCGCGGAAAAGAGTTCGTACCGGTCTGCGCCGTTAATCAGGCGCAAGCCGTGAGTATAGCAACAGGCAGTCGTGCGTCCGAGTACGTGTTGGCTCGCGATTGAGGCGAAAAGGTATTGAGCCAGAGGTCCGATGAGAAATGACGGGCGCAGAACCTCGGAGGGCGATGCTTACGGGCAGGTGTCCTGCGTCATTCGGCCGTTCGCGTCCCATGTGTACCGGCAGTGCGTGTTTGACTCGCGAATGTAGCCTGGAAAGAGTATGGGATTCGATGCAGAAAAGTCGTTTGCTGCCACACTGTTCGCTGCCACGAACGGTGGTGGAAGATTGTTCTCCGCAATGTAGGTGTCCATCGCGGCTTGAACCCGGCCAAACTCCTCATCATCAGCGGCAACTTCAGCTGGCGCAATAAATCTCGAGACAGCAGGAACGGCGATCGCAGCCATCGTGGCCATGATCCCGATGACCACCAGCAGCTCGATGAGCGTGAAGCCTTTTTGCCTGTTTGATCTCATAATTTCAACCTGGTAGCGATACCGGTTATCTGCGTCGGTTCAGAATAAGAACAGACGAGGCCCGCGAAAGATTGCTTCGAGTTTGCCTAAAGGGTTGGATCGCGGCCATCGATCATCCGTGCGAACGAACTGCTGCCAGATGAACAAATTGACCATCACACGAGAGTCCGGTGATACTCTGTGTATCCAAGTTCGGGGCATGGCGCAGCCTGGTAGCGCATCCGGCTGGGGGCCGGGAGGTCGCAGGTTCGAATCCTGCTGCCCCGACCATTTCACTTCACTGATGGCTTAGATCGTCCGAGCGCCAGCTTCAAAGGCGCCTTAACTACTCTGAGCGACCGTTAGTACTGCGGCTCGCCTTTGCAGCACGGTCATACAGGACGATGTTTACCGTCATCCCGAGATTGAGTGACATGGTGGTTGGGATCTTGACCTTGATCGCGCAGCGATTCAGCACATCATCGGATACCGAGCCGTTCTCCGGTCCGAATATGTAGCAGGCCCGCTCAGGGTGTACGAATGTAGGCAGATCAACTGCGTCATCTGTCAGCTCCACCGCCACCGGTGTGCAGTCCTCAGGCAGGGCCTCGAAAACATCGTCGACCTGGATAATCGGAACGTGACGATAAGCGCGGCCGGGATCGGTTTTCAGCCTCTTTACATTCAGGTCTAAAGGTGCCCCTCCGAGGATCACCATTCGAGCCTGGAAGCACAGTGCTGCTCGTAAGGTGTGCCCTACGTTTACCTCATCGTTCGGCCGGTCGAGTGCCACACACGCATAGCCTCGTTCAGAAAGAGTTGCGGTACGGGTGACGTAGCGGTCATATCTGCGTCGCGTCGGCTTCTGTTCCGATTGGCTGCTTGATCCGGCGTGTTTGTCCATGATTCGACCTTACAACACGCCTGAACCGGGGGCGGATCGCGAGGCGTGAAAACTATTCACACTCGGCGCAACTTCAGTTTGTAGCCTAATCGCAAACTGGCGGAGTCTTGCCGGTCCAGTCCGAGACGCGCTGATAGGCGTGCCCGACGCCTATCACCTCAGCATCGCGATACGCCTTTCCTGAAATCATCATCCCGATAGGCATGCCGTCTTTCGTGAACCCACAGTTGAGCGAAAGAGATGGCTGGCCGGTTGCGTTGAACACCCCGGTAAAGTTTGGGAAATCACCTCCGGCAGGTGCGAAAGAGGAGCCCTGTGGAGGAGTAGTTTCGGCAATAGTCGGCGTCTGGATCGGAACCGTCGGTGTGATCAAAACATCGATATCTCGCATAGCTTCCGCCATCTGATGTCCGAACATCGACCGGGCTCTCTGAGCATCAATGTAATCGACAGCCGATATGTCGAGTCCAGCCTGCAAGCGGTGCCTGACTGCCGGTGAGTACCTGTCAGCGCGCGCAGCGAGACGCGAGCGGTGAACGGCGGCGGCCTCAGGCATTAACACGCCAACGTTGACAGCCCTGCCGATACTCACCCAGGGCATCGGGATCTCCTCGATCGAGGCGCCCTCGGCCTTGAGCATATCGATTGCCGCCCGAACAGCTGACTCAATCTCAGGATCCACGCCATCGAAGAAGTAGTCTGCTGGAATGCCAATCCTGATGTCGGTGACTCCACGATCAAGCTCAGATGTGAAATCTGGGATCATACGGTTGGAACTCGCAGGATCTGACGCGTCGTGGCCGGAAATCACATTCATCATGAGCGCGCAGTCGGCCGCAGTACGGCACATTGGACCGACGTGATCGGAACTCCAACTCAGGTCCATGACGCCATTTCTCGACACGAGGCCGTAAGTCGGTTTCAGGCCGGTAATGCCACATGCGGCGGCTGGCATTCTGACTGAGCCACCCGTGTCAGTCCCCAGTGCCATGGCCGCCGCGCCCGTCGACACCGCCGCAGCCGACCCGCTGCTCGACCCAGCCGCGATTCGCTCGGTATTCCAGGGATTTTTCACGTCTCCGGTGTGTGGGTTGACGCTCGAAAAACCGAAGGCAAATTCGACCAGGTTCAGTTTTCCAGCGATCAGAGCCCCGGCTTCGCGCAGCTTTGAAGTGACGGTTGAGTCGCGAGGCGCAACGTTGGGTTCTGTCGCAGCAGAGCCGCCTGTTGTCGGCCGGCCTGCTACATCGACCAGGTCTTTCAGCCCGATCGGTATCCCGTGCAGTGGGCCGCGGTATCCGTTGCCGCTGATTTCAGTCTCCGCGGTCTTCGCAGCCGACATCAGTTCATCAGTGAACGGATCAAGATAGGCGTTCAGAACCGGTTGAAGTTTCGCAATCTGGCGGAGAGTGGAGCTTGCGAGATCCACCGGGGAAAGCTCCCTGGACGAGAGCATCACAGAAAGCTCAGTAACAGGTTTCAGCAAGAGTTCTGTGTCGCTCACGAATCGTCTCCCGCTACGTCTTTCTCCTCTACTGGGACCTGTACTGGGTCCTGCAAACTGACGGGTCTGAATATCGCTGCCGGCTCCCACTCCGATACATCGATATTTTTCAACGTCGCAATCACCGGATATCCGGGTGCGACAGTTTCGGACATTTCCGGGTCCTCATGCTTGTCGGTCATGCGTCAACTCCAAACCGACTGAATATGTGTTGTCAAATAAAAGCTTCCGGCGAGGCCGATTTGTCTTTCGGTCGCACTGCATCAGCCGCAAATACAGACCACGGCGAGTATAGCCATAGAAAGGTTCGCCGGTGCTAACCTGAATGGCTCCATGAGAACATCTGAATCAATATCGCAACTTGTAGAGCAGGGTCTTGCTGCCGCCCAGCGATCAGGCACGCTGCCTCAGGCCGGTGATGTTGAGATTGTCGTTGAAAAGCCGAAACAGGCTGAGCACGGCGATTTCAGCTCATCCGTTGCGCTGTCGCTGTCGCGCGTCATGAGGATGGCGCCGCTCGCAATCGCCGAACAGATCGTCGCTCATGTGCCTGAGAGTCCGCTTGTCGGTGACGTCTCAGCCGCGCCGCCGGGGTTCGTGAACTTCACGCTTTCAAAAACGTGGCTTGTCGGACAGATAGACAAGATTGTCGATGCCGGCCAGACCTTCGGAAACACCGTGGATGGTGAGGGGATAAAGGTCCAGGTTGAGTTCGTTTCTGTTAACCCGACCGGTCCTTTGCATGTGGGGCACGCACGAGGTGCTGTCCTTGGCTCCGGGATAGCAAGTGTGCTCCAGGCGGCGGGCTATGAGGTCCAGCGTGAGTACTATGTTAACGACGCAGGTGCGCAGATGCGCGTTTTCTACGACACGCTCTACGCCCGGTTCATGCAGGCAGCGGGCAAGGACGTGCCGCTGCCTGACCCGGCATATCCCGGCGAGTACCTGGTCGACCTGGCAAAGGGATTGTTCAGGGAGAATGCTGAGCTGGTCGATGCGTCCGAAGACGAGATCAAATCAAAAATCTCGCCGATAGCTCTCGAGAGGACGCTGGGCGAGATCCGATCAGTGCTTAAGTCGCTCCGGATTGAGTACGATCACTGGTTCTACGAGTCTTCTCTCACCGAGTCGGGCGCGCTTCAGAAAACGCTCGATTTTCTTGAGGATAAGGGATACATCGTCGATCGGGACGGCGCCCGCTGGTTCAAGTCGACTGCGTTCGGTGAAGAGGAAGACGATGTTGTGGTCCGGAGCGGCGAGCAGATCCCGACGTATTTCGGAACTGATCTCGCGTATCACTATGACAAGTTCCTGGTTCGGCGGTTCGACCGGGTTATCAACGTCTGGGGTGCCGACCACCACGGCCATGTGAGCAGGTTGCTGGCGGCGGTCAAGGCTCTGGGTGGGGTTCCCGACAACCTGACGATAATTCTCAACCAGATCGTGAGCTTCAAGAACGAAGGCGAGACGGTCCGGTTCAGCAAGCGCAAAGGCAACATTGTCACCGTCGAGGAACTGGTGGAAGAGGTAGGCGCGGATGCGTGCCGATTCATCTTCTTAAGCCGCACCGCGAACGCTCAGATGGAGTTCGATCTTGCACTTGCAACGCAGCAGTCGTCGGAGAATCCGGTGTACTACGTGCAGTACGCCCATGCACGTCTCGCGGCGATTCTACGCAACGCCACAGAGCAAGACATCAGTTCCGAGGGAGCCGACCTTTCGAATCTGACCCACGACGCAGAATTTGAACTACTGAGGAGGCTGGTTGAACTGCCGGATATAGTTCACCGTGCCGCAAAAAACCTGGAGCCGCACCATCTCCCGTACTACGCGATGGAGCTCGCGAAAACGCTGCAACGGTTCTATGAACAGTGCCGGGTGATTTCCGATGATCCGCTGGAGATGCCAGTTACGAAGGCTCGGCTACGGCTGGTGGAGGCTGCAAAGACAGTATTTGCACGGACGCTTGACCTGATGGGAATGACAGCGCCAGATCGAATGTGAGCGCTGGTCGCGTCCGAGATCCTCGGGTTGCTACTCAAACGTGCCTTCAGCCCTGTATCGTTCGATGCGTTGAACATAAGATTCGGCGGCTCTGCGCTGTAGTTCTGCGTGACGGTCTCTGATCGTTCCAAGTGCTTTTCCAGGGACTCCCCGAATCAGTGAGCGACGCGGGAACACCTTGTTTTCGGTGATGGTTGATCCGGCTGCCACCAGGCACTCTTCACCCAGCTCTACCCCGTCGTTCAAGACCGCGCCATTACCAATGAGGCATCCGTTACCAATCTGCCTGGCATGACAGACGACACCGTGCCCGATCGTCACACCGTCGCCAATGACTGCATCGGCATCTGCGTGCAGGACCGAATTGTCCTGAACATTGCTTCCCGCTCCAATAGTTATCCGTCCGCTATCGGCGCGGATAACAGCACCAGGCCAGATGCTCGAACGGGGACCGATCACCACGTCTCCAATGACGTATGCAGCCTCACTTACAAATGCTTCGGGATCGACCATTGGCGATTTCCCACCGAGACTCCGCAGCGTCATGGCAGTCTCGGGAAGCTCAGATCAAGTTCCACGAACCGCGGCTGGGCGGTTGCGTCGAACACGAACGTTTCCTCGGCCTGGACATTCGATTCATCTGGATGTCCAAGATGAAACGTGATCTCCTCGCCGATGTCGCCGGGGGTTGGTGGTGCAACCGACACGTTTGTGTACTCGCCCGGTCTGACCGTGTTGTTGAACGGTCCTCGGCCATCACCGAGCCTTGCGAACATTGGGATCCCCTGGGGCCCTGGCTCACCGGCAACGGTGAAGTTCCCGGCGAAAATGTATGGAAACGAGACCGGTATGCCAGCAGGACCGTCCGGAGTCGGAGTGGGTTCAGGATCACCACTCAAACATGCCGCGGCCACGATCGCGCTGAATGCTATGAGGGCTAATAGGATTCGCCCCGTCCGTGTGCTTGCGTTCAAAGCGGAGGATGACTCCTGTGCCAGTCCGTTGACTGTTCGTAGGCGTGCGCGACCTGCAAAACGGTCTGGTCTCCAAATTGAGGACCGATGACCTGAAGGCCGACAGGCATTTCTTCCGACAGGCCGCAGGGCACCGAGATCGCAGGCAGGCCGGCAATATTTACGGGGATTGTGCAGATATCGGCAAGGTACATCTGAAGCGGGTCTTCCAGCTTTTCGCCTATTTTGAATGCCACGGAAGGCGAAGTCGGGGTAACGAGCGCATCGAACTGGCCGAAAGCCTCGGTGAACTCCCTGCGAATCAGAGTGCGTACCTGTTGGGCCTTCTTGTAGTAGGCGTCGTAGTATCCGGACGACAGAGCGTAGGTGCCGATCAGTATCCTCCGCTTCACCTCGTCTCCGAACATCTCACCCCGCGTATGTCTGCTTAACTCTGCTGCCGTAGAGCCCACCGTCGACGCTGCTCCATACCTGACACCGTCATAACGAGACAGGTTCGCAGAGGCTTCGGAAGGAGCGATGACGTAGTAGACTGCCAATGCCTGATTCGTCAGTGGCAAAGACGTCTCTTCGATCAATGCTCCGAGAGAGCGAAGCTCCTCGACCGCCTCCTCGAATGCCTGGCGGACTCCCGGCTCTATTCCTTCAACCAGGTACTCCTTTGGGACACCAAGTCGCATCCCGTCGACGCTCTTGCCCAGTTTTTCGCCGAAGTCGTTGAATGGCGCTTTGACAGACGTTGAATCTTTAGGGTCGTGAGAAGAGATGATATTTAAAGTATCGGCGCAGTCCCGTACGTCACGGGTTATCGGGCCGATCTGGTCAAGCGAGCTGGCAAACGCTATCAGCCCGTACCTGCTGACCAGCCCGTAAGTCGGCTTCATTCCGACGACACCGCACAGGGCGGCAGGCTGGCGAATGGACCCTCCCGTGTCTGATCCAAGTGCCACTACACACTCACCTGCCGCAACCGCCGCCGCCGCTCCACCTGAGCTTCCGCCAGGGACGCGCTCCATGTCCCAGGGATTTCTAACCGCGCCAAAGGCTGAATGTTCATTGGACGAGCCCATCGCAAACTCGTCCAGATTTCCCTTTCCGAGGGTGATGGCGCCAGCTTCGTTCAAGCGCGATACCACTTCCGCGTCGAACGGCGGGATGTATCCGGCGAGAATCTTCGAGCCAGCCGTAGTCTCCACGCCCGCTGTCGACATGTTGTCTTTGACCAGGATGGGCACGCCGGTTAGCGGACCGGGTTCCGGCCCTGAGCCGCGGAGTCGCCGATCAGCCTCTTCGGCAGCGGGAATCGCCTGTTCAGCGGTCGTTCTCAGATAGGCATTGATCTCGCCGTCGATCGATGAGATGCGTTTGAGCGTTGCCTGGGTAAGTTCGACCGCTGATAGATCCCTGGCGTCGAGCTTTCCGCGGATCTCATGCGCGGTCATGTGATGGATATCTGGAGTGCGGGACGTTCTGTTCACCATGACAGCGCTAGTCCATCACCGCGCGGACTCGGATAAATTCGCCGCTGGTGGCCGGGGCGTTACCAATCACCTGCTCGCGGTCGAGAGACCGTCCCGTTTCATCTTCACGAAGCACAGTTGAGGACTCAGTTGCATGACCAGTCGGCTCGACACCGGACGTTTCGACCTCTTGCAGGGACTGCACGTGTTGAAGGATGCCGGTCAGCTGGTGCCGATACATCTCAATCTCCTCTTCTGTGAGAAAGAGGTTGGCCAGCGTGGCGATGTAACGGACTTCGTCTGAGGTCAGTGATTCCATACGGTTAATAGTAAGGGGAAGATGGCTTGAGAATAGATGCCGTGGCAACTCTCGTTCGCCCTTCGCCGTCACCGCGTTGATCTACGGTCCACCTCACGGCACAGGAAGAGTCGGAAGAGCACGGTTGAGTTTACCAAACAAACCGCCTTACCACTCAGATTGGCCAGATTGGCGACAACGGACACCGGACAGTGCGCCGTTCGAATTGACACTACAGAAAAGCGAGACCTAGAATCAGTACATCCCCGCTCAGAATGTTCGCCGGTCTGTTCTTGGAATCGCGGGGACATTCGAGAGGTTCGCTATCCGTTCGAGTTCCATTCGTGAACGAAGATGTGAACCGGGTCCGAATTTCTCGGCCCCGGACATGCAACTCTCTCTCCGCTTTCAGTCTTCCTTTACTACGCGCCTGGTAGGTGTAAGTTGACTCGTTATATTTTCGTTACCGGCGGCGTCGTGAGTTCTCTTGGCAAGGGGATTGCGGCTGCCTCCATCGGGCGAATGCTGAAAAGTCGGGGACTCAGCGTTTCGGTGCTCAAGTTGGACCCATATTTGAATGTTGACCCGGGAACGATGTCTCCCTATCAGCACGGCGAGGTCTATGTGACCGTTGACGGTTCTGAGACAGACCTGGACCTGGGACACTACGAGCGATTCATTGATGTCGAACTGACCTCGCTATCAAATGTCACTGCCGGTCAGATCTATACAGAAATAATCGGAAAGGAACGCTCCGGCATCTACCTGGGTGGAACGATCCAGATCATTCCCCACGTTACAGACGCGATCAAAGGGCACATAAAGGCGCTGGCCGAGCAGTCCAACGCTGATGTGATCCTGGTTGAAGTCGGAGGCACTGTCGGTGACATCGAAGGACAGCCGTTTCTCGAGGCGATCAGACAGGTGCGCGGCGACGTTGGTCGTGAAAACACTTTCTACATTCACGTGACCCTGCTCCCGTTTCTCGGCTCTACGAAAGAGCTAAAGACCAAGCCCACCCAGCACAGCGTTCAAGCACTGCGGAGTATGGGCATCCATCCTGACGCAATCATCGGTCGCGCTGACCATGAAGTGGAACGAGACGTCAAGGACAAGATCGCCCGCTTCTGTGACGTGAGACCAGAGAATGTATTTGGACTTCCTACCCTGGACAGCGTCTACAAGGTTCCCCTCTATCTCGAGGAGCAGGGCGTCGGCTCGACTATTTCGAAAGCGTTGAAATTGCCGAACACTGAACCTGATCTTGCATATTGGCGTCACATAGCGGAGATCGAAGATGAAGAGCAGGAGCCGTTACGCATCGCCGTCGTTGGCAAGTACGTTGAACTACACGACTCCTACCTCTCCGTCGCCGAGGCTCTGAGACATGCAGGCTTTCACTACGGCAGGAAGATCGAGATCGACTGGGTCTCTTCCGAAGGAGTAGAGCAATATGGGCCCGAAAGTTATCTGTCGTCAGCAGTCGGGATACTTGTGCCCGGTGGATTCGGCCCCCGTGGCGTCGAAGGCATGGTCAAGACTGCCAACTATGCTCGAACGCGAAAAATTCCGTACCTGGGACTATGCCTTGGGATGCAAGTAATGGTGATTGAGTATGCTCGAAACGAGCTGGGCTTGAGCAGAGCCAATTCTCTCGAACTGGATGCCAATACCGATGATGCCGTAATCAGCATCATGGAGGGTCAGGAACACCTCGTGGAAACGGGTGGAACGATGAGGCTCGGTCAGTACCCATGCAAGTTGAGAGAAGGCACGCGTGCGCGTGACGCTTACGGAGAAGAACTTGTTTTAGAACGGCATCGCCACCGGTATGAGTACAACAATGATTACCGGATTCGGTTTGAAGAGGCCGGTCTGGTGGCCAGTGGGACAGCGCCAGACGACTCTCTCGTCGAAATCACAGAGGTCTACGGTCATCCTTTTATGGTTGGCAGCCAGTTTCATCCTGAGTTCGCCTCTCGCCCTGAGAAAGCTCACCCACTGTTCCGAGGGTTCATCGACGCCGCATGTAACGTCCTTAGAGAAGGCGGCCAGTACGAGCTTCCTGCCAGCGAGCGGACACCCGGTGGGAACACCGACCGGTTACGAATCAGCTCGGGAGCTTCAGCGGAGGACTGAGAAAGCCACAGAGACCGGGCATCCTGGGAGTTGTTGAGAACGGTCACCGTTGGTATAGTTATAAGTCAGGGGCCGATACCAACCACGTACTGGCCCAATTCCCCCAGCAATCTTTCATCGATTGCTACTGCAGGTAATCCCGACCTCTCCTACTGCCTACGGATTTGGCCTAAACGCTGAATCACCTGGCACTAGATGCCGGATCGAGCACAATCAGTCTGCGACTTTTTGCCTGGTCATTGAACTCGGCAGAGCCTGAAACAGGCATCACTCTCCAAAATTACTTCAGAAATTACTTAACTCGAACGTCAGACGGTTTGACGAATGCTGTTGCACAGTGTTTGCCATAGCTAGCGAACCGGTCTGGATCAACCACTAAAGACGACGATAGCCAATACCAGGAGGATTCGAACCTGCCATCCCCAGCCACGCGCCAAACAGACCGCTCAAACGCCAACGGCAGGCGCCGTACGGGCGGGCGTAGACGCCCGGGCCGTCCACAACGGCCCCAGACCGGGATTAGTGACCAGGAGCTGGAGGCTCTGGAAGCCGAGCTGCCAGATCTCGGCAACCTGGGAGCAAAAACTCTCGATGAGTTGCGCGAGCTAGCGGTCGAGAAAAAAATCAAACGGATTCCCCAGAGACGAACCGAGATCATCATGGAGCTGCTCCGTGTCCTCGGTGAAGAGACGGGGCAACTACTGGGTGCCGGTGTCTTAGATATTTTGCACGACGGCTATGGCTTTCTTCGTCCGCCCGGAAAAAAAGGCACGCCCGACGACATCTATGTCTCCCAGTCGCTAATCCGAAAGTACGGCTTGCGTCCGGGTGACATGGTGGCCGGCCAGTTACGCCAACCCAAAGAAGGCGAGAAATACTACGGCCTCTTGAAAGTAGAGATCGTGAATGGCCACGATCCGGAGTCGTCCAGGCATCGACCGAAATTCGAGCAGCTAACCTCTCTCTATCCAGACGATCAGTTGACTCTCGAGACGACGCCAAGGCTCCTCGGCACCAGGCTTATCGACATAGTCGCTCCTATTGGCCGGGGACAGCGAGCACTGCTGGTGGCGCCGCCGAAAGCCGGAAAGACGGTACTCCTGAAGCAGATCGCCAACGGTATTCGCGAGAACCACCCCGAGATATATCTGATCGTGTCTTTGATCGGCGAGCGCCCTGAAGAAGTGACCGACATGCAACGGTCCATCGATGGAGAGGTTTACAGCTCGACCTTCGATGAACCAGTTGAAGACCACACACGTACGGCGGAAGTGTCGATGGAACGCGCCAAGCGTCTCGTGGAGAGCGGCGAACACGTTGTTCTACTGTTGGACAGCCTGACGCGCCTCGCTCGCGCCTACAACATTGCAGTCCCAAGCAGCGGCAAGACGCTCTCTGGTGGAATGGATCCGTACGCGCTCTATCCACCAAAGGCCTTCTTTGGCGCAGCCCGAAACTGCGAAGAGGGCGGTAGCCTCACAATTGTCGCCACCTGTCTGATAGATACCGGCTCCCGCCTGGATGACCTGATCTATGAAGAATTCAAGGGGACCGGAAACCAGGAATTGCACCTGGACAGACGATTGGCCGACCGAAGACTCTGGCCGGCGATAGACATCGAGCGTAGCGGCACTCGCCGAGAGGAGCTCCTGCAGGATGAAGCGACGCTCAAGCAGGTGTGGCTGCTCAGGCGCATGGTCGCAATCATCAGCCAGGACTCACCGAACTCAACCGATGCCGCTGAGCGGGTTGTGGAACGGATGAACCGTACGAAGACGAACGATGAGTTCTTGAAATCGATTACGCAGCCCGAAAAACCCAGCCTGGCGTGATTCCGGTCGGACCCTGAAGTAACCGGTCCCGGTAGTCGGATTACACGCAATCGAAAACATCCAGGGGCGGAGCACTGAAAAGGGCTCCGCCCCTGTTTGTACAGATGGTTTACTCTCTCGTATTGATCTCAGAACAGAGGTTCGTTGGATCGGGCAGGCACTAGCCGCTAGCCCTGATGTGTGGAGGCCGGTGCGCTTGCTGCGTACTCTCTGTAATTCTCACGTAACCAATCTGGCCTTTAATTGGTGTTGGTACTCGTTGACTCCCGGCATGGGGTGTCCCTAAAGTGTCTCTGAGCACTCGGTTCACCCGGCGGGGCTACATTATCCGGTTTCGGATAGGTGACTCCACTTAAAGCGGGGAGAAACGGGAAAAAGGGACAGCTCATTTGGGTTGACACTGCAATTTGGGCAGTGATTAAATCGCATGGGCTTGACCCGAGGTCCGATTGCGCGCGCGCCGATTCGCGTGCTCAGGACCCTTAGTTATAGGTATTGGAATCGGCACCCTGGCCGCCGCGTTGGCGCTAGGTACTAACAGCATCGGAGACCTCCGAGTTTTAGAACCACCCGGCACCGGCAGGAGATGTTCAAAGAGAACCTCCCTCTGCCCTTCTGCTGATGTATGTGGGTAAGAAACGCGGATGCAAGGGGGACTGAAGCTGTGAAGCTTTCAGTGAAATGGCTAGCCGGACTGGCGGTACTCGTACTCGCTATCGTGGCTGTCGTTGGCTCAACCTCGGCCACTAAAGCGGCGGCAGGAAAAATCTATGTCGCCAACGAGTGGTCCAAGATAACCAACGAGCCCACGCCGGCGGATCCGTACACGTTTAGTAGTACGGTTTATTCGACTTTTGAAGATGATCCCTTAGTACAGGGGTCAAGTGGCAGGATCATTCTGCCTGGTGCGAATGTCGTCAAGATTGTGATGATTGACGCCGAGTTAAATCCGTCTGTACCGACGACTGTCACAGGCGCGAACATCACGGTCATTGCGGGCGGCACCGGCGACACCATCGCCACTGGTATCCCGGGTGATACCGCAACTATCGAGTTGACCGGGCGTACAGTTGGCGCCGCCAACTCCCCTATTGCGGGAACCCTGGCCGACGTCGTGGCAAATACTGTGGTGAGCGTGGATGGTGGAACAACAAACCTTATTGGTAACCAGTTGGACATCATCAGCTTTTTCGAGGGCAGCGATGCCGGTGATCCTTGGATCAAGGTGGAAATCAACGTCGCGGCCAACTACCTGCTGAACCACATCACATACGACACCTCTATCGTGGGTACGACCGAGGTAACGGTGGCGAGTGACCTGGAGAACAGTAACGTTACGTTCATTGCTAGTGAAACAGGAATCGGCACCGGCCGATATGAAGGTTTCATCCAGCTAATTGAGAACGGCGTCACTAAGATCAGCGGTGATGGCTCGACAGGTGCTCTTACAGGCGGTACGGGAGCTGTCGACATCTTTGCAGGCACTGGTCAACTGACCTTGTCTTTCAAGGACAACGCGAATAACACGCAGGAGACTCTGCTATCACTGGATAGTGCTCCGCCGACAAACACGATCACTGCTCCCGCTTCCGGTTCTGCTACCCAGGACGACACACCCATTTTCAGTGGGACAGTTTCTGAGTCAGGATCCGGATTGAAGATCGATGAGATCAAAGTCAAGTGGGACAATACGGCTGACGCCAACAACTCAGGACCTGTGGTCAATGTGGCCACTGGTAACAACCTCGCTTCTGACGTGCAAGAACTTAGTATCTCCACGTCTGGTGCCGTTGACGGAGACACGGCGTTCAGTTTCTCCGAGGACCCGAGCAGTCCTATTCCGGACTTCAGTGGTGACAAGGACCACATTGTTGACTGGGTGATCGTTTCGGCAGACCTGGCAGGCAACCTTGCACTGTCCGACGCCGATTCCGGCAAGTCCGGTATTCAGCTACCGACCATCCAGATCGATGAAGTCGATCCGGGTTTCACAGACACCGCTGCGGACCACAAGACGGGCCTTGCATGGGATGGGACGAAGGAAGTCGTTGCCAGGAACTCGTTGCGAGTCGGTGTTACTGACGACCTAACGAACATCCAGACATCGGACTTCACGATCAAGCTGGACTCGGGATCAACCATCGTTCCCACCAGGGTTACGGTGCTTAACAAGCTCGAGGACTCGGACGGCGATCCGTTCAACATCGACGACAGCGACGATGCTACCTTCGATGAGTTGCTGAAGCCCCTGGGCGCAAGTGCAAAAGCTGTCCTGTACTTCGAAGTCTCAAACGACTTCCTGTCAGATGACACGCCGTTAGCCAGCATCCAGGACACCATTACGGACCTGGCCGGCAACAGCGAGACGCTAGGTGACCGTGAGGTTTCGGACGGTATTGCTCCGAGCATTACCATCACACTGAGCGATGGCAGCGGTACCGGTGCAGTTTCGCTTGCAGATGAGGGTCCGGACAAGCTGACCAAGGATACGATCAAGATTACGATCACGTCTGATGAGTCAGTGCCTGCCGGCCCTGTCGTTAAGGTGTACTCGGCTGTCAGTAACGTAGATGACACGCCACAGGTACTCGCAGAGGGTAGCAATACCTGGACGGCAACCTTCACTTCGGAAGGCGATGCCGACGGTAAGCGTGCTATCGAAATAACTGCGGATGACGGCAAAGGAAACAATGGCACGCTCGGCTCGGACGACAATGAGAAGGCCGGTACTCCGGTCTTCACACTGGACTCCTCAATGGCCGCACCGTCCCTTTCGGTCGGTGGTGCAGCAGGTGTTGATCCGAAGACTGACCAGACTCGGCCGTCGATCATCATCGACTACAAGACCGTAGTGACTGGCCCACCTGCAAAGGGTGGTGAGGTTTCGACAGTTACGCTGAGTAAGGTTCAGTTGGATGGAACCGACATCACGCCCGACGTGATCGCCGCCAGTGATGGCAAGAGGTTCTTCTACATCCCGCCGACTGACTTGACTCTTGGTGAGCACACGCTGCTTATTGATGACGGCGACGCGATTGACGCGGCCGGAAACGAGAGCACGAAGCAAGAGCTGAAGGTGACGATTGAGGAACGAAAGACGTTCGACCTGGACATTTTCGCCGGGTGGAATGCAATCTCGTTCCCGTCTGACCCAGTTGACCCAGACGTCAACAGCGTCTTTGACAATGCTGGTCACGATGCGGTGCTGGGTTTCGACCCGTCCGTTGACGGTCAGTGGCTTGTGTCAATCCGTGACTCGGTCTCCCAGCTCCTTGAGCCTGCGACTGAGAACGGCTTGACTTCGGTGAAGTCGACTCAGGCCTACTGGGTCCACTCGCTGAACTTTGAACAGGTCAAGGCTCTGCTCGTTGGTGAAGTGCTCCCGGCATCGGGTTCACCGCCTGGAATCATCACGATTCAGACGGTGCTCGGCTTCAACGCCATTGCGGTAATCGACACGAGCCGCAAACTCACAACGGGTGCATCTACGGCACTGGTACGCCAGGTCGTTGGTGGTGGTACTACTCCGGTTAAGGTCTCCGATTACCTCGGAAAACTGACCTTCGGACGTGTATACAGATGGGACCCGGAGATCCTGAGCTTCGTGCTCTTGGTCGACACCGATCCCGTTAACACCGGTGACGTCCTCTTCGTTGAGGTGACTGGTACGCCTGTTCCGGTCTTCCCGTAAGGGAACTGAAGGTCAGTCCTTAAAACTGACAATGTGCGCCCCCTTCCGATTCTCGGGAGGGGGCGCTTCGCGTTCGAAATAGTTGCGGAAGACAACAGACGGCTGTGTTCTAATGTAGTCACATGAATTAGATGTGATCAGCCCACAGAATTTCGCGATGATCGCCAACGAAGTTTGGAATGTCCGGTCGAAGCGATGTGACAAGGGCGGGAGAAGACTAGGATTGTCTGTAGTCCGTATCAATCATTGCAAGCAGGGAATACAAGTCCCTGACAAAAATTGACTTTGCCCCGCAGTTACGATCAGGTAATCGTTTTAAAGTGATAATCCCCGGTATGAAAATACGACTCGTAGGCGTCATAGCGGCGGCTGCCATGCTGGCTCTCGCTGCGACAGGCGTACTGGCCTGGCAGGAACAAGCGGAAGCCCAGGGTGGCTTACCCCAACTTCGGTCCATCATCTATCAGGGCAACGTTACTATCGGCGGCCAGCCGTCTCCGGATGGGTTTCGATTGACGGCAAAGATACGCAGCTCTACGGGGCAAGTGCTGTACACCTCTCCCCCTGCAATTGTCGGTCGGACGGTGCCCAGCAGGTACACTGCGCTTGTTGTGGGCCCGGCTCCCGATGTGGAAGGCGGGATCATTGAGTTCTGGCTGGATGATCAGGTGCGCTCTTCCAGCGATTCCGTGTTTGCGCCCCTCCTCAGCGGTCAGGTCTGTCTTGGATGTGCCTGGACGTTGCCAATTCTTCGCGCACAGGACCTGGATTTTCCAACTGCACCGATAGCCACGCCGACACCATCGCCCACTCCAACGCCTACTCCTATCATCCTCCTGCCATCCCTTTACAGCGGACAGGTGCTTGCCGGGTCCTCTATTCCACCCGATGGGACACCTATCTTCGCGACAGTAGGAAACTACACCTCACCGTTTTCTACGATCGAAAACGGACGCTATCAGGTTGTGGTGAACCCAGTGGACGAGGAATTCCTGGGACTTCAAGTCGTCTTTTTCATTGGAGAATTGCGTGCTGTTCAGAGCACGTCATTTAGAGGGAACGAGTTTTTAGGTGCGTTCAATCTGATATTCCCGACTCTCCCTCCATCACCTACACCCACTCCTACTCCAGAGCCGACCAGCACGCCCACGCCTACCCCGGAGCCGACCAGAACGCCGACTCCAGTTCCATCGCCAACGCCCACTGCTACACCGACAGTGACGCCAACGCCAATTGGGTCTGGAGAGCCAACAGCCCAGGCTACACCCACGCAGGAAGCCGATAGTTCGGACGGAGGAGGCTTCTGTAGTTCGCACAGTGGCGGTCCGGCATCGACGGGGATGCTTGGACTACTTGCGTTGCCGTTTGCACTCTGGCTCACAAGACGGCTCAGAAGTGCTCGATTCGTAGCAGTACGCGAGGACTACTGACCGTTGCGCTGTTGGCAAACGGATTCACGATTGCGGGAGCAGCCAGTAGCCCGGCTTTAGATCTGAGGCGTAAGCAGGACCGTTGTTCGGGAATCCGGCAAGGATGATCGCGAGACTGTCATTCGCGGCTGCGGATCGAGTTCCTTGACCCCGAGTTCAGAGAGCAGACTACTGAGGAGTGTTCCCGGTTTGCCTGCCGCGGAATCGAAACCCGAAGGCACGACAATATCGGGCTCAAAGCTCCTCATTATTGCTGCCAGTTCATCTGCCGACATCGGCGATTGCTCAGGATCGAGCAACAGCACATTCACCTTGCCGAGTTGCTGCATCGAGGTCGTATCCGGCGTGCTGCCAAGACCGCCTGTCGAGCAGACCAGCACACCGTCAGCATCGATCACATACGCGGTGTTGATATCGTGAGAGACCGTAGGATCGTCCGAGGGCGTCGCAACTCCTCGAATGCTGACGCTTCCGATCTCGTACTCCCCCGGACCTTCAATGACCTTCGCCACGCCTTTTGGCGCAACTCGATTATTCGATGTTCGCTTGCTAAAAGCAGCGATCGTGTTCGGGTCGGATAATGGTCCCGCAAGAGCCTCGGCGGGCGGATCAATCAAAACGGTTCCAACTCCAGACTTCACTACGAAGCCTGACCGGCCAAGCGAACGGATCTCCATGATTGTTCTACCCGTAAATAAACAGTGACAGGGAAAGAAGAAAACCAAGTCGCTGAGTGCGATTGATCAGTTCAATCTTGCAACGCCCCCACATGGCCGTCAATGCGTTGACACTGTAGAAAAATGCATGCTACGTTCGGGTTGTATCCGAATACGGAACAGCGTTTTCAGCCTTGGTCCATCACTATGCTAACTGAACGCAAAAGCCAAATTCTAAAAATCATTGCTAATGACTACATCAGCACGGCGGTGCCGGTGGCGTCCAGCGTCATCGCACGCGCAAAAGGCCTCCAGGTCAGCCCTGCGACAATACGCAATGAGATGGTCGCGTTGGAAGAAGGTGGCTACATCCACCGACCGCATATCTCCGCTGGTGGAGTGCCCTCCGACAAAGGATATCGGCAGTTGGTCGACTGGTTGGATGTCAATGTTGCCATCGATGAGGAAAACGCCAGCCGAGTTCAAGCTGGCCTCAACGAGTCTCCTGAAGATATCGACGAATGGGCCAACACCGCGGCAAGCATCATGGCCACGTTGCTGGACACGGTTGCCTTTGCTACTCCACTTCAATCCCCATCGTCCTCCATCAAGGGGATACAGCTGCTCGAGCTTCAGGAAATGCTTGTCATGCTCGTCGTGGTGATGAAAGAAGCCGTCGTATACCGCCAGCTGATCAGCACGACTCGCAACGTTACACCTTCTGAACTGGAGAAGAGCCGAAACCGAGTCAACGATCTGATTGCAGGCAAATCACTGTCGGTTCTTCAGGCCAGCGGTTCCGGGCCGGAGGAAGAGTTGGACAGGCAGGTCGTAAAGTCGGCTATGGAGGTTGTACTGCGGCATGAAACAGACCGTCTCAAATCCCGGAAGCTACAGGGTCTATCACGACTGTTCAGACAGCCTGAGTTCGAAGACGACTCCGAACGCGCCCAGATGGCCGTGGCAGCGATCGAAAGTGACCATGTGTTCGAGCAACTTGCCATGATCGCTCCCTCTGGCAGCGGCGCGGTGACCATCATCGGGGCTGAGAACACAGATCGATCACTTCAGAAATTCAGCGTAATTGTCTGTGACTACGGGGTTGGTGAAGAGGCCAGCGGCGTTGTGGGGATATTGGCGCCAACTCGTCTGCCCTACGAGCGAGCAATTCCGGTAGTAGCCTATACAGGCTCGTCGCTGAGCGCCGTGGTTGGCCGAGTCTACGGTCAGAGCTGATCCGTTTTAGATTCATCAGGAAACCGCTGCTCGGATATGTGCAGGCCCGTATTCGGTTTATTCGGACTACGAGACTATAATTATCAGGTTGCGGCGCTTGCATAGCGACATCTACCGTGCGAAATCCAGTTCGCCGTTGACAGGATCAGATGACTCAGCAGCGAGACTACTATGAGGTGCTGGGAGTTCCCAGGACCGCCTCACCGGAAGATCTGAAAAAGGCCTTCCGGCAACAGGCGCTCAAGTATCACCCGGATCGAAATAAAGACCCTGACGCCTCGGACCAGTTCAAAGAGGTCAATGCCGCATACCAGGTTTTAAGTGACCCGGAGCGCAGGACCGCGTATGACCGGTTTGGGCATGCTGGCGTTACCAATGGCAATGGTGGGCGTGGTTTTGATGACTTCCAGAACTTCGGTGGGTTTGGTGACATCTTCGACGCCTTCTTCGGAGGTTCGAGCCGGAAAGGACCAAGCCGGGGCGAAGACCTGGAAGTCGAGGTATCGATTTCGTTCATCGAATCCGCTTTCGGAGCAGAGAAAGAGTTCGATATAGACCGAACGGAGTCCTGCGAACATTGCGGGGGATCCCGCGCAGAACCCGGAACTGACACATCGACCTGCGCAACATGCGGCGGCTCCGGCGAGGTTCGCCGTGTACAGCGAATGGTTTTCGGCCAGTTTCAGCAGATTGCCCAGTGCTCAACCTGCAGCGGTACGGGAAGCACGGTCCAGACACCATGTACAAACTGCAGTGGATCAGGCACAGAGCGCCGTAGCAGACGAATTGCTGTTGAGATCCCCGCGGGCATCGAAGACGGCTCTCGCATCGTGATGAGGGGGCAGGGCGCCCAAGGTGCGTTGAACGGACCTGCAGGTGACCTGTATATATTCGTCAGAGTCGAGCAACATGAACTGTTCGACCGGCATGGAAATGATGTACTCGCTGAACTTGGCATCAACGTAGCCCAGGCGACTCTTGGAACAGTGCTGAACGTGCCGACAATCGATGGGGAGCACGAAATCAAGCTCCCTGCAGGAACGCAGACTGGGAAGGTCTTCCGTATTCGCAACGCCGGGTTCCCGCATATGGGTCGCTCCGGGAGAAGAGGCGATCAACTTGTCGCAGTTAAGGTGGCAACGCCGAAAGAGTTGAGCGATCGCCAACGGGAGCTGTTCGAGGAGCTGGCTGATAGTCTTGGCACGCCCGATGTTGGCTACGCCGAAGACGGCGGCATACTGGGCCGAATCAGAGACGCCTTCAGTTAGATCCGGCTAACGGAAATATCACGATTCTTCCTCCCAGTGCCGAGACTCAAGCAGCGATGACATGGACAGAATTGAGCATCGAGGTCCCGGGCGAATACGCTGAGCCTGTCAGTCATCTGTTCTCCAAGCACGGTGAAGGTGCCGCAGTCGTGGAGACCCCTGGCGGGTTCAATCCGGATGAAGGCGAGTCACCTCCTCCGAACGCAGCCGTTGTCGTGAAAACCTATCTCCCTGACGATGCCACGATCTCGTCGCGGCGCACGATGATCGATGTGGGATTGAAGCTGATTGCCTACCTGTGTCCATTACCGGATCTCCAGGTACGAACCGTTCTCGATGAAGAGTGGAAGAACCAGCGCTTTGAGCCGGTGCGTATCGGCCGGAGACTCCTGATATCGCCACCTGGGTCGGAAATGTTGGCAGCAGCGGAAGACATCGTAATCCCGCTCGAACCTGGCCTCGCATTTGGCACAGGTCACCATCCAACCACCGCAATGGTACTGTCCGCTATGGAAGACGCAGACCTGGTGGACAAGACAGTTCTCGACGCCGGATGCGGTTCCGGGATTCTCTCGATAGCTGCGGTTAAGTTGGGAGCAAAACACGCGGTGGCATTTGACGTCGACGAAGATGCCGTGCGCTCCACGAATCAGAACTCGAAAATTGCCGGAGAGTCGTCCAAAATCAAGGCTATCCACGGTTCACTTCCCAACGATCAGATACAGGCAAGCTCGTTCGACTTTGTGCTCGCCAATATCTCGGCCAACGTGCTCAAGTTGCTTTCATCTGAATTGCTGAGTTCGCTGAGAAAAGACGGAGTCATCATCGCTTCCGGAGTGCTTGAAGAGCGATATGCCGAGGTGGAATCGGCATTTATCGCCGCAGGTGGCGATCTCTTCGACAAGCGGACGATAGAAGACTGGACCTGTTTCAAGGTGCGTCATGTATGAGCCCGCACCGTTTCTACGTGCCAGAAGTCGCTCTCAAGAGCAGTCGGAAGCTCGAACTACCTGACTCGGTTGGTCGCCAGGTCGTCAGGGTGCTTCGAATGAGAGAAGGCGACGAGATCGCCTTGTTCAACGGTTCCGGCAGCGAATGGCCCGCGAAAATCGATTCAGTCCGGAGAGATTCAGTCTCTGTCACTATTGGCCCTCTGGTAGACCCCCATACTGATCCAGAACTGCAGATCACCGTTTGCCAGGCGCTGATTCCCACCGAGCGAATGGAATTCGTCATCCAGAAGTGCACTGAGCTTGGCGTGAGTAGAGTTCTTCCTGTGGTCACAGGGCGTGTCCAGGTAAAAGACGCGAGTCCGAGTCCGCGCAGAATCAAAAGATGGACGCGGATCGCCGTAGAGGCCGCTGAACAGTCCGGTCGTACCCGTGTTCCGGAGGTTTTTGCGCCCGTGTCTTTCGCAGATTGCCTGGCTCGCGCTAGAGCAGAGGGTCCGGTCGTTCTTCTATGGGAGGAGGAGCATGACTACAGCCTGCGTCTGGCTGTTCAGGAGAGCCTCCGCGGCGGTTCTGGACATGTGTCAGTACTCATCGGCCCTGTCGGCGGGCTCTCCGAGGCGGAGGTAGATGAGGCCCGATCAGCCGGGGCGTTGATCGCAGGGGCCGGCCCAAGGATTCTCCGAGCTGAGACCGCTCCCGTTGTTGCACTGACCACGCTGATGTATGAAGCCGATGAACTGGAATAACGCGGTACATACATATATCAGTATCTGACTTCCGGTTGCGGCTTACGAGCTAGCAACACCGATGCAGCCTCCTCCGGCTTCAACCGGCCTTCGAACACATCGTTGGTCGCCAGGGTGATCGGCATTTCGACACCGCACTTTTCGGCCAGGCGGACCGCAGCCTGCGTCGTTGGAACACCCTCGGCCGTTCGACCTAATTCAGCCAGCGCCGTCGGTAGAGACTTTCCGGCTGCAAGGGCCTGGCCCAGGCGATAGTTCCTGCTCAGCGCGCTGTAGCAGCTTGCGATCAAATCGCCCATGCCAGATAGTCCCGCAAACGTCTCCGGCCTTGCGCCCATAGACACGCCAAGCCGCGTAATCTCGTGAAGACCGCGTGTGACAAAGGCTGCCTTCACGTTTGCGCCCAGGCCAACTCCGTCAATGAAGCCGGCGCCGATCGCCACGATGTTCTTCAGTGCTCCCCCGAGTTCAACACCGGTTACATCGCTACTGGTGTAGAGACGGAACAGCTGTGTGTTAAGGGCTTCCTGCACTTCCTGTGCGGTTGCGTCCTGCCCGAACGCCACCGTTGCAGAAGCTGGTTGACCCGAAGCGATCTCCGGCGCCAGGTTTGGGCCGGAGAGGACACCTACATTCTGCGGACCAATCCCGAGCTCCTCGACGATCAGCTCCGACATTCGTTTCCCCGAGGCGACCTCAACTCCCTTTGTGGCGCACAACAAGACGGCATCAGAACTGACTGACGAGCGCACTGCTTGAAGGTTCTGCCGCATCGTTACTGAAGGAACGCAAATGATGACGATGTTGCAGTCGCCCAGGGCCAGCGTCGGCTCGGCGGACACGGTCAGACCTTCAGGAAATCGAGCACCGGGAAGCAGACGGGAATTCTCACGCCTGGTCTGGAGCTTGTCGGCTTCTTCGACTGTGCGGGCCCAGAGAAGCGTCTCATTGCCTGCACGCGCTGAGATGATTCCCAGGGTCGTCGCCCAGCCGGTGGTTCCTACTATTCCAATACGTACCATGGCGAGCCAGCTTAGCGCGCAGTGCACAATTTCGGAACCCCGTGAGCCACTGGAGTATGGTGAAACGAACGTGTATGTATCCCGAATCGTATGGTGCGGCACGATACATACATTTCGACGATTATTTGCTGCGGCGCGGCTTCGCGGTGGCCTCGAGCTGGTTCTCGGTTCCTTGAACCAGGCGCTCAATATTTCCTACATGCCGTATCGGAATGAAAACGGCGATTGCAATAGCGAAGACAATCAGACCTACTTCGTGGTGACCAAAAATGATCAGGATCACCATTGTGATCGTGGCTAACATCGTTCCGCTAAGAGATCCGGCAGAGACATACCTGGTAGCGGCGATCACAAGTAGACCGATTCCGGCCGCCGCTGCTGCGAACGGGGAAAGAACGACCAGAGAGCCGAAGGCCGTAGCTACGCCTCTGCCGCCTACGAACCTCGTGTACACCGGATAGACATGGCCGATCACCGCCGTAGAACCGGCAACTGCACGAATGATCTCGACATCTGTAGCAAAGCCCACAATCAAGACCGGAAGACTGCCCTTCGCAATGTCCAGTCCGAGAACAGTGAAGGCTGCCGTTTTCCCCAGGGTGCGCATCACGTTTGTGAAGCCGGTGCCACCGCTTCCATACTTGCGTACGTCAATACCCCGCCACACACGGCCAACAAGATAGCCCGTGGGTATTGCACCAATCAGGTACGCCACAGGGATCGCCAGTATCCAGGCCAGAGTATCGGTCATCCGTCCCTCGGCACGAACTTCATCCGTATCGGTGAGCCAACGAAACCATAAGCCTCTCGCAGCCGATTCTCAAGATAGCGACGGTAGGAAAAATGTATTAGGTCGGGGTGGCGACAGGAAAACTCAAAGGTCGGCGGCGCCGTCCTAGTCTGAGCAACCTTATATATTCGTGGGCGGATTGTTCCCTGGGTGGGAGGAGGGTTCTTGCCAACAGCTTCAAATACCGTTCTGCTCAAATCATCTCTGCCAATGCACCTGTTGAACTGATCCCACACCGCGACTACGGTCTCTGGCACCCTGGCAACTCCCGCTCCTGTGAGAGCTGAGGTGAACAGAACAGGCACGTCTGGAAAAAACTTGAACCTGTCCTGAACGGCAGCTCGCACCCACTGCCTGTCCAGATCTTGCTCCTTCATGAGATCCCACTTGTTCACGACGATGATCACGCCGCGTGAGGCCTCATCGATAAACCCGCCGATATGAGTGTCCTGCGCCGTGACGAACTCAGTTGCATCCAGTAGCAGTATTGCGATGTGTGATCGCTCGATCGCTCCGATCGTCCTGATGACGCTGTACTTCTCGATACCCTCATCTGCTTTTCCGCGTCTCCTAAGGCCTGCAGTGTCGAGAAAGGTCAGGTCGTGGCCCTTATACAAAAACCGACTGTCAATCGAATCTCGCGTCGTGCCCGGTATCGGACTCACTATTGCTCGTTCTTCACCTGTAATCGAATTGAACAGCGCTGACTTGCCGACATTTGGCCTGCCGGCTAGCGAAACCCTTATCGAGCCGGTCTGTTCATCATCACTGGGCTCAATTGGCAGCACTTCGAAGAGCTGCTCCATCAGATCCGGAATCCCGCGTTCGTGGTAGGCGCTAATGGGAACGGGGTCAATATTGCTCAGTTGATAGAACTCGGCAACTCCCAGTTCCCGATTCAGGTTGTCGGCCTTGTTGGCAGCCAGGACATACGGCTTGCCAGACCGTCGCACGAGGTCCGTCGCCTCGCGATCTCCCGGAGAAATGCCCACGGCCGCGTCGACAACCAGGATCACAGCATCCGCGTCATGCAGCGCCTGAGCAGTCTGCGCCTTCACGTCTTCCCACAACAGATCGCCTGGTCTGTCTTCAATACCTCCGGTGTCGACCAGCAGAAACCGTCGGCCGTTCCATTCAGCGTCCCTGGAGATTCGGTCGCGCGTTGTCCCTGGCACGTCCGAGACGATCGCCATCCTCCGACCGGCAAGGCGGTTGTAGAGCGTGGATTTGCCCACGTTCGGTCTACCGACAATAGCCACAACGGGAAGTCGTGCGGACAAGATCTGGCTTTCTCCTGGTGGAATGAAGCCTAATCATCGCTCACACCGCGCCGTGCCGCTAGCAAAAACGTGGAATTGAAAGAGAATAGATCGCTGAACAACGTCGGTCGGCCATATATTGCCTAGATCAGCAACGATTCGACCAGTGCAGCCTGTGCCCACAACCGGTTTTCGGCCTGGTCGAACGCAATCGAAGAAGAGTGCTCGAGCATGCCCTCCGACACCTCTTCACCCGGGTGCGCCGGCATGTCATGCATGAACTTCGCTCCGCTGCTGGCCAGAGACATCAACCCAGGGTTGACCTGGTAGCCCGCGAAAGCTTCCAGCCGTGAGGTAGCCTCCGACTCCTGGCCCATGCTCGCCCAGACGTCTGTGTAGACGATGTCTGCGCCTTTAACGGCATCCTTCGGAGACCGGATCTGGTCAACTGAGCCTCCTGACTCGGCTCCGTAGTTAGAGGCGTTCACAAGGGAGTCTCGGTCAAGTTCATACCCGGCAGGTGATGCAATTACGAACTGACCCCCTGATCCGGCGACAGCAAACGCCAGCGAACGGGCCACGTTGTTGCCATCACCGATGTAGGCGACTCTCACATCCGATAACTTTCCGCAGCTCTCAAAAATAGTTTGCACATCGGCAAGAGCCTGGCACGGATGCTCAAAGTCTGAAAGCGCATTGACGACCGGGACTGCACCGGCGGATGAGAAGTCGTCGAGGACATCTTGTGCGAACGTACGGATGATTGCGATCTGGCTCATCCGTGAAACCACTTTGGCAACGTCCGCAACAGGCTCGCGCTTGCCTAGTCCAACCTCCTCAGGCCCAAAATATACCGGTCTGCCACCCAGCGTTTCGATGCCTACCCAGAAGCTCAATTTGGTCCGGAGTGACGGCTTCTCGAACAGCAATACTGCAGACTTGCCCTTGAGCGGCGTTCCGTGGTCTCCCGACTTGATGCTGATCGCTCGCCTGACCAGGGGCTCGATCTCACCGGGAGCGATATCGGAAAAGCGCAGGAAACTGCTGTTCATTTGTGTTCAGGTCTCTGTGGTGCTCGTTGGGTTCAGGGGCACACCCGCACGACTACTCAACAGGCCGGAATTTGGGAAGTGAGATCGCGTCGGTGGCTTTCTCAAATACTACTTCCAGTGGCATGCCGATGCGTAGAAAGTCAGGCTCCGGTTCGATACCGATTACTTGTGACGGCATCTTCACGCCTTCTTCGAGCTCTACGATCGCCGCTATGTACGGCGTATCCGGTGCGAACCCCGGATGCGGCGGCAGGTGGACGATGGAGAAAGTGAAGAGAGTCCCGTTTCCGCTGGACTCAATCCATCCGAGCGATCGGCTGTTACATGCGGTGCAGAGCACCCTCGGGTAGAACTGGGTGTTGTCACAATCGCTGCATTTCTGGATGACCAGTTTGCCGTTAGCGGCCTGCTCCCAGTAGTAGTCAGACTCAGGCTGCGGCAAAGGAAGCGGTTTCGCGTACTCAGATGTCATTCCTCAGGACCTCCCCAAAACAACAGTACCGGTTGACGAGAGAAGCCCTCCCGTGCCGTGAGCCAGAGCCAGGTCGCAGTTCTCCAACTGACGCTCGCCCGTCTCCCCTCTGAGCTGGCGGACAGCCTCAACGACGGTGAATATTCCGTACATTCCCGGATGCGTATAGGAAAGCCCGCCGCCGTTCGTGTTCAGCGGAAAGGAGCCACCGGGTGCCGTTTTCTGGTCCGCCACGAAATCAGGACCTTCGCCGGGAGCGCAGAAACCGAGGTTCTCGAGACTTACAAGCACCGTGTAGGTGAAGGAGTCGTAGATCATCGCCAGATCGAGATCTCCGTGATTTACCCCGGCCATTTCCAACGCCTGCGGACCGGTGTTTTGCCCGAACGCACGAGTCAGGTCCGGCATCTGGGAGATCATCGAATGATCGTGGCCTTCGCCCGCTCCCAGTACGGATGCGCCACCCTTACGACAATCCCTGGCACGCTCAGCTGTAGTGACCACGATGGCCGCTCCGGCGTCCGTGACAAGGCAACAGTCGACCAGGTGGAACGGCCAGGCTACCCAGCGGGAGTCGTGGTAGTCGTCGAACGTCAGCGGGTTGTCGTGGAAATACGCCATCGGATTGAGATTGGCCCACTTGCGGGTCGAGACGGCAATCTCTGCCATCGCTTGCCTGGTCCGTTCCTCACCGTACTCATGCATGTACCTGCGGCACGCCATTGCGTACGAGACCGGTGGACCGATGATCCCGTACGGGTACTCATACTGCGTCATCGGCGCGCCCGGGTTGCGCGGAATTGGAGCGCGGTCAGAGCGGCCAGATTGGCCGTGCGTGATGAGGGCGACTTCGCAGTAACCGGCCGCTATTGCGGCCATGGCATGAGCGACGTGTATGACGAACGACGATCCGCCGACAGAGGTGCTGTCGGTGAATCGTGGCTGCATGCCCAGGTACTCAGCAACGTCAAGCGTCGACCACCCGGCGGTGAACATTCCATCGACATCGGAAAGCGCAAGCCCGGCGTCGTCCAGGGCGTTCAAGGCTGCTTCTGAGTGAAGTGCAAGTGGAGATTTCTCGGGCACTTTGCCGAGTGAGTCCGACTCTGCAACTCCAACAATCGACGCGCTGCCTGAAAGGTTTTTTAGCCGCTGAATATTCGGCATCAGAAAGGTTCGCTCCGATAGAGAAACGTAATCAAGAGTAAGTCAAGCCAGACAGTATCACGAGCCGCCCACCCGCTCTACATATGAACCGCGCTAGTAGTTTGCGTTGGCAGGTTCCTGTCTACTCGGCTTCAAGTATCCGGCAAAAAAGAAGCACACCATCGAAACCGTCAACAGGGCGGCCGTTGTGAGGAACGCAGCGTCATACATACCGGTGCGGTCGAATACCTGGCCCGCCATCACCGGTCCAACGACGGTCGGGACGATAACAGCGAAACTCATCAATCCCATGATGCTCCCCAGGTTTCTCAACCCGAACGTTTCGGCGGTAGCCAGCGGTCCAAGCGCCCCAACTCCGCCCATTCCAAGTCCGAAGACCATCAGTCCGAACCATGCAACCGGCTGAGTCCCGCTAAACACCAGTATCAACAGGCCGATGATCTGGATGGCGATGATGATCACGTATGAGTAAAGCGCCGTTATCCTTTCGCTGAGCCTGCCGAAGATGATCTTGCTCGACATCGCGAAAAAGGCGACCGTCGAAACGGCGATCGCAGCGTTTCGTGTACTGAAGCCATCCTGCTCGAGGTGTGGTACCAGCTGAGTCGCAACGGCTGTACGAGCGAACTGCTGAAGCGCCATGCCGATCATGATCAGCCAGAATGCGTGAAGGCGTAACGCCTGTCGCGTCGTCAGCCCATCCAGCTTTGCGCGCGCTGACTCCAACGTTGTTCCAGATGGTGTCCACCGCTTGCCCAGTTCTTTTTCGACATCTCCTGGCCGATCGCGAACGATGAGAATGGTTGCCACCATGAGCAAGACCATCAAAACGCCTATTGATGCGAATCCGACCTGCCAGCCCGAGGCTGCAATTAACGCGGTGACGAGAGGGACTGAGACCATCGCCCCGAAGTTGTTTCCCGCAGTCACAAATCCCATCATCCGACCACGTGTCTTTGAGAACCAGACGGTCACAAGTCTGCCTGCCGGGAGGTTTGTCACTCCGGCAGTGCCTGCAAATATCACCGCGCTGAAGACGTAGAAGTGCCACAACTCGGTCATCCCTGCGCGGAGGAAGAATCCGACGGCAATGATGGCAAGACCAATTGCCATAACCCATCTTGCGCCAAAGCGGTCCATGTACCGCCCGGCTACCGGTGCGAACACACCTGTCAACACACCGAACGACAACGCCACGTTGACCTGTGTCCGAGTCCAGCCAAACTCGGTCTCCAATGGAATGATGAAGACACCGAATGCGAATTGGGCGGTACCCAGGACTGCGCCCAACGCTGCAAATGTAACTGCAGCTATTGGCCAGCCACGGTAGATGCCTCCCAGCGGTATTTCTGGCGGCGACGACTCGGCAGCCTCAGGTTGAGAGCCCGGATCCAGCAGGGGTTCCTTTCAGCAAATGGAAGTTCGACGAGGAAGTTCGGATAACCGGCACCGAAATGTGATCAGACGGGCTCCAACGCTGTGAAAGGTCCTGACGGAGATTCAGCAACTATCTGGTCGCCCGACTTGATTTCACCGCCAGTTATCACCACGCCCATGATCCCCGCTTTGCGGATCAGATTGCCAGACTCATCCTTGTCCAGCACCGCCTGCATCAGGCCGGGTTGCAGTCCGTCAAGTTGCGAGCAAGGGTTGCGTAATCCCGTGACCCTGATCACGGCGTTTTCGCCGATATGCAGCATTGTGTGTTCGGCAAGCCCAAGCAGATCAATTCCTACTGTGGTGATGTTCTCCCCCATCTGGCCCGGTTTGACACCGAATCCGGATCGCTCCAACTCCTCAAATAACTCACTGTGGAGCAAATGGACCTGCCGAAGATTTGGCTGCGATGGGTCTATTCGGACCCGTGAGCGGTGCTTCACCGTCGGGCTGGCGTGAGCGTCACCCTCAACACCCGATCCATCAATGAGCCGAATGCCAGGCTGGACGGGTTTTGACATCGTGTGAAGCGGACTAGCGCATACGCTGATCACAGATCCGATCATGGAATTTTCGATCATCGGTAGCCCCGGATTAGATTGGCCTTCATTGCATCGGCGAGTAAGGAGTTGGGACCAGAATCTGGTTTCGGACGTTCTTCACGATGAGTCCGTCGCGGTGAGAATCCTCAACTACTTTGTGCCATTCCGGGTCCGCCCGGAAGCTATTCCACGCCTCCATGCGGTGATTTGCATCTCGGAAACCAAGCAGGTATGTCAGTTCGTTGCTGTTCGGACCGACATCAGTTGTCCAGTATCCGACGTTGACGATGCCGTACTTCTCAAACAGCTTCATTGTGTGATTGGCAAAACGGTTGTTCAGATCCGGCAGCTTTCCGGCGTAGCACTCGTAGATCCGCAGTTCGTACAGCATGGTCAACTCCCTTTGAGGCAGGTTCAGGTGCAGCAATTAATGGCAGCGAGATTGCGTTGCGATTCTGTGCGTCTCGATTGGGGCCGTCAAGCGGACCCAGGCGAAACGACTGCTTCGATGCGTGCCGTGATCTTCTCGAGGAGCGGAGCGTCCCTCTGCCGATCGATCGGCCAGGCCATTGAGTTGACCGACACGAATCCTGCCCGGAGTGCAGCCACATCACAATCATCTGGCAGCGAGTCGAAATCTACTCCATCGACGAGTTCTCGATATATCCAGTAGAAGCGATCTGCGCCGATCACATCGCTCTTAACGCGGTCTTCCAGGATTCGAGGCGCAGGAAACGTTATGCGTGCTCCTTTGAGAGGCCAGTCCTCGGCCCACGGAAAGTTGAGATTGACCAGCGCCTGATCTGGACTTTCCAGTAGCGTCTCAACGGCAGCCCGAGTCGCTGCGTGAAGAGTAGGGTCAGTTGGTGCGACACCGTAGCCAATCGATACGGCCATGGCCGGCACTCCATTCAGGTGACCTGCGTACGCAGCACCAAGTGTTCCAGACACGAGAACGTTGGTGGTGACGTTGTTGCCAGGATTTATTCCTGTGATCACAGCGTCGACTGGTCCGTCGGCAAGCTCCCGCAGGCCAACTACAACCGAATCGCCGGGCATCCCCTGGACTGCATAAGCTCTGACACCTTCGACACGGCCTGGCACCTCGCTGACCCTGACCGGATTGTGCAGCGTCATGGCTGTTCCAACCCCGCTGCAGTTACGGTCAGGCGCCGACACCACCACGTCGCCCAGGTCCTTTACTGCGCTGACGAGCTCCCAGAGGGCGTCGTGGTTGATCCCATCGTCGTTGGATACAAGGATTCTTTTGGTCATATTGTCAATAGTCGTACTGGTTTTGGCTGTGCCCGTTACGGAATCGTGTGAACCCTTAGTCCGTTGCTGCTCGAACTTCTTCCAAGGTCAGCGTGAACGGGGCCGCCGAAAGAGGATCTGGAAGTGTCCGCCCGTCGCGCTGAATTAGATCGACATAAGCTCCTTCGGCCCTGAACAGTAGACGTTCACCGAAGATCTCCGCAAACGAAGGCTCTCCATTTCCGGTCCACAAAACCGCCCCAAACTCGACCGGGTACTCAAGAGGTCTCAGACGCCCCTTGAGGAACAGCAGGTATGTCGGCCCACCTACGAATTCTTTAACGGAGCCAAGGCCGTCGAGCAGTTCTCCTGCTTTGCCCGGCGCGAATGCGATCCACAAAAGATCGTCCGCGTCAGCGGTGCCTTTGAGAGAATCCGACACCTCGAACTGCCTGAACAACACCTCTGTTTCACCCGCGATCGCACCTGTAACCGAATCGATCAACTGCACGGTCTCGAGTGTGGACTCGATGAACTGCGCAGCGATGATCCTGTCAGATGTTTCGAAGAGGTCGTTCGGGTCGGTCCAGTTTTTGTCCTGTTTTTCAGCGGCCGGTGGTGTGCAAGCCGCAACCAGGATCACAGCGCCGAGAATCGAAAGTTTGAACAGCCACCTGGCGCTTGCGAAAAACATAGAGATGAAAACTTAGTTCGACATCGTGTGGAGTTGACTCGCATAACAGACAACTAGCCTATCGGGCCTGTTGCAACCTCGCATGTCATCTGACCCACGAGACAAGGAAAACTTGCGCAATTAGAAAGACCGACCAATCTGACTTCGAGTGCGCTAAGATCGCCCCGCAGCCAGTCAATGTCTGCTGACCTTCAACCGGATTTTTTTGCGGAGAGCGGCAGATGCCTACCCGAATCAATCGTGCAATAGAACTGCTCAATGACGATCAGCCAATCTACTACGATGGTGGTCACACAGGCCATGTCCTGACATACGAACAGGGAAAGAAGGACGCCAAAACCTGGGCTGACTACATCAACGTGGGCATGGAGCACGGGTCCTTCAACATGGCAGGTCTCGACGAGTACATGCAGGGGCTGATCGATGGCGGACCCACAAATTCTGGTCACCGAACCCCACCGGTTATTGTCGAGACCCCGGTGGAAGGATCGTCGGAAGATTACATTCGTTACAACGCCTGGCAGTTCCGTCAGGTCCTTGCGAGAGGTGTCCATGGGATTCTTTTATGCCAGGCAGAGACACCGGATGCGGTCCGGGCGTTCGTGGAGTCCTGCCGTTATCCGATCAATATGAAGGGCGTCGGCTATGGGCTCGAGCGCGGCACTCGAGGGACCGGTTCCCAGCCGACGTCTGCTCCGGTGTGGGGCGTGAGTGCAGACGAATATGTAGACCGATGTGATCCGTGGCCGGTCAATCCGGACGGGGAACTGCTGCTTGGCGTAAAGATCGAGACGGTGCGTGCACTCAATAACGTCGAGCAAACCCTTACGGTCCCAGGTATCGGGTTCGCCGAATGGGGTCCAGGCGACCTTCATATGTCATTCGGCATCCAGAGGGACCCATCGAAGCCGATGGACCCACGTCTTATTGAGGCGCGTGAACGTGTTCGGGATGCCTGCAAGGCGAACGGACTGCCGTTCCTCGACGGCTGCACGCCTGAAGACATTAAAGCTAAGATCGACGAAGGTGTGAGAGTGGTGGCAGGGCATCGGGAGGATACCGCCCAGATGGGACGGGAGTACACGAAACGGACCATGCCCGTCTAGGCGCGGTTTTTTTGGTCCGGGTTGCTCATTCGAATAGGCGCGGATGAAATGTTTCACGTGAGAACATGACCTTTTTTCAGGCGCTTGCCGCCATCATCGTCGCGGCCGCACTGGCGAGTTACATCAACACTCGCTATCTAAAGTGGCCTCCAACAGTCGGGTTGCTTGTAATCTCACTCGCCGGCTCACTAGTTGTCATTCTGCTCGGTGAACTCGATGTCGTTTCGCTTACCGATGCATCAGGCATCGTCGAGGCCATCAATTTTGAAGAGGTCGTCCTCAACGGAATGCTGGCTTTTCTGCTATTCGCCGGGGCGCTCCATGTGGACCTCGAACGCCTCAGACGGCAGAAACTGCCAATAACGATCATGGCGACGGCCGGTGTTGCAGGCGCCACATTCATTACCGGCACCCTGTTCTGGCTCGGCGCCGATCTGATCGGATTTGACCTGCCGTACCCCTGGGCACTCCTGTTCGGAGCGCTGATAGCGCCGACCGATCCGATTGCCGTCCTGGGGATACTCAAGGGAGTAAAGGCGCCCAAGAGCCTTGAGACAAAGATAGCGGGCGAATCCCTTTTCAACGACGGAATTGCGGTCGTGGTCTTCCTGACAATCCTCGAGACAGTCGAAGGTCACACCAGCCCGACATTCGGAAACGTCTCCTTGTTCCTTCTCGAGGAGGCCGTCGGGGGCGCAGTGCTTGGATTGGTGTTGGGCTTTATCACTTACTACTTGATGAAGTCACTAGACGACTACGCGACCGAACTATTGCTGACGCTCGCTCTTGTTACTGGCGGGTATGCCCTTGCGGTCGCCATACACGTCTCTGGCCCAATTGCCATCGTTGTCGCAGGAATATTCATCGGCAATCGAGCACGCCAACTTGCGATGTCCACACTCACACGAGATCACCTGGATACGTTCTGGGAACTCGTGGACTCTGTGCTGAACGCCGCCCTGTTTATCCTCATTGGGCTAGAGGTGTTGATAATCAGCGTCACATCGGCAGCCATACGGCTTGGACTTCTTGCAATTCCGATAATGCTATTTGCCCGGTTTGTCAGTGTTGCCGTGCCGATCTCGCTGATCCGACTGACCTCCAGCAGAGTTTTCAGCGATGGCGCGATTCGCATCATGACATGGGGTGGATTGCGCGGCGGGATCTCTATCGCGCTGGCACTATCTCTCCCTCAATCGGAATTTCGTGATGTGCTTGTCACCGCCACGTATATCGTCGTAGTGTTTTCGATCGTCGTCCAGGGATTGACGTTTGGACCGCTGGTCAAATCGCTGCACGTGCCGCCTGATCCCGAATTTGATCCGGAACGGGCAGAGGATCCAGACGCAGAGGCCAGTGCCCCTACTCCAGTGAACTGATCTACTGGTCGGCCGGTACAGCACGCCTTAGACGATCCCGAAGCTGTTCACTCAAGCCGATAATTGAAACTCGTTAGAGAGTCTCCTGTTTGAGCTATGCTGCTGCCTCACAACAAATGAACGGGCGAGTAGATGAAGATCACGAAGGTCGAGACAATTCATGTTGATGAGTTCTGGCATGTGATGTGGGTTCGAGTTCACACCGACGCCGGATTCATAGGCCTCGGAGAGACCTGGTATCTGCCACGTGCAGTCTCGGCTGTTATCCATGAGATCTACGCTCCGAGCATCATCGGCCAGGATCCGATGAACCGTGAGGGCATCTGGTCGCAAATGTTCAGCATGGTCGAAGGATTCGGTTACGCGGGAGCAGAGTTCCGCGCCCTCTCGGCGCTGGATATTGCGCTCTGGGATATTGCCGGCCAGGCGGCTGAACAACCGATATACAACATGCTCGGTGGCAAAGTACGAGACAGAGTTCGTATCTACAACACCATCGGCAGCTACGGTGACATTCAGGACAACGAGTTCGAGCGACGCGATCCGGTTGGTCTCGCACAGAGCTTGATCGACGAAGGTATCACCGTGATGAAGTCCTACTACATGGCTGAGACTGGTGAAGCTACGGGCGGCAATTTCGTCAGCTCGAAGCAAATTACGGAAGCTCTGAAGCCACTTGCCAGGGTGCGTAAAGCACTTGGTGACCAGATTGAGATTGCTCACGATGGTGGAGGACTGTGGCAGCTTGCGCCCGCCGTCCGAATTGTGAAAGCGATGGAGGAGTATGACATCTTCTGGCAGGAGGAGATGATTCGGCCAGTTAACGTAGAAACGCACGTCAAGCTTGCGGCTGAAACATCAACAACCATCTGCGCAGCCGAGCGGTTGATATCCAAGTGGCACTTCCGTGAGTTCATTGAAAGAGGTGCCGCTGAGATCGTAATGCCGGACCTTATCTGGACCGGCGGGATCACCGAGACGAAGAAGATTGCCGCACTCGCAGAGACGTATCAGACGCCAGTCGCTCCGCATGACTGGACAGGTCCGGTCAACGTTTTTGCGTGCTCGCACATCTCAATGTCATGCCCGAATGTGATCATCCAGGAGACCAACCGCGCCTACTACCGCGGCTGGTACGACAACTTCGTTGAGCCTGGACTGGATATCAGAGACGGCTATCTTCACGCCTCTGAGGAGCCCGGCCTCGGCACCCGGCTCAAGGACGAGGTGCTCGACAGGCCGGATGTTCATGTTCAGGTGACAGACGAGGCCCGTGACTGGAACTGGGCAGGATTTGTTGACCCGGGACAGAAGGTGGCGCACTACTACCAACCGAAGGTACCGGGGCAGGATCAGGTGTGACGTTGACTGAAGCAGGCTTGGCGCGGCCTGTAGTTGCACTGGCAAGTACAATCGGCATATGAACGACATCGTTGCCGGATTCGCGCTTATCGCCATTGTTCTACTGGCGACGCCGCTTATCTCCGGGCTGGTTGACCGATCTCCGCTCTCGTTTGCGTTCCTGTTCCTGTTGCTGGGACTGGCGATTGGCGAAGGTGGTCTTAGCCTGATCGAGATGGACACGCATTCGCCGGTACTCGAGATCGTCGCCACACTCACATTGGCCCTGGTACTTTTCCTCGACGCTGTAAAACTCCAGGTAGAGGAGCTGCGCGCCCGCTGGCTCGTCCCTGTGCTCGTTCTTGGCCCCGGAACGATAATCATCATCACGCTCGGCGCAGGCTCCATCAGCTGGCTCATCGGAGTTCCGGTATTGCTGGCGTTCATGGGAGGAGCAATCCTGGCTTCGACAGACCCGGTAGTGTTGCGTGAGTTGATCCGCGATACCCGTATTCCCCGCTCGATCCGACAGGCACTGCGGATCGAGGCAGGAATGAACGATATCGTGGTGCTTCCCACCGTCCTCATTTTGATCGCAATCGCCGGCTCCGCAAGCAGTTCCTTCGGCGGCTGGTCGTCGTTTCTCGCGAAATTGCTTGTGCTAGGACCCGCGCTCGGTTTTGCGATCGGCGGCGCAGGCTCATGGGCCATGTTCCAGATTGACAAGAAAACGCCGATTCGTCGGGAACTGCAGTCGCTGTACGGACTTGGAATCGTCCTGGGTGCCTACGCCGCAGGAACGGCGGTCGGGGGCGATGGGTTCCTGGCGGCATTTGCAGCCGGACTCGCTGTCGTTCTGCTCAACCAGAGTCTTTGTGACTGCTTCCTCGAGTACGGTGAAGTCACTTCCGAGATGGCCATGTTGCTGTCGTTCGTTCTATTCGGCATCGTGCTCTCGGGCGTCCTGCCAGACGCTCCACTTTGGCCCACACTCGGTCTTGCGGCCCTCGTCATATTTGTAATCCGCCCCCTTTCGCTTGGTCTCGTTCTGCTGCGAGCAAAGATGAGCTGGGAGGCGCGCGGCTTCATCAGTTGGTTCGGCCCACGAGGGCTAAACTCCCTTTTACTTGCACTACTGGTCGTTCAGGCCAATCTCGATGATTCCGAACTGTTACTGGCGGTTGTCGGACTGGTGGTCCTTGTCTCAACCGTGCTGCACGGAGCGAGCGCAACTCCACTTACGGCCTGGTATGCAAGACGCATTCGAGACTCTGTGCACGAAGAAGAGCGTGAATCTGACGCTGCGGGGATTTTCCAGGATCACGAAGAAGGCGTTCCTCGAATCAGCGTCGATGCGCTACATCAACAACTTTCCGGGAGCGCGCCACCGGTTATTCTCGATGTCAGATCACGCATGAGCTACGAGCACGATGGAGGACGGTTGCCGGGTGACGTGCGTGTACCGGCGGACCAGGTAACAGACTGGGCACGTGGCAAGAAACCAGACCGGTCAGTCGTCGCCTACTGCACCTGACAGGATGAAGCTACCAGCGCCCGTGTGGCGCACGAACTACGGCAGCTTGGCTGGGATGCATTCGCCCTAATCGGCGGTTTCAATGAATGGCGCAGTGAGTATGGTATTGAGGAGGCGAGACTCGAGCAGGAGCCAGGGGTTGTCGCGGCCTTCGACAGGCTTTAGATACTTACAGTGCCCGGATGGGCGAGTGCATCAAAGAGAAGGCTGGGCCGAAATCTACCCGCCCGAAAGGAGCTCCTGGTTGGAGCATCGTTCAGATTCTCAAAAAAGTGTGGCGACGGTTCCAGCGGACGGCACCGATGCAGGAGCCTTGCCAGTTGTCAGGCGAATTCTTGGTTACGTCTTCGGCTTTTCCAAAGCCGCGGCGTGCGCACTCGGACGATCTCTCAGGTAAACGCGTCCGCGAATTGATTAAAGAGGCAGGTTGACCCGGGAACCGGATTGCCAGGATTCTTGAACCGCGTCCGTGAACTCCATGTACTTCACGCCGTCGGCGAAGTTTGTCCGGGTCACAGGCTCAACGCCACGAATCGCGTTGACGAACTCCTCCTCGACTCGCCAGGCTCCGACCTTTTCAGGCGGCACCTCAATCACGCTCATCTCAGAATCACCGCGCTTGCCGCCGGTGATCCTCAGGTCGCTCAGGCCAGTTTGCGAGAAGTCAGGCGCGTCGATGTGCAGTGTTCCCTTGTCGCCGAAAACCCAGAGGTCGAACGGCGGCTGGAACGAGCCGAGTGTCGTCGAAACGGACATGTTCACAGTGCCACCACCCGCGAGTGACCACAGTACGTCCAGTTGATCGGGGATTGTCATCTCTGTACGAAGTCCGTCGGCGCTCTTGCGGTGCTTCACTATCGTCTGCGCCTGTGCTTGAACCGACGAGGCCCGGCCAACCAGGCGCATCAACAGTTCGTACCAGATGCCCATCGTCATAGCGTTATTACCGGACAGATCCCGGTCGTGTCGCCAGTGGACCGGAGCGTCCGTGTCCGGCCAGTTCCTGTCGGTGAACACCCGTGCATCGACGTGGAGCACATCTCCAACATAACCCTCGGTAATCAGATCGATTAGATGACGCTCTATTGGCATGATCTGAGGTGATGGCACGATCTGTGTCACCAGGTCAGGGTTTGCCCTCGACGCATCAAGCATCTCATGTGCTTCCGACGCGTCCATCGCCATACGCGCTTCACAGAGCACATGCTTTCCGGCGTCAAGCGCGGCGAGCGTCAGCGTCCGGTGCATGTAAGGCCATGTGCCAATGCTGATCGCGTCGATATCGTCATCGTCGATCAGGTCGACCCAGTCTTCGTACGCTTTCGCAATCTCATATTCGTCGCAGACTCGCTGACTGGAGGCTAGTGACCGATTCGCAACCCCTGCGAGTTCCACTCCCGGCTGCTCTCGCAAGCCGGGTATATGTCTACGCGCCGTATTGGCGCCCGCACCGACAAATCCGACTCTGATCGTGTCCTCGGCCATCTCGTGCTCCTGAAAACGCTTATTGCGCAGACGATATTCTCTCATTCAGGCGAAAGAGTATCCGAGTTTGCTGTTTGTCGCCACGCGCCGGGCTTCATCAAACGCCAATTCAGGACAGGACCGGTGTCGGAGTGACACCTACCCTGACATGCTTCAGAATTAGATATCTTGAATTGCAAATTCTAAGGATGGCAGGCCAATTGGCGACAACCATAGCCGATGATGTTGTGTTCACAGGAGAAGCTGTGCAGGTGACCTGGTCTGACGGCCGGACCTGTTCATTTCCATATCGCTATCTCAGGCTTCAATGCGCCTGCGCCTCATGCATTGAGGAGATGACCGGCCGAAAGCTGCTCAACGTAACTTCAGTGCCGGAAGACATCATCGCCGTCGACTACATTCGAGTCGGAAAGTACGCGCTCCAGTTTCTGTGGTCAGACGGCCACGAAACCGGAATCTACCCGTTCACGATGCTGCTCAAGCTAGCCGAGCACGATGCGGCCGTGGTGTGTGCATAGAGACCGACTCTGCCCAGTTGTCTCGGTGAGACTCGATTGTTCAATTTCAGCAGGCGAGCGAGATTCGAACATCACCGGACCCGGACGGATCTTTGCTCGCGAATGTCGATCACAGACGGCGGTGCTACCTTAGGCTTTTCTGTGAACTACCCGAATCTGACCAGCAATCTGTGACGAGAACTCCACATGACAGACACCCCCGACGGCCCCAAGATCACCCTGTTTCTCGACAACCTGGAAGAGGCCACGATGCGCCGCGTCAGGCAACTGGGTGTCACATATGTCTCCATGTCTGACGGCGATCTTCCCTGGACCGAGAGTGCCCTCAAGGCAAAGATGGACCGGCTGGCCACGCATGGTCTGAGTCTGTTCAACCAGATGTTTTCCGGCTTCCCAAACGCTATTTACAACCGGCAGGGCCGTGATGAAGATATCGAAAAGGTGATCCAGTCCATCAGAGTGGCCGGCACGCTTGGCCTGCCGGTTATGGAGTACAACTTCTACGCCCACCGAATTGTCGAGGGCTACTACGAAGCGCCTGGCAGAGGCGGCTCTGCCTATACCGCGTTCGACTACGAGCGAATCAGAGACCTCCCGCCGTTGCCGGAGGAAGGCGCTCACTCTATGGACGAGATGTGGGAGAACGTCACCTACTTTATCAAAGCTGTCGTGCCGGTCGCCGAGGAGGCAGGTGTGCGGCTTGCTCTACACCCGAACGATCCCCCGGCTCCGATCAGCCGCGGATCCGAGCAGATCATGGGCAGCATCGAGGGCTGGAAGAGGCTGGCTGATATCGTGCCGAGTCCACACAATGGCATCACATTCGACTGCGGCGTAACGCGCGAGCTCGGCGGAGATCCCGTCGAGGTCTGCCGTTACTTTGGCGAACGTGACCAGATCAACCACATGCATTTTCGGAATGTGATCACTGAGATCCCAGGCCAGAAGTACACAGAGGTGTACCTGGATGAAGGTGAAGTGGACATGTTTGCCGTGATGAACGAGCTTGTTCGCCAGGGGTACCCGCGATTGGTGTATCCGGAGCACCCACCGCTGATCGACGCCGATCGGGATCATCCGTTCGATGGCATCTCGTCGAAGCGGTACAGCGGTTTCGCCTTCACAACGGGATATGCTCGAGCCATGTTGCAGGCTGCGCAAGCAACGGGCTGACCACTGGGCTAATTGTGTTTGTCACGCGGCCAAAGCCAGAGGCGATACGAGAACGATGGGAACCGGCGCGTGTGTTCATCACGGACGGCACACACCGGCTTCGCTTCCAGGGCGACTTCCGGCTTGTGACGCGTCGTTTCGAGTTGACACGCCATCGTTGGTAAGCTCCGCTCCAGTCAACTCAGTTACCGAGGCGGAGCAATGGTCGCAACACTGCCGAGCGCTATCCTGGCAACGGGCCCGTCCGGCCCGGCAATACGTGATTTTCCAACGGAAGAACGGCCACGTGAAAGGCTTCGCAACCGTGGTGCCGGGAACCTGTCCAATCCCGAGTTGATGGCGATTCTGTTGCGGACCGGGCTTGAGGGTGAGAACGTGATAGCCATGGCAACTCGGTTACTGGCCACAGTTGGCGGACTGCAGGGGCTCTCTCGTTCGAACTTCGATGATCTGTGTCTGATGAAAGGTATTTCGAATGCAAAAGCCTGCCAGCTACTCGCCGGGATAGAACTTGGCAGAAGAGTTGCGGCACTTGAGCCGGATGAATCTCCGCGAATCGGCTCACCTGCTGATGTTGCGAGCCTCTATATGCCCGAGATGTCAGCGTTCGACCGCGAGCACATGCGGATTGTGCTGTTGAACACGAAGAATCAGATCGTGGCGACAGATGATCTCTACGTTGGCAGTGTGAACGCTGCACTGGTGAGACCCGCTGAAGTGTTTGCCTCTGCAGTCCGGCGCAACCTTCCGGCGGTGATGGTGGTACACAATCACCCGTCAGGAGATCCGACTCCCAGTCCTGAAGATGTACGCCTGACCGGACAACTGGTTGAGGCAGGCCGCCTACTCGACATAGAGGTTGTTGACCACATTGTGATCGGGCAGGGGCGCTTCGTCAGCATGCGAGAGCAAAAGCTCGGTTTCTGAGCACGATCGGCCCACCGACGGGAGCGCAAACTCAGTTCGCCAGCCATGCAAATCTCGTAACGGGACCGTCGTGACCTCTCATCTTGCCGCCCCGCGTTGTCCCGGCGACCGGAAAGCCATAGTCGTCGAGAATCGCTCCAACATCCATCGGATCAACGCGTTTGGCCTTACTCCCGTAGTGTCCAACTATCAACCTGCCACCTGGTTTCACGAAGCGATCGAGCAGCCGCGCAACGTACGACGGTAGAAATTTCTCCGGTACACAATCAACCGTTGAATATACGAAATCAAACTTCAAGGGAGGCGCGAACTCCCATGCGTCTGCGATCCAAAAGTGATCGGCGACTCCGGACCAGCGTCTCATAGCTTCGACGACCAATCCGGGATTAATGTCGATCCCGTACGGCTCAAGGTGCCAGCGCTTTTCAAGGGTTGCCCAGGCAGACACTGTTTCAAGCAGGTATCCGTTTGCGCACCCGACGTCCATGAAGGTGCCGTCACGGTCAATCGCTTCAAGAATCGGCCCACGCTCTTCTTTCCAGCGTGTCGCTCCCCCGTCAAATCCTGACTGTAGCAACGGGTCGTCTGACTTCAAGTAATCGGCTTCGAGTGCGCGTATTCCCTCCACAAACTCTGGAGGCAGCCTGTCGAATAAATTTCGAGTGGTCATAAACGCTATCCATACTCAGATTCAGCATTCTCCGCAGAATGTGATCGCGTCGAAGCTCATTGTTGGCTTATGCTAGTGTCTGAGACAACTGGCTACTCTGTGATTGCCACACGAAATTTCACGTTGTGGGCTCATCACCCGCAAATGATCAGGAGCTGAGTGACCGACCATGAACGGTGTGATCGACTTCAATGCGGATATCGGTGAGTCGTTTGCCGGTTACAAACTGGGACTTGATGAAGAGATCGTCAATTTCATCACGTCGGCCAATATTGCGACGGGATTCCATGCCGGTGATCCGGACTGGATGGCCAGAACAGTTGCACTTGCTGAAAAGCACGGAGTCGGAATTGGCGCTCACCCCGCCTACCCGGACCTGTCCGGATTCGGACGTCGGGAGATGGCTCTCACTCCGCAAGAGATCCACAATATCGTCAAGTACCAGGTTGGCGCTCTGGCCGCGTTCACATCAGATCATCGCCTTCAGCATGTGAAACCGCACGGTGCGCTGTATAACAGGGCGGTGCACGATGAACCTGTGGCTAAGGCCATCGTGAGCGCGGTGAAGTCGATTGACCCGGATATTATCCATGTCGTACTCGCAGGATCTCCCTGGGAGCGGGTTGCCCGCTCCGAAGGCGTTCGTGTGGCGCGTGAATGCTACGCCGACCGTGCTGTGACGAGCGAAGGAACACTCGTGCCACGTTCACAGGCCGGAGCGGTGGTCCACGACGAAGCTGAAGTCGTCGAACGCTCGAAGAAGCTGGCGACCGAGGGCCGCGTCGTTGCAGCAGACGGCACGGAGATTGATTTCAGTGCGGACTCAATATGCCTTCACGGCGATACGGCCGGGGCCGTTGAACTGGCAGGCGCAGTTCGATCCGAACTGGAGGCCGCTGGAGTTGAGATCAAGCGAATGTCTGAACTCGTGTGACGTTTCGACGAGGCTTTTTTCTTGACTCTGGATTCAGTAAGCACAGACCTCCCGACTATCGTCCCGGCAGGCGATCAAGCGATTAATGTCGAGTTCGGCGCGGAGATCGATGACCTGGTCAACGATCAGGTCTATGCCCTGGCAGATGCTCTTTCTGAGAAGCCACCGGAGTGGATGCAGGAGCTGGTTCCGACCTATCGGTCTCTCTTGATCCGATACGACGCGCTACGCCACGATTTTGACACCGTAGCCGCGGAGTTGAGAGGCCGAATCGTGGCAAATGAGGGTGTGCCCGACAGCGCCGACCCTAAGCGAGCACGAGTCGTCTACGAACTTCCAACGACCTATGGTGGTGAGTATGGACCCGATCTGGAAGCGGTTGCAGACCACAACCAGGTATCCGCCGCTGAGGTGATCCGGATCCATTCGGGCACGGCTTATCGTGTCTATATGATCGGATTCTCACCGGGATTTCCATACCTAGGGGGCATGGATAGCCAGATTGCCTGTCCGCGCTTGTCCACACCAAGAACTCGGGTACCGGCAGGATCAGTCGGCATTGCCGAATCTCAGACCGGTGTATATCCCACTGCATCGCCGGGTGGCTGGAGGATCATCGGCCGCACCCCGATCCGCCTGTTCGATCATACGAAGAGTCCGCCGTCCGTCCTGCAGCCCGGCCACTTTGTGAGGTTCGTGCCGGTAGAGAGCAAAGAATTTGCAGAAATTGAGCGTGAGGTCGAGTCCGGGGAGTTTCAGATCAAGAGTGCGGAGTTGGTCGGGTGACCAGGAACATCACCATCCGCAATCCCGGAGCCTTGTCGTTAGTCCAGGATTCAGGACGGGATGGATTCCAACGGTATGGAGTATCGGTTAGCGGTGCAGTCGATCCTGAAGCGTTGCTGATTGGAAACCTGCTGGTAGATAACGGTGCTGACGAGGCTGCCATTGAGGTCACATTTGGCGGCGCTGAATTCATGTTCAACCACGACGTGATAGTAGCCGTGACGGGTGGCGATCTACAGCCATCCCTCGACGGCACAACGATCTCCATGTGGGAGTCTTTTCTGGCACCAGCTGGTTCAGTGTTGCGGCTGGAAGCTCCAGTGACGGGACTAAGATCGTACGTTGCGGTCGATGGCGGAGTATCGACCACAGCTGTTCTTGGGTCGCGATCGACACACGTTGCCTCAGGTCTTGGCGGCCTCTCGGGCGGACCGCTAGCTCAGGGAGATGAGCTGCCATTGGGAGATGGAACGGGTGACTCGTATCCAGGCGCAAGATTTCCAGATGAGCTCAGGCTGCAGCACCGAGATGAGTTGACAGTCCGGGTGATTGCCGGTCCGCAAGAGACGGTATTTACTTCAGCCGGAGTGGAAAGTTTTTACAACTCGTCTTACACGGTCACTGAGAGTTCAGACCGGCAGGGATTACGGCTCGATGGCCCGGTGATCGAAGCGACGGACGGTCGCTACGATATCGTGTCCGACGCCGTCGTCTTCGGGGCAATCCAGGTTCCCGGTGATGGGAAACCAATCGTCCTGCTCGCCGATCGCCAGACGACAGGTGGCTACGCGAAGATCGGTGTTGTGGCAACGGTCGATCTTCCACTACTCGCACAGGCTTTACCAGGTTCCGTCATCCGGTTCGAGGAGATCGGAGTCTCGGACGCGCAGAGACTCCTTCGAGAACGTACAGAATCGATCATCAGCGCAGATTTGAGTAGAGATCTACGCTCTGTGTACTTTCCGATCTCAATAGCTGGGATACGTGAAGATGTGGCGATTTCATTTCGTGATAGCGGTCTCTCCGAACCCCAGGGCACGCTTGCGACGATCGAACTCGGTGGCGTCAATTCGACCGTCCGTGTGCAGGAGATAGTTTGACGGTAACCGCTGCTGGTGTTCGCCATATAGAAAAGCTCCTGAATTCGAACCTGCGCTCACTGTTATAATCTCGGCCTGAAAAGAACGAACGTGCGGCCACGGCATTGCGAACTGGTTCCGTGGCCGTCGTGTGACAGGGGACGACGCCACGTTTGATGAAGAACTGCTGAAAGACGGGCTGTGGCTAAGCCTGATCGGCATGGGCGTCGTGTTTTCCGTGTTGACTCTGCTTGCCATCATTATCAAGGTCTTTGATCGGGTCGATGCGCGCCTTCCGGCGGTGGCCACGGCTGATGCAATCGAATCTGGCTCTGGTCAGACAGCGCCTATCGCAGCAGTTGCTCAAACAACCGCCGCAATATCCGCCCCTGACGATGCTGAGACCGCTGCGGTGATTGGCCTGGCGCTAGCGCTTGCTGATTCACAGACTGGCGATAGATCAGCGCCCTCCTCTTCCAGTTCCATGTCACCCGCGGCAAACAGCTGGCTAACCGCAGGGCGCTCACGCGAAATGTCAGGCCGAATGCCAGGGTTGGCGGGCAGGATTCGGAAAAGCTGATGAAAACTTACAAAATCACCATCAAGGGCAAGGAGTACGAGGTCGTCGTTGGCGACGTTGCTTCGAGTCCGGTGACCGTCACCGTCAATGGTGAAGAGTTCCAGATCGATCTGCCTGACCAGGCGCCGACGGCTGCGACACCGAAGTCTCCGGTCGCCAGACCACCTCGGGCTGCCCCTGCAAGCGCTCCAAGACCTGCTGTTCCTGCGTCAGGCGGAGATGGCTCAATTCGGGCACTCATGCCAGGACGAATCATAAGCGTCAGCGTTTCAGTAGGCCAGACAGTGACAACGGGTCAGGCCATCCTTGTGATGGAGTCGATGAAGATGGAAAACACCATCTCGGCAGTGAAAGACGGTGCGGTCACGGCTGTACTGGTTGCTGAGGGTGACTCGGTTCATCATGGGCAGACATTGGTTGAGATCGAAACACAGTGAGTTATTCGTTGCCTGACGGGGCACTCTTGCTCCTCGTGCACCGAGTTAGACCGGACAAACAATCTGATGGATGACGGCACCGGGCTCAGCGAGGTTTGGAAAGGTTTCACCGCCATAGGCGATGATCCAAGGATCATCGCGATGTGGGCCATATCTGCAGCGCTTTTCTACGTCGGAATCGCACGTAAGAAGGAGCCGCTGCTTCTCATCCCAATCGCAATGGGGATTCTGCTCTCCAACATGCCACTGGGCGTGCTGATCAGTGAGGGCGGCGACGGTGCTCCTGTCGGGTTCCTGAAGTTGCTTCAGGACACCGGTCTCAACACGGATCTGCTCCCGCTTTTGATCTTCCTCGGGCTGGGCGCAGCCGTTGACTTTGAGCCGATGCTTTCCAACCCGAAAACTCTGCTACTCGGCGCAGGTGCACAGGCCGGCGTGTTCGTCGCCCTGCTCGGAGCAATACTGCTGGGAATGCTCGATGTGTTCGACTTCGATCTCACAGACGCAGCTGCGATTGGGATCATTGGCGGTGCTGACGGTCCGACAACTATTTTCATCGGAACTCGGATGAACCAGATTGCGCAGGACCTCATCAGTCCGACCGCAGTTAGCATCGTCGGGGCCACTGCCGTTGCCGCGTATTCGTACATGGCGCTCGTCCCAATTATTCAACCTCCCATTATCCGCTTCTTCACAACTCAAAAAGAGCGCCGCATTCGAATGGCCTACTCGGCCCGGCCTGTTTCGAAGCGCACGAAGATCATGTTCCCCATCGTCACGATAATCGCCGTTGGGGTCATCGCGCCCGATGCCATTGGACTGGTCGGTATGTTGATGCTTGGCAACCTGATGAGGGAGTCAGGTGTCGTCCCGCGCCTGGTGTCAGGTGTTGACAACCTGATGAACATTGTGATCGTGCTGCTCGGTCTTGCCGTCGGCGCCACTATGCCGGGCAGTGTCTTCTTGCAGCCTGAAACGTTGGCCGTCTTCTTCCTGGGCCTGTTCGCGTTCATGACAGCAACCGTTGCGGGCATCATGCTTGCCAAGTTGATGAATCTTGTGACAAAGACGCCGATTAATCCTATGATCGGCGCTGCCGGGGTTTCTGCCGTTCCGATGGCGGCGAGGGTTGTACAAGACATGGGGCGAGAAGAAGATCCGCAGAACTTCCTGCTCATGCATGCAATGGGTCCGAACGTGGCAGGAGTGATCGGCACCGCTACCGTTGCCGGAGTCCTTGTGGCAATTGTTCCGACCCTGCTGTAGCCCGAACGTACTCTCATTCCCACCAAAAGGAGAACCGCCTTGCCAGATCGCACAATGACTGGTGTCTATCCGATCATCTCTATGCCGTTCGACTCACAGGGTCGAATCGTTATGGAGGACCTCAAACGGCAGATCGAGTGGCTGGTCGAGAACGGTGTACACGGTGTCGGAATCGCGGTTGCCAGTGAGGTATACAAGCTGACCGAGGCAGAACGAGACGACGTCTTGCGGGCCGTAGTCGACCAGGCGGCAGGACGTGTCAAGGTGGTGATGAATACAGGAGCCGAAGGCACCGATGTGGCGATTCACTACTCCAGGCAGGCTGAGGAGCTTGGTGCCGACGCCCTGATGATTCGACCGACCTCGTTCACCCCAACTGTGGTCGAGGAGAACGTCGACTACTTCGAACGTATCGCTAAGGCTGTAAACATCCCGATCTTTCTCCAGGACCAGGGGTCTGCAACCGTCGCTCCCGCCATGGCCGCGGCATGTGCAAAACGGCACGAAAATCTCTGCTACATCAAGGTAGAAACGCCGCCGACCGTGCCGCGCATGGCTGAGACAAAAAGACTCTCAGAAGGGACAGGTCTGATCCTGTTCGGCGGCGCGGGTGGGGCGTTCATGCTGGAGGAGTTCAGTCGAGGTTCGGTCGGAACCATGCCTGGCTCCACATTGCCGGACGTATTCGTCCGAGTCTGGGACCTGTGGCAATCTGGCGATCAGGCAGGCGCTGCCCGGGAGTTCTCACGCTACGCCTACATTGTCCGCACGCTGGCGCAAGGACAGGGCCTGGCGAACTGGATATACAAGCACATCATGGTCCGGCGGGGCATTTTTGAAGTCGGTTCAGCCCATGCTCGCCATCCGTCACTGCGACCAGACGATCTTCAACTTAAAGAGATCGACATGCAGCTCGAAGAGCTTGGTCTGCTGGCTAATTAAGAACAGGCGCTTGATAGTGTGGACAGCGGCAGAGCTCATGGCGTTTCAGATCAATCCAGGAACTGTTGGTTCACTCTTGCGTCCTGAAGAAACAAATCTTGACGAGTGCTCCTGTACCTGTACGCGCGCTCAAGGGAGTGCAAGATCACCGCGTGCCCCGGTAAGGCAACCGAGATCAACTTCCTTGAGCAGCCCTGCCCGGAGGCAGGGGAACGATCATGAGCTGGGAGTGTACCGGGCATGATCGAAAGCACGGGGCTCGCAGTTCTTGCTGTTTCCGATTCAGGGGTCGACGATATATCGGGCCTTACGCTGATCGGACTGGGAATTATTTCGCTGGCGATCGGTCTCATCGGAGGCCTTGTCGGCATCGCCCTGGGCGTCATCCGCCTGCCTGCAATGACCCTTTTCGGGGTCGATCCGTTGGTCGCTGCAGGTGCAAACCTATTTGTCAGCGCTGTCAGTTCGATTGCCGGTTCTTGGCCCGCAATTCTCGAAAATCGAGTGGCATTCCGAGTGGTTATCGTTCTCGGCGTGCCAGCATTCATTGGATCGCTCATCGGTGGACTGTATGCGGATGTGGCGCCCATTTGGCTTCTTCTAGCCGCTGTTTCTTTCTTTCTCGTCTGGTCCTCGATCAGTCTGATCGTCCAGGCGTACAATGAACTCAAAGTGGAGAAGTCCGAACGAGCTCTGCTGGCCACCTATGACGGGACGCTTTCAAAGAAGACGGTGATACGGGAAGGCACCGTTGGCGCTGTGATCGGCGTTGTCGGGGGAGCCATCGGAGTGGCGCTGGGAGTGCTTCGTATGCCGGCACTTGTCCAGGTGCTGAAGATGGACCCGGGCCTGGCCGCGGGGACCAACCTGATAATCACGGTACTGGTCAGTATTTCTGGATTTGCCGGTCACCTGATCAGTGGGCGAAATGACTGGACTCTAATCGCCGTTGTGGGTGGAACAGCCGCGGTCGGGATGTTTATCGGTTCGAAGATGACTGGCCGTGTCGAACCGGCAAAACTGCGTTTGGTGGTCGGCGTCGTCCTGCTATTGGTGGCGCCCGTTGTTTTCTGGGACGCCGTCACCCGATAACTGTGCAGATGTACACTTCTGCGGACATGCGTCCACAATTCGAACACTGCTTCGCCTGACCACTATTGAACATGATTGAACTACCTGGTGTGCTATTCAGACGGGCGATGGCCGAAGAGAAACCCCTTCAGCTGATCGGTGCCGTGAATGCTTATACCGCGGTCATGGCAAAAGCCACCGGATTCAGAGCCATCTATCTCTCCGGCAGCGGTGTTGCAACTTCTTCGTACGGACTGCCTGACCTCGGCATAACGACACTGGACAACGTCGTCGAGGACGTGCGGCGCATCACATCTGCGTGCGATCTTCCCCTCCTTGTCGATGCTGACACCGGATGGGGCACGGCGTTCATGATCGCTCGGACCATTTCTGAGATCACCAGAGCCGGTGCAGCAGGTGTTCAAATTGAAGATCAAGTTCAGGCGAAACGTTGCGGACACAGGCCCGGGAAGCAGATTGTGACGACCGCTGAAATGTGCGACCGGCTAAAAGCGGCCGTGGACGCGAAGCCTTATCCTGAGTTCGTCGTCATGGCGCGGACAGACGCAGTCGCATCGGAAGGCGTCGATGCCGCGATTGAACGTGCTGTGTCATACCGCGAAGCAGGAGCCGACATGATTTTCGCCGAGGCGGTGACCAGGCCTGCCGATTACACTCGTTTCAGACAGGCAACCGGGATTCCGGTGCTGGCGAATTTGACCGAGTTTGGCAAGACACCGATGCTTTCGCGGGACCAGCTGAAAAGTGCAGGAGTTGACATTGCGCTCTATCCCTTGTCAGCATTCAGAGCCATGAACCAGGCCGCTGAACGGGTGCTGAAGGAGATCAGGCGGGAAGGCTCACAGAGCGCGGTGGTTGACCAGATGCAGACCCGCGATGAACTGTACGAATACCTCGACTACTACAGTTATGAGAAGAAACTCGATGGAATGTTTGGCAATCCTGAACAGGAGCAAGCGTGATGACTACCGCTGGACTTGAAGGATTGATTGCTGGCCGTACCGCAATCGCAACGGTTGGCAAAGCTGGAGCCGGCCTGACATACCGCGGATACAGGATCGAAGACCTCGCAGAACACTCTACGTTTGAAGAAGTCGCATACCTGCTCATCTACAACCAGCTTCCCAACGAAGAACAGCTCACTGCTTACAAGAAACGCCTGACGGAAATGCAGGAACCTCCGTCGGAGCTGAAAACCGTACTTGAGCAGCTACCTGCCACCGCACACCCGATGGACGTTCTCCGGACCGGCTGCTCCGTGCTTGGCAGCCTCGAATCGGACGGCGAAGGTGGCCGAACTCAGGCTGCCATCGCAGACCGCCTGATTGCTTCGTTTGGATCGATGCTTCTCTACTGGTACCGTTTTAAGAACCGCGGCGAAAGAATCGAAACAAACACTGGTGAAGACACCATCGCTGGACACTTTCTGCGGTTGCTGACCGATGCTGAGCCGGAGCCGTTGAAAAAGCGTGCACTGGACGTGAGTCTGATCCTCTATGCCGAACACGAGTTCAACGCTTCAACATTTGCAGCACGAGTCGTCACAAGCACGCTTGCCGACATCTATTCGGCGGTAGCTGCAGCAATTGGTGCGCTCCGCGGTCCTCTTCACGGAGGCGCTAACGAGGCGGCGATGGAGCTGGTCTCTCAGTTCGATTCACCAGCGGTCGCCGAGAAGGGCATCTTGCAGATGCTGGCGGCGAAGCGCCTGATAATGGGCTTCGGGCACCGCGTCTACAAGAACGGTGATCCACGTTCGGCCATCGTCAAGAGCTGGGCACAGCGCATGGCGGAGGAATCTGGAAATACGGATCTGTACGATATCTTTGAACGGGTCGAGCAGGTGATGATGCGCGAAAAGGGGATGCACACCAACCTGGACTTCTTCGCTGCCACTGCTTATCACCTTTGCGGGATTCCAACACAGATGTTTACACCTGTCTTCGTGATTTCACGTACCTCCGGTTGGGCGGCACACGTGATCGAGCAACGGAGCGACAACCGGCTGATCAGGCCGCTTGCCGAGTACACAGGCCCGGAACCGCGGGACTACGTCCAATTGAGCGAGCGATAGTCTGAAACCGGGGCGAGACGGGAATGCTCCCGGCATCGGAAAGCATCGCAACTGAAAGCTTGGCCCCTATGCCGTTCGATGAAGTAATCGAGTCGATCACCGAGTACGTCACGAAACCGCTGGAGATTGGTGAGGACGCGCTCGTTACGGCTGGGCACACGCTTGTTGACTCGATTGGCTGCGCACTACTTGCGCTTAACTACCCGGCTTGCACCAGGCTGCTTGGCCCTTACGTCGAAGGCACAGTCGTACCGAACGGATCGCGTGTTCCAGGCACGGAGTTCGTGCTTGATCCTGTCAAAGCCGCCTTCGACATCGGAGCATGCATCCGTTGGCTGGACTTCAATGACACGTGGCTTGCCGCCGAATGGGGCCACCCGTCCGACAACTACGGCGCCATCCTGGCAGTGGCTGACCACATGAGCAGGGTGAGACGGGCACAGAGCTCGCCTCCACTGACAGTTCAGGATGTCCTTGCGGCAGGGATCAAGGCGTACGAGATACAGGGTGTCCTGGCGCTAGAGAACAGCTTTAACAGGGTTGGAATCGACCATGTTCTACTTGTGAAAGTGGCGTCCACCGCAGTCATATCCACGATGCTGGGAGCCACGAGCGAGCAGGTTGGGAATGCCGTATCCAATGCCTGGCTCGACGCGACACTTCGGACCTATCGCCATGCGCCGAACACCGGATCGAGAAAATCCTGGGCAGCCGGCGACGCATGCGCCCGGGCAGTCCAACTGGCGCAAATGGCCGTCCGGGGTGAAATGGGATACTCAAGTGCGTTAACAGCACCTTCGTGGGGATTCCACGATACATGGTTCAAAGGGGAAAGCGTCACCCTCGCCCAACCGCTCGGCTCCTATGTCATGGAGAACATCCTGTTCAAGATCTCCTTTCCGGCCGAGTTCCATGCCCAGACGGCGGTGGAGGCTGCGATCTGCTTGCATCCGCAGGTGGCTAACAGGATCGATGAGATCAGGCGCGTGACGATCACGACCCAGGAACCCGCTATGCGCATCATCGACAAAACCGGTCCGCTTACCAATCCAGCCGACCGCGACCACTGCATTCAGTACATGACAGCGATAGGACTTCTCAAGGGCGAATTGACCGCCGCTGACTACGAAGACGATACCGCGAACGACCCCCGTATTGATGAGTTGCGCTTAAAGATGATCGTTGTCGAGGATCCTCGATACACGCGGGAATACCTCGATTCGGACAAGCGCTCAATTGGGAACGCGGTGCAGGTCGAGTTCACCGACGGAACCTCGACAGAGAAGATCGAGGTTGAGTATCCGATTGGGCACCGGCGCAGGCGAAACGAAGGTGTCCCACTGCTGCTGGCAAAGTTCGAGTCGAACGTTCGTACCCGGTTTGTTGACCAACAGGCAGATCGAGTGATCGAGCTGATTTCTGATTCAGAGCGTTTCAACCAGATGCCTGTTGATGATCTCCTCGCACTGCTCACCACGGCTTGATCTGAAATGTGTGACCGGAACGCTGAGTCGCAGGGTGCATGGTCAATAGAATCTTGCCCGTCGGTCATTCATCCAATTCACACGTATGGCCATTCCAGGAACCAATATTTCGACGCATCCGCGTCGAGCATTGCTCGTTGCTATCGGGATGACAGTTATCGTCGCCACGGCCTGTGGCTCAACCAGCGACGTCACGGTGCCAACCATCCATACAGAGCCCGCTCCTTCGTCCGAGTCTGAGATCCCTGGCAGTATTCCATTTGAGATTGACATCTTCAAAGAGCTGAATCCGCAGCCCGATCTCCTCGCGGTGGACATTCAAAGCGATCTTGGATTCAACATGCTGGGAGGTCTTCCTCGAGACGCCATCACGCCGGTCTACAACCCGAAATTCATCACACCTGACGAAGTCGGCGAAAGCCTGGTTGCCGACGAACTCGTAATGGGGCTCAACATTGATGGCGATGCACGTGCCTATCCGGTTGGCATCATGCGTTTCCGCGAGATGGTGAATGACGAGGTGGGAGGCGTACCGCTTCTTATCACCTGGTGACCAATCTGCTTCACCGGTCTCGTGCATGACCGGAGGATCGGCGGTGTGCCCCACACGTTCGGTAACGAGGGCGCGCTATTCATGAACGCCATGACCTGGTGGGATCATGAATCGCTGAGCGTCTGGTCGCAGCCGTGGGGCGCTGCCATCGGCGGTGACCTGATCGGAACGCGGCTGACCCTTGTGCCATTCGACCTGCTCCCGTGGAATGTGTGGCTGGAGCGCAATCCGGATACGCTCGTGCTTGTCGATGAGAGAGCGGAAATCGAGTTTCCGGCGCAGCTACCGCAAGATCTTTTTGTAATAGGCGTGTCAATCGCCGAAGACGCCAAAGGCTTCTACTACAGGTCGTTGGTCAACGCCAGGGTGGTCAACGAACATGTCGGTGAATTTCCGGTTGCCGTGTTTGCAGACAGGAAAACAAGAGAGATCGATGTCTTTCTACGCACCGCTCAAGGTGAGAAGGCAGACGCAGCAGGATTTACCGGCAAGCTGAACTTTGAAGTTGATTTGCAAGGTGCGGTGACAGACTCTGAGACCGGAAGCACCTGGAATTTACGGCTCGGTGTCGCAATTGAAGGACCCCTGCGCGGCGCACTGATTCAGCGTGTGCCGTACGTCAGTTCGTTCGACTGGGCGTGGAGTGACTTCTTTCCGCAGACAACTTTCTGGGGTTCTCGCCAGGACGAGTAGAGTGCTGTAAAGCGCAGCACAGAAGCTGATCCGAACTATCGCCCGAACGCTGTGCTGATCTCAGTCGCCAACTTGCGCAGCGATCATGTCTCCGACCTTTGTCGTCTGAAGTGGGATCTGATCTGGCGACGCGATGTCAGCGGTCCTGTAACCCTCAGCCAGAAAACCGTCGACGGCTTCTTCCATAGCTTTCGCTTCTTTGTGCATTCCGAACGACCAGCGGAGCATCATCGCCGCGCTGAGTATCGATGCAAGTGGGTTCGCAACGCCTCTCCCGGCAATGTCCGGGGCTGATCCGTGGATCGGCTCGTAAAGAGCAGGCTTCCCGCCGCGCCGTCTTCGACCGTTCATTCGGGGTACGCTGGCCAGGCTGGCCGAGGGAAGCATGCCCATTGAACCACCAATAACAGCCGCTTCGTCCGAAAGGATGTCCCCGAACGTATTCTCCGTCACGATCACATCGAAGATCGAGGGGTTAGTAACAATCTGCATCGCCGCGTTGTCGGCCAGCATGTGAATCAACTCAACATCCGGATACTCATGCCCAACCTCTGTTGCGACCTCCCGCCACAGCCTGGACGTCTCCATGACGTTCATCTTGTCCAGGGAGTGGAGTTTCTTATTCCTCATTCGTGCCAGCTCGAAACCAACCCTGACTACTCGCTGGATCTCTTTCTCAGTGTAGGAGAGCGTGTCCACGGCCCTCCGCCCGCGGGAGTTCTCCCACCGACGCTTTGGCTTGCCAAAATAGAGCCCGCCGGTCAGCTCGCGGACAATGATGAAATCTACGTTCTTAAGCCGCTCTTCTCGTAGTGGACTGGAACCGATAAGTTGTGGAAATACCTTTACCGGCCTCAGGTTGGCGAACAGTCCAAGAGTCTTTCGAAGCTTGAGAATGCCGTCCTCTGGCCGCACTTTCGCCACAGGATCATCCCATTTCGGTCCGCCAACTGCTCCGAATAGTACGGCATCCGCGCCGAGCACCAGGTTCAACGTGTTGTTGTCAATGGCGATGCCGGACTTGTCTATCGAACGGCCGCCAACGATGCCCGGCACCCAATCAAATCGATGCCCGTATCGTCGACCAATGGAGTCGATGACTTTGATCGACTCTGCCGTAACTTCCGGCCCAATGCCGTCACCACCGAGAACTGCGATGCGTGCTTCCATACTGTGAAAAGCGCCCCTCAATTACTACCGAATAACCGGGCTGCCAGTTACGGCCAGACTTGCCCCGATTCCAAGCCGTACAAACTCAATGTGAGATGGCGGAGTCTAACAGCAACATTCATACGCGGCTACCCTCAGGCTCCATTGCGTACGGGGTACAAATAGCGTCGATCAGAGTTAGCTCAGCGACGGAGTGCAGAGCCAGGTGTAGTCGTCAACGTTGCTGGCGGTTGTAATGCCACAACATACTCATCTCGACGCTTCAAAACTCGCGATTTCGTCCTGGAGTTCCAACGTCAGACCAATGTCGTCCAATCCGTTGAGCAAACTGTTACGTCGGAACTGGTCGATCTCGAACGTCGCCTCAAATCCATCGTCGTCGCGAACGGTTTGAGACTCCAGATCGACCGTCACCTGGTACCCGGGTCTCTGCAATGCCTTGCCCATTACCGTGTCGACCTGCTCCTGGGTGAGAACCACCGGGACCATGCCGTTCTGCATGCAATTACTGCGAAAGATGTCTGCGAAACTCGGCGCGATGATGGCACGGAATCCCATCTCGTTCAGTGCCCAGGGCGCATGCTCTCTCGACGAGCCAGAGCCGAAATTGCGGCCTGAGACCAGGACTGATGCCGAACGGTACTTTGGCAGATTCAGCACGAAATCGGGATTTTCCACGCCGTCTTCAAGGTATCTCCAGTCAAAGAAAGCGTACTTGCCGAATCCGGTCCGCTCGATTCTCTTCAGAAACTGCTTTGGGATGATCTGATCAGTATCTACATTGACGCGGTCAAGTGGTGCAACAAGCCCCGTCAACCTGGTGAATGGCTGCATCTACCTCTTTCTCCTTTTCGAGTTTTTTTCCGCGCTATCTGATTTTGAACCGTCCTGTCTCTGCGCACCCTCTTCGAGAGCCTTTTCGAGTGAGTCTCGAGGCTGAACCGGGGTCACAGTAACGGTGCCATACCTTGCTGCACGTGCGTCCTGCCAGCGTGAAAGTGTCCTGGACATCAAGATCGCCAACACTCCGAGCAAGATCAGCAGAATGTCTGCCATGATCGACCCGAAAATCTCCGACGAAACGTCTCCAAGGTCATCCCTGCTTCTGTAGAAGAACTGAATCGTAATCGGATTGAATACCGCAACGGCGCCCCAGGCAATGCCCCATAAAACTACGAGAGGTGAAAAGCGTCCTTTGGAACGCCATGCAGTTGGATCGCTGTCCGGAACCTGCGGATCGCTTGCCTTGAAGAGTTCAATAAATATGAGCAACGGCTTGTAGATGTTCAGTACTGGCACGAAGAACCGAATGACAGCGCCATCAGGCGAGTGTTTCTGACCTTTGGATTTGAGCGTCAAGAGGTTTCTGCTGGTCCGGTGGGCAAACGATGAAAACGGGAAAGCAGCAACTATCAGTGCGAAGACCAGCAGTACGGTAGAGACGGTGCTCGCGGTCTCAAGGGAATCGTAACGTCTGCTTAGCGAGATCAGCCGGTCGCAACCGGCATGTGTCCCCGATGCCCCTAACACCGCAGTCTGGAAATCCTCCGGTGTTTTGCAGTCAATACCGGCGGTAACCGCATGCTCGAACACTCGTTCCATCGATCTGCAGGCCTGGTTCAGCACACTGGACCCAAGAGGCGGGCTAGGTGTTGCATTCGGATTCTCCGGGTCCGGCGTCGGCGTGGCGTTCACAGCCTCCTCTTCAGCTGCACAAATCTGGGTTGCAGATTCATCAGAAGATCGCAACGCAGCGATCACGATCGACGCCGAACTAATCTGTTCGTTGTCAATTGGGATCTCCGTAAAACCTTCGTCACTCCATTCATTTACCTGCGATCTAAACTGGAAATCGGACAAAAGAGCATATGCGGCTGCGGCTACGAACACCAGCAGTGAGAGAAGCAGCCACTTGAGGAACGGCCTTGTCGACTGGTACTCGTACGGCTTAAACCGCTCCTGGAGAGCTTCGTCGAGACCCTGTCGACCCATCATTCGGCCGAGCAGCGAACCCTTTCGACGCTCCGGCTTTGTTGATCGATGCTCGACATCACCGGCATCGCCCGAACGGGTCCTGGGCGGAGGCGTGCGGCGACCAGGAGGTGGCGTTGGACGCCGTCGTTCTGCCGGTGGGTCCTGTTCAGGACCTTCGCCATCGCCGGTAGACATCAGTTGAAGTCCCAGTCCCTCACGTCAACGAAGTGACCGGCAACAGCCGCTGCCGCTGCCATCTCCGGGCTCACCAGGTGAGTCCGCCCACCTTTGCCCTGACGTCCTTCAAAGTTCCGGTTGGATGTAGATGCGCACCGTTCGCCGGGGGACAGTATGTCCGGGTTCATCCCGAGGCACATGGAGCAACCTGATTCTCGCCACTCGAATCCGGCTTCGGTGAATATTTCGTTCAGGCCTTCTGCCTCAGCCTGCATCTTCGTCAGAGTAGATCCCGGCATGATCTGGGCCCGCACCGTCCTGGCGACTCGATGGCCCTTCACAATCGCTGCTGCCGCTCGCAGATCCTCGAGCCGGGCGTTCGTGCAAGAGCCGATGAATACTCGGTCCAGCGAAATGTCTTCGATCTGTGTTTTCGCTTTCAGTCCCATGTATTCAAGCGCCGAGTTTGCAGACGACTGATCCGCTGCGTCGGCGAATTCACCGGGGTCGGGCACCTGTCCTGTCACCCCGATCACCTGCCCGGGGTTTGTTCCCCACGTCACGAACGGCTCTAACTTAGTGCAGTCGATTTCTACCAGGTCCTCGTATTCTGCGCCCTCATCCGTCGAAAGACTCTTCCAGTCATTCACAGCAGCTTCCCATGCGTCATCCTGTGGCACGAATCTACGGCCCTTCATCCAGTCAAAGGTCGTCTTGTCCGGGGCAATCATCCCTGCACGTGCACCACCTTCGATGCTCATATTGCAGATCGTCATCCGGCCTTCCATATTGAGACTGCGAATCGGTTCGCCGGTGTACTCAATTACGTGGCCAGTGCCGCCAGCGGTTCCAATCTGACCAATGGTAGCGAGGATCATGTCCTTCGCCGTCACACCGGTGGGCAGATCCCCGTTGTAACGGACCTCCATCGTGTGTGGCTTTCGCTGTCGTAGCGTCTGCGTTGCCAGGACGTGCTCAACCTCGGATGTCCCAATCCCAAACGCCAGCGAACCGAAGGCGCCGTGCGTTGACGTGTGAGAGTCACCACAAACGATTGTCATGCCCGGCTGCGTGTAGCCCTGTTCCGGTCCGATCACGTGGACGATGCCCTGCGCCTTGCTATCGACGTCATAGAGCGTGATGTCGAACTCCTTGCAGTTCTTACGTAGAGCCTCTACCTGCTGCCGCGCTATTGGGTCCTTGATCTCCTGCATGCGGGTATTGTCAGTCGGCAGATTATGGTCGACTGTCGAGATCGTTAGCTCGGGTCGCCGGACTTTACGCCCCGCGATCCTGAGTCCCTCAAACGCTTGCGGGGATGTGACCTCATGCACAAGGTGCAGGTCGACGTAGATCAGTGCAGGCTGGTCTTCAGGTTCCGCCACGATGTGGCGCTCCCAAATTTTTTCGAACATCGTCTTCGGCATCTCTTCTCCAACCAGTAATCAGTCCATGTGTCGGCGCGACTAACTAAAGAATACGAACGACGAGAAACTATACAGTTTCTGTCGGTGCTGTCACCGCAGCTCCTGCATCCTGCTCGCCAATCACTAGAAGCCGATTGATAGCGTTCACATAGGCTTTTGCTGAGGCGACGACAATGTCGCTGTCAGCGCCACGCCCAGAATAGACGTTACCGTCTTTTTCGACGCGAATCGTAACGTCACCCAGGGCATCGATGCCTTCGGTCACCGCGTTAACAGCAAATTCGGTCAACTCGACATCCATGTCGATGATCGAATCGATTGCTTTGCAAACGGCATCAACCGGTCCTGTTCCGTGTTGCGTTGACGAACGGTGTTCGCCGTCGGGGCAGAGCAATGTGACGCCGGCCTCCGGCTCCGTGTCATTGCCACAAACCACGTGAACATCGCCGACCTTGTATGTGCGTTCCGTGTCGGCAAATCGATGCTGCTCGGACATCAGCGCATGCAGGTCGCGATCGTCAACCTCGCCTTTGTTGTCCGCGAGATCCTTAAACGGCGTGAAAACGTTCGTCAGTTCCTCATCGTTCAATCGGTACCCGAGTTCCGCCAGTCGGGCCCGCAGCCCGGCGCGGCCCGAGAGCTTCGTCAGTACCAGCGCCTCACCTCGCCAGCCCACCGTTTCTGGCTCCATGATCTCGAAAGTGCTGTGGTCTTTCAGATAAGCGTCCTGGTGGATTCCGGACGAATGCCTGAACGCGTTGCGCCCAACAATTGCCTTGTTGTACTGGACTGGGAACCCGAAGATATTGGAGATCATACGGCTGGCGTTGCCGAGCTCCTTCGTGTGAATTCCCGTCCCGGCCTTGTAGTGGTCCGGCCTCGTCTCGAGCGCCATGATCACTTCTTCAAGAGCTGCGTTTCCGGCGCGTTCGCCCAGGCCATTGATGCAGCCCTCCACCTGGCGCGCTCCGTTTTCGACAGCGGCCAGGCTGTTGGCACCGGCCATACCGAGGTCGTTGTGGCAATGAACTGATACGACGGCTTGATCGATGTTCGGTACGTTCTCGAAGATGCCCTTGATCAGCGCGCCAAACTCTTCCGGTGTTGCGTAGCCGACGGTGTCCGGGATGTTGACCGTCGTCGCTCCCGCCTTGATCACCGCCTCAAGCATTGCATGCAGGTAGACCGGGTCGGTCCGAGAGGCGTCCATAGGCGAGAACTCGACATCGTCTGTGTACTGCTTCGCCCGCTTCACCGACTCCACGGCCATATCCATGATCGCTTCGCGGTCCTTCCTCATCTGGTGCATGAGGTGGATGTCCGAAGAAGAGATGAACGTGTGGATCCGGGTGTTTTCGATGCCTTCGAGCGCTTTACCTGCGGCATCTATATCCGAGGGGACTGCGCGCGCCAGCGTGCAGATCGTCGGCCCCTTAACTTCCTGGGCTATCCGCCGAACAGCCTCGAAGTCACCGGGCGAGCTGGCCGCAAATCCGGCTTCGATGACGTCGACGCCGAGAGATGCTAGCTGGTGAGCGATCCGAAGCTTCTCTTCAACCGTCAGTCCCGCTCCGGCACTCTGCTCGCCGTCGCGGAGCGTCGTGTCGAAGATGATCACCTTGTCTTCGGTTTCGCTCTTCTGGGCCATTTCACGCCTCCTGTGGCGTACTTCGTAGTCCGCACTTGCGGGCCACCGCCGGGCCTGCTCAGGCCCGGCTCAGTCACTAACTATGTCGTCGACTCAAGCCACGGCATCATGTCTCGCAACTCTTTACCGACGCGTTCAATGTCATGCTCTTCATCGGCCTTACGCATCTGTTTGAACTTGTGCAGGCCTTCGTCATTCTCAGCGATCCATTCGCGGGCGAACTCGCCTGACTGGATCTGCTTGAGAACCTTGCGCATGTTGTCTTTGACTCGCTCGTCAATCACGACAGGCCCGCGGCTGTAGTCGCCGTACTCTGCGGTCTCGCTTACCGAGTACCGCATACCACCGAGTCCACCCTGGTAGATGAGGTCAACAATAAGCTTGAGTTCGTGGAGCACTTCGAAGTAGGCCGATTCCGGCTCGTATCCGGCCTCCGTCAGCACCTCGTACCCGGCCTTGACGAGAGATGTCACTCCACCGCATAGCACCGCTTGCTCACCGAACAGGTCTGTCTCGGTCTCTTCTTTGAAGGTCGTCTTCAAGATACCCGCGCGGCCTCCGCCGATTCCCTTGCCGTATGCGATCGCGATATCGAACGCGTCGCCCGTGGCGTCGTGGTCGACTGCTATCAGGCAAGGAACACCGAGACCGCGTTCAAAGACCGCACGCACCCTGTGGCCCGGCGCCTTCGGTGCAATCATCACGACGTTGACGGTTTCGGGCGGGACGATCTGCTTGTAGAAGATCGTGAAGCCATGTGCGAACAGAAGGGTCTGGCCTTCTCTGAGATTCGGTGCAATCTCTTCGTTGTAGACGCGCCCCTGGGTGGTGTCCGGCAAACAAAAAGAGATCAGGTCTGCCTCTTTCGCCGCCTCTTCGTTTGAAACAACCCGGAAACCGTCCGCTTCGGCTTTGGCCTTCGACCTGCTGCCCTCGTACAGCCCAACGATGACGTTGAAGCCGCTGTCTTTGAGGTTTTGCGCATGGGCGTGGCCTTGCGACCCGTAGCCGATCACAGCGATGGTCTTATCTCGCAAGATTGAGTCGTCGATGTCTTTGTCGTAGTAAAGGGTAGCCATTCTCGTTCTATTTCACCTCATCTCCGCCAGGTGACGGATGTTCAGACGCCTTTTTAACCGATATTACTGATCCGGCTCCGACTACACGCTTCCAGAGTCACCGGCAGTTGGGGTGTAGAAGTGCTGCACATTTTCGGCCAATGCGTGAGCGCCCTCTTCCTGCCCCTCGATGAGCGCACCTCGAAGTGTTGCAACCCTGCCTGTGCGAATTACCTCACGTATGCCAAATTGCCTCAAGAGCTCGATCAGGCTGTTTATCTTGTTGCGACCGCCAGTGATCTCCATCGTCAGAGACTTCGCGCCAATGTCGATCACGTTTACTCGGAACACGCCTGCGAGTTCCAGGATCTCGCTGCGGCTCTCTGACGGAGCGTTGACTTTGATTAGTGCCAGCTCCCGCCAGACGATGTTCTGTTCCGTGATGTCCTGCACCTCGACGACTTCAACGAGCCGGTCGAGTTGCGCAGCGACGTGCTGTACAACGTGCGGCGGACCCTCGACCACGAACGTCATTCTTGAGAGACCGGGATTCTCCGATCGGCCAACCGCAAGGCTGGCGATGTTAAACCCTCGCCTCCGAAAGAGACCTGATATTCGGGCCAGGACGCCCGGCCTGTCCTGGACCAGCGCGATTATCGTCCGCTGGGCAAATCCGCTCGTCCCGTTGTTTGAGGTGGTCACAGCGTCTCCTCAATCAGTTCCTGGACGCTCTGACCGGCGGGAATCATCGGATAGACGTTGTCCACCTTCTCGATCACAAAATCTACGATGACCGGTCCTGGATGCTCGTTCGCTTCCCTGATAGCCCCCTCAAGCTGTTCCTGGCTTGTGACCCTGATCCCTTTCATGCCGTAAGCGTCGGCAAGTTTTACGAAATCCGGATTGGCCGAATATGTCTCGGCCTGGTAGTCAGATTCATAGAACATGCCCTGCCACTGCGTGATCATTCCGAGGTGATTATTGTTCAGGATGGCGTACTTGACGGGCAGCTTGTTTTCGACTGCAGTCGCCAGCTCCATGGAGGTCATCTGGAACCCGCCATCACCGCAGATCGACCACACCAGCCTCTCCGGATTGCCCATCTGCGCTCCGATAGCCGACGGCACTTCATAACCCATCGTGCCGAGTCCACCCGAGCTAAACCACGAGTTCGCGTTCGTGAAACGATAGTGCTGTGCAGCCCACATCTGGTGTTGGCCGACACCTGTGCAGATGATCGCATCGCCTTTGGTCACGTCAGACAATGCTTTGATTACGTGTTGACCCAGCAACTCGTCGGTTTCTCGAATCTTGAGCGATGGGTGCTCAGCTTTCAGATGCTCGACTCTGCGAACCCATTCCACATGCTTCGTCGCCGCAACCTTTGGAGTTATCTGGCCCAGCACAGCCTTAACATCACCAATAACCGGTGCATCGGCCACAAGCGACTTATTTATTTCTGCCGGGTCGATGTCGATCTGGATCTTCTTCGCTCCGGTTGCAAATCGATTCGGATCGCCAACAATGCGGTCGTCGAACCTGCTGCCGATGGCAACAATCAGATCCGATTCATCCAGTGCCAGGCTCGCGTACGCCAGTCCATGCATGCCGGGGAAGCCAACAAATAAGGGGTGGTCCTCCGGGAAGCCGCTGATGCCGAGCAGCGTCGTAACGACCGGGATCTCGGCCTTTTCAGCCAGTTCCCGCAGTTCGTCAAAGGCGCGTGAGATGATCACACCATGACCGGCCAAGATCACAGGCCGCTCAGCCGCATTGATCAGCTCAACGGCTGTCTCTACCTGGTTTTCGGGTGCAGTTGTAGGAACTCGATAGCCTGGCAGGTTGATCTCGCGATCCCGCTCGAAGTCATACTCAGCTTCTTCCTGGAACACATCCTTCGGGATATCGATGAGAACGGGTCCGGGCCGACCAGTCCTTGCAATGTGAAACGCCTCATGAATCGTGGGACCCAGATCCCGGGCACGCATTACGAGGTAGTTGTGCTTGGTCACAGGCAGCGTAGCGCCGGTGATATCGGTTTCCTGGAAAGCATCAGTTCCGATAGCGGCGCGCCCGACCTGGCCAGTGATAGCCACGACCGGTGCAGAGTCCATCATCGCCGTGGCCAGACCCGTGATCAGGTTGGTAGCGCCCGGCCCCGATGTTGCACAGGCAACTCCGACCTTACCGGTTGATCGCGCGTAGCCGTCTGCTGCGTGAGCCGCACCCTGTTCGTGCCTGACCAGCACATGCCTCAGGTCAGGGTACTTCGAGAGCTCTCCGTAAAAGGGCAGGATTGCGCCGCCCGGCAGGCCGAAAAGTACGTCTACACCCTCATTCAAGAGAGCTTCACAGACGATTTGGCCTCCCGTCAGTCTTTTCGCAACCATTTCACTGATCCTGACCGTTTGATTTTCGCCGATTCGAATTTGGCGATACTTTCCGGACACAAAAAATCCCGACCTAACCAAAGGACGGGATTCCCGCGGTACCACCTTTGTTGCTCACGCCCGCCGGTCCTTCCGTTCAGGGTAGGATGGCGGATGTGAGCCGCTCTTTAGGCCGTAACGTGGCCAGACGTTCCCGCTTACTTGCCCTTTCGGCTTTCAGCAAGACCGCTCCCGGGCGAGTTCCCGCCGTCACGCACCGGTTCACACCTGCCACCGGCTCTCTCGTGCGTAACGCTTCCGGTACTACTCCCGTTCAACGCGTTGTGCTGTGCGAAGCAAACAGCTTACAGCCTTCAATGCTTGCACACCTGTTGCAGTATATAGCCAAAAATCAAAACATGGACAAACGGCACGTCTGATCGTTCTCATCCGTAGCAAGCAATTGTGATGGCCGGGCCATGTTTCAGACACAATGATTCACATAGTGCAAACCAGATAGTCGAGGTGTCGTAAGTGAAATCAGAGCGCACAACGGTTCGTAGGCTGCCTGAGCGCGGCCAGTACGATGCCGAGACAATTTACGAAGTTCTTGACGCCAATTTTCTTTGCCACGTCGGGTTCAATGCCGACCACGGGCCGGTTGTACTTCCGACTCTCTTCGGACGGGATGGAGAGACAATGTATCTGCATGGCTCAGCCGGCGCGCACATGTTGCGGACCATGAAAGGGGGAGTTCCGGTTAGTGCGGCAGTTACCTCGGTCGATGGGATCGTCGTTGCCAGATCGCTGTTCAACCACTCCATCAACTACCGATCTGTTGTGATCTTTGGTGTGGCCGAAGAAGTGACCGATGTGCAGGAGAAGTTGCATGGGATGGAGGTTCTGACCAACCACATATTGCCTGGAAGGTGGGATGAGGCTCGGCAACCCAACACCGCTGAGTTCACCCAGACAATCGTGCTTAAGCTCGGACTGGACGAGGCATCTGCAAAGGTTCGAGTTGGTCCACCCCATGACCATGAGGACGATCTGGCGATGGACGTCTGGGCAGGCGTAATTCCAGTTTTTACGAGTACAGGTGAGCCGATAGACGCCTCGGACCTTGATTCAAAGATCAGTACCTCACCTTCCGTGCAAACCGCGAAACAGCGCTGGTCGGCCAGCTGACCTTCGTAATATGTCCTTTTCAAACCACGCTCTTCGCTTGTGTCGAATGCCTGCTAGACTCCTGAGCCATTCACCGGCCAGTCGCCTTCAGTCATTCACTCAGCGCCTCAACCGCACGATAGTGGAGTTCGCGTGCCAGAAAGTCCCAACAAAAAGACGGTGGGGTTTGAATGGCGGCATCTTTCCGAGCTCTCAGATCTGCTGAACCGCCTGGGCCGCCACGGCTTTCGGAGCTGGCCCGGGTCTCCGGAAGAACTGCAGACCGAACTAGAGACTCTTCGACTTGATCCAGAACGAGATCTGACGCTACTTTGTGCCGACAATGCCGTCTGCGGTTATGCGCTCACTCTTCCTGAGAAAGACATCGACCGATTAGTCGCCTCGGTTGCGTCGACCACGGACTGCATCCCTCAAGCAGGTGAGTTGCTTGATTTCATCCTCTGCCGCGCCAGTACCGAAGAGGTTTCGATGGTTCACATTGCCGTTCGTGGCGTGCCGTTGGAGCCGATCGATCTGCTGAAACGTCAAGGTTTCAAGCCAGTTACTGCGAACCTTGAGCTGACTTTAGAACGGCAAGAGGCCACCAACGTGACAGACTCCCCTCTTCCCGATGGATTCTCACTTCGACAGATGCGCTCCTCGACAGAGACACTGCTTCTCACTCAAGTCCAGAATGCCGTGTTCGAGGGACACTGGGGATTTTCAAAGAATACACCGGATGAGATACAAGCCAGGCTCGACCTGCCGATCACCGGTCCGGCGCACGTTCTGTTCGTGGAGTCTCCACAAGGCGACGTGGCCGGTTACATCTGGACTGCGCTTGAATGGTTCGAAGGCCACACAAGTGGGAAGATTTGGATGACCGGAGTGATGACAGCATTCAGAAAGGCCGGAATCGGCCGGGCGCTGGTAAACGCCGGTATCAAACACCTGTTTGCAAGCGGCGCGGCCGACGTTCAGCTCGAAGTTATCGAAGACAATACCGCAGCCGTGCACATCTACACACAGATGGGATTTGAGCGGTCGGCTCGAACCGAGTGGTACGAGAAGAGGGTCTGACTACTCTCCGTCATCTTCACTGGCCGCTTCGTCGCCGTCCTCGCCCTCTGCAGCCTCTGCGCCTTCTTCACCTTCACCAATCTCAACCGCTGCCACTTCTTCAACAACTCTAGGCGGCTGGATCCAGGCGATACGGGTGTCTGCGTCTGAAAGCAGGGTCACGCCGTTGGGTAGTGTCAGTTCGCTTGCCTTAATGTCGGTCTCCAGGTCAATGAGCACCGAGCAGTCCACTTCAATCTCGCTTGGGATGTCGAACGGCAGGGCATTGACCGAAATCTCGTACGTGCCCTGTGTCACAACGCCGGCCCCGCCTCGAGTTCCGGGAGCATCCTCATCATTGATGAGTCTGAGAGGAACTTCCGCCTGGACCTCCTGGGCGATATTGACTCGCATGAAATCGACGTGCAGCAGGTTGCCGCTAACGGGGTGAACGGCGATTTCGCGCACCAGCGTTACCGTCTCTTCACCGCCGTCAACCTGGATCGTCACAG